>CACHVP010000001.1:0-123036 GCA_902583355.1 uncultured Pelagibacteraceae bacterium
TTGTCTGTTGTGGATACTTGACCTCTTCTACTATTTAAATCTCCAATAACATCTCCCATATAATCCTCTGGTGTTATCACTTCAACTCTCATTACTGGTTCAAGAAGTTTAAGACCAGCTTTTGTGCAAGCTTCTTTAAAACAATATCTAGATGCAATTTCAAAGGCCAAGACACTCGAGTCAACGTCGTGGTGAAGTCCGTCAACAATTGTAACTTTATAATCTATTAAAGGGAAACCTGCTAAAATACCGTTATCAGCAACACTAACTACTCCTTTTTCTACTCCAGGAATAAATTCTTTAGGAATTGCACCACCTTTAATTTTGTTTTCAACTTCTCTTCCTTTTCCAGCCTCTAAAGGCTCGACATTTAATTCAACCTTTGCAAACTGACCAGCGCCACCACTTTGTTTCTTGTGTATGTATACATTCGAAACAGGTTTTAATATAGTTTCTCTATAGGCAACTTGTGGAGCTCCAATATTTGCTTCTACTTTGAATTCTCTTTTCATTCTATCAACGATAATATCCAAATGTAATTCTCCCATTCCTTTTATTATAGTTTGTCCTGACTCCTCGTCCGAAGTAACTCTAAAAGATGGATCTTCTTTTGCTAATCTACCCAAAGCTTCTCCCATTTTTTCTTGGTCTCCTTTTGTTTTTGGCTCAACAGCAATTTCAATAACTGGATCTGGAAATTCCATTGGCTCTAAAATAACCGGTTTATCCTCATCGGATAGAGTATGTCCTGTAATTGTGTATTTAAGACCTGCTAAAGCAACAATATCTCCCGTATTTGCCTCTTTCACGTCTTCTCTACTATTGGCATGCATTAATAGCATTCTTCCAACTCTTTCTTCTTTATCTCTTGATGTATTATAAATTCCGGTTCCAGACTTGAGAGTACCCGAGTAAATTCTTATAAATGTTAAAGAACCAACAAAAGGGTCATTTGCAACTTTAAATGCTAATGCTGAAAAAGGTTCTTTATCATCAAATTTTCTCTCAACTTCGTCTTTTGAATTAGGTTTTGTTCCTTTGATTGAATTGATGTCTTTAGGACTAGGTAAGAAATCTACAACAGCATCCAGAAGTGGTTGGACACCTTTATTTTTAAAAGCTGATCCTGTTAATACTGGTACAAAATCAAACTTTAAACATCCCTTACGTACACACGAAATTATATCTTTCTCTGAAACTTCTTTTCCGTTTAGATAATCATCCATTAATTTTTCATCTTGCTCTACAGCTGTTTCTATTAATTCTTTTCTATATTTTTCTGCCTGTTCTTTTAAATCAGCTGGAATATCTACATATTCAAATTCTGCTCCAAGTTTTTCATCTTTCCATATAACTGCTTTCATTTTAACTAAATCTACAATACCTTTTAGAGAAGCTTCCATACCAACTGGAATTTGCATTACAAGTGGTTTTGCACCTAGTCTATCTTTGATCATTTCTACGCAATTAAAAAAATCAGCTCCTGTTCTGTCTAATTTATTTACAAAACAAATTCTCGGCACTTTATATTTGTCAGCTTGTCTCCATACAGTTTCTGATTGAGGTTCAACTCCAGCGACTCCATCAAAAACGGCAACAGCTCCGTCTAGTACTTTTAAGGATCTTTCAACTTCTATGGTAAAATCAACGTGTCCAGGCGTATCAATAATATTAATTCTATGCTCTCTCCAAAAACAAGTCGTAGCCGCTGAGGTGATTGTAATCCCTCTTTCCTGTTCTTGTTCCATCCAATCCATTGTTGCTGCTCCATCATGAACTTCACCAATTTTGTGACTTTTTCCAGTGTAATATAAAATTCTTTCTGTGGTAGTAGTTTTGCCCGCATCAATATGCGCCATGATGCCAATGTTTCTATATTTTTCTAAAGTATGTGTTCTGGGCATAATATTACCATCTAAAGTGTGCAAAAGCTTTATTTGACTCTGCCATCTTATGTGTGTCTTCCCTTTTTTTAACTGCGGATCCTTTATTTTGTGAAGCATCCATTAGTTCATAGAATAGTTTCTCTGCCATTGTTTTGTTTTTTCTTTTTCTTGATGCATCTAAAATCCACCTTAGTGCTAGAGCTTGTGATCTATTAACTTTAACTTCTACTGGAACTTGATATGTTGCTCCACCTACTCTTCTTGATCTTACTTCTAAATTTGGTCTAACATTACTTATTGCGGTATTAAATATTTTTAGTGGATCTTGATTTTTTGTTTTCATTTTTTCTAAAGCAGAATATAAAATTCTTTCTGCTACTGATCTCTTACCGTCGTACATAATGGAATTAATAAATTTTGAAATTACTTGAGATCCGTATTTTGGATCAGGGTAATTTTTTCTTTTTGGTGCTCTTCTTTTTCTAGACATTGTATATTATTTATTTTGGTTTTTTTGCTCCGTACAAAGATCGTCTTTTTTTTCTTGCGGTAACTCCTTGGGCATCAAGATTTCCTCTGAGAATATGATATCTAACACCTGGTAAATCTTTTACTCTACCCCCCCTTATCAATACAACAGAGTGTTCTTGTAAATTATGTCCCTCACCTGGTATGTATGCTGTTACTTCAAAACCATTAGACAATCTTACTCTAGCAACTTTTCTTAAAGCTGAATTTGGTTTTTTTGGTGTAGTCGTATAAACTTTTATACACACACCTCTCTTAATAGGTTGTTTCTCTAGGGCAGGAACCTTGTTTCTGGATTGAGGTCGAACCCTTGGCTTTCTCAATAATTGACTTATCGTTGGCATAATTTTTTAAATTTAAATTAAGATAGAAGAAAGTAGGTATGTTACTTCTTTAATTTTTAGTTATTGTTTAAGGCCAAAATAACCTTACTTTTAACTATCAAAATTGCGCTAAACTAACATTGAAGCGCAAAAAGTCAATGATTAATGGGGCAAAAAAAGACAATAACAATAAGGGTTTTAGTCTAAGATTTGCTTTCTGACTGTTCGATTTCCAACTGTTTTTTTTCTAATTGGTCTATTCTAATTTTGTCTTGTTCTTCAGCAAGTTTATTGAGTTTATTTTTAGTAAATCCTGTCCCTGCTGGTATTAATCTTCCAACAATTACATTTTCTTTTAATCCTTCTAAGCTATCAATTTTGCCTTTTATTGCGGAATCAGTAAGAACTCTTGTTGTTTCTTGAAATGACGCAGCAGATATAAAAGAATTTGTTTGTAAAGATGCTTTCGTTATACCTAGTAATATTCTGTCCCCACTAGCTGTCTTTTTGTTATCTTTTTTTAATTCGTTATTAATTTCGTCAAGTTTTATTTTGTCTATTAATTCACCAACTAATAGTTTTGATTCACCAGAGTCTTTAATTTCAATTTTTTTTAACATTTGACGTACTATAGTTTCGATATGTTTATCGTTGATTACAACGCCTTGCATTCTATAGACTTCTTGGACTTCACTAACAAAGTACTCTGTTAAAGCCTCAACTCCTAAAATTCTTAAAATATCATGTGGTGCCGGACTACCATCTAACAAATATTCTCCTTTTTTAATTTTTTCACCTTCATTAAAATTTATGTGCTTACCTTTTGGTATCAAATAATTTGAGGAAGTACCTTTTGCTGTAACTATAGATATTTTTTGTTTACCTCTTACTTCTTTTCCTAGTTGAATTGTTCCATCATTTTCAGCAATGATAGCGCTATCTTTTGGTCGTCTTGCTTCAAATAATTCTGCCACTCTTGGTAATCCACCTGTTATATCTTTAGTTTTTGATGTTTCTTTTGGTAACCTTGCTAATATATCGCCTGCAGATATTTTTTGACCATCTTTAATTGACAAGATTGAATCGGGAACGAGATAGTATCTGGCTTCATTTCCATCAGCTTTTTTTATTACTTCACCATCAGAATTCCTTAAAGTAATTCTTGGTTTTAAATCAGAATTTTTTGATTGCGATCTCCAATCAAGTACAGATTTAACTGATATACCGGTTGCGTTATCTACAGTTTCAGCCAATGAGACACCTTCAACTAAGTCCATATAATTTGCAATACCATTAGTTTCGGCAATCACTGGTAATGTGTAAGGGTCCCACTCACTTATTTTTTTTCCTTTAGAAACTTTATCTCCATGCTGAAAATAAATTTTTGCTCCATAAGGAATTTTATATAATGCAAGTTGTCTTCCGTTATCATCTTCTAAAGATAATTGCGTACTTCTACCCATTACAATTGTGTTATTTTTTGAATCTTTAATTAAATTTTTATTATTTATTTTTAAAATACCCTCGTTAACTGAAATGACGGATGACTCCTCTTTAATCTGAGCAGTACCACCAACGTGAAAAGTTCTCATAGTTAATTGAGTACCCGGCTCACCAATTGATTGGGCTGCTATCATCCCTATTGCTTCACCAATACTTACTAGTTTCCCACGAGCCAAATCTCTTCCATAACAAGTTTGGCAAACACCTTTTTTAGCTTCGCATGTAATTACAGAATAAACATTTATAGACTTAACTCCAGCAAGGTCTATTAATTCACAATCTAGTTCATCAATTAATTTCTTTTTTTTGACGATAGTTTCGCCAGTTATTGGATGTTTTACATCATGAGAAGGTACTCTTCCCAAAACTCTTTCTGATAAACTTACTAAAATATTTCCTCCCTCAATAATTTCATTGAGCTTGATAGACGATTTTGAATTACAATCCTGTATCGTTACTTGAAGATCTTGTGCTACGTCACAAAGTCTTCTTGTTAAATAACCAGAATTTGCAGTTTTTAAAGCCGTATCAGCTAAACCTTTTCTCGCACCGTGTGTAGAGTTAAAATACTCAAGTACTGTTAAACCTTCTTTAAAATTAGAAACAATTGGAGACTCAATAATTTCACCTGAAGGCTTAGCTATCAAACCACGCATACCCGCAAGCTGCTTCATTTGAGCTGGCGATCCCCTAGCGCCTGAATCGGCCATCATATAAACTGAATTTGTTTCTATTCTTCCATCAGAATATTTTTTCTCAGCTGAGGAAATTTCTTTCATCATTTCGTTTGCGATCGAGTCTGTACACTTAGACCATACATCAACTACTTTATTATATTTTTCGCCTCTCGTTATTAATCCATCCTGATATTGTTTTTCGTATTCTTCTATTTGTTTTTTCGTTTGATTTACAAGCTTTTCTTTTGTTTTAGGAATTATTAAATCATTTTTTCCAAAAGAAATACCTGCTTTGAAAGCATGTTTAAAACCCAAATCTTTAATACTGTCACAAAAAATAACAGTCTGTTTTTGACCACAATATCTATAAACCAGGTCTATTATTTCTGAAACAGCCTTTTTGGTTAATAATTTATCCATCAAAGAAAATTTTATTTTATGATGCTTTGGTAATGTTTCGGCAAGTAAAAATCTCCCCGCTGTACTAATATGTTTTTCAACTATTTTTTTTCCATCTTTGTCTACTGAAGAGAATTGAGAAATTATTTTTGAGTGGATACTAATTAAATGTCTTTCTAATGCATTATTGATTTCGTCAACATTTAAAAATATGCCTGAAGGTTTTTCTTTTTTTTCCTCTTTTGATTGAGATAAATAATATATTCCTAAAACTATATCCTGACTCGGAACTATAATAGGTTTTCCGTTCGAGGGGCTTAATATATTGTTTGTAGACATCATCAGAACTCTAGCTTCAAGTTGAGCCTCTAAACTTAAAGGAATGTGAACAGCCATTTGGTCTCCGTCAAAATCTGCGTTAAAAGCAGCACAAACAAGCGGGTGAAGTTCGATCGCATTACCCTCTATAAGTGTTGCTTCAAAAGCTTGGACACCTAATCTATGCAAAGTTGGAGCTCTGTTAAGTAAAATTGGATGTTCTCTAATTATATACTCTAAAGAGTCCCAGACCTCGCTTCTTTGTTTTTCGACCATTCTTTTTGCTTGTTTAATTGTAGTGGCTAAACCTAATTTAGCTAATCTTGCATATAAAAAAGGTTTAAAGAGTTCTAGGGCCATTTTTTTTGGTAGTCCACATTGGTGTAGTTTGAGTTTTGGACCTACAACAATTACTGATCTACCAGAGTAATCTACTCTTTTTCCTAGCAAGTTTTGTCTAAATCTTCCTTGTTTTCCTTTAAGCATTTCAGCTAATGACTTAAGAGGTCTCTTGCCAGTTCCTGTTATGACTCTACCTCTTCTTCCATTATCAAATAAAGCATCAACTGATTCTTGAAGCATTCTTTTTTCATTTCTAACGATTATTTCTGGTGCTTTTAAATCAAGAAGTCTTTTTAATCTATTATTTCTATTTATGACTCTCCTATAAAGATCATTGAGATCAGAAGTAGCAAATCTACCTCCATCTAGAGGAACTAAAGGTCTAAGTTCAGGTGGAATTACTGGTAGTGTTGTTAAAATCATCCACTCTGGCTTGTTTCCAGACCCTATAAAAGAATCTATTAGTTTAATCCTTTTTAAGGTTCGCTCTTCAGTAACTTTAGATTTAGTTTCTTTTAAAGAATTATTTAGTTTTTCTCTTTCTTTGTTAAGATCTATACCAATAAGAATATCCCGTACTGCCTCAGCTCCAATACCAGCGGTAAAACCATCTTCACCATATTTTTCCTGAGCTTTTGTGTATTCATCCTCTGTTAATAATTGACCTTTTTTAAGTTCGGTTAGCCCTGGCTCAATAACAATAAAACTTTCAAAATATAAAACTTTTTCGACTTCTTTGAGTTTCATATCCATAGCTAAAGAAATTCTACTTGGTAAAGATTTTAGAAACCAGATGTGTGCAACTGGACAAGATAAATTAATATGACCCATTCTTTCTCTTCTCACGTTAGATTTTGTAACCTCAACTCCACACTTTTCACAAATTATCCCTCTAAATTTCATTCTTTTGTATTTTCCACACAAACATTCATAATCTTTTACTGGTCCAAATATTCTTGCACAAAAAAGACCATCTTTTTCAGGTCTAAAAGTTCTGTAATTTATAGTTTCAGGTTTTTTTATTTCTCCAAAAGACCACGATTTTATTTTGTCAGGGCTGGCAAGAGTTATTTTAATATGGCTGAAGTTTTTTTCAGTTAAAGATGGTTTTGTATCTTTGAATAATTGTTTTTTCATTTTCAATTTAACTCTATATTAAGACCAAGAGCTCTAATCTCTTTAACTAAAACGTGAAAAGACTCTGGAATTCCAGACTCAAAATTATCGTCCCCTTTTACTATAGTTTCATAAACCTTAGTTCTGCCAGCTACATCGTCAGATTTTACAGTCAAGATTTCTTGCAAAGTGTAAGATGCGCCATAAGCCTCTAAAGCCCATACTTCCATCTCTCCAAATCTTTGGCCTCCTAGTTGGGCTTTTCCACCTAAAGGTTGTTGAGTAACAAGACTATATGGTCCTGTCGATCTGGCATGAATTTTATCTTCTACAAGATGGTGAAGTTTAAGCATGTATATTATTCCAACTGTAACAGGCCTATCAAATTTTTCACCTGTTATACCATCCCACAAAGTTGTTTGTCCTGTATTAGGTAAATTTGCTAGATCAAGCATTTTTGTAATATCATCCGTTGATGCTCCATCAAAAACAGGTGTCGCTACTGGAACACCATTTGAAAGATTAGTGCATAGCTCTTGGAGTTGTTTTTTATCAAATTTTTTAATTATATCGCTGTAAATTTCTTTACCGTAAATATTTTCAAGAGTTTTGTCTAAATCATTAACATTTTTGTTTTCAAAATATTGATTAGAAATCTTTCTAATTTTTTCACCCAGTTCGGAACATGACCAACCTAGATGGGTCTCAAGGATTTGACCCACATTCATACGGCTTGGCACTCCCAATGGATTCAAAACTATATCTACTGGTTTCCCATTTTCCATATATGGCATGTCTTCGACAGGAACGATTTTACTTATTACACCCTTATTGCCATGCCTTCCTGCCATTTTGTCTCCGGGCATTAATCTTCTTTTGACTGCAACAAAGACTTTGACAACTTTCATTACTGTTGGCAATAAATCATCACCTTGTTTGATCTTTAAAACCTTATCTTCAAATCTTAGCTGGATGTCTTTTTGGGCGCTATCAAACTGATCTTTAAGTTGTAAAACTTTGCTACTGATCTCTGTATTTTTAAATTCTAGTTTCCAATATTCTTTTATATTAAGTGCGTCTAAAGCCTCTTTGTCCAATATTGATCCGGACTTTAAATTTTTATAACTTTTTATGATTTCTTGTTTTCTCAAAATTTCGTTCAATCTTAACTTTATATTTCTTTCAAGAATTTCTTCTTCAACGTGCTTGTCTTCTTGAACCGACTCTATTTCAGATCTCTCTATAGCTATTGTTCTCTCGTCTTTTTCAACTCCATGTCTATTAAAAACTCTTACATCAACAACTACACCTCCACTACCTGGGGGAAGTTTTAATGAACTATCTCTAACATCAGTTGCTTTTTCGCCAAAAATAGATCTTAAAAGTTTTTCTTCTGGACTTGATGCTGTCTCTCCTTTTGGTGTGACTTTACCTACTAAAATATCACTAGGATTAACTTCTGCACCTATATATACAATTCCCGATTCATCAAGATTCCTTAGACTTTCTTCACTTACATTTGGAATATCTCTTGTGATCTCTTCTGTTCCTAATTTAGTATCTCGAGCCATTAACTCGTGTTCTTCTATATGTATTGATGTGAAAACATCATCAGTTACACATCTCTCAGAAATTAAAATGGAGTCTTCGAAATTATAACCTTGCCAAGGCATAAAAGCTACTGTCACATTTTTTCCTAAAGCAAGTTCTCCTAATTTTGTAGCTGGACCATCGGCAATAATATCGCCTTTTTTTATTATATCTCCTACTTTTACAAGAGGTTTTTGATTAATACATGTGTTTTGATTTGACCTTTGAAATTTTAACAAGTTGTAAATATCTACACCTGATTTAGATAAATCTTTTTCTTCAGTAGCTTTAACTACAATTCTTTTTCCATCAATTTTATCTACTACACCATTTCTTTTAGCAACAATAGTAACACCAGAGTCTAAGGCGACATCACCTTCTATGCCTGTACCAACTAAAGGTGACTCAGGTTTCAGTAGTGGAACTGCCTGACGCATCATGTTGGATCCCATCAAAGCTCTATTAGCATCATCATTTTCTAAAAAAGGTATTAAAGAAGCTGCAACTGAAACTAATTGTTTAGGAGAAACGTCAATATAATCAATATTTTCTCTTCTTGATAAAATAAAATTAAGCCCTTTCCTACAAGAAACAAGTTCTTCTATAAAATTTCCGTTTTCATTAACAGGAGAGTTTGCTTGGGCAATTGTATATTTTTCTTCTTCGATTGCTGAAAGGTATTCAATTTTGTTTAAAATTTTTCCATTTGATACTTTTTTATATGGGCTTTCAATAAAGCCATATTGGTTTACTTTTGAGTATGTAGCCAAACTATTGATTAGACCTATATTTGGTCCTTCTGGTGTTTCTATAGGGCATATTCTTCCATAATGTGTTGGATGAACATCTCTTACCTCAAACCCAGCTCTTTCTCTTGTTAAGCCTCCTGGGCCTAAAGCCGAAACCCTTCTTTTATGTGTAATTTCGGATAAAGGATTAGTTTGATCCATAAATTGAGATAATTGAGAAGTTCCAAAAAAATCTTTAAATGAAGTTGTTATAGGTTTTGCATTAATTAAATCTTGCGGCATTGCAGACTCAATTTCTAATAATGTAGACATCTTTTCTTTAATAGTTCTTTCCATTCTTAAAAGACCAATTCTAAATTGATTTTCAACAAGTTCTCCGACAGATCTAACTCTTCGGTTACCAAGATGGTCGATATCATCCACTGTTCCTTTCCCATCTCTTAAGTCCAAAATAAATTTTATTATTCCAACTATATCCTCTTGCGTTAAAATCCTTGTTGAGTCAGGAATGTTTAGATTAAGTTTAGCATTTAATTTTACTCTTCCAACATCTGAAAGATCATATCTTTCATTGCTAAAGTAAAGATTTTTAAAAACTTCTTCAGCAACTTCTTTACTTGGAGGCTCTCCAGGTCTCAAAACTTTATATATATCACTAAGAGCTTCTTCTTTATTATTGTTTTTATCTAATTTAATTGTTTCGAAAATGTAAGGTCCTCTTGAGATTGAGTCTACATTTGCCAGTTCAATTTTATATTTTTCTGAAGTTAAGATTTTTTCTAATACTTCTTCTGAAAGATTGAAACCTGATTTTAGAATTACATCACCATTTTTATTTTTTATATCTTCTTTTGTATATTTTCCTATTATTTCTTCTTTTGAAATTATGATTTCCTTTAAACCCTTGTCTTTTAAACTTTTAGCCAGTACATAATTTAATTTCTCTCCTTTTTTTAAAACTCGCTTTTTATTTTTTTTGTCAATTAAATCAAATTGTAATTTTATAGGTCTTTTATATTTTTCTGGATTTAGAATTAAAAACCAGCAATTATTTGTTTTATCATAAGTATAAGTATCATATGAGTAAAATGTTTTGAGTATCTCCTCTCTATTTTTACCTAAAGCATAAAGTAATGTTGTAATTGGAATTTTCTTTTTTCTATCTATTCTAAAATATAAAATATCTTTTGGGTCAAATTCAAAATCTAACCAAGATCCTCTTCCTGGAATTATTCTGCAATTAAATAAATATTTTCCACTTGCATGTGTTTTTCCTTTATCATGATCAAAAAAGACACCGGGACTTCTATGCATTTGATTAACCACAACTCGCTCTACACCGTTAACTACAAAAGTACCACTTGGAGTCATCAATGGAAGGTCTCCTATAAAAACTTCTTGCTCTTTTGCTGATAAAATCTGTTTGGTGTTATTTTCGCTATCTATATCATAAACTACTAATCTTAAAGTAGCTTTTAGTGCAGCAGAATATGTTAAGCTTCTTTGTCTACATTCAGTAACATCAAATTTTGGCTTGCCCAATCTATAAGATATAAATTCTAATGAAGATTTATCTGATGCATCATTAATTGGAAAAATACTTTTAAATACTTTAGTTAATCCCTTACAATAGATTGTTTTCGTGTTTTTATCAGATTTAACAATGAACTCATTGAAAGAGTTTTTTTGAACTTCTATAAGATTAGGTATTGATAAGCTTTCTTGTAATCTTCCAAAACTTTTTCTAATACTTTTCTTTTGAGTAAAAGATAATTCCATCCAACAACTATTATTTAGGTACCTACGAAAACTGTACCTGTATTATTTTAATTCTACCTTAGCTCCAGCAGCTTCTAATTTCTTCTTGGCTTCTTCAGCGTCTTTTTTTGGTACACCTTTTTTAATTTCTTTTGGAGCTGCCTCAACTAAATCTTTTGCTTCTTTAAGTCCCAAACCTGTTAAAGCTCTTACTTCTTTAATAACATTAATTTTTTTATCTCCAGCAGAGTTTAAAAAAATTATAAAATCACTTTTTTCCTCAGCTGGTGCTGCTCCCCCTGCGGCTGGCGCTGCTGCCACTGGTGCTGCTGCTGTAACTCCCCATTTTTCTTCTAACTGTTTTGATAGTTCTGCAGCTTCAACAACTGTTAACTTTGAAAGATCTTCTATTATTTTATTTAAATCAGCCATTTGATAATGAATTCGGTTTAACCTTTTTTACTTTTCTCGTGCGCCAAAATAGCAATTTTTGAGCCAGGTGCAAGTAAAATACTTAAAATTTTTTGAGCCGGAGTAGACAAAATACCAACTATTTTAGCCCTAGCTTCGTCTAAAGTAGGTAGTGTGGCGATTTTAGCCACGTCTTTTGCTTCTAAAACCTTACCGTCCATATAACCAGCTACAATTTTTAGGTTTGAGCCGCTTTTAGCGTATTTAGCGAGAATCTTTGCTGACATAATTGGGTCAGATGAAATAGCTGCAGCTGTTGGTCCTGTAAAAAACTTTTCTAGATCTTTGTACTTTGTTTCTTTTAAAGCAATTTTAGTAATTCTATTTTTTGTTACTTTGAAGAAAATTCCACTTTTTCTCATTTCGTCTCTTATCTTATCAAGTTCATTAACGCTTAGACCTTGATAATGAGCAATCATAATTGCCTCGTTGGATGAGAAAACTTTTTTCATTTCTTCAACGTAATTTTTCTTTTGCTCTTTTGTCATCATTTTTGGATATCCTTAAAATTAATTTTGTAAGAAGGACTCATAGTTGCTGAAATATAAAAATTTTTAATATTTTCAGAATTGAAAATTGTAGGTTTATCTTTCTTTAAGTTTTCCACTATAGACTTAATATTTTCTAAAATTTTATTTGTTGTAAAGTTTTTTCTTCCAATAGAAATACCAACATTTCCATCTTTATCATTTTTAACTTCAACAATATTATTTTTAATTTTTGTTACTGTTCCAATTATATCTTCAGAAACTGTTCCAAGTTTTGGATTCGGCATTAAACCTTTAGGACCAAGAATTTTACCTAATTTTCCTAATTTTGACATCATTGAAGGTGTACAAATAAGTTTATTAAAATTTATTTTACCTGAAGTTATTTTTTCTAGTAAATCATTAGATCCGTAAACTTCTGCACCACTTTTTTTTGCGTCTGCAATTTTATTTTCATCGCATAAGACCGCAACTATAATTTTTTTTCCACTTCCATTAGGTAATTCAATAATTGTTCTTAGATTAGAATCTGGTGATTTAATTTTTTTTAAATTAATCTTAAAGGATAAATCAATAGACTCTACAAACTTTGTATTTGACATTTTTTTGATTGACTCTATCTTCTTTTCTAAAGTTTCACTTTTTTCCTTCTTCTGAAGATCAATTAAATTTTTATATCTTTTAGAAATCTTTTTCATTTTTCTTTAACCTCTATACCCATAGATCTTGCTGAACCGCATATAATTTTTGTCGCTTCGGACAAATCATGGGCATTAAGATCTTTCATTTTTTCTTTTGCTATTGCTTCTGCCTGCTTCATTGTAATTGATCCTACTATCACTCTGCCAGGTTCTTGGGATCCGCTTTTAAGTTTTGCAGCTTCTCTTATAAAATGAGATGCCGGAGGGGATTTGATTATAAAGTCAAATTTTTTATCTTTATAAACTGTTATAACTACTGGAACGGGTTTGCCCATAAAGCTCTTTGTTTTTTCGTTAAAGGCCTTACAAAATTCCATAATGTTTATTCCTCTTTGTCCAAGGGCTGGACCTACCGGAGGTGCTGGATTAGCTTGTCCACCTTTAATTTGAAGTTTTACATATCCTGCGATCTCTTTTGGCATTAAGTTTTCTCCACTTGGTTAAATTCTAAATCTACTGGTGTTGGTCTTCCAAAAATTGACACTGATACTTTGAGCCTTGATTTGTCATCATCAATTTCTTCCACTAATCCACTGAAAGATGCAAAAGGACCATCACATACTCTTACTTTTTCTCCTACCTCAAAGGTAATACCAGCTGATGGATTTGCTTCTGTTTCGCTTAACTGATTCATAATTTTTTTAACTTCATTTTCTGAAACTGGAACAGGTTTTCCTTCAGGTCCTAAAAAACCACTAACCTTCTGTATATTTTTAATTTTATGATAAATTTGTTTATTTAGATCTAACTTAACCAAAACATAACCAGGAAAATATTTTTTTTGTTTCTGGGTTCTTTTCCCCTTTTTTACTTCAGTAACTTTATGAGTAGGAACCAGAACTTCGCCTAGACTAGATTGCAAGGAGTTTTTGGCCATTACGTCTTTAATATTATCTGCTACTTTGTTTTCAAAACCAGAATAAGCCTGAACAATATACCAATTCATATTAAAAATTTATTGTTAAAATTACGTCTAATAAAAACTTTAAAATTTGGTCTAATAATAAAAAAAATACAGCTGCTAAACTAGCAAGTACAAAAACCATCAATGATCCCGTGACCGTATCTTTTTTTGTTGGCCAAGTTACTCTGAACGCTTCTTGTTTAACTTCTTGTAAAAATTTTAATGGGTTTCTCATAAATTTCTTTTTTGGCAGGAGCGGAGGGAATCGAACCCCCAACCTCCGGTTTTGGAGACCGGCGCTCTACCAATTGAGCTACACTCCTAGTAGCTTATTTAATAATTTTTGTTACCACTCCAGCTCCAACTGTTTTACCGCCCTCTCTAATAGCAAAATTAAGTTTTTCGCTCATAGCAATTGGGGTAATAAGTTTTACGGTAAATTTTGCATCATCTCCAGGCATAATCATTTCTGTTCCTGATGGTAATGTAACTTCACCAGTTACGTCAGTTGTTCTAAAGTAAAACTGAGGTCTGTATTTTGTAAAAAATGGGGTGTGTCTTCCACCTTCTTCTTTTTTTAAAACATACGCCTGACATTCAAACTCAGTGTGAGGAGTAACTGATCCTGGTTTAGCAAGGACTTGTCCTCTTTCAATATCAGTTCTTTCTACACCTCTTAATAAAGCTCCAATATTATCTCCTGCTTCACCTGTGTCTAAAATTTTTCTAAACATTTCAACACCAGTTATAACTGTTTTTTTTGTTTCTTTTATTCCTACTATCTCAAGTTCTTCACCTGTTTTAACCACGCCCTGTTCAACTCTACCTGTCGCAACAGTTCCACGTCCTGAGATTGAGAAAACATCTTCAACTGGCATTAGGAAAGGTTTGTCTTTTGGTCTTGAAGGTTGAGGAATTGTATCATCAACAGCCTTCATAAGTTCCATAATAGCATTTTTTCCAGTTGCTTCATCTTTTCCTTCAACTGCATTTAATGCTGAACCTTTAACTATTGGTATTTTGTCTCCAGGAAACTTATATGAAGTTAATAGCTCTCGAATTTCAGTTTCCACTAATTCTACAAGTTCTTTATCCTTAACTTGGTCAATCTTATTAAGGAAAACAACAATGGCTGGTACGCCTACTTGTCTTGCTAAAAGAATATGTTCACGAGTTTGTGGCATTGGACCGTCAGCTGCATTTACAACTAAAATTGCCCCGTCCATTTGTGCTGCTCCTGTGATCATATTTTTTACATAGTCAGCGTGACCTGGACAATCAACGTGTGCGTAGTGTCTTTTATCTGTTTCATACTCAACGTGAGCAGTAGAAATTGTAATTCCTCTTTCTTTTTCCTCTGGCGCTTTATCGATTTGATCGTAAGCAACAAATTCTGCACCGCCTTTTTCAGCTAAAACTTTGGTAATAGCTGCGGTTAAAGTTGTTTTTCCATGATCCACGTGTCCAATTGTACCAATGTTACAATGTGGTTTATTTCTTTCAAATTTTTTCTTGTCTGCCATTTTTTCCTCTTCTTTATATATAATTTTAAACTTTATTTGGAGCGGATGAGGAGAATCGAACTCCTAGCATCAGATTGGAAATCTGAGGTATTACCATTATACGACACCCGCACAATCCAAACTTTTTCGCCACATATTATAAAACACTTTTTAAGTTTGGTGGAGGGGGAAAGATTCGAACTTTCGAAGACCGAAGTCAACGGGTTTACAGCCCGCCCCATTTGACCGCTTTGGTACCCCTCCTTAACGTTGCTAAGGGATACCCAATAACTCAAAAAGTATTCAACAACAAGGGTTTTATAAGCATCTTGTATAATAAATGCAATAAATCATTTTGCTTTTAAATATGCTATTTATTTAGATAAAACTTAAAAAATCCATGACAAAAAGCACTTTTTACATTGTTGGCAAACATCCAGTAGAAGAAGCTTTAAAAAACCCTAATAGAAGAGTTGAAAAGGTATTTCTTACCGAGGATGCTAAAAAAAGCTTACATAGAGACAATCAATCTATAAATTTACTAAAAAACATAAATGTTATTTTTAAATCAAAAAAAGAACTGGATAATTTATGTGGTAGAGATGAGATTTCGCATCAAGGGATAGTAGCAGAAGTTGAGCAGCTGGAATATCCAACGTTAAAAGAATTTATTCATAAATTTAAAGGTAAAGATATAAATCTTATTGCTCTAGAAGAAGTTACGGATGCAAGAAATTTAGGATCAATTATAAGAACTGCGGCTTCATTTAATATTTCAGGAATTATAGTGAAGGAAAGATCATTTCCTTCAAAAAGCAAATTACTTTTCAAAAGTGCTTCTGGAGGAACTGAACATATTGAAATTTTTAAGGTTTCTAACTTAAATACAGCGTTAAATTTATTAAAGAAGAATAATTTCTGGGTAAGCGCTTTTGATGTTCATGCAAAGAAAGATTTTACTAATCATAACTGGGAAGGTAAAAATGTATTACTTTTTGGATCAGAAGGATATGGCTTAAAAGAAAATACATTAAAAAATGCTGACTTTAATTTTAAAATTGATATTAGTAAAAATATAGAAAGCCTAAATATTTCAAATACTGTATCAATTGTATGTCATCATATTAACAAAACTAGGAAAAGTTAATTCTTTTTATCTCAAAGCTTCAACAGCGAAACAATATTTAGAGAATCTTATTCTTTGCAAAGGGAACATTTTTATTAATTCATCAGCATTCTTATTAATAGATGTTTTAATTTCTACAATAGATTTATTATCTTTGAAATAGTTTTTATTATTAAAATTTTTATAAATTAAATTTTTATCTATAGAAATTCTAACATCATCAATCTTTAAATATTCTCTATCATAAGAAACTATATAGTTTGGAAAGCAAACGCCGTACTGGTTATCAAAAATACCATTTCTTATTAAATTGTTAAATTCATCTTTTCCGATCTTTTTTCTTGTTTTAAATCTACCTTCAATTGATGAATTTTTGATTTCAAGATATAAATTTTCATCTTTAGTATTTGGATACTTCCTAATCCTTATTTTTTTTCTTGGCACTATACCTTCGACTGAATCATTGTACATATCTAAATTAACATTATCAAAATATAGGCTTTCTATTTTTCTTGGTGTAAACAATTTCTGAGGAGATTTTTTAGAGATAAAATCCTTAAATTCTATTAAGTTTTGTTCTTTTATATATAATTTTTCTTCTATTCTAAAACTCATTTTAACTTCTTGGTTTTAAACCAAATCTTTCATAATAACGGTTAGTTATATAAAGCAATTCTTGTGCGTCCTCAACTGATCCAAAATTTTTAAACTCAACAATATTTTTCCCTTTGTAATTTTCAAACCAAACTTTTATTTTTTTAACTAATTCAGGTTGAGCACTATTAAGATGTAATAAATTTTCAAATTGAGCAAGTTCACTATTAATAGGGACAGCTATAATTTTATCATCTCTCTCACCAAAGTCTGTCATTTTCATTATTCCAATTATTTTTACCTGAACTACATCTCCCTGAGTAAGTGGGGGACCTAAAACTATAATATCTAAAGGGTCTCCGTCCCCACCAATTCTTGTTGGAAGTGCGGTTCTAGGAATCATGCCGTAATTAATTGGGTAAGGCTCGTAATTAATGATGCGCGGTTTACCCATAAAAAATTCCCTGCTCAAAGATCCGGTTTGTTTTGAAACTTGCCATTTTTCATTCATACCAGCAGGTATTTCAATTACAGCGTTTATACTTTTATCTTCATAAAAGGTTTTGTAATCTTTATGAAAATTTTTAACAGCATCTTCATCTTTAACTTTTGAAACTTTCAATGCAGAAGGATCATATTTTGAACCATATAAATTATTTACTATGTTTTTATCTCCTTCAAAAATTTTTGACATATAATCGATATCTGCTTTTCTAAAATAATTTTTACAATCTAAATTCTGCATTTTAATAATACCGCCATTAAATTCTTGTTTTTTGTTGTAGGCAGATACGCATGTTTTTAAATTTTTCATTTTTGCATTTTTTAAAGTTACTACCGAGCTGTCTTTTGAAGCTATACCTATATTGACGTTTTCAGCTAAAATATTGTTTAATTTAATAATTGATTTTTCACCGACTGATAAAGCTTTATCGCCACAATTGTTTAGTTCTAATTCATTAAGATTGTAATTACCACCTGAAAAGTCAGAACAATCATTTAGCGCAGATTTAATTTTAATTTTGCTTATATATAAGTCAGAAAAATCTATATCTAAAGCATCACTAAATGAATCATTTATTCTAATTTCATTTACCGTTCCGTTTACATTTATTAAATTTACTGTATCTTCACAACTTGAATTGTTTGCTATTATTGAAATATCTTCAACTTTGAGATTTATTAATGAAAGGCAGCCAGTTAGAGCTAAATCATTGATTGGATAATTAGGTGGAAAAGTTTTCAAGTTAAATTGATTATTATCTTCTGTAATTTTGTAGCCATTAAAATTAATACTAATATTATTTAACTCCCCACCAATTATGAATATCCTTGATCCCGGTTTATTTTGAATTATATCTAAATTCTTTGAATTATTGTTGGTTATCTCAATGCCATCTTCATAGAATATCTGAGATTTAAGAAAAGTAATTTGTTTCATTTTGTTTAAACTGCTTATTTTGTTTAAATTTAATTCTTCGCCAATATACTGGTAGGGTCTTTCATTTAATACTAGCTCTCCTTCTAAAAGATCTGATAAGTTACTTTGAGAAAAATTATAATCCTCACAATTTTCTAAATTAATGTCGCATCTCTGTAAATTATTTTTAGACAAATTATTTTTAACTAAGTAAATACTTGGCTCTATTTCCTTTATATTCTCACTAAACTGACTTATTACATTATCTTTGGGTAGAAATTTATTATGTTTAAAAATTTCAGTATTATTAATACTTAGATAATTTTTTTTTAAAGAATTTAGATTGTCTAGAATTTTATCCATTTTTTTTTGGATTTGATCTATACTTAAAACTACACCAGCATTGTCTGTGTTATTTTTTAATTTTTTTATATCAATTTTTTTTATTTTATCCTCCAAATATGTAAAAGCCTCAGGGAAATTTTCAGATATAGGTAGTCTATAATGATCTGGGGTAATATCGTGTTCTAAATTAGAGTTAGTATCGTAATTTATAGGTTCAAAGTATGTTTCTATTGGATTCCAATAAAATTTCCTATTATTTGAAGAAAGACCGTGTTGGCCATTTATGGCTTGCTGAAACAAATTATAACCATCTAATTTTATAACGTTTTCTTTATTAAAAAAACCTAGCAGGTTATTGTCTAAATCGTACTGAAAGTGGTGAAATTTATTTTTACCATCCTGAAATCTGTTTGAATAATATAGATAAATTAGATTTAATTTTGTTAATGCTTCAAAAGACATTTTTTTTTGGGAGTCAGACCTATTTATAATATTTGGGTTTACCTGTTTAGCTAGCATATACTTTGCTGCTTTGTCTGTAAGTGGGACTACTCCAATAGACCAACCGCTTACCTGATTATTTGGAATCTCTCCTAATGTCTTCCAAAAGAATCTTTCGTCAGCTTCTAAAATTGGACCTTCCCTTCTCCTGTTGAATTCAAGAAGTTCTTTTGCTGCTTTCTCTTGCATGATCATTACTGATTTAGATAGATTTATTCTTGCATTTACTTTGAATGTTCTTGGAGATAAATATCCCAACATTCTGAGTACTTCAGAGGAAAATATTTCATCCGCAAGTTTGCCTCTGGTATTAGGTCTTAACAATTTAAATTTTGTTATGCCTTTAATATTTCCTTGTTCGAGATGAATATCTAAACTTTGAATAATTGAATTGGAGTTTTCTGTTAAACTGATATGGTCTTTTTCATCTCCACTATGCCTTATGCGTCCAAAAAAAATACATCTTGAATTATTATCAAAATTTACAGTAATTGTTGCGTCAAATCTTCTTTTATATTGATCCTCTGTATATCTGTATCTGCTTGTTAAAATTCTAATACCATTTACTGTCCAACTTCTATAGTCATGTGTATCAACTTCAATGTTTTTTATTTTAATATTTTGCGAATTAATGAAATTTTTTTCATTAACCTCTGCTGTACAACCTGATAATTTTGGTATTTTTTTATTAGTATTTGCTAAAGTGTAAGTATTAAATATAAAACTTATAATTAAGAAATAAAAAAAAAATCTCATAATCTTAATTGATCAATACATTTATTTTTTCTATTTTTTTTTGGTTATCTAATTTTCTTTTAAATTCCTCTAAATCTTTTCTATTATTAAAATTTAATCTGTAGATAAATTCATTTTTTTCATTATCTATTATTGAATTTGATAAGTGATCGCTACTCTCTATAAAGTTAATTCTTTCTTTTGATGAAATTTCTAATGAGTTACTAATATTTCCTTCATTAAAAGACATGTTGTAAAAGGATTTACCAAATTTTTTAGAAATTATTTGAGCAAGTTTTACAAGAAAGATTATTATTACCGAGCATATTAATAATTGTATTGCCCACTTTGTTCTCACACTAGTAGCAATACCTATAGTGATCAGATCAAAATACATTATAAGTTCTAGGGCACTTTTCACTGGGTGTCTAAATCGAACAATAGAAAGTGCTCCAATCATTCCTAATGACAGCGCAATATTGCCAGCAATTGTTTTGGTAATCACATAAGTAATAACTGGTAAAACCATGAAAGTAACAGTTTGAGCATGTGATTTTGCCCACGCTTGTCCAACAGAAGTTAGTGAAAATCTCAATATTAATCCGCTAAAAACTAAAAACAATAATGGTGTTAATTCATCCATATAATTAACTTATATCCTTTTTTTAAGTAAAATTTCAACATTATTTACTTTTAAAATAATGTTGAGATATCTCTTCTTTTATCTCTTTATCTTGTCCAAATATTTTAAAAATTACTTTTTGTTTGTTTATAAATAATTTTTTGCACTGTTCTTTAAATTTGCAGTCAATTTTAACTAAATTATTTTTAACCGCTAATAATGGTGTCTTGCCATTTATTCGATTTGGTTTTTCTAAATAGATTTTTGAATTATCTTCAAATTCAATACCTAGAATCTCAACAGGAAGTCTTTGTAAATTTGATATATTTAGAGTTAAAAAATTTTCTTTATATTCTGAAAAATAAACATTTATTCCTTGAACTGGATTTAAAAAATCTAATATTCTTAATCTTGTTATTTCAATATGTTCTTCAGAAAAAATTTGTTTTGATGGATAATTTTGATTTAATAATCTACTAAATTTTTTAAATTCATCTGTATTTTTTTCTATTAATTCTTTGTAATATTTTTGTTTGGAAAAATTATTTAATTGAGATAAATATTCTCTGTAAAAATTTTCATCTTTGTATAATAAATCTAAAAAAAAGTTAGTATTGTTTATATAATGAGAACGTATGTCAGAACTATCAATCCACCAAGAAAAATAATGGTCTCTAAAATTTAAATCCAAACTAACATGAGACTCCTTTGAAATTGGCTCTAACAGCGAAGTTGTTGGATTAAAATAAAATTTAGTATCTCTCCAATCAAATTCTGATGATCCTAACGCGGCTCTTAAAGCCATGACTTTTGCAAGTTGTTTAATATCAAATACTTGATCTGTTTTTAAAGAACCTTTTCTAAATGACTCTAAAAGATATATGGCTTTTTGCAAATATTCTTCTTGCTTTGTTCCTAAGAGATCATCTGAAAACTGGACTGGTTCAATTTTTGCTCTCCAAAAGGTATCTTCAATTCCATTTAATGAATCTACAGCATTTAATTTGTCTAACCTTTGAGAGTTTATCATCTCTTTTAAATAAAGTTTCTTGCTAAATCCAATAACAGGTCCTGCTTGTCTTTTGTTTTTTTTAATAATTTCTTCAGATATAGCTCCTTGTAAAATGTATGCTCCTCTATTGCTTCCATTTATTTGTAAATTAATATAAGTAGCACCAAGGCTAATTAGTTTTTCATTTTCAAAAGCTTTCATCAAAAGCCATTCATATAAATAATTAACAGTTTTTGGAGGCTGAAGATTTAATCTTCTATAGCCGAGATAAGTTTTTGAATTATTATTTATTTTTATTTGAAAAGACCATTGTGTTGGGTCATTCCAATGATCTGGGAATGTACCTTTTAATCTTATTCTGATATCGTAGGTATTGTTATCGACTATTAACTTTGCTGGAACCCACTCCTGAATATCTTCTCTTAGTTGATTTTTTTTTAGACTTAGTTCTCTTACCTTTAAAATTTTATCATAATGTTCTGGTTTAATTTCAATATTAATTTTTTCTTTTGAAATAAAACCATAAAAAGTCCTAGATGTGTAATCCACTAAGTACTTAGTAAAATTAAAAATTTTTTTATCAAAATCAAATCTTTCGGAAAATAAACCTAAAAAAAATATGAATAAAAAAATTAAGAAGTATTTGATATATTTTTTGAAAATATTCATTAAAAGTTTTTATAATCAACAGATTTATACTTTAATTTCATAAAAAGTTGAATTTATTTCTTTTTAAAAATTCTAAAAATTAAAATTAGAAAAATAAATAATATTAAAATTATGGCTAAAATAAATTTTTTTTTATTAATCAAATAGTATTTTTCAGAAACATGCTCTCTTATTCCTTTTGTGTTGTTTATATTGAGTCTATATTTGTCCGGAGATATTAGCTCGATTGGTAAAATGTCGAAATTTCTAGTAGTAGAATAATCACCTTTTATATTGAGGCTATTTCCCTCAACATTAACTACTACAAAATTTGCCTTTGGATCTCCATCTCCCATGCCAATTGAGTATAAATCAATATTTTTAACTTTATCCATCCAATAAATAAGGTTTATATTTTGTTTTCCATAACTAAGGCCATCATCTGTAAGGTCTCTAAAATATTGTCTTTTTGAATTTCCTGAAAATATTGCATCAACTTTTCCATCTATTATTTTGAAAATGTCCTTAAAATAAAAACTTTTATCATGTTCGAAGGGATTTTGGCTAAGAAGTGTATCATCCCAGATTCTATGGTGTGTTAAAATTATTGTCGGGCCATTTTCAAATTTTTCTTTTAAATTTTCTTTTAAATAATTTGATAAATTTTTTAAACTTTCGGATGAATTTAAAAGAATAAATTTTATATCTTTCTCATTTATAACATAATTAAAGTATCCAATATTTTTTTTATAAGTGTTTCTATCTTTTAAATCATGATTTCCAGGTGAAAAGAAAGTTTGTGCTTTAATCTGTTTTTTAAAATTATTAACAATTTCCGTTTTATTTAATCGTGAGTCACCTAAAATAAAAACATATTTTGGTTTATGAGAATTTATTTTCGAAATCAATTTTTTAATTTTTTTTTCATCATTAATTATTGGATAAATGTGACCTACTACTATAAATTTGGTGCCACTATTACTTTGTTCATTTGCTAAAATTTTAGTTAAAAAAAAAGATAAGATTATCGATAATATAAAAAAAGATTTTTTCATAATTATAATCCGATTATTTTATCTCTTTAATTTAACTTTTGCGAGATGAAAAGATTTGAATTTATTTGAGATTTAAGTTAAATAACGTTCAAGCCCTCATAGCTCAATTGGTAGAGCAACTGATTTGTAATCAGTAGGTTCGCGGTTCGAGTCCGTGTGGGGGCACCATTCATAAAAAAATTATCAGAAAGAATCGTTGATTTATATTTTTATGATTATCCAAAAAAAATTATATGGAGATTAGGGTTTAGTTGGATTTAAGTTCTATTTTTTCTATTTCTTTGATTATTTTATCTACAACAAGTTTTGAACCTTGTATAGATAAATGATCGTCATCATAATAGAAAATATTATTTTTATCGTTAGCAACACACCTATTTTTAATACTTGTATCACAAAATAATTTATGTGGGTAAACTCTATAAATATTTGGATTTTGAAGATTGTCTAAAATTTCAAATATTAATTTATGTCTTTTCTTATAAAGTTCATAACTTGAAGATAATATTTGAGGAGAAAATTGATTTTCTTTAAACCAATATTTAGTTTTCAAATATTCTTTAAAAATCAATCTATAAGGATCAAATGCCATTTCTGCTACCGGATAAACTATAATTATTTTATGTCCTTTATTGATAGCGTTATTTAATTGAAGATAAAAACTTTCTTTTAAAAAATTTTGCCTTTGTTCTATAGAAATTGTCTTTTTATCAAATGGTTCAAAAATATGATCAGTAATAAGATTTTCTCTTTCTTTGATACCTTTTTCATTTTGAAAATAACTCTCCAAGAATACTTGGGACCACCTTTGATGAATAATTATTATTAAATCAGAATTATTTTTTAAAAAGTTATCAATTTTTTCATTTTTTTGAACAAAACTTTTATTAATTTTTTTTGTTTTTCGATCTATCTCATTAAAATTTTTAAGATAAAATGGCGTACTAAATCTATAAAAACTTAAACTTTTATTTTTTAACTCATTGTTAAGATTAAATTCTAATGTTCTTGCGTGAGAGTCTCCTATTAGCAAAACTTTTTTTGAAGTATCATTTTGGTAATAATTAGCTTTTCTTTCAAAAAAACTATTTTGAAACATTTCTATAAATCTTGTTTGAACGCCATCTTCTTTGATTAAATAAAAATTAAATGAGAATAAAAATAAAATTGAACCAATAATAGTAATCTTTAATTTTTTTAAATTAATTTTTTGTTTGTCTCTAAAAGGTCTTTCAATAAAAAAAAATGAAAAAATAGATAAAAATAATAAAATTGGAATTAATAATAACTTGTTGTACAGATCTCCCATTAGTATCCCTGTACTTCTAGCAAAAGCAAAAATTGGGTAATGCCAAAGATATAAGGAGTAAGAAATTAAACCAATTCCAACAAATAATTTATTTGATAGTATTTTTGTAATTAATTCATCTTTATTTGAAAACCAGATAATCAAACAAACGCCAATAATTGGAGATATTGTATAAAATGATGGATGAATGACATGAAAAATGTCAAAAAATAAAATAGAACATCCAATTAATATTAATCCAGTAAAAGGAAGTATTGAATTTAATAATTGATTTTTGCTTCTATAACCTTTTGTAATTTCAAAATACGCTAAAATTGAACCTGATATGAGTTCCCACATTCTTGTATGTAAGAAATAAAAAGAAACAGAAGGATAATTTCTACTAGTCCAATCTGCTAAACTTAAACTTAGAACAAATGTTAAGATTAAAATATGAATTAAGTATTTTCTAAAATATTTTAATATAATTAATAAAACTATTGGAAATAAAATATAAAATTGTTCTTCAACAGCTAATGACCATGTATGAAGAAATGGTTTCAGTAATCCATGTTGAACACCATATTGTAGACCTGAATAGTGAAAATAAAAGTTAGAACTAAAACCAAGTGAATAAAGAATAGATTTAGAAAAATCTATTAAACTACTTGGTAACAAATACATCCAGGCAAATGGAAGTGATGCTAACATTACAAACAATAATGCTGGAAGTATTCGTCTTACCCGTCTTTCATAAAAATGTTTAAATGAAAATGAACCTGTAGTGAAAAATTCTTTTAAAATAATAGATGTAATTAGATAACCAGAGATAACAAAAAATATATCAACACCAATAAATCCACCTTTAAAAGGTAGATAACCAAGAATAGAGATTTGTGCGTGATAGAGAATTATAGCACCAACAGCAATTGCACGTAAACCATCTATTTCTGGGCGATATGAAAGTTTCATATACTAATTACATAACACAGAAAATCCAAAAAAAAAAATAATTTAACATCACAAGTATCTGGTTGAAGTTCTACATTTATGATGCCTCTTTTAAATCTTCTTCAAATAAATATAATGATACAAAAAAACTTATAACTAAAATAATTAAATATTTTTTTGTCATGCATAAAAAATTCATTTAATTTTTTTCCTTTGTTCCTCTTTAATTTTTTTTATTAAGCTACTGCCTTTATTGAAAAGAAGTTGAATTTTTTTATTTTTATTAACTTTTATCTTAATTTTTTTTATGTTTCGAAATTCATTGTTGTCAGCTACTGCCGAAACTGGTCGTTTTTCTGGTTCAAGATTAGTTATTGTAACTAGAGATTTATCTGAAATTATCTTTCCTCTTAATCTTCGAGGTCGAAATGGGCTTATGGGTGTGACAGCGATTTTCTTAGAATTTAATGAAAGTATAGGTCCATTAACTGACAAGTTATAAGCCGTACTTCCTGCTGGTGTTGAAACCAAAACTCCATCACTTATTAATTTTTTAATTAGATTTTTATGGTTGATTTGTAAATTTAAAATTGCTGTTTGTTTACTTTGTCTTAAAAGAGAAATTTCATTAATAGATATGGTCTTAAAAAGTTTTTTATTCGTAGTAATTATATTAGACTCTATAGGATTAATAATAAAAGATTTAGCCTGCTTTATTCTATTTTCTAGGTTAGTGAAAAATAATTTATTCATTAAAAAACCAATAGTCCCACAATTTATACCGTAGAAGGGTTTTTTATACTTATAGAATTTTTTTAAAACACGAAGCATAAAACCGTCACCTCCTGCAACAACAATAATAGTAGATTTTTTTAAAGAATAATTTCTGTATTTTTTAAATATTTTTTTAAGATTTTGTGTACGTTTTGTTTTGTCAAAAATAAAATGAAACTTATTCATAAAATTTATCTGAATATTAATCCGCTTCTAAGATCTTTGTGAAGTTTATTTTTTTTAAAATATCTTTTTATATTAATTCTCAAAGTATGGTAAATAATATATTTAAATCTCTTAAAAAAGTTCATAATATTACTTGGGGGTACAAATTTTTTTAAATTTTTATCAACAATATCATTAATTTTAAAAGTACCAAAGAAACCTTGTGGGGCATTAGCGTAATTATCAGATAAATGTCTAATAAATGAATTACTATTTAATTTTTTATTAATTAAAGGAACTATAGTATTCAAATATCTGTCCATATCTAAGCCATTCATATTTTTTCCGTGCCAGCCAACAGCTGCCATTTCCCTTATTAATAAAATGTCTGAAATAGATATCCATTTCCATTCAAAACTCCAAAATTTTGATGTAATGAATTTATTAAACTCATTTTTATCATATATCCAAAATGAGCAATTTGAATTAGCCAAACAAATATATTTCTTTTTTGATAAATCAACATAAAATTTTGATGTTTCAACTTGATCTGTTGAATAAAGTTTTTTATTTTTTTTATTCACTTCGACTCTTAAAAATCCCAAATTATAATCATTTTTGATACAATTCTCCTTATTTTCTATCCAATATTTAAAATTTTTCTTTGTAAATAAAATATCATCCTCACAATAAATAAAAATATCATAATCTTCTTTTTGTTGCTCCATTAAATTTCTGCAATACCATGTTAATTTGAAAGGATGAGCATTTTTAAAACTGTGAAAGATATATTTAATTCTCTTATTTTTACTTTTTAATTTCTTATTGCAATGAATAAATATTTTAGTTTTTTTAGAAAGTTTTAAAAAGCTAGTACATACTTTTTTAAAGTTTTTCATTTGTTTTTTTTTTCTTTTTTCTAAATATAATGGAATATGGACACAAATATTAAAATTTTTCATAAAATTGGTGCCCTCGGCCAGACTCGAACTGGCACTCCCTTGCGGGCAAGGATTTTAAGTCCTTTGTGTCTACCATTTCACCACGAGGGCATTTGCGCATATATATACATTAATTGATAAATTTGGCAAAAATAAAGTTTTTTATCTCTTCATGATTTAAGTATAGTATAAAATACAATAAAAAGGTCTTCATTGAATTTAAAAATGGACAAAAATCTATTAGAAAAATTAGTTAGAGATGAGAAATCAAATAATAAAGAGCTTTATTCTGCTGGACCATATTGGAATTATAAAAATACAAAAGCACTACATGAAATTAAAAAAAAAGGATTAAGTGAATTTAGAGGTATAAATTCAGGAATAACTACTAGTTTTGGTGATAATATAGTTTTTGATGCAAGAAACGAACTGAATTTAAAAGGAAGAATAGTATCCAAATTTTTATCTTTACCTTTAGTAAATATAATTTTTAAAGAACAGCTTAGAGCTACAAAAGTTAATATAGATAGATATATTAAAAATTTAGCTATTGTTTATCAAAAAAATGAAGATGTAATTAGACTGATAAAAAAATACGAGTTTGAAAATACCACAGAATTTGGTTGTATCCAAAAATTTAGTTTAGATGGAAAAGATTACTCTACTCATTACCTGCAAATGGCCGATAGAATTGACAAGCTTCAAAATAAATTTGACTTTAAAAAAATAAAAAGTTTTTTTGAAATTGGAGGAGGTTTTGGTGTTAATGTCCATTTTATTATATCAAATTTTCCAAATATTAAAAAAATACTTTATTTGGATATTGTGCCTAATATTTTTGTGGGAACTGAATACTTGAGACATTTTTATGGAAAAAGCGTAAAAGACTATTTGCAAATTAAGGATTTAAAAGAAATAAGTTTTTCAAATGACGATAGTTTAGAAATTATCTGTGTTCCCCCATGGAAGATAGAAAAACTTAAAATAAAAATAGATCATTTTCACAATGCAGCAAGTTTTGTTGAAATGCCAAAAAAAGTTATAGATAATTATTGTAAATATATTGAAAAATTTCATGTTAAAGAGATTTCATTAATCTCATATGAATACTTTAATTCAAAAACTACATTTAATCCTGAGTTATTAAATAATTTTTTTAATAATAAATTAAATGTTGAATGGAAAGACAATTTAATTAAAGAATATAATGATAAACTTGTCTTTTTAACATCTAATTAAATCAAAAGATTTTTAATTATTCAACTCTTTAAGATTAGAGATTCTTAAAATCTCTTTAATAAAAAAAAAGTAACTAGAATCAACTAGATGCATTTGATCTGACATCCAAATTTCATTCGCACCATCATAAAAACTCGGATTATTTTTTAAAATATTTGTGAAATTAATATGTTTAACTTTAGGAAAACTTTTAGTTACATTTTCTACCAAATTTGAAACGTTCATCTCATATTTATTTGATGATATGTGCGTTTTATGAGGATGTGTAATTATAAATATTTTTTTTAAATAATCTTTGTTGGTAATTTTTTCAAAATACTCTTTTAAAACCTTTTCAAAATGTGCATTAGCTTCGTGATTAGCTGATATGAAATAACTTTCCATTTTTTGTGAGTCGCATTTCTCAAAATAATAACTTTTTTTAATAATTCTCTGATATTGCTTTTTAAATCTATTTATAGATTTTATTAATTTATAATTAAAATATTTATGAGTCTTAATTATTTTTGATTTATATTTAAGATCAATTTCTGAAAGTATTAAAATTTCGTGAATGTTGAAAGTTCCTTTAAATATTGGAAACTCCTCATAAAGAACTTTTTCTAAATTTCCATTTTGATTCAAGTATCTTAAATTTTTGTATCTACAATATTCATCACCGATATCTGTTTGATCAATATAAATAAATAAAATTTCTGGTTTTATTTTGAAATCTTTTTCCAAAACACTATATTGTACATTTATTAAAGATGGTGAAAAAGAAGTGATACCTGCATTAACTAATTTTGCATCATTACCTACGAATTTAATTAAATAGTCTTTTGCTTTTGGCTTCTTTAACATTCCTTGAATCCAAGAATCTCCTTGAAATAAAATTGTTTTAGAATTTTCCGAACTATTAAGAATAGTAAAAAGCTGTTCCTGTTTTGAATTTAATTTAAATTTTGGTCTAAATCTTAGATGATTTACTTTTTTTGAGTACTCTTTGTAAAAATTCAAATATTCAATGCTACTAAAATTATATCTGAATTCTTTATCTAAAGTAAAAAAAAAATAAATAAAAAAAACAAGATACAATATTAATAAAGTTATAAAACTACCTAGAATATAAAAAGTTATTTTTTTCATAATTTACTTATCTTTTAAAAATTTCATTTTTTAGAACTTCAGCGATTATTTTATTGCCACCTTTATTAAAATGTTCATCTCCAACAAAATAAAGTTTTGAATACCAGTTGTCATTTTTTTCTTTTTCATATCTAAACGCTTCAAAGGTATTGATCAATTTACAATTATTATTTTTACATAAATTTTTTGCAAAATTTTCCCAGTTAAAAATCTTTTGTCCATAAACTAGGGTTTCCGCAAATGGGTACACCACTAAATAAAAATCAGAATTATTTTCCTTTGCAATATTTGAAATTTGATTGATTTTTTGTTTTATTTTATTTTGACCTTTATTAAAAATATCATTTTCATAATGCGAACCTAGCTTATTTAATTTTCTATAAGTAAAACCTGCTTGTAAACTTGTTTTAACTGTATTTTTATTATCAATAGATTTTTTACCACTTCTTAAAACCCTTAAATTATAATTAATAAAGTGCGCTAAAGATCTGGTTATTTTAAAATTTTTGTGTGTAAATTTTTCATTTTTACTAAATCTATTAAAGATTAAATTTGATGCTAACATAGGGTTATTATTGCTATCTGAATTAACCCATCTTGCGCCTTCATCATGAACATCTGTCATATCTAAAAATAAAATAATTTTTTTCGGTATTATGTTTTTTTTAATTTGTTCTTCTAATTTATATAGATGAACTGAAGGGCTGTATGACCCTACTGCAAAATTATAAAAATCATAATTTTTAAATTCTTTTGCTAATAATCCTGTATATGTGTCTTTATATTCCAAACCCACTCCAAAAGTAAAAGAGTCTCCAAAGATAAATATTTTGTCTTCTTTTTTTCTTTTATCATTTTTTCCAATTCTTAAACCATTTTGATCGGTATAAACATTAACTGTAGGAAAACCTGATTTAAATTTATCTAATCCTTTACAATTTTTTTTTAATTCGTAATAAAATTCCTCAAATTTATAGCAAGTTTTTTTTTTTAAATTTAAATAAGTGTTACTTATAAGAATATCTAGAAGTAAATATGATAAAAATATTACAATTAAATTTATATATATTACTTTTTTATTCATATAAAACTTTTGATATTTCCTTAGCAACTACTGAATGACCAAAAGGGCTTAAATGACCATCGATTTTGAAAAAATGTTCTTCTCCCATATTTAATCCTAAAAAATATACATTTTCCATTATGTCTGATTGTCCCTTGGGAAAGTTATAAAATTTCATATTAAAACCATTGGCGTAAAAAATAACAATTTTTTTATCTTTTAAACTTGGATAATCTTTTAATACTTGAAGTAAAATTTTTTTGTGTCCAGTAAAATCAAGTGATTGATTTTTTTTATTGATTATATCAAATGGAATTGTGACTGAGTATCTCACTGCCTTTCTAAGTTTTCTATAGTTACTTATGGGTTTTGAGGTGGCCATTGTACTAAATTTTTGTTTAGCAACATCATAACTGTTTTTTTCAAATCCTATATTTTCACCAAAATCATTATAACAATATTGTAATATGACGGTATCGACTTTATCCAATAGATTTGATTTTTCTAATCTTATAATTTCTCTAGGAGTGCCATATCCAGAAACCGCAAGATTAAAAACTGGTCTATTTATTTCTTTTTCTAGTAGTGACGAAAAAGTTTCATCATCATTTACTCCCCAACCCATTGCATGAGAATCGCCTATAACGGCTATACCTTTTCTTTCTGATGAAGGATGTTCAGAATATCTGCCGTTTTTGTCAAATTTTACTAAAGTATCAAATTCTAGATTTTTAAAATTACAAATAGTTTTTTTGGGAACAAAAATAAGGTCTTCATCAAATTCTATACATTCTTTTTGACTTTGCCAAAGATTTCTAATGCCGCCGTGAAAATAAAAGTTTCTTTGATATTCGGTAATCAGTTTTATTTCTGGAGTAATACCTTTTAATAAAAGAAAACCACTTATAATATAAATTGAAAAAAAAAATAATATATAATTTATTATTATAATTGGTATATATTTTAAATATTTGAAAATATTCATTACTTTTTTATTAAAACTAAAATTTTTTCAAATTTGTAATTTGCTGAATAGTTATTCACATGTTTTGTTTCAATAAAAACAATTTCATTAAAAGAATTTTTTATGTCTTTTAAAGAATTATAATAATCTAATTCAGAATAACCTTTTCTAGATTTATATATATCTTCAATAATTAAAATCCCATTTTTTTCTAAAAACTGGTTACAATTTTTTATAATGTTTATTTGATCATCAAAATAATGAGTGCTATCATCAATAATTATATCAAATTTTGTATTAGTTTGATTAAAACTTTTAATTATATCTTCTTTACTTCGGACATCAATTTTGTGATAAAAAGTATTTTTTAATCCATCTGTTTGTGCTTTTTTAATTTTTTCTTCATAAAATTCAAAACCATGGATAGTTGCAGTGGAAAAATATTCTCTCCACATTTTAATGGAATCATTAGTTTCAACACCAATTTCTGCAAAATTTATTTTTTTATCTTTTAGATTTGAAAATAATAAATTGTAAAAACCCGTGTAGCCACATCTGTGCCAATTAGCATATGGAGACTTTGCGGTTTGATATTTTTCACCACCTAATTGACAAAGCAATGAAAAATTTGAGGATGTGTCTACAATTATTTTATTAAATTCATTTTTTTTTGGATAAAAAATCAATCTTCTTGATAATGGCGAGAAATAATATGCAAAATTTTTTATTTTATCATAAGAAGGTACAATGATTAATCCTAGAGGTTTTAAAAATTGAGAAATAACTTTTGAAAATATTATTAGTAAAAATTTATTTAATATTCTATAGATTTTTTTAAAAATATTAATTTTGCTCATTTAAATAATAATATTATTTGTTTTCATACCTCAAACTTTTATTAATTTCACCACCCTGTACTGTTTTAAGCTTTATTTTCATATTTTTATTAGTTCTCATATCATCATTTTCAACCCAAATTCCTGCAGCTAAATGCATAATGCCTATTTTATTATTTGGAAGATATGGCTCCACAAAAGTTTTCTTTTCTATATCATATTTTGGCAACATGTTGCTGGCTATCCAATTACAATATAAAGGTAAAAACTCTACTTCCACATTGTCGTGATAAACAGCAATATTAATTGCCAAACCTTCAGATCCGAAAACTTTACCTTTTGATAAAGTCTTTTTTAAATTTTTTTGCCAAACCTTCCAACATTCAGATTCTTTTTCCAAAGAAAAAACTCCAATATTAATATGAGGAGCAAATGCTAATTTTCTTGCAATATCCTCCTTAATACCTGAGGATTTAGCGTGTTTGTAATTTTGAGATTTTATTGCAGCAAATTTTCCTATAAGCCACTTTGCTTTTGATATTATTCTATATCCCGGACCTATTGTTTGAGTAATTCCTAACTTACCGTTTTCACATGCTTTAAAGAAAAGTTCTATGGTAGACCAAGAATTTACCCAGGCATCACAATCAATCCAAAGATATTTTGTAAATTCAGGAAAATAATTTGGTAGGAATGCTCGTGAAACTTGGCTTTTTAACCACTCTTTTTTTAGAACTTTATAACCCGGAACTTCTATATCCCACTCAGCTTTTTTAATTGAATAAACTTTTGGTTTTATAATTTCAATTTGATCTGGTGTTAAACCTGCATCCAAAATACATATAGAAATGTTTTTACTTTCTTTATGGTAATTAATTGAGTCTATAAGTTCTTTTAAAAGTTCAAAGTAATTTGAGTCAGCAAGTGTAATTATAGCATTAGATTTCATTAAAAATTTTTACGCCAACCATTGTTTATATTTTGTTAAATTGTTCCTTATATATACTGGTAAATGTTTAGTTTCTATAAGCACTAATTTTTGTCCAGTATTAAACTTTGATTTTTTCATATCAGTTTTAAGATTGTATATACTTTCCTTATTTTTTATTTTATTTTTTATTTTTTCTATTCCAAGACTATTTAATTCGTATTCCCTATGATGTGCGTAAGATTTTAGTTTATTTTCAATCTCCTCGGGTGTTTTGATGTAGGAAAAATGCCATCCTCCATCTTTAACAAAGTTTATGTTTGAATATTTATTCCTAGAAAAAAAAATGTCTAAACGAAGTGGTGAATATGACCTATCTTTAATATTTCTTAGCCACTGAGGCGATTTTAAAAATTTCTTTTTACATGCTCGTGTTCCAGTCCAGCTAATAGTTTCAGAACATAGATTAAATTTATAATAAAACATTTTTTGTTTAAAAAACAAAAGTTTTTCTCTAACTAAATTAAAATTAACATTTTCTAATTTTGGAATTTCATCTAAATCAGAAATTAATACATAATCTTCATCTTCTGCACTATTTAAGCCTTTGGTAATAAAATTCCTTTGATAAAAATCTCTCCGCATACCATTTAAAATATATTTACTATTTTTAGTATTCTCATCGTCGGAATCTTTAACTATCTGTATATCAGGTGGCTCATGATCAACTACTATATAAATTATTTTTTTTTTAAAATTTTCAAAATTTTTAATATTAAACTTTAAATGTCTTTTTTCACCACTATGACTAAATTTACTTTCGACGATTACAAACTTATCGACATAATTATTTAAATAATTCAAACGAAGATCTAGAACCACGTCTTCATCGAAATACATGAAGCAATCGTAGATTTTCATTTTATTTTTATTTTTTTATTTCCAGAAATCACAATATAATTTTCTTTGTAACCGCAATCTTTATAGCCTTGTATTATTATATTCAAATATCTTTTACTTGGAGGAACATGTTTTGTTTTTTTTGGCATGTAGTAAAACATCACTTTCTTTCCGTGAATTTTAAAATATTTTTTTATGTAAGTATTTGGATAATCTTCATATACATCTAACTTCTTTTCATCTTTTTTTGTAATTTTGTAAACAGCTCCTAAAACATGGCTGTTTTTTTTCTTCTGTATATCGGCAACACCGCCACCAAAATAAAAGTTTCTGAAAAAAAGTTTATAATTTTTAAGAGTATAACAACCAATGTATTTTGACTGGCTACATCTCTTTTTCATTTGCTTGTGATGAAGATTACTACCGTATGCAAAATATAACATCAGTCTCCTTTAAATATTTCTATACCTTTTTTTTTCAATATTTTAATTATATATTTGTGGCAAGATTGTAAATTATTTTTATTTGAAGATCTCAATACTATTGAAACCCCAATTTTCCCAAGTCTAAAAAAAGGGTAACTTCCTATGTCAATAAATTTTTTATATTTTCTTTGTGTTTCCCCTAGAATTCTTGCAATTTTACTCTCTACTGTTTCGACGCTGATTGTTAAATCATAAATTTTAGAACCCATCTTTAAATATTTTTTTAAATTATCTAACATTGATTGTAATATTGAAGGAACTCCTGGAAGACAAAAAACATTTTTAATCATAAATCCAGGAGCAGCACTAGATGGATTATAAATTAACTTTGAACCTTCGGGCATTTTAGCCATTTTTTTTCGTGGATCATTAAAGTTCTTTTTTCCATAATATTTTCCTAAAATATTATAGGCTTCTTTATTATAAATATATTTTTTTTTAAAAGCTTTGGATATAGATTTTGCAGTAATATCGTCGTGTGTTGGGCCAATACCGCCAGTAGTAAAAACATAATTATAACTTTTACTTAAACTAATTATTGCATCAATTATTTTTTTTTCAATATCTGGAACTATTCTTACCTCACTAATTTTTATTCCTAGTTTATCATTCAACCAATGGGATAAATAAGATACGTTTTGATCTCTTGTTCTACCTGATAAAATTTCATTACCAATTATTAAAATTCCAGCGGTAATTTTTTTATTTTTTCTAACCATAATTTGATAATATTAAATTAATGAATTTTGAGAACGAATTAATACCAGGAGTTTTAATAAAAAGATATAAGCGATTTTTTGTAGATATTAAGTTAAAAAATAAAATTGTAACTGCTCATTGTCCCAATCCAGGGTCAATGTTTAAACTTTTAAACAAAGGAAATACTGTTTGGATTACAAAATCAAATAACGAAAAAAGAAAGCTGAAATATACTTTGCAAATTATAGAAGTTAACAAAATAAAGTTTTGTGTAAACACTCATATTACAAACAAAATTGTTCAAGAGTCTATTGAAAAGAAGTTAATTAAAGAGCTAGAAGAATTTAAACTTGTTAAAGCTGAAAAAAAATTTGGTAACAATACGAGATTTGATTTTTTATTATACAATACAAAAAGTAATTTAAATGCATTCCTTGAAGTAAAAAGTGTATCTCTTAGTAGAAAAAAAACTCATGCAGAATTCCCAGATGCAGTTACAAGTCGTGGAAAAAAGCATTTGGAAGGCCTTGTATCTGCAAATAAGCTTGGATATGAGAGTTATTTAATGTTCTTGATTCAAATAGAGGGTTGCAAATCTTTTAGTATTGCCTCAGATATTGATCCAGAATATTTTAATACTTTTAAAAAAGCATTAAAAAAAAATGTAAAATTGCTTTGTTATGATTGTAAATTTTCTAACAAAGGAATAGAAATAAATAAAAAAATTAAAACTTTATTAAATGACAGATAAAATGTTAGAAGCTTTTAACGGAACAAGAAAAGCAGGGTCTATTGCGTCTGGTGCTTTAGATGAAATTACAAAAATTATTAAACCAGGCGTCAGAACAGATGAGATAGATAATTTATGTTACGAATATATAAATGATAATGGGGCTTTTTCAGCTCCATTATTTTATAGAGGATTTCCTAAATCATGTTGCACTTCTCCAAACCATATCGTTTGTCACGGCATTCCAAAAGATAAAGTTTTAAATGAAGGTGACATAGTAAATGTAGATGTAACAGCCTTAAAAAATGGATGGCATGGCGATACGAGTAGAATGTTTTTTGTTGGAGAAGTTTCGACTAAAGCAAGCAAATTAGTAAAAACTACTTATGAGGCTATGATAAAATCAATAGATATATTAAAAAACGGAACTCTACTTGGTGATTTAGGTTCAACAATTCAAAAGCATGTTGAAGCTGAAGGTTTTTCTATTGTTAGAGATTTCTGTGGCCACGGAACTGGAAAAAAGTTTCATGAATATCCGAATATTTTGCATTATGGAGAAGCAAATACAGGTGAAAAGTTAAAGGAAGGTATGATTTTCACTATTGAGCCAATGGTTAATGAAGGAAATTACGAAACTAAAATCTTAAATGATGGATGGACAGCTGTCACCAAAGATAAAAAATTGTCCGCACAATTTGAACACACTGTTGGTATAACTGATGATGGTTATGAAATATTTACAACTTCAAATAAAGGCTTAGATTATCCTCCTTACAATATATGATTGAAAGATATTCAAGAAAAGAAGTTAGAGATATTTGGCTTGATAAAAATAGATATAACCTATGGCTTAAAATCGAAATTGCTGCCGCTGAAGCAATGGAAAAATACAAAATTATACCTAAGGGTGTTGTTAAAAAAGTTAAAGCTAAATCAAAAATAGATGTAGAAAAAATTTTAAAACTTGAGGGCAAAGTTAGGCACGATGTTATAGCTTTTTTAACATCCATAATTGAAAAAGTTGGTAAAGAAGCAAGTTTTTTACACAAGGGAATGACTTCTTCTGATGTACTAGATACTTGTTTTAATATTCAATTAAAGCAATCAGGATTAATAATATCTAAAGATATAGAAATTTTATTAAAATCTATAAAAAAACAGGCTATCAAACATAAATATACTTTGTGTATAGGTAGGAGTCATGGCATACACGCGGAGCCAACTACTTTTGGTTTAAAGCTTCTAACTTTTTATGAAGAATTTTCAAGAAATCATAAAAGACTTAAGCGTGCAATAAAAGAAATATCGACCTGTGCAATATCGGGTGCTGTTGGTACATTTGCTAATGTAGATCCAAGGATAGAGAAATATGTTGCAAAAAAATTAAATTTGAATATTGAACCTATATCAACCCAAGTTATACCTAGAGATAGACATGCATATTTTTTCTCAGTTCTTGGTGTAATAGCAAGTTCAATCGAAAGATTTGCAACTGAAATAAGACATTTGCAAAGAACAGAAGTTTCAGAAGTTGAAGAATTTTTTAATAATAAACAAATGGGTTCTTCGGCAATGCCGCACAAAAAAAATCCAGTTCTTACAGAAAATCTTACTGGTTTGGCCAGGCTTATTAGATCGTCTGTAATACCGGCTTTAGAAAATGTGGCTCTTTGGCATGAAAGAGATATTTCTCATTCTAGTGTAGAAAGAAATATAGGTCCTGACACAACTGTTACTTTAGATTTTGCTCTTGATCGTCTTAACAATGTTGTGAAATCAATGAGAGTAAATAAAGATAATATGAAAAAAAATCTTGATTTAACCAAAGGAATATTTTTTTCTCAACGAGTATTACTCGAACTAACATCTAAAGGTATTAGACGAGATAAAGCATATAGAATTGTTCAACGCTGCGCGATTAAATCCTTAGAAAATAATATCCCGTTCTACGATAGCTTGTTAAAAGACCAGGTAATTATGGACAAAATACCTGTTAATATTCTTAAAAAATTATTTGATTTTGGTTACCACACGAGAAAAATTAATGTAATTTTCTCTAGAGTATTAAGAAAAAATGAATAAAGGAAAAAAACTCTACGAAGGTAAAGCTAAAATCATCTACGAAACCAAAGAAAAAGGTTTAGCGGTTCAGCATTTTAAAGATGATGCGACTGCGTTTAATAATCAAAAAAAAGCAACAGTTGAAGGAAAAGGTGTTCTTAACAATAGAATTTCAGAGCACATACTTCAAAACTTGGGGCAAGTCGGAATTAAAAATCATTTAGTAAAAAGATTGAATATGAGAGAACAATTAATAAAATTAGTTGAAATTATACCTATCGAAGTAATTGTTCGAAATATAGCCACAGGTTCATTAACAAAAAGACTCGGTGTAACGGATGGTACAATTTTAGAAAAACCATTAATAGAGTTTTGTTACAAAAAGGATGAGCTTGGAGATCCGCTTATCGCTAAAGAACATATTTATGCTTTTAATTGGGCAACAGAAACAGAAATAAAATCTATAGAAGAAATGACTTTTAGAATAAACGATTTTATGTCGGGAATGTTCAGAGGTATAGGAATAAAACTTGTAGATTTTAAACTTGAATTTGGAAGAATATGGAATGGAGACAAGAAAGAAGTTATTCTTGCAGATGAAATAAGTCCTGACACTTGTCGACTTTGGGATATTAAGAGTGAAAGAAAACTTGATAAAGACAGATTTAGAAAAGATCTTGGAAATATAATACAGGCGTATCAAGAAGTAGCTAGAAGATTGGGTATAGTACCCGAAACAACAAATATTAGTGAAGTAAACTTTAAGAAACCTACATCAATAAGCATTAAGAAAAAATAAATTGAAATTTGCTGTAACAGTCACTTTGAAAAAAGATGTGCTTGATCCTCAAGGGAAAGTAGTAGGCCAAACGCTTAAAAATATGGGTATAAAAAATTTAGAACAAATAAGACAGGGTAAATTTTTTGAAATATATATGAATGAGAAAGATTATTTGAAAGCTGAAAACCAAGTTAAGGAAATGTGTGAAAAATTATTATCTAATCAAATAATAGAAGATTTTAAAATTCAAAAAGTGGAATGAAATCATCTGTAATAGTTTTTCCAGGTTCAAATTGTGATAGGGATGTTGCGGTAGCTCTCGAAAAATTACAATTTAAAAATTCTATGGTATGGCACAAAGAAACTGAATTGCCAAAATCTGATTTGATAGTAATTCCAGGAGGTTTTTCTTACGGTGATTATCTTAGATCAGGAGCAATAGCGGCAAAATCAAATATTCTTTCTGAAGTTATTATTGCTGGTAAAAAAGGATCCTTAATACTGGGAATTTGTAATGGGTTTCAAATTTTAATTGAGTGCGGTTTATTAAAAGGAGCATTATTGAGAAATTCTGGATTAAAATTTATATCAAAAGATATTTTTGTAAAAGTACAGTCAAATAAAAATAATTTTTTTAAAAAATATAAGTCTGGTGAAATTTTAAAATTAAACATCGCTCACAACGAAGGCAATTATTTTACTGATAAAAAACATCTGGATGAATTAGAAAATAACGAACTTATACCTATTAAATATTGTGATCAAAAAGGAAATGTTGATATAAAATTTAATCCAAATGGTTCCATTAATAATATTGCTGGTATTCTTAACGAAAAAAAAAATATTTTAGGAATGATGCCTCATCCAGAGAGAATGGTGGATAAAATTTTATCAGTTGAAGATGGGCTAAGATTATTTTTGAGTTTAACGAATTAATATGTCAATTACAAAAGATCAAATAGAGACTCACGGATTAAAGCTTGAAGAGTACGAAAAAATAAAAAAACTTTTAGGTAGAGATGCAAATTTACTAGAACTTGGAATTTTTTCTGCAATGTGGAATGAACACTGTTCCTACAAATCTTCGAAGATTCATTTAAAAAAACTACCTACAAAAAATAATATAGTAATTCAAGGTCCCGGTGAAAATGCTGGAGTTATTGATATTGGTGATGATGATGCGATAGTTTTTAAAATAGAAAGTCATAACCATCCATCATTTATTGAACCATATCAGGGAGCAGCAACTGGTGTTGGTGGAATATTGAGAGATGTTTTTACTATGGGTGCAAGACCTATTGCGTTGATGAATTCAATACATTTTGGTTCTCCAAATAATAGTAAAACTCAGAACTTGTTAAATGGAGTTGTGTCTGGGATTGGTGGTTATGGAAACTCAATTGGTATACCTACTGTCGGAGGAGAAACTAAATTTAATAGTACCTATAACGAAAATATTTTAGTTAACGCAATGGCAGTCGGTCATGCTAATAAAAATAAAATATTTTACTCTAAAGCTAAAGGTGTCGGTAAACCTGTGGTTTATGTCGGCTCAAAGACCGGAAGAGACGGCATCCATGGAGCAACAATGGCTTCTGCTGAATTTGATGAAAATTCTGAGGAAAAAAAACCAACAGTTCAAGTAGGAGACCCTTTTACGGAAAAATTACTTTTAGAAGCATGTTTGGAATTAATGAAAGACAATTCTATTATATCAATACAAGATATGGGCGCCGCAGGTCTAACTTCATCTAGTGTAGAGATGGCTTCGAAGGGCAAACTAGGAATTGAATTGAATCTAAACAAAGTGCCTTGCAGGGAAGACAACATGAAACCTTATGAAATGATGTTGTCTGAAAGCCAAGAAAGAATGCTAATTATACTTGATGAAAATAAAGAAGTTCAAGCCAAAAAAATTTTTGATAAATGGGATTTAGATTTTGTTGTGATAGGCAAAACAACTAATTCTAATAGATTAATATTAAATTTTAATGATGAAAAAGTAGCAGACATTCCTATTAGTGCACTGGCTGATAAAGCGCCTTTGTATGACAGGAAATGGGCTGAGTCAAAAGTATCAAAAGATAAAATTAAAATAAAAGATTTAAAGAAAATAAAAATTGAAGATGCTCTTATTAAAATATTATCTTCGCCTAATCATTCAAATAAAAATTGGATTACTGATCAATATGATCAGGTCGTAATGTGTGATACTATTCAAAAATCTGGTGGTGACTCTGCTGTAATCAGGATTCATAACAAAAATAAAGCCATAGCTATTTCTGTGGACTCCTCTGCTAATTATTGCAAAGCCGATCCAAAATCAGGAGGTAAACAAGTTGTATGCGAAAATTGGAGAAATTTAATTTCAGTAGGGGCTAAACCTTTTGCAATTACAAACTGTTTAAACTTTGGAAGTCCAGAAAAACCTGAGGTGATGGGTGAATTTATAAAATGTATTGATGGTATTAAAGAAGCGTGTGAGTATTTAGATTTTCCCGTGGTCTCTGGAAATGTATCGTTTTATAACGAAACTAATTCTAAGAGTATATACCCGACTCCTGTTATCGGAGGCATTGGTGTATTAGATAATTTAAAAAAAATTACAAATATTAAAATTAAAAAATCTGGAAATTTAATTATAGTTATTGGAAAAACACTAGGGCATATTGAACAAAGTGTTTTCCTTCAAGAAAATTTTTCAATATATGATGGTCCTCCACCAGAAATAAATTTAGTTAATGAAAAAAATAATGGTTTAGCTGTTTTAAAACTAATAAAAGATAATCTTGTATTATCTGCTCATGACATATCATCCGGGGGTATGCTTGTTGCTTTAGCTGAAATGTCGATTTCTTCAGGTCTGGGTCTAAAAATAAATAAACCGAAAAAGTCTGCCAATACAATGGAATATTTTTTTGGAGAGGATCAGGGGAGGTATTTAATTGAAATTTCCCCAGATAACTTGAAAAAGATAGAAATATTTTTAAAAAAAAATAATGTCTTTTTTGAAATTGTAGCTGAAATACAAAATGACGCGTTTGAAATTCAGAAAATGTTTAGCCTTAAAATAAAAGAACTTCGTGATATTAATAATCAATGGTATAATAAATTTAATGCCATTAACTAAAAATGATATTTCGACTATGATAATGAGTGCTTTTCCTGATGCAAAAATCGAGCTCAAAGATACAGCTGGAGATAATAATCATTACTCTGCAAAAATAATTTCAAAAAACTTTAACGGTAAGTCAAGAATTGAACAACATAAAATGGTATACAAAGCATTAAAAGGTAAAATGGGAAATGAATTGCATGCGCTAGCATTAACAACCGAGGAGAAAAAATGAGTGATATAAATGCTGAAATTAAAAATATTATAAATTCAAATAATATTGTCCTGTTTATGAAAGGTACCCCAGAATCTCCTCAATGTGGATTTTCGATGGCTGTGTCAAATATTTTAAAACATTTAAAAGTTGAATTCAAAGGAGTGAATGTTTTGGAAAGTAATGAATTTAGACAGGGAATAAAAGATTTTACTGATTGGCCAACAATACCGCAATTATATATCAAAGGCGAATTTGTAGGTGGATGCGATATAGTTAAAGAAATGTTTGATAAGGGTGAATTAAAAAAACTTTTAGAAAGTAAATCTTTATTATCTTGAATAATACTCAATAACTAATTTTGGTTCCATAACGGTTGGATAGGGAATGTCTGCAAATTTTGGTACTCTTACAAGCTTAGCTGTTTTATTTTTAGAGTCTAATTGAATATACTCTGGAACATCTCTCTCTTTACTACTTATAGAAGCATCAATAATAGTTAGGGCCTTTGATTTATCTTTAACCTCTATTAGATCTTCCTCTTTTACTAAATAACTAGAAACGTTTACTTTTTTCTTATTAACTTTAAAGTGTCCGTGATTTATTAATTGTCTTGCAGAAAAAACTGTAGGTGCAAACTTTGCTCTATAGATTACTGTATCTAATCTTCTTTCCAAAATACCAACTAGATTTTCGGTCGTATTTCCTTTTTTCTTGATAGCTTTTCTATAAACATTTCTAAATTGTCTTTCATTAATATTTCCATAATATGATTTTAGTTTTTGTTTTGCGTTAAGCTGAACTCCATAATCCGTTGGTTTACCTTTTTTACTTTGACCATGTTGGCCTGGTGGATAGTTTCGGGTATTAAAAGGACTTTTGGGTTTGCCCCATAAATTAACTTTTAATCTTCTATCTACCTTGTGTTTTGCTCTAATTCTTTTTGTCATAAAAAAAACGTTTATAATCTTTATAGTATATTTGTCAATTGTTCTTATAATTTACTAAAAACGCTGGATAAAATCCTTAGTTCTTTGTCACTTAACTGGTTTCTTTCAAAAATATTTCTAAGATTAATTAGCATTGACTTTTTCTTTTCTTTTGGTGAAAAAAAACCTTTGTTATCTAAACGATTTTCAACAAAATCAAAAAAAACATTAAGTTTTTTTTTGCTCACAATATCAATAAGTTTCTTTTCTTTTTTGAAAGCTGCTGATTTCAAATTTTTAAAAATTTCATAACAAATTAAAATTACACTATGCGAAAGATTAATTGATTCAAAATTTTTATTTACTGGAATTTTAAAAATATAATTTGAATATGATATCTCTTCATTAGAAAGACCGGATGCTTCTGGGCCAAACATTATTCCTATTTTCCTTTTTTTATTTTTTTTAATACTTTGAATGAATTGATTGAAAGAAAGATGTCTTTTATTTATATCTCTTCTTCTTGCTGAAGAAGCATATACAACATCGTATTTATTTATAGCATCTTTAATATTTGAATATACTTTCGTTTTATTTAAAACATCTTTTGCCCCTACTGATGTTGCTGAGGCTTTTTTATTTGGCCATGACTCTTTAGGCTTAACTAAATCCAATTTTTTAAAACCAAAATTTTTTAATCCTCTTGCGCAAAAACCAATATTTTCTGGCAATTGTGGTTTTATAAGAAGAAAACCAATTCTGTTAATCATTAGCTGGTGCTTTTTCTTTATACAATTTGTAGTCCAAGCTATCTATTAAAGCTTTAAAAGACGCATCAATTATATTTGGTGAAACACCTATAGTGAACCAGTTTTTTCCATCCTTGTCCGTACTCTCAATAGAAACGCGAGTGGTTGCATTTGTTCCAGTATTTAAAATTCTTACTTTGTAATCAACTAATTTTAAATCTTTTAAATATTTTGAATATTTTCCAACTTTATCAACATTAGATCTGATAGCATTATCTAATGCATTAACTGGTCCATTACCTGAACCTTCGCAAATAATTTCTTTTCCATCAACTACGATATGAGCTTTAGCGAAAGAATTTATTTTATCTTTTGAATCTCTTTTTACAGAGACATCGTATTTTGAAATAGTTAAATACTTTGGTATTTCACCTAAAAGTCGTCTTGCCAATAATTCAAATGAAGCATCAGCTCCATCATAAGAATATCCGGCAAATTCTCTGTCTTTCACTTCGTTAAGTAAACTTTGAACCTTTGGGTTGTTCTTATCAATTTTAATTCCATATTTTTCTAATCTAGACATTATATTAGATTTTCCTGACTGGTCCGAAACAACAATATTTCTAAAATTTCCAACCTTATTTGGGTTTATATGTTCGTAAGTTTTTGGATCTTTTATAACTGCTGATACGTGAAGACCACCTTTGTGCGCAAAAGCTGAAGCTCCAACATATGCTGAATTCCTATTAGACTTTCTGTTAAGTAATTCATCTAACAATCTAGAACATTCTGTTAAAGATTTCATTTTAACTTCGGTAATACCTATTTCAAAATTTTTAGAAAAACTTTCTTTTAAAAAAAGTGAAGGGATTATAGATATCAAATTTGCATTTCCACATCTTTCTCCTAATCCATTAATTGTTCCTTGAACTTGCCGAACTCCACATAGTATTGCTGTTAGAGAGTTTGCTACTGCATTTTCTGTATCGTTATGCGCGTGTATTCCAAGATTTTTTCCTGGAATAATTTTTGCAACTTCTGAAACAATTTCTCCAACTTCATGTGGAAGTGTGCCACCATTTGTGTCACAGAGAACAATCCATCTTGCTCCTTCGTCATAAGCAGTTTTTATACAACTTAAGGCATAATCTCGATTATTTTTATAACCATCAAAGAAATGTTCGGCATCAAACATGAATTCTTTTTTCTTTTTTATAAATACTTTTGTCGACTCTTTTATATTCTCTAAGTTTTCCTTATTGGTTATGCCCAAAGCTTTATCAACATGAAAATCCCAAGTCTTTCCAACTAAACAAACTGCTTGGGTATTAGAATTTAAGATTGCAGATAAGCCTGGATCATTTTCAGCGCTTCTTCCTGTCCTTTTTGTCATTCCAAAAGCTGTCAAAATAGTATTTCCTAATTTAGGTGGCTTATTAAAAAAATTTGTATCTAAAGTGTTAGCTCCTGGCCATCCTCCCTCTAAATAATCAACGCCTAGCCCAGCAAGAGCTTTTGCAATTTTATTTTTATCATCAATTGAAAAATTGACACCTTCTGTTTGAGCTCCGTCTCTCAAAGTAGTATCAAAAATATATATTTTTTCTTTGTTCATTTGTATTTCCATTTTGTTGTATCACCTTTATCTTCAATGATAACACCATTATTTTCCAGTTCCTTCCTTATATTATCTGCTGATTTGTAATCACCTTTTTTTCTGGCGTTCTCCCTGTTTTTAATTTTTATTTTAATAGTTTTTTCATCAATTTTTGATTTTGTTTTTTTGAATTTTTTCCAAATTTCTAGATCTTCTTCTAACAAACCTATGAGTTTACATCCGGCAAGAAAAATTTTTTTTGAAGATTTATCTCCCTTAGAAGCTTTGTCATAAAGTGAATGTAGTTTTGATATGTATCCAGGTGTATTTATATCTTCTAAAAGGGGCTGTAATAAATCTTCATTAAGCTCTTCTTTGTTAGTCTTTTCAAATTGAGTATACCATTTATCAAGGGTACTTTGGCTTTCATTAATTAATTTTTCATTCCAGTCCAAAGGTTGTTTGTAGTGACTACTCAGCAAGGCAAGTCTGATAACTTGTCCTGAAATTGTCCCCCTCATTTCTTTAATTGTTACAATATTTCCTAAAGATTTTGACATCTTTTCTTTATTAAAGGTAACATAGCCATTGTGTAACCAATAGTTTGCAAATTTTTCAACTTTATTAGCGCAACATGATTGTGCGATTTCATTTTCATGGTGTGGAAAAACAAGATCTAATCCACCGCCGTGAATATCAAAATTTTTCCCAAGGAATTTTTCACTCATTACTGAACATTCTAAGTGCCATCCAGGTCTTCCTCTTCCCCATGGAGAATCCCAACCCGGATCATCCGTTGCAGATGGTTTCCAAAGAACGAAGTCAAGAGGATGTTTTTTTGATTTTGAAACCTCAACTCTTGCTCCCGCAACTAATTCATCAGGATTTTTTTTTGATAACCTGCCGTAATTTTTAAATGAATTTATTGAAAAATATACGTGTTTATCTTTCTCATAAGCATGATTATTTTTTAAAAGATTTTCGGTCATGTTAATCATTCCTTTAATGTGTTCAGTAGCTTTTGGTTCAAAACTTGGTTTTAAGCAATTTAAATACTGACAATCATCGTGAAAACTTTTTGTAATTGATGATGTTAGTTCGTCTAAAGATATTTTTTTATTTTTTGAACTTTCAATAATTTTGTCATCTATGTCAGTTATATTTCTGACATATGTAATGTTATTTTTTCCAAAAATTTTAGACAAAACTCTATACAAAACATCGAACACAACTAAGGGTCTTGCGTTACCTATATGTGGAAAGTCATAAACTGTTGGGCCGCATACATACATTCCAATTTTTTTTGGATCTATCGGAATAAAGGTTTCTTTTTTTCCGCTTATAGTATTTGAAACGTTAATGTGATTACTCTTCATTAAATGTACATACCGGTATTGGATTCATTTTATGTAAATTTTTTTTTCTTATCTCTAAATATTTTTTATAGTTTTGGTCGTTTTTATCGATCATTGCCTTTTCCAGCTCCTCATAAGTCATGCCGAGTTGTTGTACATCATTTCTACCATCATTCCATAATCCGTCTGTTGGTTCTGAGTTTATAATCTTCTGAGATACTCCAAGGTGTTTTCCGAGCTCCCACACCTGAGTTTTTGTACAATCAGCTATTGGAGAGATATCTACCCCACCATCGCCATATTTAGTATAGAAACCAACACCAAAATCTTCTACTTTGTTACCGGTACCAACAACTAGTCCTGAATTAGCTGAAGCGACTTGATACAAAGTAGCCATTCTCAATCTTGCTCTTGAATTAGCATATCCATGCTCATTATTAAAATTATTTAACACTTTAGAGAAAGAATTAAAAATTTTATCCATATCTATTATATGATGCTCTACATTACTAAATTTTTCTTTTAACCACCTCGCATGAATTAAACTAAGATCGTGTTGAGATTTAATTTGTTTGATTGGCATTGTTAGTACAATTGTTTTTAGTCCAGTATTTGCACATAAAGTACTGACAACAGAAGAATCTATTCCTCCAGAAATTCCTATAACTAAAGATTTTGGATTAAACGAAGATTGATCACAATAATCTTTGATCCATTTTGTAATAATTTCTGCTCTTTTTTTTACTTCCATAATTAATACCTACCTCTCTTTTAAGGTTAGGTCTTAATAATTACAATAATTATTAAGACGCTGCTTGAATAATTTTATTTGAAATTTTTGAATTTTTCTTAATTTCTTCTGAAATTAAGAAAGCTAGCTCTAAAGCCTGATCAGCATTTAGTCTTGGGTCGCAATGAGTTCTGTATCTGTTAGATAAATCCTTCTCAGATATTTTCTGAGCTCCACCAGTACATTCTGTCACGTCTTGGCCTGTCATTTCTATATGCAAACCTCCAGCATAACTCCCTTCGGCCTGACTAACGGCAAAAAAGTTTTTAACTTCATTGACAACGCTATCAAAAGTTCTTGTTTTAAAGCCTGTAGCTGCCTTGATTGTATTTCCATGCATTGGATCACATGACCACACTACTTTAAGGCCCTCTTTTTTTACTGCCTTAATTAATTTTGGCAAAAACTTTTCAACATTATTAGCACCAAATCTCGAAATTAGTGTCATTCTACCTGGTTCATTTTCAGGATTTAGAACATTACAAAGCTTGATTAGCTCATCAGGTTTTAAAGTAGGCCCGCATTTTAAACCTATGGGATTTTTTATTCCTCTACAAAATTCTACATGAGCGCCATCAGGTTGTCTTGTTCTATCACCTATCCAAACAAAATGTGCTGAAGTATCGTGATATTCTCCAGTAGTTGAGTCTATTCTCGTCATTGATTCTTCAAAAGGTAATAACAAAGCTTCGTGGGAAGTATAAATATTTACTGTTCTCAATCTTCTATTATTATCTGAATTTATACCACATGCTTCCATAAAAGCTAATGCGTCACTTATTTTATCCTCTATCTCTTTATACTTTCCTTTTGTTTTATCTTTAATAAATCCTAAATTCCATAAATGTACTTGTCTTAGATCTGCAAAGCCTCCTTGAGAAAAAGCTCTCAATAAATTTAATGTTGATGCTGATTGTGAGTAAGCTCTAAATAATCTTTTTGCATCGGGGGTTCTTGCTTTTTCTGTAAATTCTATTCCATTTATATTATCGCCCAAATAACTTGGTAATTCTTTTCCGTCTTTTTTTTCAGTTGTTGCGCTTCTCGGTTTTGAAAATTGTCCAGCAATTCTTCCGACTTTAACTACGGGTACCGAAGCTGAAGCAGTTAAAACTAGAGACATTTGCAAAAGTACTTTAAAAGTATCTCTTATATTATCAGGATGAAATTCTGCAAAACTCTCAGCACAATCTCCACCTTGTAATAAAAATGCTTTTCCATCTACAACTTGAGCTAATGCTTTTTTTAACGAGCGAGATTCTCCTGCAAATACCAACGGTGGGTATTTTTTAACTTTACCCAATACCAAATCTAGTTCTTTTTGATCTGGGTATTTAGGTAAATGCTTTGCTGGAAATTTTTTCCAACTATTTAATGTCCATTTTTTCATTTTAACCTGTGTTATATATATATTGGTCTTTAGAAATTTCCAAGATGCTTTTGTTTAATGATTTAAAAAAATATGAAAATTATATGAAAAAGCACCAAAAAATGGCAATAGACTCATTTAAAAATAATAAATAATTCTAGAGATGCATATTTCCATTAATATAGTCAAAAAACAATGATTTATACTTCTCCAAAAAATACAATAATTTTTAAATAAGATAAAATTTTATTCTAAGTATTTAGAAATTTTTTGATAAATAAATTCAGAAATTATTTCATGGGCATTATCATTTGCGTGTGAGTCTAATTTAGTTACCCACAAATCACTATCATTGTAATTTTTTAAGACTGAGTGAGAATTTATAAACTCGATTTCATTATTTAATGCAAAATCTTTTATTAAATTTGTTTCTTGTGTGAACTTATAATTATTCAAATTTCGTAACTCAGGAATATTGTGTATTATAAGCTTAATATCATTTTTCTCGCAATAATTTTTAAGTTTTAAAATTTGATTAAAAGTGTCATTTTTAATCTTTATATCAGTATACGTTTCTGAATAAAATCTATTCCAATTTTTTTTTATTTTAAATTTTATTAAAACCGTATTTAGATTATTTGATATGTAAGTATATAAATAAGAATATTTTTGAAGAATATTGGGTTTTTTAATTTCGACCTTTTCAAAATCATTTATGAAAAAATTTAAAATAATTATTTTATAATTATATTTTTCAATAAAGTTTTCAAAGAAATTTTCTATTTGCATAATTGTGTTGGTGTTCCCAATTCCGGCATTTATAACTTCATAATTCGCTATCTTATCATTCAAAGCATTTGGAAATGGATTGTTTGCTCCCCAGCCTAATGTCATCGAGTCCCCAAGCATAAGAATTTTTTTTGAATCAAATTTTAAATTCATATTATTTCTAAAACCATCAGAATTTAAATTTATTACCGTTCCCATAAACTTGCCTTTTGCATTTTTTTTATGTTCAATTCCAATAGATTTATTTTCAGAAATAATTTTTAATTTATTAGCATATTTCATCATCTCAATTTCATAATTAAAACCATTATCAATAAAAATTCTTACAAAAAACTCTAAAGAAATTAAGGAAATCAATATTGATAAGAAAAAAGTTAAGTATTTCATCTTAAATCTTGTTCGATATAATCTGCTATAATTTGATGACCATATCCTGTTAAATGACTGGGATCTTGACTAAGAAAAATTTTATTTTTTTTATCGTTTTCACAAAAAATATTTTTAATTAAAAAAAATTTAAATTTTCGTTCTGATAATTCTTTTTTGATTATTTTTTCAGACAAATCTTCTGATTTACAATTATTTTTTTTAATTTGATAGCTATATGGAATAATTAGGAAAGTAATTTTATTATTTAGGTCATCATTATAATTTTTGATCATATCTAATTTTTTTTTTAACAAATTTATATTTTGTGGATTTTTATAAGTTTCGTTAGCGTGCACATAATATCCTTGCTCAGCGTTAAAAATAAATCCTTTTATCCATACATAAATTACAGATTTAGACCTAATAAAAGCATTTAATTTGAGAAAAAATTTATTGTTCTTAAATTTATTTAGTAAAGATTCATCAATTTTTTTTAAATTTTCTTCTGCTTGTACAATTTCTTGAAAAAGAATATCGTCTAAAGAAAAGTTTATATATATTTTTTTTAAATTTTCTTTTGGAATTTTGTTTTTTAAAATATAATAGTTATTCTCTAAATTACTTCCAATTACACTTGCATTAAAAATATTAAAATTTTTTAATCTTTTGCCTAAAATTCCTGAAAAAGTTTCGGATTGATCTACCCCACTTCCAAAAGTGACACTTCCACCTACAAAATAAATATTTTCATTATCATAATTTTGTAATTTTTCTTTTTTATTTATTCTAAAACCGTTCTTATCGGTAAAAATTTTTTTACCAAAAACTTTTCCTTCTTTAATATTAGAGTAATTAAATCTTGGTTTTGAAGATTGTTCATTAATAATTCCTTTAGATAAACCTTGTGGTGTTATGTCAAAAAAAAACCTTAATAAGATTTCAAATGTGAAAATTATTAAAAAGAGAATTAAAGTATTGTAAAAAACAATTTTTTTCAAATTTTATTCCACTGTAACTGACTTTGCTAAATTTCTAGGTTTATCAATATCACATTTTTTAAATAATGCCACATGATAAGAAAGAAGCTGAAGTGGGATGGTAAATAAAAAAGGAGTTAATGTTGGATCTGATAAAGGCAAATCGATTTGAAATCTTATATTTTCACTTACGACGTGGCTGCCAGAATTTGTTAAAAGCAAAACCTTTCCACCTCTTGCTATTACTTCTTGCATATTTGATAAAGTTTTTTCAAAATATTTATCTTTTGGAGCTATCACCACAACAGGCAATCCATCTTCGATTAAAGCTAAAGGTCCGTGCTTCATTTCACCTGCGGGGTAGCCTTCGGCGTGTAAGTATGAAAGCTCTTTTAGTTTTAAAGCACCTTCTAATGCAATTGGATAAGACAAACCTCTTCCTAAAAACATCGATCCTTTAGATTTATAGATATCTTTTGCGATTAATTGGATTTTTTCTTCTTGCTTAAGACTATCTGAAATTAGTTCTGGTATTTTTTTTAATTCATTAATTTTTCTTTTATATTCTTTGGTTTCAATGTCTTTCCTTATCTCTGAAATTTTAAGGGAAAGAAGATATAGTACAAGCATTTGTCCTAAGAAAGCCTTTGTTGATGCAACTCCTATTTCTGGTCCAGCGTGAATTGGCATAACGCAATCTGAATGCCTAGCAATTGAGCTTTCAACAACGTTTACTATTGAGCATGTTTTAACATTTTCTTTTTTACAAAGATCTAATGCAGCGAAAGTATCTGCTGTTTCTCCGGATTGAGATATAAATATATATAAGTTTTCCCTATTGAACCTAACTCTGCGATATCTAAATTCAGAGGCAATATCTGTTTCAACATTTAAGGATGTAAATTCTTCTAACCAATATTTTGCAACTAAACAGGAATGGTACGCAGTTCCACATCCAATAAGTACTATTTTATTTATTTTTTTAGGATCAATAGGAAGATTATAAAAATTTATTTCTTCTCTAATTTTATCTATATATTCCTTTAAACAGGTTTTAGCAGTGGTAGGTTGTTCAAAAATTTCTTTTATCATAAAATTTTTAAAATTACCTTTGCTAACAGAAGATTTGTCCTCAGAAAGTGTAAAAATTTCTTTATTTATTTTTTCTTTTTTTGAATTATAAAATTTTATCTCATCTTTAGATAAGATACATACATCTCCATCATCAAGATATGAGATTTTATTTGTCATAGATTTTAAAGCATAAGAGTCTGAGCCTAAATAATTTTCATTATTAGAGTAGCCTACTGCAAGAGGACTTCCTCTTCTGGCACCAATTACATAGTCTTGTTGATTTTTAAATATAATTCCTAAAGCAAAACTGCCTTTTAATAAGCTTAATGTTTCGAATACTGCCTTTAATGGTTCTAGATTTTTAAGTTTTTCTGTAAGCAAAACTGTTATAACTTCAGTATCGGTTTGGGATTTAAATTTTTTTCCTTCTTTCTCTAATAGTTTTTTCAATTCATTTGAATTTTCAATTATACCATTGTGTACTACTGATACTATCTCACTTGAATGTGGGTGAGCATTAACCTCGTTTGGAACACCGTGCGTTGCCCATCTTACATGTCCTATACCTAAATTACCTTCGCTTGGATTTTGAAATAAAATCTTCTCTAATTTCTCTACTCTTCCTGGGCATTTCTTTTCATCAATTGTTCCTTTTGAAATTGTAGCCAACCCTGCTGAGTCATATCCTCTATATTCTAATTTTTTTAATGCATTAACAATGTTCATTGAGACAGACTTGTTGCTAGCTATTCCTATAATTCCACACATTATTTTTTTTTCCTATAGTTTGCTACTTCTTGTTGCTCAGATCTTTCAATAGCTAATGATTTTTCTTTTACATTTTTAGTAATTACCGATCCAGCTCCAACAACTGACTTTTTGTGAATTTTCACAGGAGCAACCAAAGAGGAGTTTGAACCAATAAAAACGTCGTCAGAGATTACTGTTTTGTTTTTTTTAACTCCATCATAATTACATGTAATTGTTCCAGCACCTATATTAGAATTTTTTCCAATTTGAGTATCACCAATATAAGACAGATGATTTACTTTTGAGTTAGATTTAATTTTAGACTTTTTTGTCTCAACAAAATTTCCAATTTTAACTCCAGGCATTAAATGAGTTCCTGTTCTTATCCTTGCGTAAGGTCCTATCGTAACTTTTTTTTCTATTTTTGCTCCCTCTATGTGACTAAAAGATAAAATTTCAACGTCGTTACCGATTTTTACTTTTTTACCAATAACAACGTAGGGATTGATTTTTACATTTTTTCCAAATTTAGTATCACTTGATAAAAATATAGTTTCCGGGGCAATTAAATTTACACCAAGCTTAATTGCCTTTCTTCGTAAATTTTCTTGATTTACCTTATAGGCTTTAATTTTTTTAAATTTTGAATTTGTGTTCATTAAAAATTGTCTTTACATTAGAATTAAGATGGTAATAAGTCACAAAATGTTTCTTTTTAATACTTAATAAAATGACTCAAAAATTAACAATTCTATTCGATTTAGACGGAACATTGGTTGATACTGCTCCTGATCTTATGGGTGCACATAATCATGTTATGAAAAAATTTGGTTTTCATAAAAAAAATCTTGGTGATATTAAACACCTTGCTGGACGTGGTGCATGGATTATGATGCAAAAATCCTTCAAAGAAGAAATAACTGATGAAAAAGAAAAAAAAGCAATGATAAAAGAATTTATAGATCATTATGCTAAAAATATTGATAAGGGCAGCAAACCAATTAAAGGGGTTATTGATTTTTTAAAATTAGCACAATCTAAAAATATACCAATGGCTGTTTGCACAAATAAACATGAAAGACTTGCAATTGATTTGCTTAAAAAAATTAACCTTGCAGAATATTTTCAATACATTGCGGGTTGCGATACGTTTGATTTTAATAAACCTGATCCTAGACATCTTACAAACGTTGTTGAAATAATCGGAGGTGATATAAATAAAACTATAATGGTTGGGGATAGTGAGGTGGACTCACAATCAGCTTACAACGCTAAAATCCCATTTATATTAGTTGAGGATGGCTATACAGAGAAAAAAAAGGATCAAATACCTCATGATATTTCTGTTAAGAATTTTGTAAATTTTGAAAAAATTATTGAAAAATATTTATGATCGATTTTCAGCTTTTTTCTGCACTTGTTACTTATTATTTTATAATGTTTGCAACTCCAGGGCCTAATAATGCAATGTTAACTGCTTCAGGACTTAAATTCGGTTTTGTTAAAACTCTTCCACACTTAGTGGGAATTCCTCTTGGTCATATTTTTCAAATTGGTTTAGTTTGTTATGGTTTAGGAAATCTATTCTTAGTTTTTCCTGAATTGCAATTTTATATGAAGATTTTATGTTTCATCTATTTATTATATCTAGGTTGGAAAATAATTGGATCTTTTAATTTAGTTGAAAAAGATACTGGTGGAAGACCGTTGAAATTTTATGAGGCATCTCTTTTCCAGTTTATCAATCCGAAAGCATGGACTGTAGCGATTACTGTTGCTTCTGGGTTTTTCCCCGCAGATGAAAATTTTATTATTGCAACCATGTTCTTAGTAATCACTGCTGCTGTTGTTTGTTTTCCCTCAATTTGTATTTGGGCTATTTTTGGAAATAGCTTAAGAATCTTTATTAAAAATACTAAAGCCAAAAAAATTACAGAGTATATTTTGGCAATTTTGTTAGTTTTAACTGCATTAGTTGTGTTATTAAAATAGTCTTTGATTTTATATTTCTTGTTTAATATAAAAAGTTTATGCATTTTACTAAAAAAAATGTCATGGAAAAAAGAATAGATTTTGCAAACAATCTTAAAGAAAAAAAATTGCTTAGATTTCCTGGTGCTTATAATCCTTTGTGCGCAAAATTAATTGCAGAAATTGGTTTTGAAGGAGTTTATATTTCTGGGGGTGTAATGTCGAATGACCTTGGGATTCCAGATATAGGTCTAACATCACTTAAACATGTCAGTTACAGAGCAAGTCAAATAGCTAAAGTTACTGATTTGCCCTCGATAGTTGATGCTGATACTGGTTTTAGTGATTGTAGAAAAACAATAGAAACTTTTGAGAACATGGGTCTTGTCGGATGTCATTTGGAGGATCAAATATCTGAGAAAAGATGTGGTCATTTAGAAAACAAAGAGCTTATCTCAACAAGCGAAATGGTAAAAAAAATAAAAGACTCTATTTCAGCAAGAAAAGATGAAAATTTTTCTATTATTGTTAGAACAGATGCAAATCTTGTAGAAGGTCTTAAAAAAACTATCGAGAGAATAAAAGCATATGAGGCTGCTGGCGCAGACATAATATTTCCTGAGTCTATGAAAGACGAAAAAGAATTTGAAAATGTTAGAAAAAACTCTAAGGTTTATTTGTTGGCAAATATGACAGAATTCGGGAAATCAAAATTATTATCTACTAAAGAGCTAGAAAACTTGGGCTATAATATTGTTATTTATCCTGTTACTACACAAAGATTGGCAATGAAAAGTGTGGAAGATGGCTTAAGATCAATTTTTAAAGATGGACATCAAAATAACATTATAGATAAAATGCAAACTCGAAAGAGGCTATATGAACTTGTGGAATATGAAAAATATAATACTCCAGATAAAAAAATTACTGACTTTAAGACTGATGGGCATGAATAATTATGACTGAAGATATCAAAAAAGGTTTAATGGGTATAGTTGTAGACGAGACTACAATTTCACAAGTTATGCCAGAAATAAATTCTCTAACATATAGAGGTTATAAAGTTCAAGATCTTTGTCAAAAATGCAGTTTTGAGGAAGTAGCCTACCTTGTATTGAATGGGGAACTTCCAAAATCAAAAGAACTAAAAAAATTTATTAATGAAGAAAGAAATAATCGTAAACTTTCTAAACAAATTCTAAACGATATTAAAAATATGCCAAAAAAAGCCCATCCTATGGATGCAATAAGAACTGCAGTTAGTTTAATGGGGCTGGAGGATAAAGATGTAAGAGATAATTCCCCAAAAGCTAACATGAAAAAAGCTATGAGAATTTTTGCTCAAACTCCTACTGCTGTTGCTGCTTATTTCAGGGCAAGAAAGGGAAAAAAATCCATACCACCAAACAAAAAGTTGTCCTATTCAGAAAACTTTTTTAATATGATGTTTGGTAAAGTTCCTAACAAGGAAATTGTAAAAGCATTTGATATTTCCATGATTCTTTATGCCGAACACAGTTTTAATGTTTCAACTTTTACAGCAAGAACAATTACAAGTAGTCTTTCTGATATGCATGGAGCAATAACAGGTGCTATAGCAAGTTTGAAAGGGCCATTGCACGGAGGAGCTAATGAGGCAGTAATGTACATGTTTAAAGATATTAAAAAACCTCAAAGAGCTAAATCATGGATAAATAATGCTCTTGATAAGAAAAAAGTTGTTATGGGCTTCGGTCATAGAGTTTACAGAAGTGGTGATTCAAGGGTTCCGACTATGAAAAAATATTTTTTAAAGGTTGCCGAAATAAAAAAGAATACTAATTTTCCTAAAATATATGAGATATTGGAGCAAGTAATGCTTGAAAGGAAAAATATACATCCCAATGTAGACTATCCATGTGGCCCAACCTATCACTTAATGGGTATAGATACGGATTTTTTCACTCCAATATTTGTTATGGCAAGAATAACAGGCTGGTCAGCTCACATAATAGAACAGCATGCAGCTAATAAACTTATTAGACCTTTATCTAAATACAAAGGTAGTGAGCATAGAGAGGTGTTGTCACTTAATATTAGATGATTTTAAGAAAAAGCTTCAGCCCACGAACCTTTTGTTGAAGCTTTAGAATACTCAGTAGCTCTACCTTCAAAAAAGTTCATATGTTCTACAGCATTAAGCATTGTGTCTAACCAAGTAAGTGGGTTTGTTTCTACTTTGTAAATTGGTTTTAAGCCTAATTGTATTAGTCTTCTGTCACCAATCCATCTTATATATTTTTTTACCTGATCAGCAGTTAAACCTTCGATTGGTCCCATTTGAAACGCTAAATCAATAAATGCGTCTTCATGTGCAATTATAGTTTTACAAGCATCATAAAGTTCTTTTTGTAACTTCTCGTTCCAAATTTCAGGATTTTCTTTAACAAAAGCTCTAAAAAGTCTGATCATAGAATTGCAATGAAGAGTTTCGTCTCTAACTGACCAAGTAACTATTTGACCCATACCTTTCATTTTGTTGTGTCTAGGAAAATTTAGAAGAATTGCAAAACTTGCAAACAATTGAAGGCCTTCTGTAAATGCACTGAATACCGCAACTGTTTTTGCAATATCAGCTTTCGAATTAACATTAAAACCTTGCATATAATCGTACTTATCTTTCATTTCTTTGTATTTCATAAAAGCAGAATATTCAGACTCTGGCATTCCAATGGTATCGAGTAAATGTGAATAAGCAGCAATATGAACTGTCTCCATAGCAGCAAAAGCTGTCATCATCATTAAAACTTCGGTAGGTTTAAAAACTGTAGTGTAATGCCTTAGATAACAGTTGTTAACCTCAACATCTGCTTGAGTAAAAAATCTAAAAATTTGAGTAAGTAAGTTTTTTTCACCTTGAGATAAGTTTTTTTGCCAGTCTCTAACATCGTCACCTAACGGTACTTCTTCCGGCAACCAGTGTATTCTTTGTTGTGTTAACCATGCATCATAGCACCAAGGATATCTAAATGGTTTGTATACTGGGTTTTCTACTAGTAAACCGCCTTTGAAAACTTCTTTGTCTTTTTTTAATTTAATTACTGACATGATAAGCACTCCTCATATTTATTTTCATCATTAGTTGATTCTTTTTTGTTTGAATAAACATTCTTTGTCACATCTGTTGATGAGCCTGCATTAATATTTTCTGCCCTTTGAATTGATTTAGATCTGCAATAATAAAGGCTTTTTAGACCTTTTTTCCAAGCTTGGAAGTGAAGTTGATGAAGATCTTTCTTATGTACATCCGCAGGAACAAAAACATTAATCGATTGAGCTTGAGAAATATGAGGTGTTCTATCAGCACCTAAGTCAACGACCCATCTTTGGTCAATTTCAAAAGCTGTTTTGAATGTTTCTTTTTCTTCATTACTTAAAAAATCTAAATGTGAAACTGATCCTTGGTTTGTTGTAATGCTTGACCAGATTTCATCATTATTTTTTTCATATTTATCTAAAACTTTCGCAAGATATTTATTTCTTACGTTATAGGAACCAGATAAAGTTTTGTGCGTATAGCTATTAGCTGCTATTGGCTCTATTCCAGGTGATGCTCCACCACAAATTATAGATATTGAAGCGGTTGGGGCTATTGCGGTTTTATTCGAAAATCTTTCTTTGACTCCAAATTCCTCTGCATCCGGGCATGCTCCTCTTTCCTCAGCAAGATCCTTTGAAGCTTGATCAACTTTTTCTTGTATATTTTTGAATATTTTCTTATTCCACACCTTGCTCATAACGGAGCCGAAAGGAATAGATTTTTGTTGAAAGTAAGAATGTAATCCCATTACACCAAGTCCAACACTTCTTTCTCTGGCGGCCGCATATTTGGCGTTAGCAAAACTTTCTGGTGCTTTATTAATAAAGTCCTCAAGAACATTATCTAAAAATCTCATAACATCCTCCACGAAATTTTTATCATCTTTCCACTCATCGTATTTTTCAATATTTAAAGAGGATAAACAGCATACAGCAGTTCTCTCATTACCGTCCCTGTCTTTTCCGGTTGGTAGCGTAATTTCGCTACAAAGATTTGATGTCTTCACTGTTAGTCCTGCCAACTTATGATGCTGGGGAATTTGACGATTAACCGTGTCTATGTAAATAATATAAGGTTCACCAGTTTCAACTCTGGCAGTTAGCAACCTTATCCATAAATTTCTTGCTGAAATTGTTGTTTGAATAGATCCATCTTTGGGACTTCTAAGCGCCCATTGACTATTAGTTTCAACGGCTCTCATGAACGCGTCTGAAACTAATACTCCATGGTGTAAGTTTAGTGAACGTCTATTTGTATCGCCACCAGTCGGTCTTCTCATTTCTATAAATTCTTCTATTTCAGGATGGTCTATTGGAAGATAGCAAGCGGCCGATCCTCTTCTTAAAGAACCTTGGCTAATCGCAAGTGTTAAAGAATCCATCACTTTAATAAAAGGTATAATCCCTGAAGTTTTTCCTACTTTACCAATTTTTTCACCTATAGATCTTAAATTTCCCCAATAACTTCCAATGCCCCCACCTCTTGCTGCTAACCAGACATTCTCACTCCACAAGCCTAAAATTCCTTCTAAACTATCTCCTGCTTCATTTAAAAAACATGAAATTGGTAACCCTCTTTCAGTTCCTCCATTAGATAAAACCGGTGTTGCGGGCATAAACCAAAGATTGCTTATGTAGTTATAAAGTCTTTGTGCATGAAGATTATTATCGGCGTATGTGCTTGCTACTCTTGCAAATAAATCTTGGTAAGATTCGTTTTGACCCAAATACCTGTCGCTTAAAGTTGCTCTTCCAAAATCTGTCAGATTAGCATCTCTAGATCTGTCAATTTTAATTGTAATACCTTTATCGTTTTGAAAGAGTTCAGTAGTATGATTTAATGAAAATAGATCAGGTTTTTTATCATTTAAGTCTTTTAAATTATTACTCTCAATTCTATCTAAATTTGAGACAGCTTTTTTTATTGCCAAAGATACGTTTTTATTCATAATTCCCTTATTTTAACTGACTTTTAGAGCAAAACAACTATATGTTGTGTTACAGATATATTAATATACTAAATAACATATATATCAAGAGAACATTACATGAACATAAATGTTTTTTCAAGTTTAAATTAATTCTGTTAAATCTAATGTTAATAAACCTGTACAAATAATGAAAATCAAACAGAGTGGTTTCAGAGAGTATGATGCAAGATGGCTATATCCAGATGATATAGATTTGGATGGAATCAAACAATTGGGTAAAGGTCTGGGCACCCAGGTAATAAATAGAACAAAAAAAACGAATCCAAAAATTATTGTTGGACATGACTACAGATCGTATAGTGAAGAGGTAAAAGTTGCTTTGAAAAAGGGTTTAACTTCTACAGGATGTAATGTTGAAGATATAGGTTTGTCCCTAACTCCCACGGTTTATTTTGCTCAATTTAAATTGAATTCTGATGCAATTGCAATGGTAACAGCTAGCCATAATGAAAATGGCTGGACCGGTGTCAAAATGGGGATTGAGAAAGGTTTAACCCATGCACCTGAAGAAATGAATGAATTAAAAGAAATAACTTTAAATAAAAAATTTATTACAGGAAAAGGAGTTAGCAAAGATATAAAAAATTTTCAAAATATTTACATCGAGGATCTAATAAATAAAAATAAATTAAAAAGAAAAATAAAAACTGTCGTGGCTTGTGGCAATGGAACAGCAGGAGTATTTGCACCAAAGGTTTTAAAAGGTATAGGTTGTGAGGTAATTGAATTAGATTGTAAATTAGATTTTACATTCCCCAAATATAATCCAAACCCTGAAGATTTAAAAATGCTTCATGCTATTTCAGACTGTGTTAAGAAAAACAATGCTGATGTTGGTTTTGGTTTTGATGGTGATGGAGATAGAGTTGGTGTTGTTGATGATGAAGGAAATGAAATTTTTGCAGATAAAATTGGTCTAGTTATTGCAAGAAATCTTTCTAGTAAACATAAAAATTCTAAATTTATCGTAGATGTAAAATCTACTGGATTATATTCAAATGATAATATTCTTTTAAAAAATAGTTGTAAAACAATATACTGGAAGACAGGTCATTCACATATAAAAAGGAAAGTTAATAATGAAATAGCTTTAGCTGGATTTGAAAAAAGTGGTCACTTCTTTTTTAATAAACCAATTGGTTATGGTTATGATGATGGAATTAATTCTGCAATACAAATATGTCACTTATTGAATAATGAAAATAAAAAAATTAGCTCTATAATCAAAGATCTTCCTAAAACATTTCAGTCTCCTACTATGGCTCCTTTTTGTAAAGATGAGGAAAAATACAAAATTGTTGAAGATTTAGTAAGGAAAATTCAAGAAATGAAAAAAAATAATATTAAGATAGACAATCAGTTAATTAAAGAAATTTTAACAATCAATGGCGTTAGGTTTATTTTAGAGAACGGATCTTGGGGACTAATAAGGGCTTCTTCGAACAAGCCGTCATTGGTTGTTGTTACAGAAAGTAACTCTTCGGATGATCAGAAAAAAAAAATATTTAATTTTATAGATAATTTGCTTCAGAAGACTGGAAAAATCGGCAGTTACGATCAAAAAATTTAAATATTGAAGTATTCATATAAAAATCTGCTAGCTATTATTATTAAAAAAAAACCAAATAATTTTGCTATTATTTCTCTCTTCATTTTATGAACTGTGATGGCTCCAACTCTTGCCATTATTATTGTTATTGGTATAAATACTAAAAAAGCTGGTATATTGATAAAACCAGTGCTCAAAGGTAGATCGGTTTTAATTAATATTCCTGAGACTAAAAACCCCAAACATCCAAATATTGATATCAAAAATCCAATAGAAGCAGCACTTCCTATTGCTTTATTTATCGAATAACCTACAAATTTTAATATCGGTACGTTCATAATCGCCCCCCCTATTCCCATTAGAGAAGATATAAAACCTACTATAAAACCAAGAGCTGTTCTTTGTAATAAATTAAATTTTAATTTTATTTTTGTTTTATCTTTAAGGAAAATTAAATTTAGAGCCAGCAAATAAATTATTATACTAAAAAAAAGAACCAAAGATTTTGTATGCATAGATGCCGCAAAAAAAGTCCCAATAACAACACCTAAAACAACAAATATTCCATAGGTTTTTACAATACCAAAATCCACTGCCTTGTGTTTATAATGAGTAAATACGGACATCATTGCAGTAGGAACTATTATTGCAAATGAAGTCCCGACAGCTAAATGCATGATAAAAGATTTATCTATTCCAGCAGCACCAAAAATATAAAAAAGACAAGGAACAGTAATGATGCCACCGCCAATTCCAAAAAAGCCTGCAAAAAAGCCTGCGAATATGGCGGTAACAGACATTATTAATAAGAAAAATAAAATTTGATTTGTTCCAAAAGTTTCGATCATGAAGTAATTTTATTAGCCTTTTCATTATTTTGAGCAATTGTCATTATATGTTTTACTTTTTGAAAATCAGAGTCTCTTGCCATCATATTATCACTTAAATATCTCTTCCATTTGTTTGCTCCATTTTGTCCATGATATAAACCGACGGTATGTCTCATAATTTGGTTAACTCTTGTTCCTTTTTTTACTTCTTCTTGGACATATTCAACTAATTCTTCTGCTACCTCTGATCTTGAAAGCACATTCCTATTATTAAAAATTTTATTTTCTATGTCTGCTAAAAAATATGGATTTTGATAAATAGCTCTACCTATCATAACTCCATCACAAATTTTCAAGTGTTCAGTAATCTGTTCGGAATTAGTGATTCCTCCGTTAATAATAATTTCTAAATTTTTATTTTTGTTTTTAATTTCATAAACTAATGGATAATTTAATTTTGGTATTTTCAAATTTTCTTTTGGAGTTAGTCCTTTTAAAATTGCTTTCCTAGCATGTAGAATTACTGTTTTGCATCCAGCACTATGAATTTTATTCACAAAAGAATTCAGATATTCAAAATTTTCAATATTATCAAAACCTATCCTTGTTTTTGCAGTTATAGGAATTTTGCATGAATTAATCATGTGATTTATACAGTCAGCAACAAGATCTGGTTCTTTGATTAGACATGCTCCAAATTTATTTTTTTGAACTTTTTTACTTGGACAGCCCAGATTAATGTTTACTTCATCATACCCTATATCTTCTGCGATCTTACATACCTCTGACAACTCATCTTTATTTGAACCACCAACCTGTAGTGCAAGAGGTTTTTCGAATTCATTAAATCCTAAAATTTTTTTTCGATCGCCGTGAATGGCTGTTTTTGTAGCAACCATTTCTGTATAAAGCATGACATTTTTACTTAGCAATCGTAAAAAATATCTTTCATGTCGATCCGTACAATCCATCATAGGAGCAACACTAACTTTTCGATTAATTTTCAATTATTTTTTTTCTACTTTTACTTCTTCGGTTAACTCTTCTGCTTCTACTTCTTCGGTTAACTCAAGAGGATTGCTATCTTTTTTAACTTCTTCGTCTTCATTTTTATTATTTGAAGGATTTGTCTGAACAGGAACTTTTCTCATTCTTTTTGAGGGTAATATGGCAACTCCAGTTTTAGAAACTTCTCCTTTATATTGCCTTTCAAAATCATCACCTGAAATTTCTTCTGTTTCTTCTTCCTCTAAATTTTCATCAGGTTCTTTTCTTAATCTTAAAACAGTACTTTTTCTAAGTTCTTCAACATCTAATTTACCATTCGCTATTTCTCTAAGTGCAATGACTGTTTTTTTATCATTGTCTTCTTCAACAAGCATTTCAGAGCCAGAATTTAATTGTGAAGTTCTTTCTTTGGCTAAAAGGACTAAATCATACTGATTTCCTACTTTTTCTAGACAATCTTCTACTGTTATACGAGCCATAAAGATCAGCAATAATTAATGAAAAGCTATCGTAAAATCAAGTTTTTTTTTTTAAAATTATTGGTTCAACACTGCTTTTTATGGCCAATAAAGCTAAGAAGGCAATGCTTATATAAACAATGCTAACAATTGCTATGAACTCAATGGTAAAACCATTGTCTATAAGAATTCCAAATATTGCAGTTCCAAAAGCAGTGGAGAAAACCATAAATGCGGTTGTCAAAGCCTTTATACTTCCAAGGTGCCTCACCCCATAAATTTCTGCCCATGTAGAAGATCCTAATACATTTGCTAAACCATTAGAAATACCCATGAGACCAAAAAATAAATAAGCGGAATATTTTAAATCAAATAAACTTAAAATTATCAGACCAATTAATAAGGGTATGTTCATGAAAGGTATTAATTTCCGACTAGTAAATTTATCAACTAAAAATCCTGATGAAACTAATGTTAAAATTGATGTTGCAGAGTAAACCATAAATGATTGTGGAATAATATAAGAACTCCAAAGTTTTGAATCTGATATAAAAGATTGGTAAATAAAAACTCCAGTAACAATCCAGGGCATTGCTAACATATTCAGTGAAATTATATAAAATTTAAAATCTCTTAAAACTTCTGATCTTCTCCAACTTTTAATTTTTTCAAAATTTAATTTATTTTGGTCAATTGCTGCGCCCTCTCTAGACTCAATAGTGATGTTTTTTATAGTGTAAAAGACTACTATCGGTAAAATAATGAGTATTATAAGAGATATAAAATGCCAGATTGTTCTCCATGTAAAGATATTTAGAAGAAAAACGATTAAAATTGGTAAAATAAATTCAGCTGAAGAAAGACCAAACCAAATACCGCTTAAAGCACGACCCCTTCTTTTATTAAAATATCTAGATATTGTTGTTGAAGATGTATGGGACATCAAACCTTGGCCAGAAAATCTCATTAAAAAAATTGCAATAATCAGCAAGTAAATATTATTTATAAATGAAAAAAATATTGATGAAAAAAATAGAATACCAATTACAATTAACGAATATTTATAAAGATTTATATCATCTATTTTTTTTCCAAACCAAATTAAAACTAAGCTCGAACATATAGTGGCTCCAGCATAAATTGTGCCAAATTGTCCATGAGTAATATTTAATTCGCCTCTTATACTGGGGTTAAACAATCCTAAAAAAAAACTCTGTCCAAAGGATGAAAAAAATGTAAATATAAAACCAAATAATAAAACTTTTTTATTTAAACTAAGGTTTTTCATTTATGAAGAAAGTCTCTTTCATTGGTTTGGGTGTAATGGGTTTTCCCATGGCTGGTTATATATCAAAAGCAGGTCATGATGTAACTGTTTATAATCGAACAAAAATGAAGGCAGAAAAGTGGACTGATGAATACAAGGGTAAAATAGCTGATACCCCAATGGAAGCTGCAAAAGATAGTGATTTTATTTTTACTTGCGTTGGAAATGACAATGATCTTAGAGAGGTTACATTAGGAGAAAAGGGTTTGTTTAAGTCTGCAAAAAAAAACTCTATTTACATCGATAACACCACAGCCTCGGCAAATATAGCAAGAGAACTTTATAAACAAGCCAAAACAAAAGGATTTGATTTTTTAGATGCTCCAATTTCTGGGGGACAGGCTGGAGCAGAAGGTGGAACACTGACTGTGATGGTTGGGGGCGACGAGGGGCCATATAAAAAAGCCGAACCAATAATTAATTGTTATAGCAAGAAAATAAAATTACTTGGGCCATCAGGAAGTGGTCAATTAACAAAAATGGTAAATCAAATTTGTATCGCCGGTGTTGTTCAGGGCCTATCTGAAGCTATTAACTTTGGAATGAACGCTGGATTAAATATGATGGATGTTATTGAGGTAATATCAAAAGGAGCTGCACAATCGTGGCAAATGGAAAATAGACATAAAACTATGATTGAAGATAAATTTGATTATGGTTTTGCAGTTGATTGGATGAGAAAAGATTTAAAAATTGCTATGGATGAAGCAAAAAAAAATAATTCACCATTGCCTATAACAAAAATAATTGATGAATATTACGCTGAAGTTCAAAAAATGGGTGGACAAAGATGGGATACTTCAAGCCTAATAAAAAGATTTAGAAAATAAATTGTGTCAGAAATAGTAAGCTATTACGAAAATCCAAATGAGATAGAAAAAAAAATTTGGCAACTTTTGACCGATGCGGTTAAAGATAGATCCTCCGAATTTAGAACTCCAGTTTTTATTTGTGGTGATGAAAAAGATCTTGATGGAAGAGTAGTAGTTTTAAGAAAAGCTGATCAACAAGATAATTTTATTCAATATCATAGTGATATTAGGTCATCTAAAATTAAAAAAATAAAAAAGAACCCAAGCTGCTCGATATTGTTTTATGGTAAAGAAGAGAAAATCCAGCTGAGAGTAAAAGCAAATTGCGAAATAAATTATGATAATGATATAACTAAAGAATCTTGGATAAAAACAGGTCATATCAGTAGAAAATGCTATTTAGTTTCTAATGGCCCAGGAACAGTGTCGGACAAACCAACTTCAGGTTTAGACAATAAATTTGATAATTTTGATTTTACTAAAGAGGAAAGTGAGGCGGGTTATAAAAATTTTTGTGTAATTAAATGCAGAATTAAAAGTATTGAATGGCTATATCTTGCTGCAAAAGGACATCGCAGATTACTTATCAATTTTGAAGCGGAAAAAAAATTTAATTGGCTGATCCCTTAAGAATTATTTTTTGTATTTTTTAAAATTATCTACGTAGTGTCTTGCATTTTCTTCTATATGCTTAATTTCTTCATCTGTAACTTTTCTCATTACTCTACCAGGACTTCCAACAACTAACGATCTCTCAGGAATTATTTTATTTTCGGTGATTAAAGTATTTGCGCCTATAATTGAATGTCTGCCAATTTTAGCTTTATTCAAAATTGTACTTCCAATCCCTATCAAACAATCATCTTCTATTATACACCCATGAAGCATAACCAAATGTCCTACGGTTACATTCTTGCCTATTATAGCTGGACAACCTGGGTCAGTATGTATTACGCTTCCATCTTGAATATTTGACCCCTCACCTATTGTAATTGGCTCCACATCTCCTCTTAGAGTTGCATTGAACCAGATGTTAGCATTTTTTTTTAAAGTAACGTCGCCTATTAAAACTGAGTTAGGGGCAAACCAACTATCTTTGTCTAACTTTGGACTTATATTGTTGAAATCATAAATCATTATTATAATTATAATATATTATGGTTCTAACAAAAACTCCAATTTGTAATTTCGGTGAGAAGCCTCATTCTTTTAATCTAAAGGGGGTTGATAACAATTTCTATAAACTTGAAGATTGTATTGGAAAAAATGGTACTTTGATTATGTTTATCTGTAATCATTGTCCTTACGTTAAAGCAGTTATTAAGGATATAGTAAATGATGCTAGTTCTCTAAAAAGCCAGGGAGTTGAAACAGTTGCAATTATGTCAAATGATACGAAAAACTACCCAGATGACTCTTTTGACAAAATGGTAGAATTCTCAAAAGTAAATAAATTTAATTTTCCTTATGTAATTGATGAAACACAAGAAATTGCAAAAAAATACGGTGCAGTATGTACTCCAGATTTTTTTGGTTATAATAACAAACTTGAACTTCAATACAGAGGGAGAATAAGGGAGTTAAAAGATTTAAAACCTATTAGTGCAAATAGTAGTGATTTGCTGGTTGCTATGAAAATGATTGTAAACACAGGTAAAGGTCCTAAAGAGCAAATTCCTAGTATGGGATGTAATATTAAGTGGTTTAAATAATGTTTATTATCTCAACAAGAAATTTTCCACCAGAAGTTGGTGGAATGCAAAATTTAATAGGTGGATTATCAAATGCACTTGTAAATCACGGACCGGTAAAGGTTTTTGCAGATAAAACTGATGATTTTGAAGCATACGACAAACATTCAAAAGCTGAAGTAGAAAGATTCGGCGGCATAAAGTTGTTTAGAAAATACCGAAAAGCAAATCGAATTGTAGAATTTATAAAAGGAAATAAAAATATTAGATCTGCTTTTTTTGATCATTGGAAAAGTGTTGAAAAAGTAAATTCTCAAATTTTAGAAAATTTTCCAACTTTTTGTTTGATACATTCCAAAGAAATAAATCACTCAAAAGGATCCTCTCTTAATAAAAGAGTCTTATCTTCAATAAAAAAAACGAGATATGTTATTGCAAATTCTAATTTTACTAAAAATTTAGCGGTAACAATTGGAGTACCAGAAAAAAAAATTCATATAATTCATCCAGGTTGTGATGAGCCATTAACAATAGATAGTATCAATCAATCTCAATCAGATAAAATATATGATAATTCATTTCCAAAAATTTTAACAGTTGCTAGATTGGATAAAAGAAAAAACCACAAAAATATCTTGATGTGTATAAGGAATCTAAAAGAAAAATTTCCTAAAATAAAATATGTAAGTGTTGGAGATGGTGAAGAAAAAAATGAACTTATTGCTCTTGCAAAACAATTGAAAATTGAAAATGAAGTTGTTTTTCTAAATAGAACTAATGAAAAGTTAAAGGCTGCTTTAATTAAAAATTCAAACTTATTTTTAATGCCATCGATTATTTATAAGAAATCTGTAGAGGGTTTTGGAATATCATTTGTTGAAGCAGCAAGTTACGGTGTTGGATCAATAGGGGGAAAAGATGGTGGAGAAAGTGATGCTATAGTTGATGGTAAAACTGGAATTATTTGCGATGGAAATAACATTAACTCAATTTATGAAAGTATCATCAAATTTTTTGAAAATGAAAATTATAAAAATTTTGGTTTAAATGCCTTAAATTTTTCAGAAAACTTCTCTTGGAAAAAAACTGTAAAAAAGTATCTAAGTTTAATTTAATTCTTGCCTTACTTTTTCGTAGACATCAGAAACATTTAAATCTTTAAGGTCATTTACCTTAATTGGTTTAAAATTTTCACTTTCAATACTTACTTTTTCAGGGGTTGTGTGACTTCCAAATAAAACTAATCCTTTTTTATTAAGATGAGTACATATATGTGCTGGTCCAGTATCATTGGAAATAATATAACTTGCATTCTCAATAAAACTTATTAACTCAGAAATATTTAATGCATTGCCTTTGTTCAAAATTATATCTACTTTAAGATTTTTTGCTTCATCAATCTCATTTGGTCCAGGAGCAACTGCTAAATTATATTTATGTCCATAATCTCTTTTTATTATTTTAATTAAATCTTTAAAATAAGGCCATTTTTTTTTAACTAATTTAGGTGAACAAAAAGGAAAGATTAAAATATATTTTCCATCGAAGTTTTGATTAATTATATTATTAATATTTTTAATAGACCATTTTAGATTTGGTTTTTTTGTAAATTTAATTTCTTTTATTCCCGCTCTTTCTAATTGATTTCCCATTCTTTCTAAAACTGGAAGATTAATTTCTTGTAATATTTTTTCTTTAGAAGAGAAAGAATTGCTATCAGACCAAAAAATATCTTTTTTAAAAAAAAATTTTTTATAAAATCTAGTTCTTGAAGAGTTCTGAAGATCAAAAACTTTCGTGAAATTAAACCTATCTATCATTTTTTTTAATTTATATAGGTAAAAAATATTCCATCTAGGTAATCTTTTATCAATTAGAACTCCGTCTAAATATGGACAAGAGTACATAAAATCTGCATAAGGCGGTGTGGTTAATAATAATATTTTTTCAGTTGGAAAATTATTTTTAATATCATTAATTGCACCGTTTGCTTGTATAAGATCTCCTAAAGATCCATGCTTAATTATTAAGATATTAGACAACGTGACTATTTGTGAGATGATGAAGCAAAATTCCATCTACAATCAAAACTAGGAATAAATACTTCTGAAAGTTTGCTATTTCCAAAATTACTTTTTAGTAATTCAATCCAATTTCTAACTTGCCTAGGTTTTTTAGACATGCAGCCAACTTGGGCTGTAATTACTCCTCCAGGCTTAAGAATTCTTTTTAAACCTTTCATGTTTTTTGCGGCTAAGTTTATACAAAAATCGTCATCGTTAAGATCCACAAAAATTTTATCGTATTTTTGATCTTTGACTTTTTTAATACTCTCGAAAGCATCGCCCCAATAAGTCTTCACTTTGTTGTTTGCTTTTATATCACCGCAGACTTTTGGAAGATGTTTTTGACAAACTTTTACCACTTCAGGATCTAATTCGTACCAATCAACTAAATCAAAACCTTTTGATGAAAGTTCTCTGGCTACGCCCCCGTCTCCGCCACCAATTATTGCTGCACTAGAATTATCTTTTGATAAGCTTAGGGATGAATTAACGAATTGACTGCTATATTTCTTTTCATCTTTTTCGGCTACTTGTAATTCGCTATCTATAAAAAGAGCATTGCCAAACTCTTCTAATTTTAAAATTTCAATGTGCTGACCAGCTTTTGATACAAAATTTTCTAATGCATCGTCTACAATATAATATTTTTTGTGTCCTGGTGTACTATATATATCTTCATATACGCCTTTGTTGCTTCTATCAAAACTTCTAACTACTGCTCTTTCGTGTTTAATTTCAGTTTTTAAAACATCAAGAGCTGCTCTTGGCGAAATTTTTCCACAAGTAAAAAAATCAAAACTAATTATACCTCTTTCTGGAAAAGTATGAAAACTCATATGACTTTCAGCTAGTAGAGCTAAACAAGTGTATCCTTGGGGTTTGAATACTTTTTCAGAAATATTCAAAACTTCAATTTTTGCCTTTTTAGCAATTTTATATATGACCTTGTTGTAAAAATTAGGAGAGTACTCCTTTTTTACACCTAAAAAATCTATTGTTACGTGTTCACCAACTTTTTTCATAAAAAATTATCCTTTTTTATAATTTTTCATTTTTCCTAAGACAATTTTCATTTCTTTTTTTGATAAAATCTTAGGTATTCCGATTCTTAGTGCATTTATATATTGATGGCAAATATTTTCTATCTCTTGTGCGAGCTCAAAAGCACTGTCTAAATTTTCTCCAAAAGCTATCTGTCCGTGATTTGAAATTAAACATGCTGATCTATTCTTGAGTGCAGATAAAATATTTAAAGATAAATTTCTTGTACCAAAAGTAGCGTATTTTGCGCATTTTATGTCGTTTCCACCTGCTACTCCAACCATATAATGAAAAGCTGGAACGGATTTATTGTGAGTAGATACCGCTGTAGCACACGTAGAATGTGCATGAACAATAGCTTTTGCATTTTTTTTATTCACATAAATATCTTGATGAAATCTCCATTCTGATGATGGCTTGCCCTTTTTTTTATCGAATCGACCATTAAGAGATACAAAAACTATATCTTTTGGTTTTAAAGATGAATATTTAGCTCCAGAGGGAGTAATATAAAAACCGTTTACTTTTTTTTCCTTAGCTCTTACAGAAACGTTTCCCGATCTTATTGCAGATAAGTTGGTAATATTTAATTTTTTTGCGTATTTTATAACTTGAGCTCTTAATTTTTTCATTTAAATAGTGTTTTTAAACCTTCTTCCGAAGGTTCACAAATACCTTTTTCTGTTATTAACCCAGTTACATATTTAGCTGGAGTAACATCAAATGCTAAGTTCATAGCTTTGCTTTTTTTTGGATAAATTAAAACTTTGGTTACTTTGTTATTTCCGTCTAAACCTTCTATGTGTGATAATTCTTGTGGATCTCTTTCTTCAATGGGGATATCTTTAAAATTTTTTAATTTCCAGTCAATTGTTGAACTTGGTAAAGCAACATAAAAAGGAACTTTGTTATCATGGGCAGCTAAAGCTTTCAAATATGTTCCGATTTTATTTGCAACATCTCCTGTCGAGAGAGTTCTGTCGGTCCCGGTTATACATAGATCTACTTCACCTCTTTGCATTAAAATACCTCCTGTATTATCAGCAATTATAGTATTTGATATGCCTTCCTCATTTAATTCGTATGATGTTAAATTAGCTCCCTGATTTCTGGGTCTAGTTTCATCAACCCAAACATGAACTTTAATCCCTTTTTTATGAGCGTGATAAATTGGAGAAGTAGCTGTTCCCCAATCAATCGTTGCAAGCCATCCTGCATTACAGTGGGTTAAAATATTTACTGTATTTTTTTTCTTTTTGTAAATTTCCTCAATTATTTTGAGACCATTCAAACCAATTTTTTTACAAAAACTTACATCTTCCTCGCAAATTTCTTTAGCTTCATTGATTGCTATTTTCAAAATTTCATTACTATTTACTTCTGATAATTTTTGCATCATTCTTTCTACTGCCCATTTTAAATTAATTGCAGTTGGTCTGGAATTTATTAAATCTTCACTGGATTTTTTAAGAAACTTCTGATCATTTTTTTCAATTAAAGATAAGACTAATCCATAAGCTGCTGTAGCACCTATTAACGGGGCGCCTCTTACCTCCATATTTTTGATTGCATCAATGGAATCTTTAATGGTTTTTAAATCTTTAATTATAAATTGATGTGGAAGTTTTGTTTGGTCAATTATTTTTACAATATTATTATCAAACCAAATTGTTCTAAATTCTTTACCATTTATATGCATTATTTTTTTAAAACTCTTCCAGCAATATACTCTAATTTTTTTATTGTTTTTTTTGTTCTTAGTTTTGGATCAGTAATAATAGCGGTATCTAAGCAATTATTTGCTGGATCATTATTAACTGAAAAATCCTTATAAGTCTTTATAACTTCTTTAACCATGTTTTGGGCATTAGCAGCATTTTTCTGTAAAGTTTTAATTACCATCGAAACATCAACTTCGTCATGTTCAGAATGCCAACAATCATAATCGGTAACCATAGCAACCGTGCAATATCTTATTTCAGCCTCTCTAGCTAATTTAGCTTCTGGCATATTTGTCATACCAATTACATCTGCTTTCCATGATCTATATAAATTTGACTCAGCTAAAGTTGAAAACTGAGGGCCTTCCATAACAACGTAGATCCCGCCCGTTTGATAATTAATATTTAATTTTTTCAAGGCAGCCTCGCAGCATTCCCCAAGACCTTTACTTGTAGGTTTGGCCATCGAAACATGCGCAACTATTTCTTGATCAAAGAAAGTTTTTTCTCTGGAAAAAGTTCTGTCAATAAATTGGTCGATTATAACGAAAGTACCTGGGCTTAAATTTTCTTTTAAAGAGCCGACTGCAGAAACAGAAATAATATCTGTAACATTTTGTTGTTTCATTGCATCAATGTTTGCTCTGAAGTTTATTTTAGTTGGGCTAATTTTATGACCCCTAGAATGTCTAGGTAAAAAGCATATATCAACTCCTTCGAATTTTGCAGACATAATATCATCAGAAGGTTGTCCCCAGGATGTTTTGACTTTTTTCCACTTTGGATTTTCAAAACCCTCCATTTTATACAGGCCGCTTCCACCAATTATCCCGAGCTTTCTATTTTTCATGATTTAATTATTAATCTTTTTTTGTTAGATAATGAAGTGAAATATGGATTTAAAAAAATATATAAGATCTATTCCAGATTACCCAAAAAAAGGCATTTTATTTAGAGATATTACTACTTTGATAAAAAACCCTGAGGCTTTTAATTTCGCTATTGATAAAATTGTCGATATATCCAAAAAAGTTAAATTCGATAAAATTGCTGCCATTGAATCAAGAGGATTCGTTTTTGCTTCAGCTGTGTCCTATAAGTTGAAAAAACCATTAATTATGATGAGAAAAAAAAATAAACTTCCAGCAGAAAGATATTCAGTTGATTTTGAATTAGAATATGGAAAAGCAACTATAGAGATACATAAAGATTCTATAAATAAAAATGATAACGTTTTAATTATAGATGACTTAATAGCAACTGGAGGGACGGCTGAAGCTGGTGCTAAATTAGTAGAAATATCTGAAGGCAAAGTAGCAGGTTTTGTTTTTATAATTGATTTATTTGACCTTGGCGGTAATCAAAAACTTAAAGATAAATCTTATTTCACCGAGAGCTTAATTAAGTTCCCGGGTCACTAAATCTATATTTCTTTGTTTTTCCACGTTTCGGGTGTAAGCTCATTGGTAATTTCCAATTCAATATTATAATCGAAAGGTCTAACGCCTCTTTTTTTTATATATTCGTAAGTTTTTTTAATACCTTCATCAAGACTAGTTTTAGTTTTGTAATCTAAAAATTTTCTAGCTTTGTCTGAAGAACATAAAGCATGTTTAACTTCTCTTGGTCGATCCTTTTTATAAATTGGTTTTAAATTTACACCTGTAAGGTTTGTACAAATCTCGGCAACATTGTTTATTGTAACAAATTCTTCATCTGGCCCAATGTTTATAGTTTGTTTATTCAAATTTTTTTGGTCTAGCATTGGGATCATGCAACTTAAACAATCGTCTATATAAGAAAAACATCTTTTTTGATTACCATCTCCATAAATAATTGGTGCTTTACCTTGCATCATTCTATTCAGCATAATTGATATTACATTTCTAAATGGATCGTCATACTTTTGTCTTGGACCAATAATATTATGGGGTACCGCGATCACCCACTCAATGTTATTCAGTTCACAAAGATTTGCTAAAACCTCCTCGGCGGCTACTTTTGAAATTGCATAAGGATCAACTGGTCTAGGTTTCATTTCTTCCGTGAAGGGTGTTTGTTGATCTCCATATCTTGCCATAGATGAACAAAAGATAATTCTTTTTACTTTCTCATTTACTGCAGCAGTAAATATTGAAATAGATGCTAAATAATTATTTTTTGTTATTTCGTATGGAGAAAATACTGAAAGACCTTCGTGAGCTGTAGCTGCGCAGTGATAAACAACATCAACACCTTTTATAATTTCTTTAATTTTCTTCAAATCACAACAATCTACTTCGTGAAATTCGATATTTTTTGGAACATTATCTCTATAACCCCCTATCATATTATCGATCCCGACAACTGAATAATTCATTTTTGCTAGTCTTTCAGCTAGGTGTGATCCAAGAAATCCAGCAACGCCAGTAATTAAAATTTTTCGGGGTTTAGACATTTTAAAATTATTTTTGAAGTACTTGTATATATAAATTTATATTAATCAATCTAAATCTAAAAATTTCCTAAACTTATCAATATTTTGTGATATATAATTTGGGAGTTCATTAACCGAAAGCTGTTTTAATTTAAATTCTTTTCCATATTTGCTCTTTGTTGAGTCAACAAAATGGTTATGATCAATAACTCTTCTTTTTATTAAGTCGGCTATTTTTTGAGGATCTTTACCAGACATTTTATATTCATCATGATGTTCTGCAATTAACTCTTTTTTATGAATTTCCTCGGGGCTAATAACTCTTGTAAAATGCCATCCACCGTTTTTAATTATTTGAACATCCATGCGTTTATTTTTTTTAAAAAAGGTATCTATTCTGAATAAAGGATACTTTTTTGGTTTGATTAATCTTAAAATCTCAAACTTGGGTAGATGCTTTTTTCTACATGCCCTGGTTCCATACCACAAAAGTTTATCGTAAAGTAAATTAAATTTATAATAAAATAATTTTTGTTCAAATATAGATATTTTTTCTTTTAAAAGATTTTCGTTTAAAGTTTCTGGATTGGGTATTTCATCATTGTCGCTATATAAAATCAAATCGTTATCATCTGCGGACTCTAGCCCTTTCAATAAAAATTCCCTCTGATTTGCTATCCTTTTCATTGCATTGGGTCGCATTTGGTCAGAGGGTTCGTTAAAGTTTTTGTCGTAAATAATGTTTTTAGGTTCAGTATCATTTACCAGATATATTATTTTACTTTTAAACTTAGAAAATTTTTCAATATTAAAATTTAATTTTTTTTCCTTTCCACTATGTGTAAAAGTAGATTCACAAATAACAAATTTATCTACATATTTATCCAAGATATTCAATCTTGTTTCTAATATTAAGTCCTCATCGTAATAAAGAGTACAGTCAAATATTTTCATAAAATTAATATTTAAACATTTTCATTCAATTTTTATTCTTGGTCTATACCACGAACTTTGTCCAAAAATTGCACTTATTATACCTCTAAGCCTATAAAAATATATTAATATTTTTTTTTTGTTTAATAATATTGAATATAAAAGAATTCGAAGAATACTTATAAAAAATTTTGGTAAAATTTTTATTAAAGAAATAAAATATCCATAGTATTTTTTTTGAAAATAAAATTGAGACCACATCCAATGCCAATTTCTTGAAAGTTCCATTTCAAAATTTATTGATTCATCATGTGATTTACCCCCTTCATGAAAAACCTTAATGTTTGGGTCTATATAAATTTTTTTTCCTGAATTTCTTAATCTTCTACAGAGATCTATTTCCTCTAAATAAATAAAGAAATTTTCATCAAAAAAACCTACTTCTTTGAAATGTGATAAATTGAGAAACATAGCGTGACCCTTAATGCTTTTTACAACCTTAATTGTATTAGAGTTAGAAATATTTTTTTCTGAAGATGAATTAGTTACTGTCGGTCCTATCATTGCAAAATCAGGATTTTTTTTTGATGAATGAAAAAAATTTTCAAGTGTTGTTGAGGTTAATTTTGTGTCTGGATTTAGTACTAAAGCATATTTAGTTTTAGTATTTTTTAGACCTATATTGTTTGCTTTTGCATAGCCAAGATTATCTCCAGTTAAAATGCATTTAACGTTATCAAAATCTTTTTCTATATTATTTTTGTATTGTTTGTTGTCAGAATTTTCAATATTTATAACTTTGCAATCTTTGTTTATATGTTTTAAACATTCTCTGATTGCTTTTTCGCTTCTAAAAGAGGTTATAACTATAGTTAAATCTTTAATTGACATTATTTAAACATAATTGATTTTATAATCTAATTATTTTAATAGTTAACTTAATAGATCATACCCCGTTTGTAAAATAATATGAAAAAAATAATTGTAACAGGAGGATCGGGTTTTATAGGTAGTAACCTTATACAACTTCTATTAAAAAAAAAATACTTTGTAATTAATATAGATAAATCTAGTTATTCAGCAAACCCGTATAATGTAAGAGATTTTAAAAAGAATAAAAATTATTTATTTTTTAAAATAGATATAAATAAAAAAAATAAAATATTTAAAATTTTAAAAAAATATAAACCGATCGGGATTTTTAATTTAGCTGCCGAAACTCATGTTGATAGATCAATAGATAATTCCCAAAGTTTTATAAAAACAAATGTGATGGGTGTTCATAATTTATTAGAAGCAATTAGAAAATTAGAGAAGAAAACAAGAAATAAAATAAAATTTTTACAAGTTTCTACGGATGAGGTTTATGGAGATATGCCAAAAAATAAAAAAGCTAGTGAGAATTATAATTATAACCCAAGTTCACCTTATTCTGCGTCTAAGGCAGGCGCTGATCAATTAGTACGTTCTTATGGAAGAACTTACGGTATTAAAATACTAATAGCTAATCCATGCAATAACTATGGGCCAAATCAATTTCCTGAAAAGTTTATTCCAAAAATGATTTTTAATATACTTAAAGGTAGACCTCTTCCAATTTATGGAAAAGGAAAAAATATAAGAGAATGGATATATGTTAAAGATAATTGTGATGCATTATTAAAAATATTTATCAAAGGAAAAATAGGAGAAAGCTATAATATAGGCTCAGGAATTAGGCTAAGAAATATTGATATCGTGAAGAAACTATTAAACATTTCTAAAAAAAATAAAATTAAAATTACGGACAAAAGCAAAATTAAATTTGTAATCGATAGACCTGGTCATGATCGAGTATATGCACTTAATTCAAATAAATTAAAACATAAAATTAAATGGAAAAATAAAACAGCTATATCAATTGGCTTATCAAAAACAATTAATTGGTATTTGAAAAACTTGAATTTTTTTAAAAAGATTTCACAAAAAAATATAACGAAAAGATTTGGAATTAAAATTTGATGAAAAAAATAGTTATCACAGGCGGTACTGGTAGATTTGGGAAAATACTTAAAAAAATTAAGACTAATTATAATATTTTTTATCCAAATAAAAAAAAGCTAGATATTACTAACTATATAAAAACAAAATCTTATTTAAAAAGAATTAAACCTAAAATTGTCATTCATTTAGCTGGATTATCAAGACCTATGTGGATTCATAAAAAAAAAATATCGAAAAGTATAGATTTAAATATAATCGGGACAGCAAATTTAGTACGCGCTTGTTCAGCTCAGAATATTAAAATTATATATTTTTCTACGAGCTATGTTTATCCGGGTAAAAAAGGAAATTATAAGGAAACTGATCCAGTTTTACCTTGGAATAATTATTCTTGGTCCAAACTTGGCGGAGAATGTGCAGTACAAATGTACAAAAATTCTTTAATTTTAAGAGCCTGCATGACAGAAAAACCTTTTATTCACAAAAATGCCTACAGCAATGTAAAGCTAAATTTTATTTTTCATGAAGATATGGCAAAACTACTTTTAAAAGTCATTAACAAAAAAGGTATTTTAAATATTGGTGGAGAAACAAAAACTGCATTTGAATTTGCAAAAAAATATAATTCAAAGGTAAAAAAAATAAAATCTAAAGGAGAATTTCCATTAAATCCATACATGAATTTAAATAAATTAAAAAAAATACTTTAAATATTATGAGAATTATTAAAACAAAAATCGCTGGATTAAAAATTATTAAACTTAAGAAAAATAAAGATTTTAGAGGGGAATTAACTGAAACGTATAGAAAAAAGCTTCTAAAAGGTAAAGATCTTATTTTTGATTATAAAGTTTTTTCAAAAAAAAATATTCTTAGGGGTTTTCACTTTCAATATAATTATCAACAAATAAAATATATTACAGTATTAAAGGGAAAAATATTAGACTGCGTTATTGATCTTAGGAAAAAATCTAAAACATTTGGAAAAATTTACAAAATTGAACTTTCAGAAAAAAATGGTTTGTCGCTTTATGTTCCAGCTGGATTTGCACACTCTTATTTAACATTAGATAATGTTAATATTGTTTATTATAAACTTTCAAATTACTACATGCCTAAATATGAGTCTGGAATTTTGTGGAATGATAAAGATTTAAAAATTAAATGGCCTAAGAAAAAAATAAAAGTTTCCATAAGGGATAGAAAACTTTTATCTTTTAAAAATTTTATAAAAAAATTTAAATATCTTTAGGAGATATTATCTCTAATATCATAGAAAGTAATATCCATAGTTTTGCAATTAGCATTTTTTTGAAACCAATAAGATAAAAATCTTTCTGCAAGAAATCCGTAGATTCTTGTTAGGTCGTATCCATGGAGTTTTTCAATAGGAAAAATTTTTTCGCACTTTTCTAACCACGGGAAAATAGTTTCATAATAATTTTTTAGTAAATTCTTTGATTTGCAAATAAACATATTTTGGGGATGGAAATATTGCATTGAATTAACATAACTTCGAAAAGTTTCTCTATTATTATCGTCAAGTAAGTCTATAGCCTTATTCAAATTATCCTCTCCATGCATAAGATCAAAATGAAATTTAATGTTTCTTGATTTTTTGCTTAACAATATTTTTGGATTTTTGAGTATTATCTTGAATCCTTTTTTTAAAAATTTCATAGGTCTCATTTGATTAATAAAAAAAGCTTTTCCTAAAATGGCATCACAGCTATCATATTCTTTTGGAACACTTTTCAATACTATGGAAGGAAGTTTTTGTATATCTATTTTTGAATTTTCATAATTTTGCAATGTCCAGAACTTTCTATATTGACAGAAACCAATCCAATTGCCATCAAGTTTTTCCATATAATTTTTCCAGATCCAATAATGAAATGTATATTCTCCATAATTCTTATTTTTCTGTGAAATATTTGTTCCATTTCTATCGCTCATCCAATCTTTTGAAAAATTTTTATTTCCCAAACCAACAGGTATATAACTTAATTTCTTAATAAAATTTAAGTGAGAAGGCTCTAAAGTTAAACAAAACATTGTTAAATTTTTCATAATTATTAACTTGTTAAAATTTTATCTAATTTTTCTAATGGTACTTTTACATGACCAAATTGGTCATCTTTTTTAATTTCATTAACACTGCAATTTATTGGTGAATGTTTTAAATCGTTTTTAAGAGCTAACCCTTCAATTACTTTATCTAAGGGGTTAGCTTTAAATTCAACCACTTTTGTTTTTGATTTACAGAAACTTAGGTTAGCAAAACCAGCTCCATGTAGACCTACAATTACATCGGCATTATTAAATATTAAAACTTGATCAATAAAATTAAGTTCCTCGAGCTTAATCATTTGAAAACCTCTTCCTTTTAGATAATTTTTTACTTCCTCCTCATTAACTACTGATCTTAAATGTTTAACATTTGATTTTGAGTCAGATCTATCTAGATAAATCATTTTTGAGAAATTTCTATCATTAACATTTTTGTTTTTTAAAAATTTTGTTTTTAACCATTCAGGTATCCAATCAGGTATATTTTGTATGTCTTTTGTAGCATTATTAGATAAGACGACTGGGTGACTAGTTATAAAGAGATTGTCTGTCTGAATATGTCTATACTCCACGCTTGAAATTTGTTTTATTTTTGGAATATTTAAAATATCTAAAGTTTCAATTTGAAATTTCTTTTTATTATCTGGTAACAAAAAAAAATCTATTGATTTTATATTTATAATTTTCTCACATATACCAAGTCGAGGTAAAACATCAAAAATCCAATGCCAATAGTTTTCGTTTCCACCTCCGCCTGTTAAAAGAGATAGAACACTTCCATAAATTTTTTTTTTAAATCTAGGTGTTCCATTTAAAAAAACTAAATTATTTTTAATATTATCATTTATAAGTTGATTATTATTTGTCCTAAATTGAAATGATGGACCGTCAATTATTTCATTATTTTTTATAATCGCCGTATCATTAACCCGATCTGTATATAGACGAGCCTTTTTAATTTTATATAATTTATACAAAAAATTATTATTAATTTTAACTGAGTTTATTTCAACACCATCTTTTGCATTTAGATTAAATATATTTTCTATTTTCCCATATAAGAGTTTAAATAAAAAGTACCCAATTGATTTAAAAAACTTTTGAACTTTTTTTTTTATTGCAAGCATTTATTTGGTAGCGGGGAGTGGATTCGAACCACCGACCCCAGGCTTATGAGTCCTGTGCTCTAACCAACTGAGCTACCCCGCCTTTCATATAAAAAAGTTATACCAAACCCGTGAATCCAGGTCAAAGTCAATATCAAAGATCAATTTTTATTTTAAAGTCAATTTCTCTTAGTTATTTTTGATATGATTAATCCTCTTTTTTTAATTTCAACTACATCTTCTCCATCATATTTTTGATAACATGTTTTAATTTTTCGAGGTATTGACAGATTTGTTCCTATATCCCAAGCTATTCTATTGTTCATTATTATATAATCAAAATCATCATTTTTGTTAACCATCTTAAATTTTAATCCCTTAAGTTCTTTTAAATAATCTTCCTGGGGTCCTTCTGGTATTCCACAGGTGGCAATTTTGATTTCTTTATTTTTATCAAAATTTTTAAACTTTGATACTAATTTTTTGGTTGATATACCCCAATAATCATTTTCGAATTTTTTTTCATTTTCTTCGTACTTTCCTGCAAAAATATTAAGGTAAGTATAATGAAAAGGTGTCATCGATAAAAAATTAATTATGAAAAAAAATTTTAAAATTAATAAGAAATAAAAGCTAATTTTATTAATTTGAGATTTTATATTTTTAAAAAAATAATAAATTAATATAGAAGATATTATACTAACAAAGGGTATAATGTATAAAACAAGTCTTAATCCATCATAGAAACCATAGGGGCTAAAAAAAATTAGAAAATTAGGAAAAATAATAATTAAAATTATTGATAAAATTTTAAAATTAAAACCTTTTATAGTTTTTTTAAAATATTTTGAAATTTGTAGAAAAAAAATAATCATTATAAAAAAACCTACAATTACAAATTCGGGCATTTTATAAAATAAATTTACAAGTATGTAACTCTTGGATATTGTTTCTGTTAAAACTGTATGACCATTAAAGAGCACCATAGGTGCACCCCAGCCCCATGATATGCCTTCAACTGCAAGTTTTAATGGCATTAATAAAATATTTACATGTGTCTGGGGCCAGAAAAAAACCATAAAAAGATAAGAAATAATCAAAACTTTCATACAATCTAAAAAGAAGATTTTTTTGTTAAAGTTTTTTTTTATAAAAATTTTAAAATAGAAAATTTCTAAAAATAAAAATATAAATATTGGAACTAAAGTTACTATAAAGCTATTCCTTGTACCAACACCCAGACCCAAACATAGAGCTGCCAATAATGTATAACCATTTCTTTTTTTTTGGTTTTGAGAATTTTTTAAATATTTAATTATTAAATATAAAAACCATATGTATGAAAAAGCTATAATAGTATCAATACTATTCATTGCCATGTGCCCAAAGAAAATTGGGTTTAAAAAACAAATTAAAAATGTAATTTTTCCAATATTTTTATTAAATAGTTCTCTTGAGATTTTTGATATACCAACCAAAGTAAATACTGAGAAAAAAAAATTAATTGAATAAATAGATTGAAGTGTAAAATTTCGAGGGAAAATTTGAACTAAAAACGCTAATATCGTGTTATAAGCCCCAGGGTAATATTTATTGTTTAAAAGATTGTTATCCACCTTATTTTTTCCGAAAGAAAATAAATAATCCAACCTATCTTTGCCAAGTTCGTAATGAAAAAGAATATCCCAAGTTCTTCCAAATTGTAAAAAACAATAAAAACAATATATTATTAGTATTGAAAGAAATAATATTTCAAATTTTTTTTTTATCAACATTAGTCAAATGAAGATTTATTTTCCAGAATCTATATCTTTAAATTCTAACTTGATCTTCTTATAAAGTTTATAAATTAAAACTTTATCTTCTTTTTTTATAATATTGTCTTTTTCTAAAAGCAGATTTAGCTCATTTCTTATTATATCAGCTTGCTCTTTTCTATTTTCCACATCTGCTAATGAAAGAAAAGTATCAAGATATTTTGTATTTGAAATTAGTAAATTAAATAAAACATTAAAAATAATTATTATTGCAATTACTATAGAAACTAGTTTGATAAAAAAAATTTTTAAATTTTGCGATTTTTCAACTTTAGCCATAAATTATTACTAACTATATCATTTCTTGATTACACTAAAAATAAAAAGTATTATAAATCAATAACATTTAAACATCTTTTACTAAAATGAAAATAAAAAGCTGTAGAAATTGTAAAAATACTAATTTAATTGACCTTTTTTCTTTAGGTAAAATTTCTTTCACAGGTAAATTCGCCAAAAGTAAAAAAATAAATATTAAGAAAACACCTCTTGATCTTGCCATGTGTAAAACATGTAAATTAGTTCAGCTAAAACATAATTACGATCTTAAATACCTTTATGGTCAAGATTATGGATATAGAACGGGTATAAACAAAACTATGAGTGAACATGTAAAAAATGTAACCAAAGTTCTAAAAAAAAAATCGAACATAAAACCTGGCGAATATATACTTGATATAGCTAGTAACGACGGAACTTTGTTAAATTTCTATGAAAAAAAATATTATACTTTTGGAATAGACCCCCTAGTTAAAAAATATAAAAAAAATTACAAATCAATTAATTTTAAAATTCCATCTTTTTTTTCTAAAGATAAAATTACTAAGGTTACATCAAAAAAATTTAAAATTATAACTGCATTAGCTGTATTTTATGATTTAGAAAATCCGAATAGTTTTCTAAATGAAGTTGAAAAGTTGCTTCATGAAGATGGGATAATTCTAATTGAATTCGCTGATATATTATCTATGATAAAGTTCAACATGTTTGATGCTATTTGTCATGAGCATCTAATGTATCTTTCTTCTAAAACAATTTTTCAAATGGCTAAAAACAATAAATTGCGAATTTTTGATATTAAATATAACGATATTAATGGTGGAAGTGCTCAATATTATATTTGCAAAGAAAAAGCAAAATTCAAGAATAATTCAAAAAAAATTAACAAGATTTTTAAACTAGAGGAAAAATTTGGTATTGAAAAAGTTTATACTTATAAAAAATTTTTTAATAAAATTGAGAATATTAAGTACAATTTAAAAAAAATTATAAAATTAATTAAAAAGAAAAAACAGTCTATCCACGGATATGGAGCTTCTACTAAAGGAAATGTTTTGCTTCAGTATTTTGGTATTACCAAAAAAGAAATAGATTTTATTGCAGATAGAAACCCAAGAAAAATAAATTATTTTACTCCTGGCACTAAAATTAAAATAATATCCGAAAAAAAATCTAGAAATATAATGCCAGATTATTATCTGGTTCTTCCTTGGCATTTTAAAAAAGAAATATTAAATAGAGAAAAAAAAACAATTAAAAATGGATCAAAATTTGTTTTTCCACTTCCAAATCTAAAAATATATAAATGAAGGTATATTTATAATTTAGAGTGAAGTTTTTTAAAAATCATTTCAAAATGGTTTTGAAAATAAAAATCATACCCATTTCCACCATTTGGATAAACTAATGGAAATTCAGGATTTGATTCTAAAAGTCTAGGCACTTTTAAACCCTCAGCTAAAGTATATCCAAAAGATAAATTTCCAATAAATATTTTTGATTTTTTTATTATTTCGGCCATTTCAAGGAAGTTCTTGCAATCATAGAATTCTAAATTTGGAATATCTTTTTTTAAATCTAAAAACTCATCTTTTAATCCTAAAAAAATAACATTCTTATAATTATTTAAAAATTTATAATTTATAAGAAAATTTTTTCTTCTCGAGCTTCTAATAATTACGATTTTATTTATTAAATTATTTTGATCATCTGTTTCTATATAAGGCTTCTCTAAATTTGGATGAATTCCTGTTAAATGAAAATACCACCTAACTGAGTCTAAATTAAAATTTATTGGTAGTTCTCTAAAAAAATTTAGGTTTATATCTATTTTCTGGCTCTCATATTTCTCCACTATATTTAAATATGTTTGTCTTTTTAAGAGCGGCAAAACCATGTCTACAGATTTTTTACTCAAAAAAACATTTCCAAAAGGATGAACATTACTTTGGGCATGTTTCGGAATCATCTTCTCAGACTCAATATAGTAATTACATTTTTTTGTTTTTGATATTTCTTTAATTAAGGGAAGAGCATTAATTAAATCTCCAAGATGACCTGAATGTAAAAAAGAGATTTCATTTTTAGAATTTAAAGAACTATCTACTTTATCTAAAAAATTTTTAATTTTTTTTTCGTATAAGTTTTCCTTAGATTTTTTAACTTGCTGGTATTTATATTCAAAATACTTTTCTCTATTAAAAATTTTAAACCATATTTTTTTTAAGCTCACTAATCCTCACTATGTTAGTGTTTATATAAGTTTTAGTTTATTTTCAATGTTGACTTTAAATTACAAAATTGTTCTAATTAACCCAAAATGAACTGATGGTGTTTATTTAATTTATGGAACGAACCAAAAAAATTGATCCAAAAAAAATTCAATCAAATTTAACTAATAATTTTGTAAAACTTATGCCTGCCTTTTATGAAATGGAAAGTTCTTTTTTATCCGATGTCTATAAACGTTATGGAGATCTTGAAGGAGGTAATATTGTAATTTTTTTTGCAAGAGATTGCCACTTGGAAATATTAAGAAAAAGAGAGAAAGATATGGGATTTAACTTATCTTTAGAAAAATTTTGGAAAAATCATAAAGAAGTATTTCAAACAAGAAAAAAAATTATTGTTGTTTCACAAGAAACAGGGTTGCCCAAAGAAACTACTAGAAGAAAAATAATTTCTTTAATTAAAAGTAAACATATTCAAAAAGCCGATAAAAATAGATTGTTTTGGGAACCTGCGTCTGAATATAAGGAAACATATTTAAAAATAATTGAGCAAGAAATAAATGCGCTTTCAAAATTTATATATGAACAGACTAAATTACTTGGTTTGAATTTATCAATTTCAAAAATAGAAAATGAAATTAAAAATAATTACTCATTTTATTGGTATCATTATTTAAATGTGCAATTAGAATATATTAAATTTTGGCAAGAAAAACTCAAAGACCTGGAGATGCTTTTGATAGGTTTACAAGTAATAATACAAACTCTTAATTTTATTAAAAAAAAACCAGATAATTTTCTTTCCTTAATAAATGAAGATAAAAATGTTAATAATTTTAAACTTAATGAAGCAAATATAAGCGCAACATCAGTTTCGGATATTACAGGAATTCCAAGAGCAACATGTATAAGAAAATTAGAAAAATTTGTTAAAATGAAAATATTAGAAAAGGATAGTAAAACTAAAAGATATTCATTAATTTTTAATCAAACAACATTTAACCCAATGTTACAACCTGATTGGATGAAAAGAAAGATTTCTATTTTAAGTAATTTTTCTACGACTGTATTGTCGGGTTTGATACGATAAAAATTTTATAGAGTTAAAATTATTCCAAAAATAATTAAAACTGTAAGTGCAGCTCCTGAATAAAAAACACTATTTCTTCTAGTTTTTTTTTCTTCGTCTCTAATTTTTTTAATTAGGTTGTTCAAGTCAACTTTCGATGAAGTTTCATCGAATGCACTTTTTTCTTCTATGTTTTCCTCTACCCTCTCTGATCTCATACTGCTATGTATTTAAACAGGATATCTTAAAAAATAAAAGTGTTTGACTGATTAATTTGAGTAATGAAGACTCGCGTGTATGTTCATATTGGGCTTTAATAGCCTTATTTAGATTTTGTATAAGAAAGTATTCCTTTTCTCAATTTTTCAACAATTTCATCGATATGTTTTTTTTCAGAGATAAATGGTGGGGCAATTATTAAACAGTCACCCGTAGCCTTAAAATTCACTCCAGCTTCATAGCATGCTTTATAAACTTGAAAACCAGCTTTTCCTGGTCTTTCTGATTTTTTAATATCAATACCTCCCATCATTCCATAACCTCTTATATTTTCAATAGCATCTAAATCTTTAAGAGAAAATAAACCGTCCTGAAAGTACGATGACATATTTTTTGCTCTATTAAAAATATCTTCTTTTTCAAAAATATCTTGCACTGCAAGTGCGGCGGCAACTGCAACTGGAATTCCAGAATAAGTGTAACCATGGAAAAGTTCAATTACACCGTCGGGAGAAGCATTAACAATTGTATCATAAATTTCTTCTTTTACTGCAACAACTCCCATTGGAACAATCCCATTTGTTGTTGCCTTAGCCATGGTCATAATATCTGGTGTAACACCGTATTCTTGAGACGCAAAAACTGATCCAGTTCTACCCCAACCAGTTATTACCTCGTCGAATATTAAGAGAATTTCATGTTTATCACAAATTTCTCTTAGCCTGTTTAAATATCCTTTTGGAGGAACAAGTGTTCCTGTAGATCCTGAGATTGGCTCTACAATACAAGCTGCAATATTTTCCGATCCAAAATTCATAGCAATTCTTTCAAGATCATTTGCTAATTCAGCTCCAGTTTCTGGTTGACCTTTAACAAATTTATGTTCAGGCAAATGTGTATGTCTCATATGAACTACGCCAGGCATTAAAATGCTTGCAAACGTTTTAACGTTATTAATCATACCACCAACTGAAGTGGCCCCAATATTCATGCCATGATATGCTCTTTCTCGACCAACAAATCTAAATCTTTGACCATGTCCACGTGCTTTATGATAGGCTATGCAAATCTTTAAAGCAGTTTCTACAGCTGTTGAACCACAAATTGTATAAAATATTTGATTTAAATTTCCAGGTGTATGTTTTGAAATTCTTGTAGCAAGTTCAAAGGAACCGCCAAAACCCTGTTGAAAAGGTTGTACGTAATCTAGTGTCTCAAGTTGTTTTGTAATAGCAGTTATAATCTCTTTTCTACCATGACCAAGTGGATTGCAAAATAAACCTGAACTAGCATCTATTTGTGTTCTTCCTTGATGATCTTTTAAATAAACACCTTTTGCTCCAGTGATAAGTCTAGGATTTTTTTTAAAATCCTTATTCGATGTAAATGGCATCCAATGTTCTTGCAAAGAATTTGGAATGTCAGTTCTATTTTCTATTCCCATAAATTACAATTAACATTATTACAGATTTATTTTCTAATAACCAGACTTTTTTACAAACTCCAAGTCAGATTCTACCATTTCTTTTACAAGCTTTTTGAATGATATTTTTTGTTTCCATTTTAAAACTTTTTTTGCTTTAGAAGGATCTGCCAACAAAGATACAACCTCAGAAGGTCTAAATAGTCTTTTGTCAATTATAATATGTTTTTTGTAATTTAAACCAACAATTGAAAATGCAATCCGAGCGAATTCTTTTACTGAAAATTGCTTTCCAGTTCCAATTACATAATCTTCAGGTTTTTTCTGTTGCAACATCAGCCACATAGCTTCTACATAGTCCTGGGCGTGTCCCCAATCTCTAAGGGCATTAATATTGCCCAATTTTAAATTTCTTTGTAAACCTAATTTTATTCTTGCAACACCATGTGAGATTTTTCTTGTTACAAATTCAAAGCCTCTTCTTGGTGACTCATGATTAAATAAAATTCCTGTGCAACAAAAAAGTCCGTAAGCCTCTCTATAATTTCTTGTTAGATCATATCCTGTTACTTTTGAAATACCGTATGCAGATCTTGGGTGAAATGGAGTTTTTTCATTTTGAGGAATTTTTTTTACTTTACCAAACATTTCAGAAGACCCCGCAAAATAAAATTTAGTTTTTGGGGAAAAATCCTTTAATGCAGATAACAAATAATGTGTTCCGTTTATATTTGTATTTAGTGTTGAAAACTCGTCTTTAAAAGAATAATCAACAAAACTTTGTGCCCCTAAATGATAAATTTCATTAGGTTTAATTTTTTGAATAATTTTTACAATGCTTGCGTAGCTTTCTAAAGAAGCGGGATGTAATTTTACTTTATTAGTAATTCCCCTAATTCTCCACATTCTGTGTGTCTCATCTTCAAGAGCTACTCTTCGAATGATTCCGTGAACTTGGTATTTTTTTTTAATTAAAAATTCCGCAAGATAAGATCCATCTTGTCCTGTTATTCCTGTAATTAAAGCTTTTTTCATAATTCTATGATAACCTTTTAAAGTAATCTTAGTAAAAATTAAATGTTAAAAATAAAATTAAAAAATAGATTTCTCCTTATTACCGTTATTTTTATATTTCTATCAATTATTAATGATGCTTATGCAGCTAAATTTAAAGGAAAATTTATACAAGGACATTTTATAATTGGAAAAACAGAACCTGGTACTTCGGTTTGGGTTGATAAACGTAAAGTCAGAGTGACAAATGAAGGTTTTTTTGCTTTTGGTATTGGAAGAGATAGAAAATATGATGTCGTTATTACTTTAATAAAAGATAAAGAAAGAGAGAAAATAGTTAAAAAAGTCAAAAAAAGAAAATATAAAATACAGAGAATTGATGGTCTTCCTGAAAAAAAAGTTACTCCCCCTAAAGAAGTGTATGAAAGAATTAAAAGTGAAAATAAATTAATATCTAATGCAAGGGCAATAGATACAAATTTAACTTTTTTTAAAAATGATTTTATAAATCCTTTAGAAAATTCGATTGTCACTGGAGTTTACGGTAGCCAAAGAATATTGAATGGCAAACCGAAATGGCCTCATTATGGTATAGACTTTGCTGCAAAAGAAGGTACAGAAATTAAAGCTATGTTGGATGGAACAGCAACAATGGTAGAACCTGATTTATTTTATACGGGTGGCACTTTAATATTTGATCATGGTCATGGAATTTCTACGCTTTATATGCATATGAAAGAAATTTTTGTTAAGAAAGGGCAAAAAGTAAAACAAGGTGAAATAATCGGTACTGTAGGATCCACTGGAAGATCAACAGGAGCTCATTTAGATGTTAGGCTAAATTGGTTTGGAACAAGATTGGATCCAGCTACTGTTTTGAAGCTAAATTAATCTTTTTCAAATTTATTTTTATAGTCTTGTAATAAACTTTTATTTTGTTTTTCTTTAAATAATATAAAATTTTCACATACTAAAATATCAAGATTGGTTCCCATAAAACATTTAAAAGAGTCTTCAACTGAACAAACTATTGGTTCTCCTCTAACATTAAAAGATGTATTTACCAATAAAGGGCAACCTGTAATTTGCTTAAACTCTTTTAAAAGTTCGTAATATTTTTTATTAGTCTCTTTATGAACTGTTTGAACTCTTGCGGAGTAATCAACGTGGGTCACCGCAGGTATAGAGGATCTTTTAATGTTTAATTTGTCTATACCGAAAAGTTTTTGATTCTGTTCATTCATTGATATTTGTATATTTTTTTTAACATCTGCTACTAAAAGCATATAAGGACTATCAACGTTTAAATCGAACCATTCATTTACATCTTCTCTCAGTATTGAAGGCGCAAAAGGTCTGAAACTTTCTCTAAATTTAACTTTTAAATTAAGTTGTTTCTGCATCCTGTCTGATCTTGGATCTGCAATTATTGATCTAGCGCCTAAAGCTCTAGGCCCGAATTCCATACGCCCTTGAAACCACCCAATAGTTTTTTCATTTTTTAACTCATTGGCAACTGTTTTAATTAGATCTTTATCTTCAAATTTTTCGTATTTTGCTCCAAGTAATTTTAAACTATTTTCAATTTCGTCTTCACTGAATGAAGGTCCCAAATAGGATCCTTTCATGTCGTCTCCTTTGTGGTCAACATTTCTTTTATTTCCAAGTTCTTGATGCCAAAAAGCTAAGGCAGAACCTAATGATCCGCCTGCATCTCCTGCTGCTGGTTGAAACCAAATATTTTCAAAAATATTTTCTTTAAGAATTTTACCATTTGCAACGCAATTTAAAGCTACACCTCCAGCCATACACAAATTTTTAATTTTTGTTTCCTTAGATATTGATTTTGCTAATCTTAAAACTATCTCTTCTGTTACCGCCTGAATAGAAGCGGCAATATCCATATGAAATTGAGTTAATAAGTCTTTTTCCGGATCTCTAACTTTTTTTCCAAAAAGTTTTGAAAAATTATTGTTTGTCATAGTTAGTCCAGTTGTATAATTAAAATATTTCATATTTAATTTAAAAGATCCATCGTCCTTAAGATCTATAAGTTCATTCATGATCAGATCCTTATATTTTGCTGTCCCATAAGGTGCCAAACCCATTACTTTATACTCTCCGCTATTTACTTTAAAACCTGTGTAATAAGTAAAAGCAGAATAAAGTAATCCTATAGAATGTGGGAAGTGAATTTCTTTTAACATTTTTATCTGATTTTCATTCCCTATTGCAACAGTTGTAGTGGCCCATTCTCCAACTCCATCAAGAGTCAATATAACTGCTTCTTTAAATGGTGACGGATAAAATGCACTTGCTGCATGGCTAAAATGGTGCTCTGAAAAATGGATTTTGCTTATATCATTAAACTTTTCATCATGCAGCTTTAACTGATCGAATAGAAATTTTTTTTGAAAAAGTTTTTCTCTTAACCAGATGGGCATTGACATTGCAAAAGAAGTAAAGCCCTTTGGTGCAAAAGCTAAATAAGTTTCAAGCAATCTTTCAAATTTCAAAAAAGGTTTCTCAAAAAAAACAATATAATCAATTTCGCTTAATTTTAATTTTGAATTATTTAAAACAAATTTAACTGCGTTAAATGGGTATCTAGGATCATGTTTTTTTCTTGAAAATCTCTCTTCTTGTGCAGCTGATATAATTTTTCCATCTACAACTAATGCAGCAGCACTGTCATGATAAAATGCTGAAATTCCTAAAATTGATGTCACTTAAAAAATTGTATATATAAATGGGGCTACTGCCGATCCCTGGCTAAGCACTATAAGTATTCCAAAAAGTCCTAAAACAACTACAATTGGAAAAAGCCAATACTTTTTTCTCTCTTTCAAAAAATCCCAAAACTCTTTAATAAAACTTATCATTAAAATTGCCTTTTCATTGAGCCGATACTTTTTTCTCTTTTTATCCAGTAAGATTTATTTTCGGAAAATTTTATACCTAATAAATCTTTACCTATAAGACGCATGAATAAACCTATAGGAGTTATTATTAAAAAATAAACTATTCCCATTACAATAGGAGCTATAATTCTACCAAGAATTTCTCCAAATTTAACCCATGCCAAGTTTAATGGATTAAGGATTTTTGAATTTAATAGACCTAAAACTAAAAATATTATTGAAAAAGGTATGGGCCATAATCTTGGTGTACCACCATTAATAATTGGCCAAACAGAAATTAAAGCAAAAACAATAAAAAAAAGCAAACCAAAGCTTCTATTAGAACTAATTTTTTCCATTAGTTATCTAATATATTATTGCTTAAAATTTTTCAAATTTATTTATGCAGCTTGTCTAAAACTGTGTTTTTCCATCATTCCGCTCAGAAAATTCCAAAGATACTTAGCGGTAGACAGAGCAGCTTTTTCAGCTTTTTTTTGCTCCTTCTTTGACAAAGCGTCTAATAGTTTTTCGCAAGCTTTTCTGTGATGCACATCGGCAGCTTTATGCGCTTCAAAAAATTCAAGTCCTTTTTTTGAATTAACACCATAGTGTTTTTTTAGTCCTTGAATTTTTGTTTCAGCTATTTCAGGAATTTGCCTCTCATATGTGTATAATGAAGCAAGTCCCTCGGCATATGATTTTCTTCCTTGTTTGAAAAAATTATCAATTAAACTTTTTGTAAAAGGCTCTTTTTTTGCCTTTTCAATTTTGTTTTTATCAGCACCTACAGATAAAGCAAAATTTTTCCAAAGTTTTGGATGATCTGCTTTTGGGTTTTCTTCATCTTGTAAATTCTCTAATAAAATTTTTCTTTTTTCTATATCCTCACAAATTGAATGTGTTGCGCTGATATAACGGGGAAACGCTTTCACATGCTGATAATACTGTTCAGCGTAATCCTTGATTATTTCTCTTGTTAGTTTGCCATCATTCCATGACTTATAAAACGGATGGTTTAATAAATGATATTTATCTAATTTTTTGTTTAATTTTTTTGAAAACATATTTTTCCTCCTAATAACACTTTAATAAAATTTAAAAAATTAAACAAATGAAAAATAATCCACAACTTTAAATTGTTACTTCTTTTCTAATGGGTTTTTCATCAATTGGGAGATGTAACAAAGTTGCAACAAACGACAATACGATTGCGAGGTACCAAGCATAATCATAATTGCCAAACATGTCGTAAAAGACTCCACCTAAATAGGCCCCCAGGAAAGATCCTATTTGATGGTTCAAAAAAACTATTCCAAATAACATTGATAAATTCTTTGCACCGAATATTTGAGCAACTATTCCGTTTGTAGCAGGAACTGTTGCTAACCATAAAAGACCGAATGTAACTCCAAAAGCTATGGCAGAAATATTTGAGGCAGGTAAAAATATAAAAAGCATTATAGATATCGCCCTAAAAAAATATAAACCGCTTAAAAGCATTTTTTTACTATACTTGTCGCTTAAGTAACCCATGATTAAAACACCTATAATATTAAAAAGACCTATTAAGGATAAAATTGCAAAAGCAGTCCAATCATCAAGTCCTCTGTCTTGTACATATCTAGGAACATGAGTTGCAACTAATGTAATTTGAAAGCCACAAACAAAAAAACCTAAAACTAATAACCTGAAACCTTTGTGTGCAAAAGACTCTTTTAAAACTTTAAAAACACTATCACTTGTTTTGTTTGATTGTTTGAAATTAATATTTTCTTTATCACCTTCTGGCTTCTTTAAAAAAAATCCTGGAATACACATAATAAATAAAATTATTGCGAAAACTGTAAAGGTGCTTTGCCAACCTACTTCAACCATTAAGTATTTTGTAAGCACGGGGAAAATAAACATTCCTAATCCACCAAATGCAGTTACATAACCAGCAGCTTTACCTCTGCTATTATTTGGAAAATGTTTGGTTACAACTGGTGCTAAGATTGTTCCTGCGGCCCCACCTAAGCCTATTCCAACTAAAAGACCAAGATTAATTTGAAACCAAGTTCCGGTATTAAAATTGTTACCTAAAGCTAGAACACCAACTCCGTATACAATCAGAGTAAATATGACCATTTTACTTCCACCGTGTTTATCAGCAAATCTTCCAAATATAGGTGTAACAATTCCCCAAATTAAAGCATGTAATGCTATAGCTAAACCAAATTCTGTATTGGAAATGCCACAATCAATTTCAAAATCTCCAGAAAACAATCCAAATGTTTGTCTAACTCCCATTGTAACGTTAACAACAAAACAGGCTGCAACTAAAGTTACTAATGCTGTTTTGTTTGGAAAAAATTTTGAATTCATTTAATTTTTTTAATTGCTTTTCTCAGGTCTTCTATCAAATCATTTGGGTCTTCTAAACCAATATGAAACCTTACTATATGGTGGTTTAATTTAATATATCTTTTATAAACTCTTTGAATATTTTGATTTTGATATAGAACCAAACTCTCAAAACCTCCCCAGCTCTGTCCAATTCCGAATAATTTAAGTGAATTAATAAATCGTAGTACAGAATCTTTGTTTTTACTATAAATAAAAGCTGAAAATAAACCTGATGAACCTGAATAATATTTTTTCCAATTTTCATAAGATTGAGTGCCCTTTTTGATAGGATATAGAATCTCTTTTATTTTTTTTTCTTTTTTTAAAAAATTAATAATTTTTTTGGTATTTTCTTCATGTTTTCTCAACCTAACATCAAGTGTTCTTAAACCTCTAAGAACTAAATAAGCATCGTCTGGTGAGGCTCTATATCCCAGAAGTTTATTAACAAATCTAACTTTCTTATAAACTTTTTTATTTACCGACAAACTGCCAAGCATAACATCTGAGTGTCCAGAGAAATATTTGGTACCAGAAGATATTGACATATCAAATCCTAATTTTAGAGGTTTGATAAAAAAAGGTGTTCCCCAGGTATTGTCTATAGCTGTAATAATTTTCTTTTTTTTAGCAAACTTAATAATTTTATTAAGATCTTGAAACTCAAAAGTATTACTGCCTGGATTTTCAACAAAAATCATTTTTGTTTTTTTTGTAACTTTGCTTTGTAAACTTTTGAAATCCTCAGGGTTATAAAAATAAGTTTTTACTTTAAATTCTTTTAAAAGTTTTGATGTAATAATTCGAGTAGGTGCATATACAGCATCGGTAACCACTATTTCATCACCTGGTCTACAAATGCTTAATATTGCCAAAGCAACAGCTCCGAAGCCAGTTGAGGTTAAAAAAGTAGCGTGTGCTAATTCTAATTCAGCTATAACATTTTGTAGGGCTATTGTTGTTTGACTACCTCCTCTGCCATATTCGTAAAAATTTACTTTAGAGCCTTTTTTTACCAATCTTTCATGTTTAAGTAATTCCTGCATTGTCTTAAAAAAAACAGTAGAATTTCTTACCACTGCTGGGTTTGCAGATCTTGATACTTTGTCCATTGCCAAATGTTTAAGTTTTGTTGTATCTGAAAATTTCATTTATATATTTTCACATCCTGTTAACCATATATCATAAACTGGATGATCAAATGGTCTAAGTGTTGGGCTAGACGAAAAGGTCCATCCATTAAAAACAAAAACTTTTTCATCTCTTTTTTCAGATAAATCTTTAACTTGCAAATATGCTGCGACACCAGTGTTTTGATTTTCTTGAGTTTTTTTACAGTTTTTTGGTAAAATTTCCAGATATCCAAATTTTTTCTTTTTACCAAGAACAATATCTATATTAGAAGTTTTGGCAGTAATTTTATCAAGTGCCCTTAATTTTACTATTGTTTCTCTTGTTTCAATTTTTTTTATCTTTTTAGATTTAATTTTTAAAATTTCATTTTGATCTTCTGAGTCTGTAGAATCAGGCTCTTCTTCAAAAGTAGGTTGTAAATTTTCTAAGTCTATCTTTTCCTGCCCTTGAATAGTAGAAATATTCCAAAAAAATATTAGAAAAAAAAAAAATAAATTATGGCTTCCAAGTTTCATATTTTTTAAAATTCTTTGATTTGTTACTTATTTTGTTAGGTTTATAAGCTTTTTCGGTGCCAGTTTTATTATCTTTGTGAGGTTTTTGCCAAGAATATTTTTTAAGTTCTTTTTCTGAGGGTACAATATTGGTAATATGATGCATCCATGAAAACCAGTCGGACGTTATTTTAGAAGCGTTAATTTCTCCCCTATAAATAACCCATCTTTTACCTTTTTTATTTTCATAATATTTATTTCCCAATTCATCTTGACCAACCAATTTGCCAAAAAAAATGGTATACAAAAAAGTTCCGAAAGTCTGTGAGTTCCACCAAGTAAAAATTTGTTTTATCATTTTTTAAATTATTAAATCCACACAATCATTAATTGTATCACAATAACATAGACACGGTTTAAATATCGTATATATCTTAAAAACTAGTACTTTCAACAAACATTAAGGAAAAATTATGTCAAAATTTTTAGTAGAAACTCATTATACATGCACATTTAAAATAGTTCACGAACTCGAAGAGCTCAATGAAAAACTGCTTTCAGATATAGACAGTAGAAAAGATGGCAGAGTAGAGATTATTGATGTTACGATTAATAACAGAAAAACAAAAAAAGCAGGTGATAAGAAAAAAATCGAAAAATTTGAAAATAAAGAAAATATAAAAATTGATCATATTAATAATAATGAAAATACAGGAAAAATTAAGTCTGAAATAATTGATAAAAGTATTAAAGTTAATAATAATTTTAAAAACAAAAAGTCTGGTAAAAGATTTCAGATGCCTGATAGAAGAAAAGGTTATATTCAAAAAGCTACTGTCGGTGATCATAAAGTTTATTTACATACCGGAGAATATGATGATGGAAAAATTGGCGAAATTTTTATAGATACGAATAAAGAAGGTGAATTAGTTAAATCTTTAATGAATAATTTTGCTATAGCTATTTCATTAGGCCTGCAATACGGCGTCCCATTGGAAGAATTTGTTGATGCGTTTCTTGAAACAAAATTTGAACCCTCTGGAAAAGTTTATGGAAATGACAGAATATTAAGCGCAACATCAATTCTTGATTATATATTTAGAGAACTGGCTGTTTCTTATCTTGGAAAAGAAGATTTAGCACATACTCCAAGCATTAGTAAGTCTGTTACAGACAAAGAATTTAATGAGGATAATCAATTTTTAAAAATTGTAAAAAATATTACTAGTAAAGGATTTATAAGAAGCAACTATGAAGAAAAACTTGTAGATCTAAGTGATGTCAGAATTAATTTGAAAAGTAAAAGCTAATTTCATTTTTTTGTAATCTTTATGTTTAGCTCTTTCAGTTGTTTTTCACTCACTTCTGATGGCGCATCCATTAAAAGGTCTTGGGCATTTTGATTCATTGGAAATAAAGTAATTTCCCTTATATTTTGTTCACCAGCTAACAGCATTACTATCCTATCTATGCCTGGAGCCATTCCTCCATGTGGTGGGGCCCCAAAAGAAAGTGCTTTGATCATTCCAGAAAAATTTTTTATAACTAATTCCTTTGAATATCCCACCTTGCTAAAAACTTTAAATAAGTATTCTGAAACGTGATTTCGTATTGCCCCTGACGATAATTCATAACCATTACAAACAAGATCATACTGATAAGCTAATATTTTTAAGGGGTCAGTCTTATCAAAATTTTTTATATCTATTTGTGGCATAGAAAATGGATTATGACTAAAATCAATTTTTTTCTCCTTCTCGTCATAGTGATACATTGGATAATCTATTATCCAACAAAAGTTAAATTTAGAGTTGTCTATAATTTTTAAATCTTCAGCTATTTTTCTTCTGGCAATTCCTGCGAATTTATTAGCTTCACTATAAGTATTACAAACAAAAAAGACAGAGTCTTTTTCTGTTATTTTGCATTTTTTTAAAAGTTCTGAAGTTGCTTTTTCTGTAAAAAATTTAGCTATTGGTCCTTTACCAACTACTTTGCCTTTTTCGTTTTCAAATGTAATATAAGCTAAACCACTTGCTCCCTCAGATATTGCCCAATTATTTAAATTATCAAAGAAACTTCTCGGTTTCGAATGAGTCCCTTTAACTGGAATAGCTTTAACTATTCCTTTTTTATTAATTATATCTTTAAAAATTTTCAGTTTAACATCATCAGATTTAAAAAGTGACGTTACATCAGTTAATTCAATAGGATTTCTTAAGTCAGGTTTGTCAGTACCATATTTTTCGATTGAATCTTTATAAGTAATTCTTGGGAATGGATGTTTATTTATTTTTTTTCCCTTACCAAATTTCGAGAAAAGATCGTAAAAGATTGGTTCAACTACTTTAAAAATATCTTCTTGTTCTACAAAAGACATTTCTAGATCTAATTGATAATGTTCACCTGGACTTCTATCTGCTCTACCATCCTCATCTCTAAAACATGGTGCTATTTGAAAATATCTATCAAACCCAGACACCATAACCATCTGTTTAAATTGTTGTGGGGCTTGAGGAAGAGCATAAAATTTACCAGCATGGAGTCTGCTTGGTACCAAAAAATCTCTAGCTCCCTCAGGACTAGATGCTGTTAAAATTGGAGTTTGAAACTCTAAGAAATTATTTTCAATCATTTTTTTTCTTAAGAATGAAATTACATCAGACCTAAGTTTAATATTGTCATGCATTTCTTTTCTTCTTAAATCTAAAAATCTATATTTTAATCTAATTTCTTCTGGATAATCCTGCTCCCCAAAGACTGGCATTGGTAATTCATTGGCTTCAGACAAAATTTCAAAATCTTTAATTTTAATTTCAATCATACCTGTCTTGAGATCTTTGTTTTGAGTTTCCTCAGATCTTTTAATTACTTTTCCATTTACCAAAATTACAAACTCTGGTTTAAGTTTTTCCAAGGTTTTAAAATTCTTATCTTGGTTTTCTATTACACATTGAGTTACGCCAAAATGATCTCTTAAATCTAAAAAGAGAAGGTTTCCATGATCTCGTTTTCTATGAATCCAACCTGACAACCTAATATTTTTGCCAACGTCTGTTTCATTTATTTCTGAACAATTGTGGGTTCTAAATTTATTCATAAGATTATAATTTTATTTTTTGTAAAACATCTTTTATTAATTTTAAATTAATTGGTTTTGACTTTGATAAAGACAAAGTATCAATTGCGTTTGTAAATAAATTAATTTTTTCATATGATCTCTCAATATTATTCAAAATATAATCTATATTTTTTTTACTAATTTCAATTTGTTTATCTGAAAAATTTTTTGTCAATATAACCCTAATTAAATCGTCTGTTGGTAAATCAATACCAACATCAATAAAACTTGTAAATCTTGAATTTAAATCTTTTAAATTTATTTTAAACTTTTTTAATGAAATTGGCGAACTTATAATTAAATATTTATTATCCTGAAACGCCATGTTGATAATAGAGAAAAGTAAATCTTCCTTAATATTATTATCAAAATCATCTATGATTAAACATTCTTTAGTTTTGTATTTGTTCAAAATCTTTTCATTTACTAGTTTTGCACGAACCATTTCGCATCTTATTTTATTCATTAAAATATTAACTAAATGTGTTTTTCCGCAACCTTTTGGACCAAAAATATTAATAAATCTGCTTGGCCATTGTGGCCAGCTTTCAATAAGTTTGAAAGCGGTAAAGTTATTTTTAGCCACATAAAAATCATGACTTAAATAACTTTTTTTAAATGGAAAATTGAAAAGTAGTTGCTCAGACATTTTTAGTATTCAAATATAAATTCCACTCATTATGTATTATTTTAATTTCGATACCATTACTTTCAAATCCATCTTTTAAATTTTTTATTTTGCCAAAAAATTTAATTTTAATTTTTACAGACTCATTGTTAATTTCTTCAATTGCATAGTTGTCGATAAGACTAATATTTTTAATTCTTTGAATTATTTTTGTTAGCGAACTATTATCTTGAATACTTGTATTTACTGTCAAATAAGAAGGAGCTGAGATATCAATTAGATTTTCCTCTTTCCATAACTCATGAATATAATTTTTTAATTTTAATATTATGTCGCTTCTAGCCTCAATCTTGTTCATATCATCTAAATTAAAATCAATTTTTTTGACTTTTGTTGTATTAAACAATTTAGTTTTTAAAAATACGTTTAATTTATTTTCATCATATCTAAGAATCAAAATTGTGCTATTTTTTATTTCATAATTATCAACAAGTTTTGACATATTAATTTCCTCTAGATCATCAATATTGTTCCTAATGAAGTTCAAGTCGTCTAAATTTTCAATCGGTAAAATGAAATTTATGTTCTCAAAATTTTCTTCTTTGTTCCATTCTTCAAAAAATTTATTTTTAGAAAATACTTGTAATTCTGAGTTATTAACTAAAATTGGATAAACTATAATATTTAATTTTTTTATCTGCGAATACGAAACATTTTTGTTCCTCAGAAACTTTTCTACCGAGGATCTATTAAATTTAACGATATACTTTATGTTGTAAGTATCTTGTAATACAGTTTCTTCTAAGATTCTGTAACTCGATATTAATGAGTTTATTGTTTCCAAGTCTGTGCTTAATAGTTCCCTCTGTTGTTCTTTTCTAATAATATTTTTTATGAGTTTTTGAAATCCTGTTCTAAATGCAACTTGTATAGACTTTTTTCTATAGTTTTTATCACTTGATTTTCCAACAACCTCAATATTATCAACAGTAAAAACCTCGGTATTACCAAAAACATTTTGAGTTTTTGTAAAAAACAATATTATTAGTAAAAAAATAATTATTTTTTTCATAAACCATCTAATTATCATTTTATTAATGAAAAAAACAAAAAATAGTTACAAAAAAAGCGGCGTAAATATTAAAACTGCAGATAAATTTACTAATTATATTAAAAAAATCTCACAACAAGCCTTTCGGAAAAACCTAAACAAAAATAATATTGGAAATTTTGCTTCAGCATTTGATTTAAAGTCTCAGAAAATTAAAGATCCACTAATAGTAAGTAGTACTGACGGAGTTGGTACAAAATTAGAAATCGCAAATAAATTTCATAAATTTGATACTATTGGAATTGATCTTGTAGCAATGTGCATTAATGATTTAGTGGTTCATGGTGCTAAACCATTATTTTTTCTTGATTACATTGCAGCTGGAAAACTTGATTTAAAAAAGATGAAAAAAATTTTAAAAGGAATAATAAAAGGTTGTAAAATTTCCAAATGTATACTAGTTGGCGGCGAAACTGCAGAGATGCCTGGAACTTATGGAAAGAATAAATTTGATCTTGCTGGGTTTTCCGTGGGAATTGTTTCAAAAAAAAAATTTTTGAATAAAAATAAAGTTAAAAATAATGATATAATTTTAGCTGTACCATCAAGTGGTCTTCATTCAAATGGCTTCTCTTTAGTAAGAAAAGTTTTAAAAAATATTAAAATTAACAATTTTTTAAAAAAAGAATTATTAATCCCTACAAAGATTTATTCAAATGAAATTTTGAATTTGGTAAAAAATAATTTAATAAATTCTACTGCCAATATTACTGGCGGTGGGCTAATAGAAAATATTCCAAGGTCGATACCTTCAGGTTATACAGCAAATATAAATCTATCAAAAATAAAGCCTTCAAGAATTTTTAAATGGCTTAAAAGGAGAAATATAAATGACATCGAAATGTTAAGAACATTTAATTGTGGTGTTGGTTTTTGTTTAATAACAAATAAAAAAAAAGTCAAAAAGCTGAAAAATTATTTTGATAATAAGTACAGACCTTATGAGATAGGCTATGTATCGAAATCCTCAAAAAAAATTAAATTTACAAATAAAATAAAATGGTAAAAAAAAAAGCATGTATTTTCATTTCTGGCTCTGGAACTAACTTAAAATCTATAATTAAAAATTCAAGGGATTATAATTTTCCAATAAAAATAAATTTAGTTATAACAAATAAAAAAAATGCGGGGGGTATTTATTTTGCTAAAAAATTTTCAATCCCTTATTTAATTTTAAATAAAAACCAAAAAAATTTAGAAAAGATTGCTTTAAATGAACTCAGAAAATATAAAATAAACTTAATTTGTTTAGCAGGTTTTATGAGGATTTTATCAAAAAAATTTGTAAGAAGTTTTAAAGGTCATATAATTAACATACACCCGTCTCTTTTGCCTAAATATAAAGGATTAAATACATTTAAACGTGCACTAAATGATAAAGAAAAAATTACTGGATGCACAGTTCATTTTGTTGACGAAAAATTAGATAATGGAAGATTTATTTTAAAAAAAAGAGTTTGGATTGATAAAAAAGATACTCCAGAGATATTAAAACGAAAAGTTCAAGCTGAAGAATATAAAGTTTACTCTTTTGCTATAAGAAAAATCTATAACTATATTTAAACTTTAAAGAAAAATTCTATTTCTTTCTTTGCATTATCTACCGAGTCTGATCCGTGGACGGAGTTTTTGTCTATAGATAATCCGTATTCTTGTCTTATAGTTCCTTTTTGTGCTTTTTTTGGATCAGTTCCACCCATAATTTTCCTATTATTTTCAATAGCATTTTCGCCCTCTAAAATCATAACTACAATTGGGCCTGATGATAAATATGCACATAATTTATCATAAAATGGTTTTGTTTGATGAACTTTGTAAAATTCAGCAGCTTCATCTTTTGAAATCTGAATTTTTTTCTGTTTTTTTATTTCTAAATTATTTTTAGAAAATTTTTCTTTAATTTTATCTTCTAAATTTCTTTCTACAGCATCTGGTTTTATAATTGAAAGCGTTTGTTCAATGCTACTCATAATTTTCTTCAACAAGTTGATTTAATAACCTTACTCCAAATCCTGTTGCGCCGCCTGAGTTTAAAGCTCCGCCATATTTTGAAAAAGCCATACCAGCAATATCTAAATGTGCCCAAGGGGTCTTATTTAAAATAAATCTTTGTAAAAATTGAGCTGCTGTTGTTGACCCGGCCCCTCCTACATAATTTATATTTTGAACGTCAGCATTTTTAGAATTCATGAGTTTATCATAATTTTTATGAAGCGGCATTCTCCATACTTTTTCTTCAACTTTTTCACCGGCATTGAAGATTTGTTTAGATAACTTGTCATCGTTAGAAAAGAGTCCTGCATATTCGGATCCTAGGCAAACTATTATTGCACCTGTTAAGGTAGCTAAATCAACAATAAATTTTGGTTTAAATTTTTTTTCGGTAAATGTTAACGCGTCCGCTAAAACCAATCGACCTTCTGCATCTGTATTTAAAATTTCTATTGTTTTACCGCTATAAGATTTAACAATATCTCCAGGCCTTTGGGCATTTCCACTTACCATGTTTTCAACAAGTCCCACGACACCAACGGCATTAATTTTTGCTTTTCTCAACGCAAAGTTTTTCATTAAACCAACTACAGTCGCAGATCCTGCCATATCGTAGGTCATATCTTCCATAAATCTTGCTGGTTTTAGTGAGTAACCTCCTGTATCAAAACAAACTCCTTTTCCAACAAATGCTAGTGGCTTAGAATTATTTTTTGCTCCATTCCACTCCATTGTTACAAGATATGATCCTCTGATACTTCCCTGACCTACACCCAGCAAAGCATGCATACCAAGTTTTTTTAATTTTTTTTCATCATATATATTAATTTTTAATCCATCTTTTTTGAGTGAGTTTAATCTTTTTGCATATTCATCAGGATGTAGAACATTACCAGGTTCAGAAACCAAATCTCTTGCAAAAAAAGTTCCCTCTTCCAAAGCTTTGAATTTTAATTGATTTTGAATTGAAGGCTTATTTTTATCACCCACTACATTTATTAAAATAAGTCTAGTATCTTTTTTTGTTTTATATTTTTTAAATTCATAAGATTTTAATTTCAGACCATGAAGAAAATAGCCTAAAAAATTATCATACTTTCCAACTATACTGTCAGAAATAACGAAGTATTCACTATTTTTTCCAGAGTTAACTCTTTTGTAAAATTCTGCTCCTAAATTTTCGATATCAGAAGTTTTTAAATTTTTTTTAATTGATACAAATACTATCTTCTTTTTCGAGTTAACCTCAAAAACAAATAAATTTTTTTTTAAGTCAATTGTTTTTAACAATTCACTTATGTAGGAAAACTCAGTATTAGAAAGATATTTTTTTAATCCATTAGTGCTATATTTTTCATCGCAAAATAACACTAGGTTCGATGATATTTTGTCACTTAATTTTTTTGAATAATTTAATTTAATAGACATAGTTTTTTAAAATGATTTAATAAAGCTTACCCCGAGGTATAAAAAAACCCAAATTTTCGCATTTATCGTCAATTTTTCAGTAAAATTTATCATTTGGTCTACCTATGATTGAAATTCTTAATAAGTTGCTTTAATTATATACAAAAACAACAACAATGTTGAGTAATAAAATTTATAAGCACTTTTTACTGGAATTAGCTAAGTACTTTTTATTAGTATTATTCACTTTTAGCATAATAGTATGGTCAGTTCAGGCCGTTAATTTTTTAGATCTTATTGTTGATGATGGACATGGTATCGCAGTTTATCTAAATTACTCTTTATTAAATATACCCAAAATTTTAACTAAATTTATACCTCTTTCTTTTTTATTAGCTTTATTTTTAACCATATTAAAATTTGATGATGATAACGAATTTATCATTTTGTGGACATCTGGACTTAATAAAATAAGATTAGTAAATTTCTTTTTTAAAATTTCAATTATTGTAACTGCATTGCAGTTAATTTTTGCCTGTTTGATAAACCCAAAATTTTTAAATCATTCTCGATCATTAATTAAATCATCAAATTTAGATTATGTTTCTACAATGATTAAATCAAATCAATTTAATGATACTGTCGAAGGCTTAACAATTTATGTTGAAGAAAAAGATGAAAATGATTTATTAAAAAATATCTTTATACGTGACGATGGTAAAATTTTAAAAAGTTTAAAAAATTCAGATGATACAGATAATATAACTATCTTTGCAAAAGAAGGAAAAATAAAAAAGCGGGGAAATGATAATCATTTATTATTAGAAAATGGTATAATTCAGAAAGAGACCGATAAAAAACAAATTCAAACAATTAATTTCAAAAAAACTAGTTTGATTTTGGAAGGGCTAAAAACGAAATCAATAATAATGCCTAAAATTCAAGAAACACCGTCATTAATATTAATAGATTGTATTTTTAAAAAAAATCTCACTGAAAAATTATACAACTGTCCTAAAGCTAAAACTCAAATAGATATTTTTTCGGAATTAAACAGAAGATTTGGGATGCCTCTGTACATTCCATGTATAAGTCTAATTTTATCGTTTCTGCTTATATCGAGATATGAAAGTAAAAGGAAAAACTTATATAAATATTTTTACTTTGCAATAGCTTTTACAATTTTAATTACAGCTGAGATTTTAGTAAGGTATTCTGGAAAATCTTTTTTATATTCATTAATTTATTATTTTATTCCAATAATTTCAGCGCCCATACTTTATCTTTTTTTATTTAGAAATTTTTACAACGAAAACCTAAAAAAAATATGAATAGCTTTATAGTAAATAAATATTTGATTGGATCATTTTTAAAATCATTTCTAAATATAGCTCTAATTTTTTGTTGCTTAGGTTTAGTTTTAAATTTATTTGAGGAAATTAATTACTTTAAAAATTATGAAGTTGGAATATTGCTACCACTAGGATTATCTTTAATGGTGATTCCAAGTATTTTGATTGATCTCTTACCTTTTATTTTATTTTTATCTTCTATGTGGGTCTTTATTAAGATGAAAAATAATAGAGATATAATTGCTTTAAAAACTTTTGGGTTTTCCAATTTAAATTTTTTATTTTTATTTTCGTTTGCTACTATTTTTATATCTATCATTATAATGTTTGTTTTAAATCCACTTACTTCAACAACTGTAAAATATTATGAAGATATTAAAGGTAAATATGATCTTGATAAATCTCATCTCGCATCAATAAATGCTAATGGTATATGGATAAAAGAGATTCAAAAAAATAATATAAATATTATTAAATCTGAAAGATTAGAGGGAGATAGATTAATAAATCTTTCAATTTATAAGTTTGATAAAGATTACGTTTTGTTGACAAGAATTGAGGCTTCTGAGGCCACAATATCATCAAACCCATGGATTTTACAAAATGGAAAAGAAATAGACTTTAAAAATGAGAATAATATAAAAGAATTTCTTACAAGTGAGTTTGACTCTACCTTTAGCAAAGATAAATTAAGTTCAATTTACACAAATCTTAATACTATATCTTTTTATAATTTAATAACTAACATGGATAAACTTATTAGTAAGGGATACAATCAAAAACTTTTACAAGAAAAAAAACATTTTTATTTATCACTGCCTTTTTTCTTAATTTTAATGGTTTGTTTAGCGGGAATTTTTACTCTAAATTCAAATGATAGAAGACAAAATACTTACTACATATTACTTTCCATTATTGTCTGTGTAATTATATTTTATTTTAAAAATTTTTCTACAGCTTTGGGTACCACTGAAAAAATACCTTTATTAGTTTCTGTGTGGTCACCTGTAATTATTTTATCTTTGTTTTGTTCAGTAGGGGTAATCCAGATAAATGAAAAATAAATTTTTAAAATATATTTATGTTTTAATCGTTATGCTAATTCAGCAAAACGTAAACTCTGAAGAGTTAAATATTAATGCCTCAACTATCGAATTAGATAAGGTTTCTAAGGTAGTTTATGCTAAGGGAAACGTTGAAATATCTGATAAACAAAAAAATATTATTTTTAGTGAAAATGCTGAATACGATAAATTAAATGGAATAGTTAAAACAATTGGACCAACAAAAATTTTAACATCAGAAAAATATGAGGTTCAAGGAGATAATTTGTTTTATGATAATAATAAAAAAATTATCTATTCAAATGATGTAACCGTTATCAAAGATGTTAATGGAAACAAAATAACAGTAGATATGTTCAATTATTTGACACTTAAAAAAATGTTTTTCTCAACTGGTGAGATAGAAGTGGTGGATGTTAGAGATAATCAATATTTTTTTTCTGAAATTTACATAGATGAAAAAAATAATAAAATAGTTGGTAGTGATATTAAGTCATATCTTAATTCAGCATCATTTAAAGAGGATAAAAGAAATGAACCTAGATTCTATGCTAATAGTGCAACAATTACAGATCAGAATTCAGTTTTTGAAAAAGGAGTTTTTACATCTTGTCAAAAAAGAGAAGGTGAAAAATGTCCTCCTTGGGCTATAAGAGCAAAAAAAATTGAACATAATAGTGCAAAAAAAACAATTTACTATCATGATGCTGTAATGAAAATTTATGATTTTCCAGTTTTTTATTTTCCAAAATTTTTTCACCCAGATCCTACTGTTAAAAGACAATCTGGTTTTTTAGTACCAAGATTTACTGACAGTTCCATGGTTGGTTTAGGATCAACCATTCCTTATTTTTGGGCAATTTCAAAAGACCGTGATATGACTATTACACCTAAACTGTACGCAAATGAAAATATTTTATTTTTAAATGAGTACAGACAAGCATTTGATAATGCAGATTTAATTGTAGATAGTGGTTATACAAAAGGTTATAAAAAAAATTCAAATGCTAAACTTCCTGGATCTAGAAGCCATTTTTTTGCAAAATACAATGCCAATTTTGCTCAGACAGATGATTATTTCAGTGACCTAGAAGTAAATATTCAAAGAGTTTCAAATCCAACATATTTAGAAGTTCATGAGATTGAAACAGAGCTTGCTGACTATAAAGAGAATATTATTAAAACTAATTTAAATTATGAGTTTCAAGATGATACCAATTATTTGGGACTTTCAGCCAGCGTTTATGAAGATTTAAAAAAAACAGATAGGTCAAGATATGAATATATAGCACCAAGTCTTACTTTTGAAAGAAACCTCTTTGCCGATAGTAGACTTGGTTTAGTTAATTTATTAAGTAACGCTTATATAAAAAACGTAGAGGTTGATCAAACTACTAAGATGTGGGTCAATGACTTCAGTTGGAAATCAAGACCTTTTGGTAATTTTAAAGGAATTAAAAATGAATTTGAAGGTTTACTAAAAATTGTTAATTATGAAGCTGATGCAGACAGATTTAAAACAGAAGGTTTGAATTCTGAAATTTCTAGTGCATTAGCTTATAATGCAAGTCTTCCATTAACAAAACAAAACAAAGATAAAAATTCGGTTAATTTTCTAATTCCTAAAATGTCTTTAAGATTTGCTCCAAGTGATATGAGAAATATTCAAGACGATGAATTAAAACTTTCTTATTCAAATATTTTTTCTTTAAATAAAAATTCACAAGCTGACGTCATCGAGTCAGGAACAAGTTTGAGTTTAGGATTTGAAATTTCTAGTAATGAATTAGATAAAAATAATATTCCAGGAGATAAAAACTACTCTTTTTCAATTGGGCAAATATATAATTTAGATGAAAATGAAGATATTCCCTTAAGAAGTTCTTTGCATCAAAAAGCATCTGATATTGTAGGAGAAGGATTTCTCAAATTGAGTGATAATTTAAAACTTACAAATGAATTTTCCATAGATCACAACGTTAATGATATTAATTATAATGAATTTGGCGCAAATTTAATAATGGGTAATGCAAATTTTAATTTAAAATACTTAGAAGAGAATAATCACATAGGTAATACAAATTACATTAAATCAGATTTGAAAATTGAAATTAATGAATCTAGTGAAATGAATTTTGATTTTAGAAGAAATCTTGAGACAGAATCAACAGAGTTTTATAGTTTAGCTTATAATTATTTAAATGATTGCTTGAGAGCTGGACTAGTTTTTAGAAGAAAATTCTATGAGGATCGAGATATAGAACATAGTGATACTTTGATGTTCAAAATTTCTTTAATACCTTTGGGTGATGCTTTTGGTCCTACAATTAAATAATGAAACAAATTATAAAAATTTTAATAGTAATAATTTTTTTATCAATTCCATCTAAAAGTTTTTCAAATATAAATAATTCAGTAATTATATCTGTGGGAAATTTGCCTATTACATATGTTGATCTAATAAAAGAGATGAAACTTATTTCATTACTTACAAAAAATACAATTGATTCTTCAAATAAAGAACAGATTAAAGCAATAGCAGTTCAATCGATTATAAAAAGGAAAATAAAGGAAATTGAAGTAAAAAAATTTAATATAGAAAATTATAATAAAAAAGATTTGGAGACTATGATTTTAAAAGCCTCTCAAAATATTGGCACTAACCCGGAGGGATTAGAAAAATTAATCAATACTAATAAACTTAGTTTTGAATTATTAAAAAAAAGATTTATGATCGATTTAAAATGGAATAGCTTGATTTTTCAGTTATATAAAAACAAAATAGTACTTAATACATCTGAGGTTGAGGATAAAATAAATTCCGAAATTGATAAAACCAAATCTCAAAGAATATTTCTTCTATCAGAAATAGAGGTTAATAAATCTAATGATAATATCGATAAAGTTTTAAATGAAATTTTTGATAATATTAAAAAAGAAGGTTTTGAGGAAACAGCCAAAAAATTTAGTATTTCAAAATCGGCAGAGTATGGGGGAAATATTGGATGGATAAATAAGGAAAAATTATCAAAAAAAATTTTTAGTAATATAGAAAACTTGAAAATTGACGATATTAGCAAACCAATAATATTTGATAATTCAATAGTAATAATAAAAAAACTTGGTGAAAAAATCTTTGATAAAGATATAGAAAAAATCAAAAATAGAATTATAAGACAGGAAAAGGAAAAAAAATTACAAATGTTTTCTAATGCACATTTTGCAAATCTTGAAAGAACTATACAAGTTAATTTCTTATGAAAAAAATAATTGCGATAGTGGCAGGTGATCCTGATAGTATTAATTCAGAGATTATAGCAAAGACCTGGAAAAATAAAAAACTCTTTAAAAATTTAAATATATTTGTTATCGGAAACTTCGAACTAATAAAGAAACAATTACAAGTTTTAAAAATAAAAATTAAATTAAATAAAATCAGCAGTTTAAAAAGTAATAATTTTAAAAATGGATTATCAATTTTTGATGTTCCCTGTTCATTTAAAAAACCTTTTGGTTTAAAAAAAAAAATAAAAAAAAACTATGTTATTGAGACGTTAAATATTGCAATCAAACTTTCAAAAGAAAAAAAAATTACAGGATTTGTAAATTGTCCAATTAACAAAACCGAAATTTTCGATAAAAATTTAGGAGTGACTGAGTTTCTTGGAAAAAAATTTAAAACTAAGGGTAAAGAAGCTATGTTAATTTACAATAAACAATTATCAGTTTGTCCAATTACCACCCATATTAGTCTTAAAAAAGTCAGCAAACATTTATCAAAAAAAACGATTTTTGATAAAATAATTACAATTAATAAGTTTTATTTAGAAAAATTGAAAATTAAACCAAAAATAGGTGTGATTGGATTAAATCCACATAATGATGAATTTAAAAAAAACTCAGAAGAAAGAAAAATTATTTTACCTGCAATTTATTTATTAAAAAAAAAGAAAATTAAAGTTATCGGTCCTATTCCGTCTGATACCGCATTTATAGATTTTAAAAATAGAAATTTTAATGTTTTAATTGGAATGTACCATGATCAGGTATTATCTCCTTTTAAGGCATTATTTAAGTTTAATGCAATCAATATTACTTTGGGTATTCCAATACTTAGAATATCTCCAGATCATGGAACAGGTAAGGATATAATCAAAAAAAATTTGGCTAATCCTTTAAGTTTAATTGAGGCAATTAAATTTTTTAATAAAGTTAATGCATAAACTTAAGAAATCATTAGGTCAAAATTTACTTATAGATAAAAATATAATCAATAAAATTATATCTTTAGAGGATTTAAAAAATAGAAATATTTTAGAAGTAGGAGGCGGAACTGGAAATTTAACAGGTCCCATTATTAACAAAAATATTAAAAATTTGGTTATTATAGAAAAAGATGATAATTTTTGTAAATTACTCAGAGAAAAATTTATAAATCAAAAAAATATTAAAATTTATAATCAGGATATCTTAAAATACAATTTAAACAATACTGGATTAAGTAACGCAATTATTTTTGGAAATTTACCTTATAATATTTCAACTCAAATTTTAATAAATTTTATCAAAGTAAAAGATTGGCCACCTTTTTATAAAAAAATAATATTTATGTTTCAAAAAGAAGTGGCTGATAGAATTTTGGCTAAATATGATTCGAAACAATTTGGTAGACTAGCAATAATAACTAATTTTCGTTTAGAAATAGTTGAAAGCTTTAAAATTTCTAAAAACTGTTTTTATCCAAAACCAGATGTTGATTCAAAAATTATTGTTTTTAAACCCCGTTCTAAAATTAAATATGAAATTTCTGATATCCAAAATTTGGAAAAAATTACAAATACATTCTTTACTAATAGAAGGAAAATGATTAATAAGCCTTTTGCAAAAATTTTTAAAGACTATAAAATAGTTGCAAAAAAACTAAAAATTAATCTTAATGCAAGACCTTCCGAGTTGTCATTTCAAGATTATTTTAAATTAACAGAATATTTTGAAAAAACTAAAAAAAAACATTGTAGTTAAAGTCTTTCCGAAATTATTTTCTTTATTTCATTAAAACAAACATCCACATTGTCATTAACTATTACATAATCATATTCATTGGCATGTTTTATATCTTGTGAGTATGCATGAAGCCTATCTTTTATAGAGTCTTTTCCATCCTGATTTCTGGCTATAAGTCTTTTTTCTAGTTCTTTTTTGCTAGGTGGTAAAATGAAAATTTTTAGCAAATTTAATTCTTTGAATTCACTTAATTGTTTTGCACCTTTCCAATCAATATCAAATAAAACATTACATTTTTCCTTTATTATGGCATCTACAGCTTCTTTTGATGTCCCATAATAATTTCCAAATATTATTGAATGCTCATAAAATGCATTATTTTTTAGTAAATCTTTAAATTTTTGTTCATTAATAAAATGATAGTCGACACCGTCTACCTCGTTTGGTCTAGCTGTTCTTGTGGTATGTGAAACGGAAATCTTAAAAGCGTTATCTGATTGTTGGATTTTTTTTGAGAGAGTTGTTTTGCCTGCGCCAGACGGTGATGATAATACAAGCATTAAAGGTTTGCTGCTTGGGTTTTTCATCGGTAAAAGCTTTTAGTTTATTTAGATTTGCTCTCTATAAACTTTATAGCATCTCCCACAGTTAAAATTTTTTCAGCTTCGTTGTCGGATATTTCTGAACCAAATTCCTCCTCGAAAGCCATAACTAATTCTACTGTATCTAAACTATCAGCTCCAAGATCATCAATAAAACTTGCTTCTTCTGTTACCTTATCTTCTTCTACACCTAAATGATCTACAACTATTTTTTTAACTGTTGCTGCTACATCTTTTGACATTTGAATCCTTTTTTTTGATTTTTCCTTAAGTTGCTTATTAAATTATTTTTTTTCTTTGTCAAGACATATACATTCCGCCATTAACATGGATAGTTTCTCCAGTTACATAAGAGGCGGCCTCTGAAGACAAAAATGCTACACAATTTGATACATCCTCTCCAGTACCAAGTTTTGCCATTGGTATTCTTGAAATTAAAGATAACTTTACTTTTTCTGCTATGTTTTCGGTCATCTCTGAAGTTATGAAACCAGGGGAAACACAGTTAACTGTTATGTTTTTTTTTGCATACTCTATAGCTAAACTTTTAGACATCCCAATTATACCAGATTTAGAAGCAGAGTAATTTGCCTGACCAAGATTTCCAGTATGACCAACAATTGATGTTATATTTATAACTCTTCCAAATTTATTTTTTAACATATTTTTAATAGCATATTTAGATAATAAAAAAGTAGATGTTAAATTTATATCAATAACTCTTTTCCATTCTTCATCTTTCATTCTCAAAGACAAATTATCAACATTGACACCAGCATTATTCACTAAAATATCGAGTCCACCCAATTCAGACATTGTAGAATTTACAAACTCTTCAATTTTTGAATGCTCTGAGAGATTAAACTTTTTAACTTTTACATTAGGATAATTTTTTTTAATTAAATCTAATTTTTCAGATTTCGTGCCTGTACCTAGAACTGTACCGCCTAGAGTGACAAATTTTTTTATAAGCGCCCCACCTATTCCTCCGGTAGCACCAGTTATCAGAATTTTTTTATTTTTAAAATCAATCATTTAAGATTTTTAATTTCCTCTATGGTATTTATACTTTTAGTTGAAACTTTGTCACTAATTCTTTTTACAAGCCCAGACAGTACTTTTCCAGGGCCTATTTCGATAAATTCATTAACGCCATTTTTAATCATAAATAAAACACTTTCTCTCCATCTAACTTTAGAAAAAATTTGTTTTACTAAAAGACTTTTAATTTTTTCAGAATTATTCTCTGGTTCTGCTGTTACATTACAAATTAAATCTACATTTGGATTTTTAAATTTTGTATTCATAATTTTTTCTTCCATTCTTTTTGCTGCTGTATTCATTAAAGAACAATGAAATGGAGCGCTTACAGGTAAAAAAATTGACTTTTTTTTGTTTATCTTTAAAATTTTATTAATCTCTTCAATCGCAGATTTGTCTCCACTCAAAATTACTTGGCTGTCTGAGTTATCATTTGCTATTTCGCATATTCCTTTTTCTTTTCCGATTTCAGCTATATGTTTTTCTATATCTTTAATTTTTAAACCCATAACTGCAAGCATAGAGCCTTTTCCTTCAGGTACCGCTTCTTGCATTGATTTTCCTCTTTCATAAAGAAGGAACACTGCGTCAGAAAAAGTTAAAGATTTTGCAGATACCAAAGCGCTATACTCTCCCAACGAATGTCCTGCAAAGTATTTTATATCCTTTAGTTGAATATTGAATTCTTCTGTAATCAATCGAAATATAGAATGGCTTATAGTCAATATTGCTGGTTGGGTATTCTTTGTTAATTTAAGTTCACTCTCAGGACCTTCTAGAATTATTTTTGAAATAGAGTAATTTAATTTATCGTCTGCTTCTTTAAAAATTTTTTTAACTAGGTTAAAATTATTAAATAATTCTTTGCCCATACCAACCGTTTGTGAACCTTGGCCTGGAAATATTAAAGTTTTCATATCAATCTAAAGTGATTAAACCCTATTATTACTATTGTCTAAACAAAATTAAAATAGTATAAGTCCGCATTTAAATAATAATTCAACAGCAAAATGGCATTTTACGAACATACATTTATTGGAAAACAAGATCTTTCAAATAAGGAAGTTGAAAATTTAGTCACAAAATATTCAGATTTAATAAATAAATCGGGAAAAATATTAAAAACAGAAAATTGGGGATTGCTTAATCTAGCATCGAAAATCAAAAAAAATAGGAAAGGTATTTTTATTCATTTTAAGATAGAAACAAAACAAGAAAGCTCATTAAAAGAATTTGAAAAGAAACTTTCTATAGATAATAACGTATTAAGATATCTTACAGTTAAATATAATAAGCTAGATTTGGAAAAAGAATATTTTAGAATAACAAAATAAATCATGAGAAGAGATAAAAAAAAACAAAGAAAAAGAAGCGGTTATAATAATAAATTAAGTCTTTTTCAAAAACCTGAAATCAGATTTAAAAAAAATTGCCCTCTATCTAGTAAAAACGCGCCGATAGTAGATTATAAAAATATTAAACTTATTAGAAAATATATTTCTGATACAGGTAAAATATTGCCTTCAAGAATAACTTCTGTTTCTCAGAATAAACAAAGGCAGCTATCTTTGGCTATTAAAAGAGCAAAAATATTGGGGTTAGTTTAAATGCAAGTAATACTATTAGAAGACATAAGAAATTTAGGAAAAATTGGGGAAATAGTTAAAGTAAAAGATGGGTTCGGTAGAAATTTCCTACTAAGACTGGGTAAGGCCTTGAGAGCTGATAAAGAAAATATAAATTTTGTTAATAAAAAAAAAGAAGAAATAAATAAAAAAAATATTGAACAAAAGAAAACAGCTAAAAAAGTCCTTGAAAAAATTAAAAGCAAGAAATTAATTTTTAAAAAAGAAACTAAAGAAAATGGTGATCTTTTTGCTCCAATAAAACCAAGGGAAATTTCAAAATATTTTATTGAAAATTTCAAAGAAACAATACATCCATCTCAAATTGATTTAAAACAAGAAATTAATAAAGTAGGAAAATTTATACTTACTATTAATTTACACTCTGATCTGACATCAGAATTACATGTTTTGGTTGAAAAAAAAGATACAAAATAATCTTTAAATTTTCCACAATAAGAAAAAAAAGTTAATAACTTTTGTGTTCCAATAAAGAGTGATTCCTATAGTGTCGTTTTTCCATGGAAAAACTAAGAGTTGATAATTTAAACATTAATAAAGAAAAGAAATTGCCCTCAAACTTAGAGGCAGAGCAGGCATTAATTGGATCAGTTTTGGTTAATAATGATATAATTGATGAGATTTCAAATATTATAAATAAAAATGAATTTTACGATCCATTACACTCAAAAATTTATGGTTTAATTGAAAATTTACACAATAAGGGAATGATAGCAAACCCAATTACTCTAAAAAACTCTCTAGAAAAAGACGACGGTCTTTCTGAAATCGGAGGGGCAGAGTACCTGGTAAAATTGACACGATTTTCCTCTTCCACAAAACAATCAATTGATTATGCCAAAATTATTCATGAAAAATTTGTAAGACGTGAACTTGTTCAAATATCCCAAAATTTATCTGATGAGTCGTTAGATGATACTACAGAAAAATCTGGTGAAATTATTATACAAGATACAGAAAAATCATTGTTTGATCTCGCAGAGAGAGGTGCGTTTAATCAATCTTTTTTAAAATTTAATGAAGCTCTAGACCAAACTATTGAAATGGCAACTAATGCCATGAAAAATGATCAAGGTATAGTTGGTATTCCCACTGGTCTTGATGATCTTGATGAGAGACTAGGTGGTCTTCATAAATCTGACCTAATTATTATTGCTGGCCGACCGTCTATGGGTAAAACATCTTTAGCAACAAATATAGCTTATCATGCAGCAAAAAAGATTTTGGATAATAATAAAAAATCATCTGTTGCTTTTTTTTCATTAGAAATGTCTTCGGAACAGTTGTCTACTAGAATTTTGTCTGAACAGGCCCGTATAAAATCAAATGACATAAGAAGAGGAAAGGTTTCTGAAGAGGAATTTAATAGATTAATTGAAACATCTAGAAATATTCATGAACTTCCACTTTACATAGATGAAACTCCAGCAATAACAATTTCTGCATTATCTAATAGGGCAAGAAGAATAAAAAGGCTTTTTGGATTAGATTTAATAGTAGTTGATTATATTCAACTGATGACAACTGGAAATAAGAGATTTGAAGGTAGAGTGCAAGAAATATCAGAAATTACCCAGGGCCTAAAGGCTCTTGCAAAAGAATTGGGAGTTCCAGTCTTAGCTCTATCACAGCTTTCTCGTGCAGTTGAACAAAGAGATGATAAAAAACCTCAGCTTGCTGATTTAAGAGAGTCTGGTTCAATTGAACAAGATGCAGATGTAGTAATGTTTGTTTTTAGAGAAGAATACTACCTGGAGAGAAAAGAGCCTAAGTTGGGAACTGTTGAACATGGAGAATGGCAGTCAAAAATGAACGAATTACTTGGATCTGCAGATATAATAATTGGGAAGCAGAGACACGGACCTACAGGAAATGTTAAAGTAGAGTTTGAAGGCATCTATACTAGATTCAAAAATGCTTCTAATACTGGGCAAAAATAAGTAATTTTAAATTATGCTCTTTTAAGCTATACCTAATTATAGTGATACTCTCTAATATATACAGAAGTATAGTAATAGAAAAACCAAAAATAACTTTACTAATATTAATTATAACATTGTTAAGCTTTGGATATTTTTCAAAGAATTTTCAATTAGATGCTTCTTCAGATACTTTGCTATTAGAAAATGATCCAGATCTAAAATATTTGAGAGAAATAAATAAAAGATATGGATCTAAAGATTTTCTGGTTTTAACATATACTCACGAACCTAACGAGACATTTAAATCAGAAAATACAATTAAAAACCTCGCATTACTAAAAAATTCATTAGAAAATTTAGATTGGGTAAGTAACGTTATTACTATATTAGATGTTCCTCTTCTCAAAAATAATGACGACCCCTTAGCAGAAAGAATAAAAAACTATAAAACTTTATCTGCTTCAGATGTAAATTTGGATAGAGGCTTTGATGAAATTATCAATAGCCCAATATATAAAGATTTTGTTGTTAGCAGTGATGGAAAAACAAGTGGTATTATAGTCTACATTAAACCTGATCAAAAATTTTCTCAATTAATTGAAAAAAAAAATGATTATTTAGATAGAAAAATTAAAGGACGACTTTCCTCAAATGAAAAAAATTCATATAAAGCTTTTTTGAAAGAATATGATCTTTACAAAAAATCTTACAATAAAAAAAATCATGAAAATATAAATGAAATTAGAAAAATTATAAAAGAACACCCTTCGCCAGGAAGTTTTGAAAAAAATTTATCAGATATATACCCAATAATCCATCTTGGTGGAATACCAATGATAGCTGACGATATGATGACGTTTATAAAAAATGATATAATTGTTTTTGGGGCAGGTGTATTTTTATTTATTGTTTTTACACTTTGGTTTGTTTTTAGAAGTTTGCTTTGGGTACTTGTGCCACTACTAAGCTGTTTTTTTTCAGTTTTAATAATGATAGGTTTTCTTGGACTAGTCGGTTGGAAGGTCACTGTAATATCCTCAAATTTTATTGCTCTTATGCTAATTTTAACAATGGCAATGAATATTCATATGAGTGTAAGATATTTGCAGTACAGAAGGGAAAATCCTGATGTATCAAACAATGAATCTCTTCTCTGGACATCTGAAAGAATGTTTTTACCAATTCTATATACGGTTCTTACAACAATATGTGCGTTCCTATCTCTAATTTTTAGCGGGATTAAGCCTATTATAGATTTTGGTTGGATGATGACTGTTGGTTTATTGGTTTCAATGTTTGTTACTTTTACCCTTTTGCCCTCAATATTAAATATATTAAGCAAAAATAGTACAAATTACAGAGACCAAAAAAAATCTTTTGTAACTACATTTTTGAGTAATGTCGCTCAAAAAAATACTAAAACAATATTTTCATCAGCTGCTCTAATCATAATAATTAGCATTATCGGTATTTCTAAATTAGAAGTTGAGAATAGTTTTATTAACTACTTTGACAAAGAAACTGAAATATATAAGGGCATGAAACTAATAGATGAAGAACTTGGGGGAACAACTCCTCTTGACATAATAATAAAGTTTCCAAAAAAAGAAAAAGAAATTGATACTGATGATGATTGGGGTGATGATGAAAGCGATGAATCAAAATATTGGTTTACTAGAAATAAAATAGACAGAATCACTAAAGTACATGATTACTTAGATGAGCTAGACTCGGTTGGTAAGGTAATATCTTTTGCTTCAATGGTTAGGGTTGCAGAGGATCTAAGCGGCGGAAAAAGATTAGAAGGTTTAGAAATGGGCGTTTTATATACTAAATTACCTAACTCTATTAAGAAAGAAATTATAGATCCTTATATTTCCATAGAAGATGACGAAGCCAGAATCGGTTTAAGAGTTCTAGACTCTAAAGAAAATCTTAGAAGAAATGAACTTATAAAAAAAATTGAATATGATTTAGAAAATAAACTTGGTTTAGATAACAAAGAATTTAAGCTAGCTGGTGTTCTAATCTTGTTTAATAATCTTTTACAAAGCTTATTTAAATCTCAAATTCTTACTTTGGGTGTAGTAATGGCAGGAATTACCTTTATGTTTTTGATTTTATTTAGAAATGTTACATTGTCATTAATTGGAGTGGTTCCAAATTTTATGGCTGCTTTTTTAATTTTAGGAATTATTGGCTTACTAGGTATTCCTTTGGATATGATGACCATAACAATTGCCGCAATAACAATAGGTATAGCCGTAGATAACAGCATTCATTATATTTACAGATTCAGGGAAGAATTTAAAAAAATTAAAGATTATAATAAAACTCTTGAAAAATGTCATGACACAGTCGGTATTGCAATATTAAATACTTCTATAACAATAGTTTTTGGTTTTTCAATTTTGGTACTTTCAAATTTCATTCCTACAATTTATTTTGGTTTTTTCACAGGTATAGCAATGTTGCTTGCTATGATATCTGTTTTAACTTTATTGCCTAAATTGATTTTAACTTTTAAGCCATTTAAAAATGTTGGATAATTTAATCTCTTCTGTAAGAGAAAATATTGTTTTATTTGACATAATATTTTTAATTTTTATTACTTATTTTTCAATTCAATGTTTTGCCAAAGGATTTTTTATAAGTTTGGTGTCTTTTCTAAAATGGGTTCTGGCTTTAATCATTACTATAATCTTAGTGCCTAAAATTGAACCATTTGTATCTGATTTTGTTAATAACGAATATGTATCTGGAATTGGTTTGGGAATTTCTGTTTATATATTGTCATTATTTGTTTTGATTCTATTAGGAAAATCTTTAGGTCGACTATTCTCTTATACTGGGCTTGGATCAGTTGATAAAATATTTGGATTTTTCTTTGGTATTTTTAAAGGATATGTTTTTGCTGTGTGTATATTTACAATCGTGAATTGGTTTTATTCATATGAAAAATGGGATATGTCTCTTAAGAATTCATACTTTTTTTCTATAACTGAAAAGGGTAGTAGTTTATTAATTGAGGAATTCCCAGACAGAAATGACATAGAGGATACAAAAAACGAAATAGAAAAAATTTAAATGCAAAAAATTAGAGAAGAATGTGGAATTTTTGGGGTTTATAATGTAGTTGATGCTTCAGCATTAACTGCATTGGGTTTGCATGCATTGCAACATAGGGGTCAGGAAGGTTGCGGTATTGTTTCTTTTGATGGAAATAATTTTCATTCGGAAAAAAGAAATGGTTTGGTTGGTGATAATTTTACTAATAAAGAAGTTTTAAAAAAACTACCTGGTAATTATGCAATTGGCCATAACCGTTATTCTACTACTGGAGAAACTTCTTTAAGAAATATACAGCCTTTTTTTGCAGACCTTTACGGTGGTGGCATAAGTATTGCTCATAACGGAAACCTAACCAATGCAATTCAATTAAGAGAAAATCTTGTAAAAAATGGAGCTATATTTAGAACAACATCTGATACGGAGACAATTGTTCAATTAATTGCCAGATCTAGTAGATCAAAGATTGTTGACAAATTAGTTGATGCATTGTTTCAAATTCAGGGTGGATATGCACTTGTTATAATGACAAACAAAAAACTAATTGGTGTAAGGGACCCGTTGGGTATAAGGCCTTTGATTTTAGGAAAAATTAAGAATTCCTATGTTCTTGCTTCGGAAACTTGTGCTTTAGATATTATTGGAGCAAAGTTTATCCGGGAAATTGAAAATGGAGAAATAGTTGTAATTGAAAAAGATATGATCCAAAGCTTTAAACCTTTTCCTCCAAGGAAAAGTAGACCATGTGTTTTTGAATACATATATTTTGCAAGACCAGACAGTCTTCTCAAAGGCAAATGTGCTTATGAATATAGAAAAAAACTTGGGTATGAATTAGCAAAAGAGTCTGGTGATGCGGGGGAAATTGTTATTCCTGTCCCCGACTCAGGTGTTCCTGCAGCTATAGGGTTTTCTCAATATAAAAAAATAAATTTTGAACTTGGACTTATTAGAAATCATTATGTAGGCAGAACTTTTATTGAGCCTTCGCAAAATATTAGAAGCTTAGGTGTCAAACTAAAACTTAGTGCGAACATGTCATCAATAAAAAATAAATCGGTGGTTTTAATTGATGACTCTTTAGTAAGAGGAACAACTTGTCACAAAATTGTTAAAATGCTTTATAATTCTGGTGCAAAAGAAGTTCATGTAAGAATAGCATCACCGGAAATAAAGTTCCCAGACTTTTATGGGATTGATATGCCTACCAGAAAAGAACTATTAGCGGCTAATAAAAATTTAAAAGAGATTAGAGATTATATTGGTGCAGACTCAATTAAATTTTTAACTATTGATGGAATGTATAATGCCTTATGTGATGCTAATCGTAACAATGTTTACCCTCAGTTTACAGATCATTATTTTACTGGCGAATATCCAATTAAACCTGTAGATCAAATAACTGATGAAAAAGTAACTCAATTATCATTTTTAAGTGGCAAATCTAATAACTAATTTAATTAAAAATTAAAACTCTCATTTTTTTATCAATAACATAAATGTTTTTATCTACTATGATTGGGTTTGAAAAAAAACCAGATTTTGAAGCTTTTGTATAATTGATAATTTTTCCGTTTCTGTAATCTAAAAATAAAAAATATCCATTTGATGTAGAAGCCAATATTTTATTTGATAGAAGTAATATAGAAACAATGTCTCCTATCTTTTCTTTTTTTAATTCATTGTTCTTTTTAAATAAATTAATAGACCAAAGAACTTTGCCAGACATTAAGTCAACATTTAAAAAGAAACCATTTTTTGAAGCTAAGAAAATAAATTCATTTGTAATTATTGGTCTTAGATAAGTAGAAAATGGAAGTTCCCATTTTATAACTCCGTTTTTTGTGTCTATTGAATACGTGGATTTGGAACTACTGAATAAAATTTCATTTTTTTTATAGACAATTGGGGATGAATAAAATAAATCAGAGCCCCTGTTTAAACTATAAAACCAGTTAAGATTTTTCATTTTGTAATTTAAAGAATAAACTTCTCCGTTTGAGGTTATAAAATAAACATTATTGTTATCTTTATCTGCAGCAACATTTGTTTGTTGATTAGACTTTAAAAATGAAGGAAACGTTTCTAGGCCTATATTTTGTGTGCCATCTTTTTGGTTTATTGAATAAAACTTATTATCCTGATTTAAGATAAAAATATTTTCATCATCTGTTTTGATATTTGATTTAAAGGGTATCCCATAATTTTTTGCCCAATTAAGTTTTCCTGTTTCTATTTCTAAGGAATATATATAGCCCACATTGTCTGCGATAATTAAATTATTATTTGATAAAATAAGTTTTTTAATAATTGCCATATTTTTATATCTTTTTTTATAAAAATTATATTTCCATTTGAGTTTTTTATTTGAAATAGAAAAATTATAAATATTACCTGAAAAATCATAAAAAATTATTTCATTATTTAATATCAAAGGTTCAAAAAATTGAGGTGGTAATTTAAATTTATTTTTTCCAATTTTTTTACTTTTGTAAATTAATTGGTTTTTATTTGCATAATTTAAATGAGGAATGTAGTTGCTTGAGTTATAGTTTCTTTCAGTCCAACTTATAATGTTAAGAGGTTTATTAATTTTTTTTGCTATAGTTCCTGAAATCTCTTTTGTAAATTTTTTCTCTCTTTCGAATACAAGTTTTGAGTTCTTTTGTACGTTTTCTCTTTCTAAATCAGCCAATCTGTCATCAAAAAAACCACCAGGATTTTTAAAAGAG
>CACHVP010000002.1:0-102500 GCA_902583355.1 uncultured Pelagibacteraceae bacterium
TGATAAACTTATGTCTTTAATTTTAAAATCTTTGCTCATAATCAAAATCTTTTAACAATTTAATTTATAGCAATCAAGGACTTGATTTTACTCACCCTCTTTTTGGAAGCTGCAATTCAATTTCTGCTCCACTATTTGTATCAGTTCTATTGATAGCTCTTACATTGCCACCATGCATTTCAACAATACTTTTTACAATGTTAAGGCCTAAACCAGAATGTTCTCCAAATTTTTCAGGTCTATTGCTGTAAAATCTTTTAAAAACTTTTTCGGTATTGGTCTCACTAAAACCTGGGCCCGTATCCTTTATTTTGACTGATATTGTTTCTTTATCACTTTTAATATCAATTATTATTTTACTATCTTTGGGACTAAATGAAACAGCATTATCTAATAAATTTGCTAAAACTTGTTCAAGTCTATTTTCTATACCAAGAAGTTCTAACTTGTGACCGTTTAAATTATTTCTATTAATACTAAATTCAATATTTTTTTCTGTTACAGAATTATTATTATTAAATTCATCTACAACATTTTTTATTAAATTATCTAAATTTAAAACTTTCATTTTTTCTCGAGATAATGACGCTTCATCTTTAAGCATCTGAGAATAATCAGTAATCAATCGTTCTATTCTTTGCACATCATGACTTAAAATTTTAATTAATTTCAATCTTTCTGCTCTGTCTGTCGTGCTATCAAGTAACTCTGAAGCTCCTTTAAGTGATGCTAGAGGATTTCTAATTTCGTGTGCAAGATCGGCTGAAGAGTTTTCTGCCCTTTGTGTTCTTTGTTGCAAATCTTTTGTCATATTGTTTAATGATCTAGATAGTAGACCTAACTCATCACTTCTATATAAAAAGCTTTCAATCTTCCCTAGGGACTCATCTTTTGCCTTAATAGACTCTGTATATGCAACTAAACCTGCAATAGGTTTAAGAATATATTTATTTAAAAAAATTAAAAATATAAAGATTACAACAGCTATTGCCAATACAGTTCTTATAATAAAGTTCTTTCTCTCATCAACAGCTGCCAATATTTCATTAGCCTGCTCTGTTACCATAATATAGCCGAGAATTTTGCCATCAACATTTACTTCGTTTAAAGTTTTGATATAAAGATTTTCTCCCTCTTCAAGCTCAAAAACGACAGGTTGATTATCTTTTTTATTTTCAATTAAATTTTTTGCTATTTTAATTTCACTTCCTTCTAGATCGCTAGTCAATTGAATTTCTTTTTTTTTTTCAGAAATATTTTGCTCAATTTTTTCTTCAATAACTGTCTCAGTTCTTGCAAAAACTTTTTGGTCTAAATCTAATACATTCGTATCAGCAATTAAATCACCATTTAAATTATAAAATTGTACTCTTTCAAGATTTTGAAATAGAAATCTTGTTGATAATAAAAAATCTTTTAAACTTTCCTCTTCAAAAACTAAATTTAGTCTTTCAATATGATTTGAGGTATTATTTATTATTATAGTATGTTTTTCTATCCGCTGTTTTACTAGATCTGGCTGAATTCCCTTTAAGTAAAAAAAAGTAAACAAACCTAATATTACAAAAGCAAAAAAATTTAATACAAGAAATTTTCTTAAAATAGAAGATGAGCTTTTTACTAACTTCATTAATTAATATTCCATCTATATCCGCTGCCATAACGTGTTTCTATTGAAGAGAATTTTTCATCGACTTTTTTGAATTTTTTTCTAATTCTTTTAATATGACTATCAATTGTTCTGTCCTCTATATCAGTGTTTTCTTTATAGGCAATATCCATTAGGTGCGCTCTTTCTTTGATAACACCAGGTCTTTTTGCCAACTCTTTAACAATTAAAAATTCTGTAGTTGTAAGTTTTTCCGGCAACGATTGTCCATTCCATTCACACTCAAGTTGATTTGGATCAAGTTTTAATTTGCCATGAACAATTAAATTTTTTGATTCGTCGTTTGAATTAACTTTTTTTCTAAGTTGTACTCGAATTCTCTCAATTAAAATTTTAATAGAAAAACCTCCTGATTTTTTTATATAATCATCCGCTCCAAGCTTTAAACCAAGTAATTCATCAACCTCTTCATCTTTTGAAGTTAAAAAAATAATTGGTATAGACATTTTTTTTCTGATTTTTTGTAATAACTCTTCTCCTGTTAACTTAGGCATTTTTAAATCAACAACTGCTAAGTCTGGAGGGTTTCTAGTTAAGCCTACTAGAGCGCTTTGGCCATCTATATAAGTTTGTACTTTGTAACCCTCACGTTCAAGAGCCATGCTAATACTTGTTAAAATATTTCTATCATCATCAACAAGTGCGATAGTTTTTGACATAATAATTTATAGTTAATTTATAATAGTTTAAAATAAATTGTCAAAATTTAGGCATCAGTGTGCCTCTTCCCAATTATTACCTGAATTAATATCTACATCTAAAGGTATTGTGAACAAGTGATAATCAGAGCTTGAAACTGATTCCATAGTTTTTTTGACTATTTCCATTACAGATTTTTTTTCTGTTTTAGGACATTCCAGTAATAATTCATCGTGAATTTGTAAAAGCATCTTTGTATTTTTTATTTTTTTAGATTTCAGTAGCCCATCTAATTTGATCATGGCTAGTCTTGTGATATCAGCAGCTGAACTTTGTATTGGAGCATTTATGGCAGCTCTTTCCTGAAAACTTCTTACATTGTAATTTTTGTCATTTATTCCTCTAAGGTGAATTCTTCTGCCAAATATATTATTTACATAGCCATTCTTTCTACAAAATTTAATTGTTTTTTCCATATAATCTCTGATTTCTGGAAATTTTTTAAAATATGAATTTATGAAATCTAAAGCTTCTTGATTTGATACCGAAATCTGTTTTGCTAGACCGTATTGAGTAATGCCATATATTATTCCAAAATTTATAGCTTTTGCTTTTCTTCTTAAATTTTGATCAACTTTATTTACTGAAACATTAAAAACTTGGCTTGCAGTCAAATTATGAATATCTTCTTTATTAATGAAAGCTTTTTTAAGTTCTTTAACATCTGCTAAATCGGCTAATATTCTCATTTCTATTTGACTATAGTCTGCAGATATTAAAAGATTATTCTTGTCTGCGATAAAAGCTTTTCTAATTTCCCTGCCATCGTCTGTTTTAATCGGAATATTTTGTAAATTAGGATCGCTAGAAGCCAGTCTTCCAGTATTTGTTGCAGCTAACAAAAAAGATGTATGAACTCTATTTGTCTTAGAATTTATATGCTCTTGCAAAGCATCTGTGTAAGTATTTTTTAATTTAGAAAGCTGTCTCCACTCTAATACTAAACTTGGAAATTTATGTCCTTTAAAAGCCAAGTCTTCTAAAATTGTTGCACTTGTTGCTAGGCTTCCCTTTTTTGTCTTTTTTAGATTTGCAATCTTAAGATCTTTATAAATAATTTCTCCCAATTGTTTTGGTGAGCCAATGTTAAATTCTTTCTTTGCTATTAGGTAAATTTCTTTTTCTATTTTTGAAATTTTATTTGCAAACTTATTTGACAGTTCCTTCAAATATTTTTGATCAACTTTAATACCGTTAGTTTCTATGCTTGAAAGAACTTTAACCATAGGTTTTTCAAAAATTTCATAAACTTTAGTGAGTTTTTCTTTATCTAATCTATCTTTCAGTAATTTATATAACCTAAAAGTAACATCTGCATCCTCTCCGGCATATTCTGTTGCCTTTTTTAAATCAACTTCAGAAAAAGTAATTTTATTTTTTCCACTTCCAACTAAATCCTTAAAAGTAATAGTTTTATGACCTAAATGAATTTCTGAAAGTGTATCAAGATTGTGGCGATTTAAACCAGCATCCAAAGTGTAAGATACTAACATTGTGTCTTCAATGGGTTCAACATCTATATTGTTTTTTTTTAAAATAATATGATCAAATTTTATATTCTGGCCAACTTTTTTAATAGCTTGGTCCTCGAGTAAAGGTTTGATTTTTTTAATTACTTTATCAAAATTTAGGCATTTTTCTTTTTTATGGACTAAAGGCAGATAATACGCTTTTCCAGACCCATAACAAAAAGATAGTCCCACTAAACTTGCCTCTATTGGGTTCACTGACGAAGTTTCAGTATCAACTGAAATTAAATTTTTTTGCTCGAGAGTCGAAACCAATTTTTCTAATTGATCCTCACGTGTAATTGTTTCGTAGTTGGTGGTATCGATTTTTGTTATTTTTTCGTTTTTTTCAACATTTTTGTTTATTTCCAAATCTCCATATAAGCTTATCGCCTGACTTAAAAGCCTGTTAAATTCCATTTCTCTTAAAAAATTATATAATTTATCTTTTTTAATTGATTTTATTATTAAATCTCCTAAAGGATTTTTTACGGGCACATCATCTTTTAAAGTAACAAGCTTTTTGCTTATAATTGCAGATTTTTTATTTTCAATTAATGTCTGCTTTCTTTTTTTTTGTGGGATTTCAGAAGCTTTATCTAAAAGATTATCTAAATTTTTATATTTATTTATTAATTCTGATGCAGTTTTAATTCCTATACCAGGAACACCAGGAACGTTATCTGAAGAGTCTCCTGCCAAGGATTGCACATCAACGACTTGGCTGGGTTTGACTCCAAATTTTTCTATTACCTCTTTTTCTCCAATAACTTTGCTTTTCATTGGATCAAACAACCTTATATTTTTAGAAACTAACTGCATAAGATCCTTGTCAGATGAAATTATAGTAACTTTGGCTCCTAATTTTGTTATTTGTTTAGCGTAGGTTGCTATTAGATCATCGGCTTCGTAATTTAATTGTTCTATCGATGGTACGTTAAAAGCTTCGACAGCTTTTCTAATATATTCAAACTGAGGAGCTAAATCATCAGGTGGGTCTGATCTGTTTGCCTTATAATCCTTATAAATTTCATTTCTAAAATTTTTTCTTGCAGAGTCAAAAATTACTGCAAAGTGAGTAGGCTTATTTTCTGAGTCATCTGATCTGGAGTCTTCTAACAATTTAAAAAGCATACTACTAAAACCACTTACTGCTCCTGTGGGCAACCCATCACTTTTTCTGGATAGGGGTGGAAGAGCGTAATAAGCCCTGAAGATATATCCTGATCCGTCTACAAGATAAAAATGGTCAGTTTTTTTAATTGCATTCATCAATTAATGATATCTTAATTTTTTTCATGATATAATAATATTAAATTATGGATAAAATTGCATTATCTGCGGAAAATCTAACAAAAATTTATTCAAAAAATAATACTTCTAATAAAACTGTACTTGCTCTGAATAAATTGAATTTAGAAGTAACTCAAGGTGAAATTTTCGGTCTTCTTGGGCCCAATGGTGCAGGTAAAACTACTTTTATAAATATTCTTGGTGGGACTGTATTAAAAACATCTGGAGAAGTAAATGTTTGGGGTTTTAACTTAGATGAAAATCCAAGACAAGTTAGAGCATCTGTTGGTATTGTTCCACAAGAAGTAAATCTTGATGCATTTTTTAGTCCAAAAAAATTACTAGAACTTCAAGCTGGTTTATATGGGATTAAAAAAAATGACAGAATTACAGATCTAATTTTAAAAATGGTCTCATTGAATAAACAGGCAAATTCTTATGCCAGAAGTCTTTCTGGTGGTATGAAAAGGAGATTGCTGGTTGCAAAAGCAATGGTACATCAACCTCCAATTTTAATTTTAGATGAGCCAACAGCAGGTGTAGATGTAGAGTTGAGACAAAATTTGTGGAACAATGTAAAACAGCTTAATAGAGAGGGAATAACAATTATTTTAACAACTCATAACTTGAATGAAGCTCAAGACATGTGCAATAGAATTGCTATAATTGATAAAGGCAATCTTGTAGCGCTGGACACTACAAAAAAATTATTAGATCGTATTGAAAATAAAAAAATTAAATTCAAAGTTAAAGATTTAAAAGGATTTGATAATATTAAGTTGGACGGAGTAAAATTTACAAAGAGTGATTCTCAAATAATCGCATCGTACGACAAAAACAAGTTTAAATTTGACCAAATTATAAATGTCGTAAAAAATAGCGCAGAAATACACGATATTTCTACAGATGATGGAGATTTAGAGGATATTTTCTTGCAGATAACAAATAAGTAGATATTTTCTTTAAATAAAAGTAAGAATCAAACTATGGAGTTAATTAAAAATTTAAAAGAAGTTTCTTTGGTAAAAAACTTATTTTTAGCAATTTTGGGCACTATACTTTTAGCCATATCTGCAAAAATAAAGATACCTTTTTGGCCAGTGCCTATGACAATGCAAACTTTTGTGGTTCTTCTTTTAGGAATTTTATATGGATGGAAATTAGGTCTGTTTACTGTATCACTATATCTTTTTGAAGGCGCTATGGGTCTCCCAGTTTTTGCTGGAACACCTGAAAAAGGAATTGGATTAGTTTACTTTACAGGACCAACGATGGGATATTTGATCGGTTTTATATTTGCAGTTTTTTTTACAGGTTTCTTTAAATTTAATGATAATATAATTGAAAATTTCCTAAAACTCTTATTCTCAGTAAGTTTTATCTATTTCTTTGGTTTAATATGGTTGGGATATTTAATTGGTTGGGATAAACCAATTTTTGATTTAGGTGCAAAACCTTTCCTTTTAGCAGAGCTATTTAAAGTCCTTATTTTGGCGATTTTAACTCCTAAAATATTTAAAATTAAAAATTAACGAGGGGATCTTTTAGATAGGATTCTTTGTAGGGTCCTTCTATGCATTTTAAGTCTTCTTGCAGTTTCAGACACATTCCTGTTGCAAAGTTCGAAAACCCTATGAATATGCTCCCATTTGACCCTGTCCGCAGACATTGGGTTTTCGGGTGGTTTTGCCTTTGCGTCAGGTGAAGCTAAAAGAGCAGATTCTACATCATCTGCATCTACCGGTTTGGCAATATAATCAATGGCTCCAGATTTTACTGCTGCTACTGCAGTAGGCAAGTTCCCGTATCCAGTCAACATAACAATTCTACTATCCTGTTTTGCCTTATTGATCTCTTTTACAACATCTAATCCGCTACCATCCTCAAGCCTTAGATCTACTAAAGCGAACTTTGGAACACTAGATTTGATCGATTTTATAGCATTTTCAACGGTTTTTGCATCTTTTACAACAAAACCCTTTTTCTCCATCGCCCGGGCCAATCTCATCCTTAAAGGATCGTCATCATCGACTATAAGAAGAGATTTGTCTTCAAAGTCTGAGATCTTTAAACCTGGAGGTGCTTCGCTCATTTTACCCATATGATCTCATATAGTCACTTCGGTGGATATTTCAATGCGACAACATTGAATTATTTGCTTTACATAAATTGGAAAAAGCATTAATTCGAAATTATATAAGCTTTTTTTTATAAAATTTTATAGGCTTTTGTGTAATTAAACGGGGGACACATGCGATGCGAAAATTTGATAGCGTTAACGAATTAGTTAACACTTTAAGGCCTGAAAGTCCGGTCTATTGCATCAGACCTAAATCAATACAGAAATCAGTGGAATTTTTTAAGAACGCATTCCCAGGAAAAGTTCTATATGCTGTAAAAACTAATCCAAACGAAAAAGTCATAAAAATTATTATAAACAATGGGATTCAAAATTTTGATGTAGCTTCAATCAATGAAATTAAAATAATTAGAAAAATAGATAATAAAGTTAAATTATATTTCATGCATACCGTTAAAAGTAGAGAAAGTATCGAACAAGCCTATTTTCAATACAATGTTAAAGACTTCGCTTTAGATACTAAAGAAGAATTACTCAAAATACTCGATGCAACAAATAACGCCAAGGATTTAAATTTGTATGTAAGAGTTGCAATTTCAAATGAACATGCGGAAATCGACTTGTCTAGAAAATTTGGAGCTCTTTCGAGTGAGGCTTTGGGCTTATTAAGATTGTGTAAAGAGCATGGAAAAAAAGTTGGTTTAAGTTTTCATGTAGGTTCCCAATGTATGGATAAAATATCATTTTCAAAGGGGATTGCTGAGATTGGTAATATAATTAAAAAAACAAAAATTACTCCTGATGTGATAAATATTGGTGGAGGGTTTCCGTCTATTTATCCAGACCTTGTACCAGAACCATTAGAAAATTATATGACAGAAATCAAAAATGAATTAAAAAAATTAAAACTAGAAAAAATGCCAGAAATATTTTGTGAACCTGGTAGAGCCTTAGTTGCGGAATCTGGCTCTACAATAGTTAAAGTCATTTTAAAGAAAAAACAAAAACTATATATTAATGATGGAACTTACGGTTCCTTATTCGACGCAGGAGTTCCAAACTTTATTTTACCCTCAAAAATGATTACGAATGGAAGAATAGTGTCAAAAAAATTAACTGCTTTTAATTTTTATGGGCCAACTTGTGATAGTCTTGATTATATGAAAGGACCCTTCATGTTACCAAATAATATTAGAGAAGGTGACTATATTGAGCTAGGTCAACTTGGTGCTTACGGAACAACATTTAGAACAAAATTTAATGGTTTTTATTCTGACGCAATCTACCAAGTAGATGACAAACCTATTCTTTCAATGTACGATCTTAAGGATAAGTTTAAATACTTAGTTGCATAATGAATAAAAAAAACGGTCCGGCTCTAGGACACAATAAAAAATCTTTGTTAAAATCCGAAGTCGAACATATTGATATAACTTCTTTTGACTCAAGAAAAATTATCGAGTCAATGAAGAAAATGTCTTTTACGTCAAGAGATACGGCTCTGGCTGCAGAAATTTATAATGAAATGTTGGGAGATAGAAACTGTTCTATATTTTTGACAATTGCTGGTTCTACTTCTGCTGCAGGATGTATGAATCTATACTCTGATTTAATTAAATATAATATGGTTGATGCAATTGTAGCAACAGGAGCATCAATAATTGACATGGATTTCTTTGAAGCATTGGGGTTTAAACATTACCAAGGGGACCAGTTTCAGGACGATAAAACCCTGAGAGAAAATTATATAGATAGAATATATGACACTTACATAGATGAAGAACAATTACAAATTTGCGACAAAACTATTTGTGATATAGCAAACAAATTACCTCCCAAAACCTACACCTCTAGAGAATTTATAAAAGAAATTGGAAGATTTCTTAAAAAAAATGCAAAAAAGAAAAACTCACTAATTGAGGTTGCCTATGACCATAATGTTCCTATTTTTTGTCCTGCATTTACAGATAGCTCTGCAGGCTTTGGCCTGGTAATGCATCAAGAGCAAAATCCAAAAAAACATATTACCATAGATTCGATAAGAGAATTTAGAGAATTAACAGAAATTAAACTTAAATCAAAAGACTCTGGTTTATTAATGGTTGGGGGTGGGGTACCAAAAAATTTTGTTCAAGATACAGTTGTATGTGCTGAGCTTTTAGGCAAAAAGGTTGATATGCATAAATATGCAATACAAATTACAGTGGCTGATACAAGAGATGGCGCATGTAGTAGTTCAACTTTAAAAGAAGCAAGTTCTTGGGGAAAAGTAGACACTTCTAAAGAACAAATGGTTTTTGCTGAAGCTACAAGTGTTTTGCCTTTGATTGCAAGCGACGCATACCATCGTAAAAATTGGAAAAACAGAGAACGTAGAAATTTCCAAAAATTATTTTAGTAAAATGACAAAAACAAAAATAGCTTTAATACAGATGAAAATGTCGTCTGATACTCAAAAAAATATGAGTATTGCTATTAAAAAAATAAAAGAGGCAAGCAAAAAGAAAGCTAAAGTAGTTTGCTTACCAGAATTATTTTTGTCAAATTACTTTTGTCAGGAAGAAAAGCACTCTAATTTTAATTTAGCAGAAAAAATACCTGGAAGAACAACAGGTATTCTTTCCTTATTAGCTAAAGAACTTAAAATTATTATTATAGCTCCAATTTTTGAAAAAAAAACTTCAGGTATATATCATAACAGTTGTGTAGTAATTAATGAAAAAGGAAAAATAATCGGAAAATATAGAAAAATGCACATACCTGATGATCCGCAATTTTATGAAAAATTTTATTTTACACCTGGTGATCTTGGTTTTAAATCTTTTAAAACTACTTATGGCAAACTTGGAACTTTAATTTGTTGGGATCAATGGTTTCCGGAAGCTGCAAGACTTACTTCCTTACAGGGTGCTGAAATACTTTTTTATCCAACGGCAATCGGTTGGCATCCTAGAGAAAAGAGAAAGTTTGGAAAATCTCAACTTAATTCATGGATAACTGTACAAAGATCTCATGCTATCGCAAATGGTGTGTATGTTGCGGCAGTTAACAGGGTTGGTGTAGAAAAACGAGGTTCTAAAAAGTTAGAATTTTGGGGAAATACAATTGTGTTTGATCCGAGCGGAAATATAATTGCCAGTGCCAAACAAGAAGAAGAAACTTTAATTTGTGATATTGATTTTAAAAAAGTTGAAAATGTAAGAAGACATTGGCCTTTTTTTAGAGATAGAAGAATTGACTATTATAAAGGTATATTAAACAACCCTAAAGATGCCTAGTATGTCTAGAAAAGGCATTTATAGGATGCCTGCTGAATGGGAGCCGCAAAAATCAACTTGGATAGCTTGGCCTCATAATAAAGAAGATTGGCCAAATAAATTTAATGAAATACCTAGAGTTTTCAATAAAATAATTACACAACTTTCAAAGACTCAATTAGTTAATGTTTTGGTTAAAAATGAGTCGGATAAAAAAAAAGTGAGTTTTTTTTTAAAGGTTCTAGGTGCAAAATTAAAAAATACAAGAATAGTAATTTGCAAAACAGATAGAGCGTGGACAAGAGATTTTTTGCCAATTTTTGTTAAGCAAGGAAGAAAGAAAAAAATATTATCTAAATGGGAATTTAATGGATGGGCTAAATACAAAAATTTTAAAAATGATAATAAAGCATATTTTAAAATTAAAGAATTTAAAAAAATTAAAATTATAAAACCAAAATATAACAAAAAAAAAATTGTTCTTGAGGGAGGTTCTATTGATGTAAACGGAAAAGGTTTTCTTTTAACAACTAAACAATGTTTATTAAGTAAAATTCAACAAAGAAATAAAGGATTAAAAAAAGATGACTATAATAAAATATTCAATAAGTATTTTGGCGTTAGGAAAGTAATTTGGTTAAATAAAGGAATACACGGAGATGATACTCATGGACATGTAGATGATATTGCGAGATTTATAAATAAAGACAAAATATTTATAGCAATAGAAAAAAATAAAAAAGATAAGAATTTTAAAAATTTAATGGAGAATATAAAAATAATTAAAAAGTTTAAAAAAGAAAACAAAGAAAAATTTAAAATTATATATATACCAATGCCTAAACCTAAATTTATAGAGGGTGTAAGGTTGCCTGCAAGCTATCTTAATTTTTATATTGCTAACAAAGTTGTTTTAGTTCCTTCTTTTAATGACCCCAAAGACAAAGTTGTCTTAAAAATATTTAAAAAGCATTTCAAAACTAAAAAAATAATACCAATAGATTGTTCAATTTTAATTTGGGGTCTAGGAACAATTCATTGTCTTACTCAACAAGAACCGATCTAATTATTGTTTTGACATTAGATCTGAATTTTTCCAACTTATCTCCACTAAAGCTCCACCAAGACTAGATTGTGAGAATTCAATTATTGCCTTTTTTCTCTCTAATAAAGTTTTTCCAATAAAAGTTCCTAATCCTAAACCTGCTTTAGACTTAAGTTTTTTTGACTTGGAGGCTATATAAGGTTCACCGATTATATTAGCGATGTCTCCCGGAAACCCAGGCCCATCATCTGAAATTCGAATTGTAGTATTAATATTATCATTTAACAAATCAATTTCGATTTTTTTATTGGCAAACTTTACAGCATTACCTACAAAATTCCGAATTCCATATGTGATTTCAGGAGATCTTTTAATAGGAATTTTTTGGCTATCTTCAGAGAAATTTAATTTTATTTTATTTTTTGAAATTTCCTCAAAAGATTTCGAAATTTCAAAAAGTAGATCCTGTAAAGATATATTCGAAACATATTCATCATCTACAATTTTATTTTGAGATATATTTTTTAATATATCTCCGCATTTTTTAGATTGTTGTATCAAAATATCTAAATCTTTATTAAATTCTGAATTAATTCCCAAATCTTTCTTAAGCTCTTTTGCAATTACAGTTATTGTTGATAGCGGTGTTCCTAAAGAATGTGCGGCTGCAGCTGCTTGATGGCCAATTGACTCCAATTCCTGCTCTTTTGCTAAAACAATCTCTAATTTACTTAAGGCATTTCCTCTTTTTCTAGCATCATAACCAAAACGGAAACCAAAATAATTTAAAAAAATTAATACAACGATTAAAGCAGTGGGAATTGAATAAACATAATAATCAGGAACATGAAAATGAAGATCTCCAGAACCTGGTAAATCTAAATGGTTAAAAGTTAGTAGTATCATTGATAAAATTGTTATGATTGATAAAAAAATTGTACTACTTAAATTCAATAAAGTTGAAGATATTATGGCTGGCACTATAAGAAAAATTATAAAAGGATTTGTAACTCCTCCAGTTAAAAAAATTAACACTGATAATTGTATAACATCATAAAATAAAAGTATTGTTGACTCTGTGTTACTAAGCTGATTTTTCTTAAAATTAAATTGTATAAAAATATTTGTTAAACCACCGAAAAAAATTGTAATGGAGCATAAAATTATTGGTAGATCAAAATTTATAACAAAATGTACAACATAAATTGTTATTAATTGTCCAATTAAGGCTATCCATCTTAGAATTACTACCGTACTTTTTTCTAACTTTAAATCCTCATCGTATTTGAGGAGTTCAGATAATTTCATTTATTTAGATGTCTAGGTTTTCAACTTCAAGAGCTTTTTCAGTTATAAAGTCTTTTCTAGGAGCAACTTCATCGCCCATTAAAATTCTAATTATATTTTGATCCTCTTTAGATTTTTCTTTTGTTCCTTTAGAATATTCTACTTTTAATAAGGTTCTATTTTCTGGGTTTAATGTTGTTTGCCAAAGTTCTTCTGGGTTCATTTCTCCTAAACCTTTGAAACGCTGAATATTTAATCTTTGTCTCTCTTCGTTTATGTATTTTTCTATCTCATTTTTCTTTAATTTTTTTGTGCCATTTTCTTTAGATTTAAGAATATAAGCCTCCAAATCTTTTTCGTTTTTAATATATGTAGTCTTTGAACCTTTAGTCACTTTAAACAAAGGTGGTTGGGCTAAATACAAATGACCTTTTTCAATTAATTCATTAAAAGGTTTGTTGTTAAAAAAGGTTAGTAGTAAAGTTCTAATGTGAGAACCGTCTACATCTGCGTCTGTCATAATTATTATTTTTTCATATCTAAGATCTTCTATATCAAAACTCGTTGATCCAGTTCCAAGGGCATTTATTAAAGTCACAATTTCATTTGATGACATCATTTTTGATAATGTTTTATTTTCGTTACTACCATTAGATCCATTTCTTTTTTTATTCTCATTCACATAAGTATTTAAAATTTTTCCCCTTAACGGGAGTACTGCTTGAAATTCCCTTTTTCTTCCTTGTTTGGCCGAACCTCCTGCTGAATCTCCCTCGACTATAAATAATTCGGTTCCTTCCATAGAGGAAATTTGGCAATCTGCTAGTTTTCCTGGAAGGCCAGAAAGTTCGAGTGATCCTTTTCTTCTAACGCTATCCCTTGCCTTTCTTGCAAGATCTCTGGCTATTGCTGCTTGTAAGATTTTATCCAAAATCACCCTAACAACAGATGGGTTTTGATCAAACCAAATTGTTATCTTTTCGTTCACTATCGACTCTACAACATTTCTAATTTCTGAAGACACTAGTTTATCCTTTGTTTGAGAAGAAAATTTTGGATCAGGCATTTTTATTGATAAAATTGCTGTCAAACCTTCTTTGATATCTTCTCCGCCAATTACAACTTTATTTTTCTTAGTTAAATTTTTTTCAGAGGCATATTTATTTACTATTCTAGTTAATGAACTTCTAAAACCAAGAAGATGAGTACCACCATCTTTTTGATGGATATTATTTGTAAAAGCCATTACCTCTTCAGAGTAACTCGCATTCCATTGAAAAGAACATTCAACTATAACATTGTTTTTTTCCCCTTTTAAATAAATAGGTTTTTTAAAAACTGACTTTTCATTTTTATTTATTAATAATGATTTTTTTTGATCAAGAAATCTTACAAATTCAGACACGCCTCCATCATACTTGTGTTCAAATATCTTAGTTTTAGCGTGTGATTCATCTACGAGTTTAATGGTTAGGCCGCTGTTTAAAAATGCCAACTCTCTTATTTTTTTTTGTAAAGTAGAACTACTAAATTTTGTAGTTGAGAAAATATCTTTTGAAGGAAGAAAATTTATTTTTGTTCCAGTTTTTTTTGTTTTTTTTATAACTTTAATTTGACTGGATACTTTACCATTTTTAAAAGATATGAAATGCTCTTTTTGATCTCTAAAAATTGTCAACTCTAGCTTTTCTGATAATGCGTTTACAACAGAAACGCCAACGCCATGTAACCCTCCGGATACCTTATATGAATTCTGATCAAATTTACCACCCGAATGTAATTGTGTCATAATAACTTCGGCAGCTGATTTTTTTTCTCCTTTGTGCGTGTCAACGGGTATTCCTCTTCCATCATCTTCTACAGTGATGGAGTTATCTTTATTCATTGTTACAATTATGTTTTTGCAAAAACCGACTATTGCCTCATCAATTGAATTATCTAAAACCTCGAATACCATGTGATGCAAACCGGATCCATCGTCTGTATCTCCAATATACATACCAGGTCTTTTTCTAACTGCATCTAAGCCTTTTAATACTTTGATGGAATCAGCTTTATAATCTTTAGTTGAATTGTTTTTAAGAGAATTAATCATTTAATTTGAAAAAACAATCATATCATTTTTTCGTGATTAGATAAAATCATATAAATAAATAAGGGTGAATAATCATTGGTGCTCAAGGATAATAGATGAAAAATAAAATTTATTTTCTAAAAGTCGAAAAATTTCATATTTTCATTGGCATAATAACATAATAGCTATGATTATCCGACTTATCCTGAATCAAAACTGGAGATGTTGCATCGTTGAGATTCATGGTTAATTTCTCATCTTGTATCTCAGAAGCTATATCAAGCAAATATCTGGCATTAAAACTTATTGTCAAAGTTTCAGAATTGTAATTTGCTTTTAGAGTTTCTTTTCCTTCGCCTGAAGTTGTGCTGGCTACGAATAACTGTATTTGATCTTTTTCTAAAGTAATTTTTACACCCTCTTTTCTATCTATTGATACGGTAATTACTCTTTCAATAGAATTAATGAAATCTTTGACATTTACACTTAAAATTTTATTATTGTTTTTTGGTACAACTTTTTCATATTCAGGAAATTTTCCATCAATAACTTTTGAAACTATTGTTGAATTTCCTATTTTAAATTGGATTTTGCCTTCCCCAATATATAAATGAATTTTTTCATCACTCTCTTGTAGTAAATTACATAACTGGAACACAGTCTTTTTTGGTAATATAAATGGTTTAAAATTAGAAGACTCTTTTATAGAGGTGCTGCTTGAGGATAATCTATGAGTATCAGTAGCAACCCCGGTTAAATAAGAATTTTTATTAGAGGCGGTTGGATGTATAAAAATCCCATTTAAATAATGTCTGGTATCATCATTTGACATTGAAATTCTAGTTTTATTTAATAATAACAAAAGTTTCTTGCTGTTTAATTCATGAGGTTCGGACTTAAAATTATCACCAAAATTTGGAAAATCATCGATAGGTAAACATAGCAAGTTAAATTTTGAATTTTGGGCTGAAATTTTAAGTTTATTTTGACTTTGTAAATCAAATGTAACTTCATGATTTGATGGTAACTTTCTTAATAAGTCATACAAAACAGTAGCTGACGTTGTTGTGCTTCCTGGTTGCTCTATTTTCAGATCTGAAATTTCATCACGAAAAACTATATCTAAATCAGTGGCTACTATATTTAATCTATTATCCTTTATTTCAAGTAAGACATTTGCAAGAATTGGAATAGTATTTTTTTTCTCAATTATACTATGAGCAACTGATAAAGATTTTAAAAGTCTATCGCGCTCAATTTTAAACTGCATTTTAATCGCTTAAGATTAATGATTTTAACTCTTCAGCATTTTTTCTCATATCATCGTTATTCTCGATCAACTTTTCTATAGTTTTTACAGCGTGAATAACGGTAGTGTGATCTCTATTTGAGAACTTTCTTCCTATTTCGGGCAATGATCTAGTAGTAAGTTTTTTTGCTAAATACATAGCCATTTGCCTAGGTCTTGCCAACGGTCGAGACCTTCTTTGTGAAAGCATATCTGACATGCTAATACTAAAAAAATTAGAAGTTACAGTTTGGATTTTATCAATGCTTATAACTTTGTTGGTGTTGTAAATATCTCTTAAAATAATCTTACAATCATTAACATTTAAAGATTTTTTACTCATTTTACCAAAAGCGACTACTCTATTGAATATTCCTACTAGCTCTCTGATATTAGAATTACTATTTTTAGCAATATAATTTATAACTTCTTCGTTTAGATCAGGATTTTCTTTGAATGAGAGTTGATAATCAGAAATTTTTTTTCTTAAGATATTAATTTTTAAATCATAATCTGGTGTACCTATGTCAACAACCAAACCGCCTGACAATCTAGATTTTATCCTATCTTGAACTCTATCAAGTTTATTTGGGGCACGGTCAGATGATATGACTATTTGGGCACTCTGGTCAAACAGTGTGTTAAATGTATGGAAGAATTCTTCTTGGAGACCTTCCTTGCCTCTTATAAACTGTATATCATCAATAATAAAAACGTTAGCTTTTCTAAAAAAATCTTTGAAATTGACCATTTCATTTTTTTTAATTGATTTAATAAATTGATACATAAATCTTTCTGCAGATATAAACATCACTTTATTTTTTTGACTTAATTCAAGACCAATAGAATTTAAAAGGTGGGTCTTGCCTAGTCCAACACCCCCATAAATAAATAGTGGATTATATCTTGATAATTGACTACATATTTTTTTTGCAGACAGAAAGCCTAAATTATTACTTTTCCCAACGACAAAATTATCAAAATTAAGAGAAGGATTAAGTCTATTATAATTTAAAAAAGAGTTTTTAATATCAGTAATTTTATTTACAATTGTATCGCTAAAATTTACTTTGTTATTGATATTTTCAGGCTCAATTTTAAATTCAATTCTATTTATACTTAGCTTGTGTTTTTTAAGCTCACTAAGAATTTTATCTGCATATCTAGACGTTATCCAATCTCTAAAAAATCTGGTTTTGACACCTAAAACAACATGATCATTATACTCTTTGATTAAAGATATATGCTTAAGCCAACTTGTATAGACTTCTGTTCCAAATGACTGATCAAAGGATTTTTGGACAGAATCCCAATCTAGAATTTTTTCTTCTAGAATTGATTGTGTTCCAGTTTTTAAAGAAGTTTTTTCCATGAAATTAAAATTAAAAAAATATTTTTATAACTAATTTTTTTTTAATTCAATTTTTATTTTTAAATTTTAAAAATTAAATCGACTCAGGTTGTAGAATAAACGCTGAGAGAGAAAATAAAAAAATTTCAACCTCAAATACAAATTCTCTATATGTAGTAAACTTTTTTTTAAAAAAATTTTAACTTTAACAACTTTGAATTGTTACAACTATTTATTGATATTTTTAATTTTTTTGGAAATTTTTGAAATTTTTCTTGATAGATTTTTTTTCTTGATAACGCCTGTTTTTGCAACCTTCATTAGCTCTGACTGAAAAGTGGGGAAGTATTTTTTTATTTCGTTAGTATCTTTTTTTTCAATTAGTTTTTGTATCTTTTTTAACGCCTTTTTATAGCGATTTTTTCTAAATTTATTAACCTCTGTCTGTTTTTTAGCTCTTTTGACCTTTCTGATGGCTGATTTTATATTAGGCATTCAACGGAACGTATATATCTTCAAAATATTGGGGTCAATCTTTAATTATTTTTGACATTTGGTACAAAAAAAAGTTGATCTATTACTAATATATATTTTTTTAACACTCCCTCCGCATTTTCGCTTTAAACACGATTTATTATCTCTATCGTACACCTTAAAGTTTTCCTGAAAAAGTCCCTTTTGGCCCGTAGCACTATTAAAATCTCTGATTGAAGAACCTCCAAGTTGTATTGAGACCTTTAATATTTTTTTTGTATTATTAATAATTTTAGACAGTTGTTCTAGTGATAGATTGTGAGATAGCTTTTTTGGGTTGATTGAACACGAGAACAGTATTTCATTGACATAGATATTGCCTAGTCCAGAAATATATTTTTGGTCCATCAAAAAGTTTTTGATATTTTTCTTTGATTTATTACATTTCTCAATTAAATATTTTAAATTAAATCTTTTACTTAATGGTTCTGGTCCTAATTTTGATAGATGCTTATCCAAGTTCAATTCTTGAAAATTTTTTACTTTTATAAAACCAAACTTCCTTACATCATTGTAAATAAGATCTACTGAGTTACTAAGATTTAACATCAAATGATTGTGTTTTTTTATAAATCTTCTTTCATAGTAAAAACTTGTTACAAATGCCAAGCTATTTTTTTGCGTTTTAATAAAAATTTTTCCCGTCATACCAAGATGAATAATGATTATTTTTTTATTTTTTAGTCTGATTAATAGAAATTTTCCTTTTCTTAATATAGAGGTGATTTTTTGACCCTGAACTACTTTCTTAAAATCTCTGCTTATCTTATACCTTAAATTTCTATTAAAAATGCGTACTTTATTAATTTTTAAGCCTGCAATAAAATTATCTAGCGATCTTCTAACAACTTCAACTTCGGGTAATTCTGGCATATAACTATTTATAAATGACAAATATTAATCAATCTAAATTTAAAAAAGCAACTCAAGTTTTCAATAGTGTTTACAATAAATATGACATTATGAATGACCTAATGTCATTAGGCGCTCATAGAATATGGAAACAGAGATTGATACATTGGATGAACCCAAAAAAAGATGATTATTTGATAGATATTGCTTCAGGTACCGGAGATATAGCAAAAGCATTCCTGGAAAGAACAAAACTTTCTGGACAAGTTACTTGTGTAGAACCAAATAATTTAATGTTAAATGAAGGTAAAAAAAAACTAAAAGATTTTAAAAATATTAATTGGTGTTTGTCTGCTGCTGAAAATTTACCTTTTAAAGATGAAACTTTTGATATTTATTCTGTAAGTTTTGGTGTTAGAAATTTTTCAAACATAAATAAAGCTTTGAAAGAGGCAAGGAGAGTATTAAAAAAAGGCGGTAGATTTATCTGTCTAGAATTTTCAAAAGTTGATAATGAAATTATAAATAAATTTTATAGGATTTACTCAAAGTCAATTCCATTATTGGGAAAATATATTGTAGGTAAATCTGAACCTTATGAATATTTGATTAAAACAATTGAGGAATTTTATAGTCAAGAAGAATTTTCAAAAATTATTAGAGATAATGGTTTCATCAATGTTGAGTATAGAAATTTATTAAGTGGAATAGCAACTATTCATTCTGGTTGGAAAGTATAAATATGCTAAAGAAATTATTTAATTTACTAAAGATTTTAAGAAAACTATCAATATCAGGTGCTGTAGAAACATTGGATTATATAAAGCCAATTCCAAATTCATTAAAATTTATTTTTTATTTATTTTCTATAGGCTCAACAAAAAAATTAGATAATTTAAATAAATCCTCAGGAGAAAAACTATGTCAGTCACTCGAAGATATGGGGCCTACATTTATAAAATTGGGACAATTTTTAGCTACCAGACCAGATATAATTGGAAACGAAATAGCTAAAAATTTAGAAAAACTTCAGGATAAACTTCCAGCTTTTAGTACGGATGAGGCTAAAAAAATTATAGAAAAAGAAATTGGGAGCAAATTCTATAAAAATATTTTACATATTGGCGACCCAATAGCAGCTGCATCTATAGCTCAAGTACACTTTGCAAAAATAAATGTTGATAATGTTGAGAAAAAACTTGCTATTAAAATACTTAGACCAAATATACATAAAATTTTCAATGATGAACTTGATGCTTTGATGTTTCTTGCTTTTATTATTGAAGGTGTTTTTAAAAAAACAAAAAGGCTGAAACTAGTTGAAGTTATTAATCTACTAAAAGAAATCACAAATGTTGAAATGGATCTACGTTTTGAAGCTGCCGCTGCAAGCGAACTCAGAGAAAATACTTTAAATGACAAAGGTATAAAGGTTCCAAAAATTTATTGGAATTATACTTCAAAAAAAATATTAACTCTGGACAGAATTGATGGGGTTTCAATTAGAGAGACAAAAACATTACAAAATTTGAATGTCGATCTTAAAAAACTTTCTGAAAATTTGATTCAATCATTTTTAAAACAATCGGTAAGGGATGGATTTTTCCATGCAGACATGCATCAGGGAAATTTATTTGTTGATAACCAAGGCAACATTGTGCCTGTAGATTTTGGAATAATGGGAAGACTAGATAAAAATAACAGAAAGTATTTAGCAGAAATACTATTTGGTTTTATAAATAGAGATTACAACAAAGTTGCGGAGATACATTTTTTAGCAGGATTGGTGCCAAAGAGCACTTCTAAAGATGATTTTGCACAAGCGCTTAGATCTATTGGAGAACCTATTTTTGGACAATCCATAAAAGATATATCTGGGGGAAATTTACTTGGTCAATTATTTGAAATAACTGAAAGATTTAATATGCATACTCAAACACAACTATTACTTCTTCAAAAAACAATGGTTGTAGTTGAAGGAGTCGCGAGAAGATTAAACCCAGAAACAAATATTTGGGAGGTTTCTAGGCCAGTTTTGGAAAACTGGATTAAAAATTTAAAAGGCCCTGAATCAATAATTAATAAAACTACTGAATTATCAAAAGAAATTTTGGAAAAAATTCCTGACTTGCCTAATGTTATGGATAATGCGAATACAGCGCTCCAAATGATTGCGGAAGGAAAATTAAATTTAGCTGCTCTAAATGGAAAAAATTTTGAAATTGAAGAATTAAAAATGAGAAATTTCAGGAACAATTTAATTATAACTTTTTTGGGTATTGTAATTAGTTTATTTATAGTATTTTAATATATTATGAGTTTAGAAAATAAGAAAATTTTACTTATAGTTGGAGGCGGTGTTTCCGCATACAAATCTCTTGATTTAATTAGACTGCTTCAAAGGAAAGGCTCATCAGTAAAAGTTGTTTTAACAAAAAGTGGTAAAAAATTTGTTACTCCTCTATCTATTTCATCTCTATCAAAAAACAGAGTTTTTGAAGATATTTTTAATGATAAATCTGTAGGAAAAATTGATCATATAGCCTTGTCACGTTGGGCTGATGTGATTGTGGTTGTTCCTGCCACTGCAAATTTCATGTCAAAACTCTCTAAAGGCAGTGCTGATGATCTGGCGTCTACAATTATTTTGGCCTCAAATAAAGAAATTTTTTTAGTTCCTGCAATGAATGTGAGAATGTGGATACATAGGGCCACACAAAAAAATATCAATACACTAATTGAATACGGATATAAATTTATTGGTCCGGAAGATGGTGAAATGGCCTGCGGAGAGTATGGAAAAGGCAAGATGTCAAGTCCAAGACAGATTTTATCTTTTTTAGAAAGATTCTTCAAAAAAAAGGATTTGTTAAAAAGAAAAAAAATAAATGCAATTGTTACTACTGGGCCAACAAAGGAATATATTGATCCTGTAAGGTTCATTTCAAATGAGTCTAGCGGAAAACAAGGACATGAGATAGCAATTGAACTGGCAAGACTTGGTATAAAAACAACTCTGATATCTGGTCCAACAGGATTAAATTATAGCAAAGATGTTAAAGTTAAAAAAGTTACATCAGGACACGATATGCTTGTAGCTGTAAAAAAAATACTTCCAACGCATATTGTGGTATGTGCTGCAGCTGTATCTGACTTTAAACCTTTGGTTGCAAAAAAAAACAAAATTAAAAAAAATTCACAATTTGATGAGATAAAAATCGAAAAAAATCATGACATTTTGGGCTTTCTAGGTAAAAACAATCGATATAGACCTAAACTTTTGGTTGGTTTTTCAGCTGAAACAGAAAATTTAATAAAAAATTCTACAAAAAAAATGCAAGAAAAGTTTTGTGATATAATAATTGCAAACGATGTATCAAAAAAAGAAATTGGTTTTAATAGTGAGCTCAATGAAGTTACCATAATAGATAAAAACGGAAAAATCCAAAAAATTAAAAAAAATTCTAAGAAATTTATTGCATCTATTATAGCAAAAAAAATTGTTGATACATTTTTGTTAAATGAAAAAAGTCTCAATTAAGAGCCAAGATTACAATAGATACTATAAACAACTAATACTTAAAAAAATTGGTGTTGTAGGACAAAAAAAAATTTTTAATTCTAAGGTTTTAATTATAGGTGCTGGAGGTCTTGGTTGTCCTTTAATTTTATATCTTGCTTACTCAGGAATTGGACATTTAGGCATTGTAGATCATGATAAAATCGAGTCATCAAATTTAAGCCGGCAAATACTTTTTACTGAAAAGGATATTGGAAAATATAAATCTATAATATCAAGTAAAGCTGTAAAAAAAATAAATAAAAATATAGTTGTAAATATTTTTAAAAAAAAAATAGATAAAAATAATATAAATCAGATAGCTAAAAATTATCAAATAATCTGCGATGGTACTGATAATTTCAAAACAAGATATATTATCAATGACTACTGTATTAAAAATAAAAAAGTATTAATTTCATCAGCAATTAACAAGTTTGATGGTCAGTTATTCAGATTTGATTTTAGAAAAAAAAACGCTTGCTTTAGATGTTTTATGCCTAGAATACCAAGTGAGGAAATTAATTGTGAGTCTGATGGAATAATGACAACTCTGGCTGGTATAGCTGGTTCACTCCAGGCTAATGAGGTTATCAAATCAATTTTAAATATTAAAAATAAAAGAAATGAAAATATTATGATATTTAATGCACTGAATTCAAATTTTAGGTTGGTAAAATTACTTAAAAATCCTAATTGCAAAAATAGTCACCTACATGGTTAGATTAATATTGTTTTTTTTTATAATTACTTCGATAAATAATTTTTTATTTGCAGAAAATGAATATTATCTCACTTTGAGAGCTGATAAAGTAAATCTGAGACAAGGCCCTTCTATGGATCATCCTATCAAACTTGTTTACAAAAAAAAATTTTTACCTGTCTTAATAATAGATAAATCTTACAATTTTAGAAAAATTATAGACCATGAAAATAATTCTGGTTGGATTCATATTTCACAATTGTCAAAAAAAAGAGCAGCATTAAATGATAAAGAAAATTCTATTGTTTTTAAAAAACCTTCAAAATATTCAAAACCTATAGCTTTGGTGGAAAAAGGTAGATTACTTATAATCAAGAAATGTAAAAAAAATTGGTGTAAAATTAATTCTGAAGAATTTGTAGGTTGGGTCGAAATAAAAAATCTTAAGGGTAGACTGTAAATTATTTCCTAATTTTTGAGGCCCAGAATTTATCCAACAAAAAATACCAAACTGAATTAGCAAGGGGCTCAACAATTGCATCTGTCAATGCAATCATAAATGACACATCTGCAACTAACATTAATACTGTAATTGCAATTGCAAAATGACCAATTGTATAAACAATTGTTCTTAATATCGATCCTCTATTTGATTTGTAGATTTTTTTTGAAGCGTTAAATATTCCCGCTGTTAACTCAGTCATTTCAGTTCAACTTTTTTTTATTATGCTGTCTATCCGCATTCATAATTTTTGTCCAGATTTTAACAAAATCTTCTATGAATTTTTCTTTGTTATCATCTTGTGCATAAACCTCTGCGTAAGATCTTAAAATTGAATTTGAACCAAAAACTAGGTCGGCTCTAGAAGCAGTGTACTTGACTTTGTTTGTTTTACGATCGACCATATCATAAGAGTTTTTACCAGTAGGTTTCCAATTATATTTCATATCCAACAAATTAATAAAGAAATCATTTGTCAAAGCACCAACTTTACTTGTAAACACTCCTTTGTCTTTTGCTGACTCATGATTTGTTCCAAGTACTCTCATGCCTCCTATCAGACATGTCATTTCTTGTGCAGTCAATCCCATCAAAGAAGCACGTTCTAATAAAAGTTCTTCAGGCATCGCTGAGTAATCGGCTTTTACATAGTTTCTGAAACCATCATGCCGAGGTTCTAACCATTTGAAACTTTTTAATTCTGTTTGCTCTTGAGATGAGTCTCCTCTTCCAGGACTAAATGGAACTTTGACTTTAGAACCAGCTTTTTTTATCGCTTTTTCAAGCCCAACATTCCCTGCAAGAATAATTGTATCCGCTATAGTCGCTCCTGATTTTTTAGCTATATTCTCAAGTACTTTTAAAATCTTTGAAAGTTTTTTTGGCTCGTTTGCTTCCCAATCCTTCATGGGTGATAATCGAATTCTAGCCCCATTAGCTCCACCCCTTTTGTCAGTTCTTCTATATGTTCTAGCACTATCCCAGGCTACAGTAATTAAATCACCAATAGATAAACTGGTTACAGAAATCATTTTTTTTACCTTATTTACATTATATTTCTTTTTTGGAGATGGGACGTTACCTTGCCAAAGTAGATCCTCTTTGGGTGCCCAAGGACCAATGTAATTTTCCCTATTTCCCATTGTTCTATGTGTTAACTTAAACCAAGCACGTGCAAATGAATCTTCAAAAAATTTTGGGTCTTTGTAAAATCTTTCTGAAACTTTTCTGTACTCCGGGTCCATCGCCATTGCCATATCAGCATCAGTAAACATTAATCTTGCTTTTTTGTTAGGGTCAGCTAAGTCTCTTGGTTTTTTATCTTCTTCGAGATCAATAGGCTCCCATTGCCAAGCACCTGCTGGGCTTTTTTTACTTTCCCACTTATAGTTAAGCAAAAGATCTAAGTATTGATGATCCCATTTATCAGGGTTAGTTGTCCAAGCTCCCTCGAGACCTGAAGTTATTTGGTTAGCACCTGTTCCATTTTTCTGATTCCATCCAAAACCTTGTTCGTGAATATCAGCTCCAGCAGGTTCTGGGCCTAAATTATCTGGATTGCCATTACCGTGGGCCCTTCCAATAGAGTGGCCTCCGACCGTGAGAGCGGCAGTTTCTACATCATTCATTCCCATTCGTCCAAACGTTTCACGTACATCCATTGCAGTTCTTACTGGATCAGGTTTTCCTTCAACTCCTTGAGGGTTTACATAAACAAGTTGAAAATGAGAAGCCGCAAGTGGTGCTTCTAAAGAAGAACGATCTTGTGGATCACCATATCTGTTAACTGCTAATGGTACTGTCTCTTTACCCCAATAAACATCTTTTTCAGGTTCCCATATATCTTCTCTACCGAATGAGAAACCGAAAGTTTTAAATCCAGCATGCTCATAAGCCATAGTTCCGGCTAGAACCATAAGGTCTGACCAGCTTAATCTATTTCCATATTTTTTTTTGATTGGCCAAAGAAGACGTCTTGCTTTATCTAAGTTTGTGTTGTCCGGCCAAGAGTCCTGGGGGGAAAATCTGTGAGATCCCACGTCAGGTCTTCCATCAAATTCTCTATAAGTTCCAACTTGGTGCCAAGTTAGTCTTACCATAAGTCCGCTATAGGTTCCTAAATCTGCTGGCCACCATTCTTGGCTTTCAGTCATTAATTTTAGTAAATCTTTTTTGAGTGCTTTAAAATTTAATTTTTTTACTTCCTTTTTATAGTTAAATTTTGGTAGTGGATTGGTTTTTGTGTCGTGTTGATGTAAAATATCAAGATTAATACTATTTGGCCAAAGCCGCGAAGTGTTTGACTCTCCTGCTTTGGTAACTCCTCCGTGCATCACAGGGCATTTGCCATTACCATTTTTTTTAACATCAACAGTCATAATATAATTACTTTATAATAGTTCTAAACTAAGTGTCAATATAGCAAGATATGTAATTGAGATTAATTATTATTTTCTAATCTTATTACAACTTCAACGTTTTTAATTTTTTTACCTTTTGGAGCTTCTGGAAGTTTATGGAAGGTAATTTTGTCGCTCTTAATATCAATTACTTTGCCATTATCAAAGAAGTGATGATGCGAAGTAATATTTGTATCATAATAAGAGGTGTTATTTTCCAAAGAAAACTCTTTCAAGTAACCAGCGCTTTTAAGAGCATGTACGGTATTATAAAAAGTTGCTGTAGAAATTTTTTTTGATCTTTTTAAATTCATAGAGTTTTTTAATTGCTCAACTGTAAAATGAAATGTTCTTTTTCTCTTGAAAAGAAATCTGCTTATTTCTACTCTTTGCTTAGTAGGTCTGAGACCTGAAGATCTAAGTTTATCAATAAAAATCATGTTTTTATTATTCATTTTTTCCATAAACTTACTATATAATTTAATTCAATTGTATATATGATATTGCTAAAAACTCAAGCAATTGTTAACTTTCAAAATGAAACAAAAAAACAGTTACAACTATAATGAATTAATTGACTGTGCGAACGGAAATTTATTTGGTGAAGGGAATGCACGTTTGCCGCTACCACCTATGCTAATGTTTGACAGAATTACTGAAATAAAAACAAGTGTGGGCAAATATAAAAAAGGTTTAATAAAAGCTGAGTTAGATATTAAAGATAAGATGTGGTTTTTTGATTGCCACTTTAAAGAGGATCCGGTTATGCCTGGATGCCTAGGACTAGACGCAATGTGGCAATTAGTTGGTTTTTATTTAGGTTGGATAGGAGAGCCAGGTAAAGGACGTGCTTTGGGTGTTAACTCTGTTAGATTTACAGGCGAGGTTCTTAAAAAAGTCAAAATGGCAACTTATGAAGTTGATATGAAAAAAGTTCTTAAAACTGAGGGTGGAACAGTTGGTTTTGCGGATGGAACTTTAAAAGCAGATGGAAAACAAATATACTCTGCGGAGAATTTAAAAGTTGGAGTTTATAAATAATGAAAAGAGTTGTTGTAACTGGGATTGGAATAGTTTCATGTTTGGGAAATAATCAAAATGAAGTTTGTGACTCTCTTATGAATTCAAGATCAGGAATTTCTTTTGCTCAAGAATATAAAGATCATAATTTAAAAAGTAACGTTCATGGAAAACCAAATATTAAACTTGAGGATCATGTTGATAGAAAAGCTCTTAGATTTATGGGAAATGGATCTGCATATAATTATGTAGCTATGAAGGAAGCTATAAAAGACTCTGGTTTAAAAGATAATGACATAAGTAACATATCTACAGGAATGGTAATGGGTTCTGGTGGGCCTTCAATTGAAAATGTTATTTTAGCAGCCGATAAAACAAGAGAAAAAAACCCAAAAAAAATGGGTCCTTTTATTGTTCCAAGAACGATGGCAAGCACAGCTTCTGCAACTTTAGCAGTTCCTTTTAAAATAAAAGGAGTCAACTACACAATAAGTTCTGCATGTGCAACTAGTGGACACTGCATAGGGAATGCTATGGAACTTATACAATTTGGAAAGCAGAAAATTATTTTTGCAGGTGGTAGCGATGAGATACACTTTGCAATGACAGCAATGTTTGATGCTATGACAGCACTTTCTTCTAAATATAATGATTCACCTAAAAAAGCATCTAGACCATATGATAAAACTAGAGATGGTTTTGTAATTGCAGGTGGAGCGGGAGTTTTGGTTTTAGAAGAAATGGAACATGCAAAGTCAAGAGGGGCAAAGATTTATGCTGAAGTAACAGGTTATGGTGCTACTTCTGACGGTTTTGATATGGTCGCTCCTTCCGGAGAGGGTGCTACGAGATGTATGAATATAGCATTAAAAACAACAAAAAATAATATTGATTATATAAATGCTCACGGAACCTCAACGCCAGTGGGAGATATAACTGAATTACAAGCTATAAAAGGAGCTTTTAAAGATAAAATTCCAAAAATTAGCTCAACAAAATCACTTTCTGGTCATCCACTAGGTGCTGCTTCTGTACACGAAGCAATATACTCTTTAATAATGATGAAAAATAACTTTATTGCTGCTTCAATAAATGTAAATGAAATGGATGAACAAGCTAAGAATTTTCCAATAGTAACAAAAGTTGAAAAAGGCGTAACATTAAATTCGGTAATGTCGAATAGTTTTGGTTTTGGTGGAACTAATGCTACTTTAGTTTTTGAAAAGGTATAATAATGAACTTGGTTAAAGGTAAGAAAGGCTTAATAATGGGTGTGGCCAATGATAGATCCATAGCCTGGGGTATAGCAAAAAAACTTTCAGAAAATGGAGCTGAATTAGCTTTCACCTATTTAGGTGATGCTCTTAAAAAAAGAGTCACACCCCTAGCTGAGTCCGTAAATTCTAAATTTCTTTTAAATTGTAATGTGGAAAATAAAGAAGATATTGTAAAAACTTTTGAAGAAATTAAAAATAATTGGGGAAAACTTGATTTTGTAGTTCATGCTATTGCTTTTTCTGATAGAGCAGAGCTATCAGGGGAGTACATCAATACTTCTAGACAAAACTTTGCAAAAAGCATGCTTGTTTCTTGTTTTTCATTTACCGAAATAGCTAAAGAAGCTTCAAAAATAATGAGTAGTGGCTCTAGCATGTTAACTTTAACTTACGAGTCAACAAAAGTAGTGCCTAATTATAATGTAATGGGAGTATGTAAAGCAGCTTTGGAATCTAGTGTAAAATATATAGCAAAAGATCTAGGCTCAAAAGGAATAAGAGTTAATGCTATAAGTGCTGGGCCAATAAAAACTTTGGCAGCTTCCGCTATAGGAGATGCTAAATTTTTATATAAATGGAGTGCGGATCATTCAATGTTAAAAAGAAATATAGATATAGAAGACGTAGGAAAATCTGCTCTGTATTTATTAAGTGATCTAGCAGGTGGTGTTACCGGCGAAATTCATTATGTAGATGCAGGTTATAATAAAATAGGTATGCCAAATCCAAAGAATATGTCTTAATTTGCATAATTTGCATGTCTAATTGTCACACATCGCAATTTTATAAAAATCTATAAACTTTAAAATTCCACAAGATAATTATTACAAAAAAAATGAAAAATTTTAATAAATTAGTTAAAGAAAAATTGGAAAATTTTTTTGATTGGGTGAATGGCGCTAAGTTAGTTGAGCTAAATAGCTGTGATATTAACGAAGATCCTGTTAGACCAGATCTTGATGTTAAATTTAGAACAAGTTATGGACGTAAAATTTTTGGTGTAAAATACAAAAATGAAATATGCGCGATAATGTGCTTTGGTTTCACAAATGAAATTCCAAAAACGATTAATGAATTTGACTTGATGACAAAAGATGCTCATTTACAAAGCATATCAAGGAGAAAAGAAAATGTCGGCAAAATAGCTATTGCTTATACAATTTGGTCTAAAAAAAAGGGCGGCGGGAAATTGATAGTTAAAGAAGTATTTAAAAAAATTAAAAAATCTAACCACTTAGATAGGTTGGTTACCTTGTCTCCATTAACTGATATGGCGAGAAATTTTCACTTAAGAAATGGTGCAAAAGAACTTCAAATAAATAAGGAGTCTCAGAATTTTGAATATCAAATTTAGACTGCTTCTTTAATAGAAAGTTTAACTTTTCCTCTATCAAATCCAATCACCTTGACTGAAACCTCATCTCCTTCTTTAACTACATCAGTAACCTTTTGAACTCTTTTTGCTGCTAACTGGGAAATATGGACTAGGCCATCTTGCTTTCCTAGAAAGTTTACAAAAGCACCAAATTCCATAATTTTAACTACTTTCCCTTTATACGTTTTTCCCATTTCTGGTTTTGCAACTAGATCATTGATCATTTGAACTGCTATCTTTCTAGTTTCTTCATTAGCAGCTGCAACAGTAACTTCTCCTGTATCTTTAACATCTACTTTTGCACCAGATTTTTCCACTATTTCTCTTATAGTAGCACCGCCTTTACCAATCACAGTCGCAATATCTTTTTTGTCAACTTTTATTGTTTCCATTTTTGGGGTGTGTTTTCCAACTTCTTTTCTTGATGATTTTAAAGTTTTATTCATTTCTTCTAGGATATGAATTCTTCCTTCTTTAGCTTGGGAAAGGGCCTGTTCCATTATTTCAAAAGTTATTCCAGTGATTTTTATATCCATTTGCAGAGAAGTAATTCCGTCTTTAGTTCCTGCGACTTTGAAATCCATGTCGCCTAAATGATCTTCATCACCTAGAATATCTGACAAAATAGAAAATTTATCTTTTTCTTTAATTAATCCCATTGCTATTCCTGCTACAGGTTCGGCGATTGGGACGGCTGCATCCATTAATGCTAAAGATGAACCACAAACTGTTGCCATTGAGGAAGATCCGTTTGACTCAGTTATTTCAGATACAATTCTCAATGTGTAAGGAAAATTTTCTTTTTTAGGAAGTGAGGAATTTAAAGCTCTCCAAGCAAGTTTTCCATGACCAACTTCCCTTCTGCCTGTTCCAATTCTTCCTGTTTCACCTACAGAAAATGGGGGAAAATTATAATGAAGCATAAATCTTTCTCTTCTTAATCCTTCTAGACTTTCAATTCTTTGTTCATCATCTGTTGTTCCTAAAGTTGTTGTTACTAAAGCTTGAGTTTCACCTCTAGTAAACAAAGCGGAACCATGAACTCTTGGTAAAATTCCAACTTCGCATTTTATTGGTCTTACATCTGACAAGCCTCTTCCATCTATTCTTTTTTTACTTTTTAAAATTCTGGTTCTTACAATATTTTTTTCTAGATTTTTTAGTTGTAACATTACTTCATGTTCTAATAGATCTTCTTCCTCTTCAAATAAAGATTTACATTTTTCACTTGCCGAATTAATTAATTCTGATCTTGTCTTTTTGTCTTTTTCTGAAAATGCTTTTTCTAAGTCTTTGGTAAGTTCTTTTTCAATTTTTTTAATTACTTTGCTAAAATCTTTTTTTTCAATTTTCCAAGTTTCTTTTGCACACTTTTTTGCTAACTTTTCTATACCTTTAATTACTGAGACAAATCCTTCATGACCAAATTTAACAGCATCTAACATTTCATTTTCTGTTAAACCAGAAGCCTCGGACTCTACCATTAAAACAGCATCTTTGGTTCCGGCTACAACTAGATCTAATTTAGAATTCTGCAATTCTTTTTTGGTCGGATTTAAAATACACTTTCCTCCAATAAAACCAACTCTTGATGCACCTACTGGTCCTTTAAAAGGTAATCCTGAAATTGATAATGCGGCTGAGGAAGCTATGATTGATAATATATCAGCTTCATTTTCATTGTCATAAGAAAGAACTGTTGGCAAAACTTGAACTTCATTTCTAAAATTTTCAGGAAATAAGGGTCTGATAGGTCTATCGATTAATCTAGATATTAATGTTTCTGCTTCAGTTGGTCTTGCCTCTCTTTTAAAATAACCGCCAGGAATTTTACCTGCAGCATAATATTTTTCTTGATAATTTACAGAAAGAGGAAAATAATCTGTTTCTGGGTTTACCTTCTTTGCACCAACAACTGTTGCAATAACAACTGTTTCTCCCCATGTAGCAATTATAGCTCCGTCTGCTTGCCTTGCAACTTTTCCTGTTTCTAAAGTAAGTTTTTTACCACCAAAATCTATTTCTTCTTTAAATTGTTTAAACATTTATTTTCTTAAATTAAGTTTTTTTATAATTTCTGAATATGCTTTAGGATCATTTTTGCTTAGATAGCTTAAAAGTCTTTTTCTTTGATTTACAGATTTTGTTAAACCTCTGGCTGAATGCTTGTCTTTTTTAAATTTTTTAAAATGATTTGAGAGATTTTCAATTTTTTGACTTAAGAGGCCTATTTGAACTGCAGTTGAGCCAACATCATTTTTATGTAATTCCAGAGATTTAATTAGATCTTTCTTAGATTTCATTTATCTTTATTTTTCTTTATAAGTTTTTCTATTCTTTCTGCATAATCAAAAGATTTGTCTTCAACAAAATATAATCTTGGAAGAAATTTTATATCAAGCTTCTTTGACAAAGCCTTTCTAACAAGATAAGAAAATTCGGTCAAGATATTTACTGTTTTTTTTGTTTCTTTACCACCTAGTGGAATAACGTAAGCTCTAGCTGACTTTAAGTCCGAGCTCATTTTTACCTCAGTTACAGTGACTAATTTAGTGTTAAAAGCAGGGATTTTAGCTTCATTTCTAATGAAAATTTGTCCTAAATTTTGTTTAACAAGCTCCCCTACTCTTAGATGCCTATGATTTGTACTATTTGTCTCAAAATTTTTAATCATTTATTTGTCTTTCAATCATATCAACTTTGTAAGATTCGATCATGTCTTTTTCTTTAAAATCTAAAAAATTTTTAAATGTAATACCACATTCAAGTCCACTTTTTACTTCTTTAGCAGCATTTTTTTCTCTAAATATACTTGCTATTTCACCATCGTATATAACTTTGCCGTCTCTTATTATTCTAGCTTTTGAGTTATTTTTTATCTCACCATCCGTAACTTTTGAACCAGCTACTTTACCCGATTTTGAGAGTTTAAAAATTCTTAGTATTTCAGCTGTACCTTCTATTTTTTCTTTTCTTTCTGGCTCTAGTAAACCAGAAAGTGATTTTTCTACGTATTCTATTGCTTTATAAATTATATTGAAATATTCAATTCTAACTTTTTGCTCTTCTGCTAATTTTTTTGCTTCTTTATTTGGTTTTACATTAAAACCAATCACGACAGCACTTGAGGCTTTAGCTAAAGAAATATCAGTTTCATTAATCATTCCAATATCAGATAAAATGATTTTTGGACTGACTTCGGCGTGATTAATATTTTCAATTGAATTTCTCAGAGCTTCACTAGATCCTTGAACGTCAGACTTTAATATAATATTTAGTTCTTCTTTAAGATTTTTTTTATCAAAAAGCTTAGTATTATCTTGCGAAATTAAATTTTGATTTCCCTTTGTTCCAGATTTCTCGAAATCATTTATTTTTTTTGCTTCATCCTCATTTTCAACAACCATAAATTCATCGCCAGCATTTGCTGATTCTTGCATACCTAAAATTTCAACTGGTGTGGACGGATAAGCTTCATTTACATTAATTCCTTTATAATCCAACATGGCACGAATTTTTCCTAAGGTTTTACCGCAAACAAAATGGTCTCCCTTTTTTAATTTTCCCTCTGTAACTAGTATTGTTGAAACAGGCCCTTTCCCCTTATCAATTTTAGATTCTAGAACTACTCCTTTTGCATTGCCCTCCTTAGATGCTTTGAGATCCAAAATATCTGATTGTAATAAAATAGTTTCTTTAAGTTTATCTAAATTGGTTTTTTTAATAGCTGATACTTCTACGAATAAGGTGTCTCCGCTTAAATCTTCTGCTACCAACTCATATCTCATCAAATCATTTTTAATCTTAACAATGTTAGAATTAGGTAAATCACATTTGTTTATAGCAACAATTATTGGGACTTTGGCTGCTTTTGAGTGTTGTATTGCTTCTACAGTTTGTGGTTTGACACCGTCGTCTGCTGCAACAACCAGTACTACAATATCAGTTATCTTAGAACCTCTAGCTCTCATTTCAGTAAAAGCTGCGTGGCCAGGAGTGTCTATAAAAGTTATTATTTTATTATTTCTATCGCCAACTTGATAGGCTCCTATATGTTGAGTTATACCTCCATGCTCACCTGATACTACATTTGTACTTCTTAAAGCATCCAGTAAAGATGTTTTTCCATGATCTACATGTCCCATAATAGTTACTATTGGCGGTCTATGAACTAAATCTTTTCCATTACTTATAGAGGTTTTGTTGGATATTTTCGTAAGAGCTTTTTCTAAAATAGGAGTGTGACCAAACTCTTTTACAATGTATTCTGCGGTGTCTTTATCTATAGAATGATTAATTGTCGCTTTAACTCCCATATTTAATAAAAACTTAATTATATTTGCTGATTGCTCAGCCATCCTGTTTGATAATTCTTGTATAGTTATTTGTTGTGGAATTTTAACTTCTCTTATTACTTTTTTGAATTCTTTTTTAGTATCATCATTAATATTTTTCTTTTCTTTAAGTCTAGCTCTTTTTACTGAGGCCAAACTTCTTTGTTTAATTTCAAATTCCTCAACATTCATAGCAGTTGATATTGTAAGCTTCGATTGCCTTTTTGACTGATAATCCTTGTTTCTGTTATCTGCTTTTTCTTTGTTTTTTATATTCTCGTCCTTTTTTTCTGGGCGAATAAATCTTTTGGTTGCCTGTTGTTCAACATATTTTCTATTGAGATTTCTGTTATTTGGGCCACTCTTTGTGTTTGAAGGGTTAGACCAATTTCTATTTTGTTTAAATGATGCTTTTGGACTTTTTTTCTTTTCTACAATATATGATTTTTTTGTGGTTTTTCCGTAAGAACTTGGATTGAATTTCTTATTAAATGAACTAGATATTGTTAATGTTTTTTTTTTACCTTTATCTTTTTGCATAAATTAATCAGTGAACACAATTTTTCTTGCATTCATTATTAGGTTATCTGCCTCTTGCTTTGTTAAATTAAACTCCTCAAGATATCCGTCTATTTTTATTCTTTTACCTTTAACTTCATCCATCCCACCAACTAATTCGTCTGAGGATAATTCGGCGAAATCTTTAAGCTTTTTAATATTTTTTTCTCCTAGCACTACAAGCATACCCTGTGTCATACCTTCAAGTTTAATAAGTGAATCTTCAACGCCTAATTTTTTTAATTTTTGAGAAATTTCTAGTTTTTCTTTCTCTAAAAATTCTTTAGCTCTTTCAATTAATTCTTTAGCGGTTGACTCTTCAATACCCTCGATTCTAGTTATATCATCAATATTGGATTGTGATATTTCCTCAATATTTTGAAGGTTTTCAGAAACCAAAAGCTGCCCGAGTGTTTCGTCTACTTCTAAACCTTTTACAAAAAGCTCGGTTCTTTCCTTAAACTCTTTTTGTCTTCTTTCTGAATCTTCTTGATCGGTAAGTATATCTATTTCATAATTAATTAGCTTCGAAGCTAGTCTTACGTTTTGACCTCTCCGGCCAATTGCTTTACTTAAATTTTCTTCTGTCAAGATAACTTCGATTCTCTTATTCTCTTCGTCAATTAATACTTTTTGTATTTCTGCTGGTGAAAGAGATTCTGCAACAAGTGTGGGTAAATCTTCTGTCCATTTAATTATATCTATTTTTTCTCCTTGTAATTCATTTACTACAGTTTGAACTCTACTTCCCCTCATTCCAACACATGCGCCAACTGGATCTAATGAAGAATCTTTAGAATTAACGCATATTTTTGCTCTACTTCCTGGATCTCTAGCAACAGATTTTATTTCTATAACACCTTCGTATATTTCTGGTACTTCCTGAAAAAATAATCGAGCTAAAAATTGAGGATGAGCACGTGAAAGAAAAATTTGATGGCCTTTAGTATCTTGTTTAACCTCAAAGCAAAAAGCTTTTACTCTATCTCCATTTTTTAATATTTCTCTTTGTATTAATTCCTCTTTTCTTATAATTCCTTCTGCTCTACCGAGATCAACTATAACATTTCCGTATTCGGCTCTTTTGATAATTCCACTAACAATTTGGCCTTGTTTATCCTTGAAATCCTCATATTGTCTATTCTTTTCAGCTTCTCTTACTTTTTGCGAAATAACCTGTTTAGCACTTTGTGCTGCTATTCTTCCAAAATCAATTTGGGGTAATTCTTCGTAAATTTTATCTCCAACTTTTAAGTTTTTATTTTCTTTATTTATTGCTCCAGCATCTTTTAAAGTTATTTGTTTCACTGGGTCTTCAACATTTTCAACAATTTCAAGAACTTTCTGAATTTTAATAGTTCCATCCTCTCTATTAATTTTTGCCTCTATTGCAGTTTCAAAACCAAATTTACTGTAAGCAGCTCTTTGAATGGCTGTTTCCATGGAAACTAATATCAATTCTTTGTCTATAGACTTTTCGTTTGCTACCGAATCTACTATTCTTAACAATTCTTGTTTATCTAAACCTCTATTAAGCATTTTTCCTTTCACCTAAAAAAAAATGGGCAAAAGCCCATTTTGACTTACAGGTAATTTTAAATAATTTCTAATTTAAATTTGTATTTTTTTCAAGAATTACTTTTTAAAAATTGATACTTTGTCAGTATTTTCCCAAGAAAAAGTGCCATCTGTTCCGGGTTTTCTGCCAAAATGACCGTAGGCTGCTGTGCACTCGTAAATAGGTCGATTTAAGTTTAACATTTCTCTAATGCCCCTTGGGCTTAAGTCAAAGTTATCTTTAATCAAATTTTCTACATGCTTTTCTTTTTCAGAGTCACCGTCAAAAAGGTTAACATAAATAGACAATGGTTTTGACACTCCAATAGCATATGAAAGTTGTATTTCACATTTTTTTGAAATTTTAGAGGCAACTACATTTTTCGCAACATACCTTGCTGCGTAAGCAGCAGATCTGTCAACTTTACTTGGGTCCTTACCAGAAAATGCTCCACCACCATGACGTGCCGCTCCACCATAAGTATCAACTATAATTTTTCTTCCCGTCAAACCTGCATCACCATCTGGACCACCAATAATAAATTGGCCAGTTGGATTTACATAAAAATCTTCATCTTTAAGATCAGATAATAAATTTTTAGGAATTGCTTTATCTAAATACGGCCTGACAATTTCCTTTACTTGTTTTTGAGTAACGTCTGGTGAATGCTGGGTAGAAATTACTACTGCTGTAACTTTTACCGGTATTCCATTTTCATACATTAAAGTGACTTGGCTTTTTGAGTCAGGTTCCAGTTTATTTGCTTTTCCATTTTTTCTATCTAATGCCATAAGTTCTAAAATTTTATGAGAGAAATAGATTGGCGCCGGCATTAAAACATCAGTTTCATCACAAGCATAACCAAACATAATACCTTGATCACCTGCTCCTTCGTCTTTATTGCCCTTTGAATCAACGCCCATAGCTATATCAGATGACTGAGAGTGAAGATTTACGTCGATATTGCAATTCTTCCAGTGAAAACCTTTTTTGCTCATAACCTATATCTTTGATACAATTACGAACTTTTTCTGTTAGATCATTTTTTTTTTATTTCTGGTCCTCTTGTTTCTCCAGCTAAAACAACTTTGTTAGTAGTTGCTAGTGTTTCACATGCAACTCTTGAAAAAGGATCCTTTGAAATATATGTATCAACAACCATATCAGAAATTCGATCACAAACTTTATCAGGATGTCCTTCTGATACTGATTCACTAGTAAAAAGATAGTTTTTAAAATTCATTAAAGTTTAAATTTTCTTAATACAAAAAATGTGAGAATATATGTAATTAAAAGAAACAAAAATATCAAATCTTTTTTAAATTGTTTTTTCGTTTCTTCAATTATTGGCAGTCTTAATTCTATATTTCCTATTTCATTTGGTTGTAAATTTTTTAAAATTTTTCCTTGTGGATTAATAAATGCACTAATTCCCTTATTTGCTGATCTTATAGTATATACACCCGACTCTATTGATCTGAAAATAGCTTTAGCAAAATGCTGGTGGGGACCTATACTTTCTCCAAACCAAGCATCTTCTGAAATATTTATAATAAAATTGAATTTACTATACTCTTCTTCCAGACCTGGAAAAATTATTTCATAACAAATTAAACTTAAAAAATTAATATTTTTTCTATCAAAATCTATACTTATTAATGAATTTTTTTTACCTTTTGAAAATGACGAGTAACCAGGTGTAATTTTTTTTAAGCCAATAGATTTTAAAAAACTCTCAAAAGGTAAAAATTCACCAAATGGTACTAATTTTCTTTTATCATACTGAGATATAAAGTTTAAATTTTTGTCAGAAAAAATCATGCTGTTAAAATACTTTTTTTTAAAAGGACCCTCCTGAGACGTATTTGCACCAAATATTATTAGATGATTTTGAGAAAAGTTATTTGTAAACAATTCTTGTATATCTTTTTTTTTATTAAAGTTTTCTGATAAAAAAATACCTTCTGGCCAAATAAAAATTGTCTTTTTATTTTTGTCAGGTTCACTATACTTTATTAATTTAGATGCAGTCTTTATATCATCTTTAAATTCATTCAAATTCATCCCAGCTGATATAATTTTAAAATTTATTCCATTTAAATTGGAATTGCTTTCATAAGAGTTAATTTTATATGACCCATAAAAATAATTCGAAAAAATTAAAATTAAAAAAAAGGTTAGAATATAATATTTATAATTATTCTTGAAAAATAATACAGCAGGCATAAAAAAAATTGTAATAACTAATATGTTGAGAGAAAAGAAGCCGATTTTATATAAGATTTGTAAATTTTCTAATGACCAAGAAAAACTATAACTCCAAATATTCCAGGGAAAACCTGTAAGAATTTTGCTTCTTACAAAATCAGAAAGTGAAAAAACTGAACTCAATAAAAATATTGAGGATAAATTTTTTTCACAAAAGTTACCTACAAGAACTATTGGCAAGGAAAAGAATAAAGATAAGAATAAAGGAATTAGGATTAGACTAAATGGTATTAGAAATTTAAAAGTTTCATCAAACGTTAAAGAATGTGCAATCCAATAAATGCCAAAGAAGAAGAAACCAAAACCATAAGATGTACCTAAAATAAATAAATTTTTTAAAAAGGGTTTTTTTATATAAATGCTCTTTGATTTTTTTTTTACATAAATAATTGTAAAAAATAACAAAGGAAGCGATAAAAAATTAATAAAAAAAAGATTGTATGGTTGAAAACTGAGAACTGTAATACCTCCCAAAAGAATTGGAAATAAAAAAATTATAAAAAATCTTTTATTGAAAAAACTTAACATTAATTATTCTCTATTTTAGTAAGTATTTTTTTTTCAAGTTTGCGCATTTTATAATAATCATTATTTTTGTAATGCTTGTAGCCCAAAAGATGGAGAAAGCCATGTATCCAAAGTTTATCAAACTCTTTTTTAAAATTTTTTTTATCTATTTTGTAAAAATTCAAAATTAAATCACCCAAATAAATATCTTTTTTTTTTATTTTTTTTAAATTTAAGTTTTTATAATTGGGAAATGATAAAACATCGGTTATTTTATCTTTTTTTCTAAATTTTTTATTTAATCTTTTTATTTCATTGCTTCCTGCCAATAAAATAGAAAAATTTATTTTATTATTTTTAATAAACTGAATGGAGTTATTGATATATTTTAATCTGCTTTTAAGGTGTCTTTTAGGATTGGATATGTATTTTCTCCAATTTCTATCTTTGACAAAAACATCAATTTTTATCATCAGTTTTTTGTTGATAGGCTTGAATGATTTTTGATACTAATGGATGCCTTACAACATCTGCATGATCTAATTCAATACATTTGATTTCTTTCACATTCTTTAAAATTTTTGTTGATTGAATTAAACCAGAATGGTTTTTATTCATTAAATCGATTTGCGATGGGTCTCCATTTACAACTATTTTTGAATTTTCTCCAATTCTTGTTAAAAACATTTTAATTTGTGTTAATGAAGCATTTTGTGCCTCATCTAAAATTGCAAAGGAATTTTTTAAAGTTCTTCCTCTCATAAAGGCAAGTGGGGCAATTTCTATTTCCCCAGACTCGATTTTCCTTTGAACTTTTTCATATCCAAATAAATCATATAGCGCGTCATAAAGTGGTCTTAAGTAAGGATCGACCTTTTCTTTCATGTCACCTGGTAAAAAACCTAACCTCTCACCAGCTTCAACAGCTGGACGAGATAAAATTACTTTTTCTACTTTTTTTTCCATCAACATATTAACAGCTACAGAAACTGCTAAATAACTTTTGCCAGTTCCTGCAGGACCCAAGGAGATGACGATATCCTCATTTAATAAAGCTTTTAAATACTTTGATTGTTTTTCAGATTTCGGAATTACGGATCTCCTTGGAGTTTTTATTACTTGATCTAATGACCTAATATTATTTTTATTTTTTCCAGTTCTTTCCAAATCATCACCCTTTTTTACAGAGTAATTTATATCATTATCCTCTATGGAGCCAGTAACAAGAAATTTATTCACTAAAAAAATTAATGAGTTAGAAACTGTCAAAATTGAATCTTTTTGGCCCTTGACTGTAATAGAATTGCCTCTAAAGAAAATCTTAGTTTCTGTGAGCTTTTCAATTTTGATAAGGTTCTTATTAAATTCACCAACTATTTCAGCTAAAATATCATTATTAAAAATTTTTATATTTGAGGTAGTGCTATCAATTTTTTTTATTGAAATTTCTTTATTTAAATTTTTTGCTTCTAACATTAAGCTGCCGCTTCGCTTTCCACAATCTTTTTTCTCCCAAACAACGAGTTTTGATTACATTCTTCTATTTTAACATCTAAAATTTTTCCAATATCAGAGTCCTTTGATTGGCTTAAAATAACTGGAGTTAAATCTCTGGTACGTCCAAAATGTTGATTCCTATTTTTCATTCTATTTTCAACTAAAACCTCTTTAATTTTTCCAATCTCTTTTTTATTTTTATTCATTTGAATTTTGCGAAGCAAATTTTGTAAAACTACTAATCTTTTTTTTTGAATTTCTTTATCAATCATTGCTAGATTCGATGCAGGAGTGCCAGGTCTCGTGCTGTATATAAAAGAGTATGAGTTGATAAAATTAACCTTTTTTATTAATGAGATAGTTTCATTAAAATCTTTTTCCGTTTCCCCAGGATATCCAACTATGAAGTCACTTGAGAACTTAATTTCCGGATTTATTTTTAATAATTTATTAATTGTACTTAAATATTCAGCACTAGTATGTTTTCTATTCATGCTATTTAAAATTCTATCAGAGCCACTTTGAACTGGTAGATGTAAAAAAGGCATCAATTTGTTTGAATTTTTATAACACTGTATTAAATCTTGCGTCATATCTTTTGGGTGGGATGTGGTGTACCTTATTCTTTTTAATTCCTCTATTTTTGAAAGTCTATTAATTAAGTTAGATAATCTAATTTCTTTTTTTGCATCTATAAACTTATATGCGTTCACATTTTGACCTAGTAAAGTTATTTCTCTCGCTCCATTTTTAACTAAATCATTTGCTTCTAAAATTATATCTTTTGGTGATCGTGAGTATTCTGCTCCTCTCGTATAAGGTACTACACAAAAGTTACAAAATTTATCACAGCCTTCCTGGATTGTTATAAATGCTGAGACATTTGAATTTGAATTTTTAACAAGATTTAATTTGTCAAATTTTTCGATTACGTCAAAATCTGTTAGGTTAAATTTTTTAGTATTTTTATCCAAGTTTTTTAAAATTTTTGGAATATCATGATAAGATTGGGGACCAATAACTGCATCAATATAAGGCTCCCTTTTTAACATTTCTTCGTTTTCTGCTTGAGCAACACATCCAGTTACAAGAACAATAGGTTTAGATTTATTTCTATAATTTTTTTTAAGTCTTCCAATATCTGAATATACTTTTTCGGTAGATTTTTCTCTTATATGGCATGTATTTAAAACATAAAAATTTGTATCTTGAATATTTAAACTTTGTAAATATCCACTTGATTTAAATAAATCAGCAATTCTATTACTGTCATATTCGTTCATTTGACAGCCAAAGGTTTTAATGAAAAATTTTTTAGACAAATTATTAATTCTTTTTATTTTTTGTTCCGTATAATTCTAATTTATGATCTACTAATTTATATCCTAATTTTTCAGCGATTTTTTTTTGAAGATCTTCAACATCTTTATCAATAAATTCTACTATTTCTCCAGTGTTTATATCAATCAAATGATTGTGGTGTTCGTCGGTAGTCGGTTCATATCTGGACTTTCCCTCCTTGAAGTCATGACGGATTAAAATTCCGGACTCCTCAAACAATTTAATGGTTCTGTAAACTGTTGCTATACTAATTTTTTTATCAATTACAGTTGCTCTCTTATGTAGTTCGTCTACGTCAGGATGATCCTTCGATCCATAAGTTTCTTTTGAATCTGATATTACTTTTGCAATAATTTTTCTTTGATCAGTTAGCCTGACACCTTTTTGTTTACATTTTTCTTCAATTTTACTCATAAGATAAGTTAATTTAACTTAAATATAGTGGTTTAATCAAATTATTTTCTATTAAGTTTTTTTTAAACAATAATTCTATATTTTTGAGGTCGAATTTAGGTAAATCTGAACCCTGATAACCATATATTTTAACTCCTCGAGCTAATTTCATTCCTTTTGCAATCGCTAGAGATATTCTTACACCCGAAAAACTCCCGGGTCCGATATTAACTATCACAGAAAATTGACCATTAATAATAGCCTTTTTCTTTGAGGTAAAATTAAAAATATTATTCACAATAAGTGAATTATTTTTTAAATTCATTTGAAGTTTTTTAATAAAAAAATTATTATTTACTCTTAAACCAATAGAGTCATTTTTGCCTGTGAAATTTATTATTAAAAAATCTTTAATCACCTGTATACTTATAATTTTTTTGATTATAACAAACAATTCCTTTTCTTCAGTCAATACTATTGAAGATAACGGGATTATATCTATAATGTACCATCGATTTGATGAAAATAAGTATCCTTCAACAAATATAAAAATAGAAGATTTTAAATCTCATATAAATTTAATAAAAGAGTCAGGCTTTAGAATGATTTCATTTCAAGAATTTAAAAACTCTATAAAACAAAATAATTCTGATAAAAAAGTTTTACTTACAATTGATGATGGATTTTCTTCGTTTTATAAAAAAGCATGGCCAATTTTAAAAAAGGATAAAATTCCTTTTATTATTTTCATAAATACAGAGACAGTTGGTGCTAGTGGCTATATGAATTGGTCTGAAATAAAAGAAATTTCAAAATATGATTTTGTGTATATTGGTAACCATAGTCACTCGCATGGCTACCTTGTAGATAAATCAGATGAAAATTTTAGAAAAGATATCAAAGAAGCTAAAAGAATTTTAAAAGAAAAATTAAACTATGATACAAAAATTTTTGCTTATCCCTTTGGAGAATATCGAGAGTCGTTTAAAGGAATTTTAAGTGATCTTGGTTTTATATATGCTTTTGGCCAACATTCAGGTGTAATGGATAAAACTAAAAATAAATATGAATTACCAAGATTTCCAATTAATGAGAAGTATGGAGAAATAAAAAGATTTAAAAGACTTTTAAAAACAATTCCTTTTCCATATAAAAAAATTACTCCGTTAGAAAAGTATATTAAAGAAAATAATAATCCTCCAGAAGTGAATATTTATTTTTTTGAAAATGGTCTTAATATTGAAAATATAAATTGTTACTCAAATGAACAGGATAGATGGAGAAAATCGAAATTACATTTTCATAAAAAAAACCAATTAAAAATAATTTTAGATGGAAAGTTTACAACAGAAAGGGGCAGAATTAATTGCTCTTTGTGGGAAGAAGGCGGGTATTGGCGTTGGCTTGGAATACAGTTTGTAATAGCTGATCTTTAAAATTTATAAAGTTAAATAACCTGATCTCTCAGAGTTCATCAAAACTGAATTGTCAAAATCTGTTAAATCATTTTGCGTTATAATTTTCCTTAAAATTTTTACATATTCTGAACCTGTCTCCGCATAATTATACAAATATTTTACTAGATCTAATCCAGAAATATTTTTATTAGTTTTTCTTAAGTCAGCTCTTTGATTTCTAAATTCTCTATAACCTCTGTGAGTATTTAAATTTCTCATATATGCTTTAACTGATGATTGTAGCATAGGAAATCTAAGAATTTTGTGTTCCTGATTACTATCTTTGTTTGTTGGCTCAATGCCATCCTTATCCCAAGTCCATTGTCCATACATTGCGTTTCCCTCTAAAGCAAATCTTGAAGTACCCCAACCGCTTTCTTTAGCTGCCTGTGCAATTGCAATTGAAGTTGGAACAATATCCATTCGTAATTTAAGCTCAGCTATATCCTCTTTTTCTATTTGGTATTCTTTAAATCTTCTTTTTAACCAAACTTTTTCACCCATCGTATTCGACTGTTTTGCTAAAATTTTAAACAATTTTTTTCTGTTTTCTAATATGTTGTTATTTTCACTTAAAATTAAAGGCATTATAATTTTTATAAAAGTATCCTTTTTTTTCTGAGTACTTTTCATTTTTTTAAGGTCTTTTGGCAGTTTCCTTAAGTAAACAGGTTTGACTGCTTGGCCTAATCTTATGTTTTTTAAATCGTATTCTAAATTTTCAAATATTTTTAAAGTTAATTTAGTATCTAAACTTATATAATCTTGGCTATCTTTGTCTTTTTCAGAAGATTTGGGTGAGGCTTTTGTTTGGGTATCAAAAGAATTTTTTTTGAAATTCGATTTATACTCTTTAGCCACATATGTAAATTTTATATCGCTTGTAAATGATTTTATAAATGGTCTAACCGATATAATACTTACCATAAAAGCAATTAGACAAAGTGTTATCAAAATATTTGTAGTAACTTGTTCTTTGAATTTAATTTCAGCAATTTTCTTTTTGTTATAACTTTGTTCAGGCAATCTTATTTTATTTTTTAATAAAATTAACTCAAGTTGAGATGTCGTAAGTTGTTTTTTAGATTTAGCGTAAACTTTGATTTCATCTATTTTGTACAGCTTTGCTAACTGAAACAATTGATCTATGTAAGGTATTTGTTTTCCCTTCATATAATTATATAGCTTCTACATTTTTTACTTCTTTAACGTAGTGACGCAAAAGATTTTGTACACCATTTTTCAAAGTCATCATAGAACTTGGGCATCCTGAACAACTTCCACGTAGTTCTAATTTAACAGTGCCATCTTTGAAAGAGACAAATTTAATATCTCCCCCATCTTTTGCAACGGCAGGTCTAATTTTGTTATCAAGTACTTCTTTGATTTCTTTAACTGTATTATTTTCTTCCTCTTGTTTTATAGGTTCTTCCTGTTTTTGTGTTAAAACTGGTTTTTCATTTTTTTCAAAATAATCATTTATTGAAGATATAATAGATGGTTTCAAAATATCCCATTTTACATTTTCAGATTTTTTAACACTTATGAAATTTTCTGAAACTAATACTAATTCAACTCCTTCAAAATTAAGCAAATTCTTAATAAAAATATTTTTTATTTCTTTAATATCTTTTTTTTGAAATTCTTTGACACCAATATCAGAAAATCTTTGATTAGAAGTAAACTTCAGTGCATTAGGATTTGGTGTATTTTCAGTTTGTATCATTTTTAAATTTTACCATAGAAAAATTGTTAAATAAATCCCACAATTTCTTTTACCTTGCTTAAATTTTCATCTGCTATTTCCTTGGCTTTATTAGAGCCATCTTTGAGAATACTTTGCAATAAAACCTTATCACTATTTAATTCTTTTATTTTTTTTCCTATAGGACAAATAGTATCAATCAATATTTCCGAAAGTTTCTCTTTAAATTTTGAAAAATCCTTTCCGGCCATTTCCTCTAAAGTTGTTTTTAAATTAGTATTTTTTAAGGAAGAGTAGATGCTTAACAAATTAATTGCTTCGGGTCTCTCTTTTAAATGTTCAATTTTATCTGGTATTGGCAAAGAGTCTGTTTTTGCTTTTTTAATTTTTTTAATTATTTCATCTGAGTTATCGCTTAAATTAATTCTAGAGTAATCTGACTCCTCAGATTTGCTCATCTTCTTTTTACCATCCCTTAAACTCATTACTCTTGAAAAATTTTTTTGAATTAATGGTTCAGGTATTGGAAAAAAGTCTTTACATTTAAAATCATTGTTAAATTTTTGCGCTATATCTCTTGATAACTCTAAGTGTTGCTTTTGATCGTCGCCAACAGGAACATGGGTAGCCTTGTACAAAAGTATATCTGCAGCCATAAGATTTGGGTAAACATACAGGCCTACGCTAGCATTCTCTTTATTAGTGCCCGCTTTCTCCTTAAACTGGGTCATTCGATTCATCCAACCAACCCTTGATACACAATTCAAAATCCAGGCTAATTCGGCATGACCACTAACCGAAGATTGATTAAAAATAATATTTTTTTTAAAATCTAAACCACATGCTATAAAGGCTGCAACTGTTTCCAAAGTATTATTTTTTAAAATTTTTGGTTCTTGAAAAACTGTTATTGCGTGAAGATCAACAACACAATAAATACAATTCTTTTTTTTTTGTAAAGCAACAAAATTTTTTATTGCTCCTAAATAATTTCCAAGATGCATATTTCCTGTTGGTTGAACACCTGAAAATACTATTTCTTTATGGCTTTTACTCATATTAATTTATAACTTTTAAGATTAAATAACCCAAAAAGTTTTGCAAAAAAAAGATATACTGTTACCGATAAGCCTACAACAATTAATAAATAAATTAATTTAAATTTGTAATAGTAATCAAACTTATCCTCAAAATAATCTAAACTAAAATAAAGAAAAAGACACATTAGAATTGTAGCAATTAAAATTTTAAAAAAATTAAGTAAATATTTGTTTTCAAAATTAATTAATCCACTTCTAGTAAGTAAAACAATATAAATAAAAACAGCTACCCAAGTGGAGATCGATGTGGCGATTGGTATAATTATAAAACCATATTTTTTAAATAGAGAGACGCTAATAAGAATGTTAAGTACCATGCTTAGAAAAGATATATAAAAAGGTAACTTTGTATTATCTCTTGCAAAATAAAAGTTTGATAATACCTTTATCAGAGCAAATGCGGGAACCCCGATTGAAAAAAAAGTTAGTGCTAAAGAAGTAAAAATAACATCTTCAATTTGAAAAGATCCATAACCAAACAAACTATTTATAATTTGTTTTGAAGCTATTAATAATCCAAATGTTGCTGGAATTGAAAGTAACAAAGATAATTCTATTGATCTATTTTGTATTTGGTTTACAGATATTTGATCATTTGATTTTATACTTTTTGAGAGTGCCGGCAATGCAACAGTACCTACTGCAATTCCAGCAATAGCTAGATTGATTTGATAAACTCTATCAGCATAATACAAATAAGAAACTGCTCCTGATTGAAAAGATGCAATTATAGTTCCCACTAAAATATTTATTTGAGTTATTCCAGAGGAAAATATACTTGGTAATAGTTTTTTAAAAAACTTTTTTATTCTAGAATTAAGTTTAAATATAATTTGAATTGAGGGAAAATAAAATTTCCTGGTAAAAATTATCAAAGCTATAAACTGCAATATTCCAGCAAAGGTTACGCCAATTGATAAATTCTTAGCGATATTAAGATCGTAGTATACTGAAAATAAAAGAAAAAAAATTAAAATAATATTAAGAATTATAGGTGCGGCGGCAGCGGCAGCGAATTTATTGTTTGTATTTAAAATACCAGATAATAATGAAGACAAGCTAACAAAAAGTAAAAATGGAAAAGTTATTCTTGTAAATTCAATAGCCAAATAAAATTTATTCAAATTTTCATAAAATCCTGGTGCAATTATATAAACTAAGAAAGGTGTAAATATTTCAATTACTATAATTAAAAAAATTAAGAATATTAAAAGCAAACTAAAAACCTCATTGGCAAACTTTTTACCTAAGTCCTCACCTTTAATTTTTGCATCCGTATAACTTGGAATAAAAGCTGCATTAAATGTTCCTTCTGCAAATAATCTTCTAAATGTATTTGGGAGTCTAAAAGCAACAAAAAAAGCATCTGCATAAATGCTCGTGCCCAGAAATATTGCTATTAAAATATCCCTTAAATATCCTAAAACCCTGCTTATCAAAGTATAAAAACTAAAAACTGTTGTTGAAGACAATAAATTCATAATTAAGACAAATTATTAGTGATTTAATATCATTTATATTACATACTAAATACTTAATGACAAAAAAATCAAAAATTGATCATTACACTGATAAAGAGGCATTAGATTTTCATAATAGAGGAAAGTCTGGCAAAATTGAGATAGTTTCATCAAAATCTTTAACAACTAAGAGAGACCTGTCTTTAGCATATTCTCCGGGTGTAGCTGTGCCAGTCAAAGAGATTTCTAAAAATCCAGACGCAGCATATGAATATACTAGTAAAGGTAACTTGGTTGCAGTTATAAGTAATGGATCTGCTATTTTAGGATTGGGTGATCTTGGGGCACTGGCTTCAAAACCTGTTATGGAGGGTAAAGCTGTTTTATTTAAAAGATTTGCCGACATAGATGCAATTGATATTGAGATAGATAATAAAAATTCTGATGAAATAATTAAATGCATACAAAATATAGGAAATAGCTTTGGTGGAATAAACTTAGAGGATATAGCTGCACCAGACTGTTTTATAATAGAAAAAAAACTTAGGGAAAGTTTAGATATTCCCATTTTTCACGATGATCAACATGGTACTGCAATAATTACTTCTGCTGCATTAATTAATGCATTGGATATTTCGAATAAAAAACCTGGAGATGTAAAAGTTGTTGTAAATGGAGCAGGGGCATCCGCGTTAGCATGTGCAAATCTTTTTAAAAGTATTGGCATAAAGACTCAAAATATAATTATGCTTGATAGAAAAGGTGTAATCTATAAAGGTAGAGATAATATAGACCATTTTAAATCAGCATACGCTGCGGAAACGAAACTAAGAACGCTTAAAGATGCTATAAAAGATGCTGATGTTTTTTTAGGCTTATCTGCAAAAAATGTTTTAACCCCTGAAATGGTAAAATCTATGGCAAAAAATCCGATAATATTTGCATGCGCAAACCCCGATCCAGAAATAAAGCCAGAATTAGTCGATGAGGTGAGATCAGATGCAATTGTTGCTACTGGCAGATCTGATTATCCTAATCAAGTTAATAACCTAATCGGATTTCCTTATATATTTAGAGGAGCTCTCGATGTAAGAGCAAAAGAAATTAATGAAGAAATGAAAATAGCAGCTGCAAAAGCAATTGCGACCCTTGCTCGGGAAGAAGTGCCTGATGAAGTAGTTAATGCTTATGGAGGAGATAGGCCTCATTATGGAAAAGAATATATTATACCATCAACTTTTGATCCAAGATTAATTAGCAGAATTCCAGCAGCTGTAGCTGAAGCTGCAATGAAAAGCGGTGTAGCAAGAAAGAAAATTTCTAATATTGAAACTTATAAAGATCAATTAGCCAATAGACTTGATCCTTCCATGTCTATAATGCAGGGAATTAATTCTCAAATTAAAAAAAATCCTAAAACTGTTGTATTTGCTGAAGGTGAAGATGAGAACATGTTAAAAGCAGCAATTGCTTTTAAAAACAGTAACTTAGGAACGCCGATTGTCATTGGAAATGAAAAAAGAGTTAAAGAACAATTAAAAGAAATTGGATTAGATGAGGATTATAAAATTAAAATTGTTAATTCAACCGATAAAGAAAAAAGGGAACAGTATACAAAAAAATTATATACTAAATTGCAAAGAAAAGGTCTTTTAGAAAGAGATGTAGATAGACTGATAAGAAACGATAGAATAATTTGGGGTTCATCAATGGTTGAATGTGGTGATGCTGACGCAATGGTTACAGGAAATATAAGACATTATGCTGCTTCTATTGAAAGTCTCAAAAAAGTTGTTGAGGCTAGAACTGGGGAGATTCTATTCGGATTAAATATGCTTATCACATCAAAAAAAACTATTTTTATTGCCGATACACAAGTAAACGATTTCCCAACTGCAGATGATTTAATAAAAATCGCAACATCAAGTGTTAGAGTTGCAAAGTTGTTTGGTTTTGAACCAAAAGTAGCATTTTTGTCTCATTCTACATTTGGAAAACCTTCGTCCAGGAACACAAAGCATGTGAGAGAAGCCATAGAAATTCTTAAAAGCAAAAAAGTTGATTTTGATTTTGATGGTGAGATGCAACCAGATGTAGCTTTAAATCCAAAATATAAAGAGACCTATCCTTTTTCGAAAATTGTTGGTAATGCAAATATATTAATAATGCCAGCTCTTCATAGCGCAGCTATATCAACAAAGCTTATGAAAACAATTGGTGGAGCAAAAATGATAGGCCCTCTGTTAATTGGATTAGGACTGCCTATTGAAATTGCACCACTTAGGTCATCTGCAAATGACATACTTAACCTAGCATCTGTAGCAGCATATTCTGCTGAAATTATTGATTATAAAAATAGAAAAAATAATTAATTTTTATTTCTACTTAAGTCTTCAACTAATATAATACTTGGAATTGCTTTTTTAACTCCATAAATTTCATTAGCTTCTTTAATGACTTCTTTTTTTTCATCAGAAGTCATTGAAATTCCAAAAACATAAACATTTCCATTAATAGTATCGATATTATAGTTAGTTGCCTTAATAAGTTTGTTAAAAATAAATGCAGTTCTTAATTGAGATGTAATCAAAATATCCTTAGCAGTATTTTTAAAGTTTGTTTCACCTTTAATTGTTATTGCACTCTTAACAGACCTTGTTCCCTTGGTTTCCCAGGCCATTTTAGTAATTTTTAATTTTTCTTCAGGTTCCTCGACTTTGCCAGATAAAAATATATTTCCATCTAAAACTTTTACACTTACTGAGAGTAAGTATTTTTTTTCAGATAGTGCTAATCGAGCCATTAAATTTTTTTGCATTATTGAGTCGTCAATTTGCATGCCAACTGTTCTAGGATCAAAAGCAATACTTACCCCTGAACCAAAAACACCTACTGATGAACTTCCTACACAAGAATTTAGTATAAATAAAAATAAGGTTAATTTAGAAAAAATTAAATTTATTTTTTTATTTTTAAGCATAAATCATATACTTTTTTTTTAGGTAATTTGTTTTTTTCTGAAATCAGTTTTACCACATCTTTAAGTGAATATCTTTTTAAATATTCAATCACTTCTTTCCTGAGGATATTTTCATTAATTTCATTACTGGAAGAATTATTTTTTACCTCACTTTTTGATAATACGACTGTTAATTCTCCTTTAATTTTGTTTTTAAAACCTTCAAAATTTTTAAGATCTTCCCTGTAAAAATGTTCATACAATTTAGTCATCTCTTTAGCAATTAGAATTTTTCTATTTAAAAAGTATTTCTTAAAAAATTTAATATAAAAGTTAATTTTTATAGCGGGAATAAAAAAGACAATATTAAAATTATAATTCTTTAACTCTTCCATAATTCTTGTTAATTCTTTTTCTTTTTTTGGTAAAAAACCATAGAAGAAATATTTTTCATCAAAAGCGGAAATACTAACAGCGGTTGTTATTGCTGATACACCGGGAATTGGAAAGATTTTTATTTTTTTTTTAATACACTCTTTTAAAAGTATTAAGCCAGGATCTGATAAAATAGGTGTTCCAGCATCCGAGATTAGTGAGATTATTTTACCGGTTTGAATTGATTGAATTATAGGTGCTAAAGATTTTTTTTCGTTAAATTTATGATAAGAAACAAGTTTTTGTTTAATTTTATAATGGTTTAATAATTTTAATGATCTTCTTGTATCCTCACATAAAATTATATTAGAATTTTTTAGTACATTTAAAGCTCTTAATGTAATATCCTCTAGATTACCTATTGGAGTTGAAACAATATATAAACCTGGTAAGAAATCATTCATAACTTTATGAAATATATTACTAAGATACTTTTATCTTATTTATTAATTAGTTTTAATAGTTTTATTTTTGCATTAGAAAATAAAGATAAGAATTTTCTTAAAATAGGAGTTTTGGCTCCTTTCTCAGGAGAGCTAAAAGGTTTTGGTGAAGAAATTTTATATTCAATAAATCTAGCTTTACACGATATTGATGATTCAAATATAAAAATATACCCAAAAGACTCTGGGTCCGAAAATAAAAAAATAAAGAAAGCTTGCGAAGAATTTGAAAAAGATGGAATTAAAGTAGTCGTTGGACCTGTGGAGTCTAAATCTACAAAAGATTTGTACAGTTGCGAAAATTTAATTTTTTTATCTTTATCTAATATGGACTCAAACATAAAAAATAATGTCTTAATGATGGGTATAAACCTTGAATCGCAACTAATATCGATAAAAAAATTTATAAACAAAGAGAATAGGAAAAAAACAATAATCTTATATCCTGAAAATGATTATTCTAAACACATAGAAAAAAATATTAAATTAATAAATTTTCCTAATTCAAAAAAATTTAAATATAGTCAAAATCCAGAAAAATTGACTAAGCAAATCGAAAAACTCACAAATTATAAGCAGAGAAAAATGAATTTAGAGTCTAGAGTTAAAAAATTAGAAGGTTCAGAAGAATTAAAAGATATCCGAGAGTTAAATAAATTAAAACAAAGATATACACTAGGTAAAGTAAATTTTGACTCTGTAATAATTTTAGATTTTGGTGATAGTTTAAAAAGTGTTCTAACATCCCTTGCTTATACTGATGTTGCTGACAAAGATATTTTAATAATAACTGGTAATCAATGGTTTGATAAAGGAATTCTTGAGGAAACTTCAATTAATAATTTTTATTTTCCCTCTATTAATTTAAATAATTTTAGAAATTTTAATAATTCTTTTTTCAAAGTTTATAACTACACACCCAATGAAATATCAATTTTAGCTTATGACAGCGTTGGCCTTATTTATTATTTATGGAAAAACTTAGGTGAAATAAAATCAATTAATGACTTTAATTTTAAAAAAGATATTAAAGGCAAACTTGGAAAGTTTAAAATATCTGAAAATAAAGTTATACAAGATCTTAATATTTATAGAATAAAAGAGGGTAAATTTATTCAAAATAAGTTTTAATTTTTTTTTCTAATTTTTTATAAGCTATAAATCTATGATCAATTAGAAGCTTCTCGTTATAGTTCATTTCTGCAAATGTCTTAGAATAGTTTTCTGGAATAAATATTGGGTCGTAACCAAATCCATTATCTCCTTTTTTGGGGCATATTTTTCCATTAACTTTTCCTATTTCAGAAATTTTTTTTCCGTCTGGCCATTGTATTGTGAGGCTACAAATAAATTGTGCATTTGTATTTTTGTTTTTTTTATTAACCATTTTTAAAATTTCATCCATGGCTTTATCAAAGCTTCCATATTTTTTTGCCCACCGAGCAGAGTAAATACCAGGTTCACCATTTAAACAATCAATTGACAACCCTGAATCATCTGAAAGAGTAACTAAATTTGATTTTTTACAAAAAAAATCAGCTTTAATTTCAGAATTTTCAAGAAATGTCTTTCCATTTTCTGCGGGACTCTCGATACTGAGGCTTAAAGGGGAAACTTTTTCTATCGTTTTAGGTATTAAATCGCTTATCTCTTTGAATTTACCATCATTATGAGTTCCAATTAAAATTTTATTAAATTTATGCATATTCATCTAGAAATTAAATAATTTATGATTATATAGCAATTATGACTAATTTAAATGACGAAGATAGAGAAAATAAAGAGTCTAAATCTATTAAAGATGAGAATAAAGAACTGTCTCTTGAAGAAAAACTGAAAGATACAGAGGATAAACTTTTAAGGTCTCTTGCTGAGCAAGAAAATCAACGAAGTAGATTTGAAAAAGAAATTAAAGAGGCAATTGATTTTGGTGGTTTTAGTTTCGCTCGAGAAAACTTGGCCATTTTAGATAACTTACAAAGAGCCCATAATTCAATAAAGAATGATCCTAATCTAAAAAATAATAAAGATTTAAGTAAATTTTTAAAAAATATTGAAATTATAGAAAAAGATTTGTTATCGATATTTAAAAAAAATAAGATAGAAAAAATAAATTCTTTAAATAAAAAATTTGACCCTAATTTTCATCAAGCAATGGTAGAAATAGAGGATGATAATGTCGAAATTGGAACTATTGTTCAAGAAATACAGCCGGGATATATGTTTGGGGATAGACTGCTAAGGCCCTCAATGGTTGCGGTATCTAAAAAAAAAGACCTCAAAAACAAGGATAAAAATGAGAAAAAATAGAAAATACCACCTTGTAGAAAAGAAAATAACACCCATATATGAGATATCATGAGTAGAGTAATTGGAATAGATTTAGGCACTACAAATTCTTGCGTAGCAATAATGGAAGGAAAGCAAGCCAAAGTTATTGAGAACGCAGAAGGGCAAAGAACTACACCATCTGTGGTAGCCTTTCTTGAAAAAGATGAAAAATTGGTTGGACAACCAGCAAAAAGACAGGCTGTTACAAATCCAAATGATACAATTTTTGCTGCTAAAAGATTAATAGGCAGAACCTTTGATGATAACTCTGTTAAAAAAGATGTAGAAAAAGTTCCATTTAAAATAGTTAAGTCAGATAAAAATGATGCTTGGATAGAAGCAAAAGGAAAAAAATATTCTCCATCACAGATATCAGCATTTATTCTTCAAAAAATGAAGGAAACAGCAGAAAAATATTTGGGGCAACCTGTTACAAAAGCTGTAATAACAGTACCGGCATATTTTAATGATGCTCAGAGACAAGCTACAAAAGATGCAGGAAAAATTGCAGGTCTTGAAGTTTTAAGAATTATAAATGAACCTACTGCTGCATCATTGGCATATGGACTAGACAAAAAAGGTGGAAAGAAAATTGCTGTTTATGATCTTGGTGGAGGTACATTTGATGTTTCAATTTTAGAAATTGGGGACGGGGTTTTTGAAGTAAAATCAACAAATGGTGATACGTTTTTAGGTGGTGAAGATTTTGATGATACAATAGTTGATTATTTAGTATCTGAATTTAAAAAAGACAATGGCATTGATTTAAAAAGTGATAAATTAGCACTTCAAAGATTAAAAGAGGCAGCAGAAAAAGCAAAAATAGAATTATCGTCTGCAGCTCAAACAGAAATAAATCTTCCTTTTATAACTGCTGATAAAACAGGCCCTAAACACATAAACTTAAAATTTACGAGAGCTAAACTTGAGGCTCTTGTAGAAAGTTTAATTGAAAGAACCCTGGAGCCTTGCAAAACCGCTCTTAAAGATTCTGGATTTTCTGCAGCTGAAATAAATGAAATTGTTCTTGTAGGTGGGATGACTAGAATGCCAAAAATTGTTGAAACTGTTAAAAATTTTTTTGGAAAGGAACCGAACAAAAGTGTAAACCCTGATGAAGTAGTTGCAATGGGTGCTGCTATTCAAGCAGGAGTATTACAAGGAGACGTAAAAGATGTTTTGCTTTTAGATGTTACTCCTTTGTCACTGGGCATAGAAACTCTTGGGGGAGTTTCAACAAAACTAATTGATAAAAACACAACTATACCAACAAAAAAGAGCCAAATTTTCTCTACTGCTGAAGATAATCAGCCCGCAGTATCTATAAGAGTTCTTCAGGGTGAAAGAGAGATGGCAGCAGATAATAAAATTTTAGGAAACTTTGAACTTGTTGGAATAGCGCCTGCTCCTAGAGGTGTTCCTCAGATTGAGGTAACTTTTGATATTGACGCAAACGGTATAGTTAATGTTTCTGCTAAAGATAAAGGTACTGGTAAAGAACAAAAAATTCAAATTCAAGCATCTGGTGGACTATCAGATGAGGAAATAAATAATATGGTTAAAGAAGCTGAAGCAAATAAAGAGACTGATAAGAAAAAAAGAGAGTCGGTGGATTCAAGAAATCAAGCAGATACCATGATTCACTCTGTTGAAAAGAACCTTAAAGAACACGGATCAAAAATTAGTGAAGCTGAAAAAAAGGCAATTGAAACATCAATATCTGATCTTAGAAATGCTTTGAAAGGAACAGATACTGAAGAAGTTAAAAAGAAAACGCAGGCTTTAATCCAGGCTTCTATGAAATTAGGAGAAGCAGTATATAAAAACCAACAAAAATCTAATGAGAAAAACCCAGATAAAAAAGACGCAAAAAACGATAAAGAAAAAGATAATGTTGTTGATGCAGAAGTTGTAGACGCAAAAGAAGATAAAGAAAAAAGAGCCTAAGACAAATTATTAGGAGCAAAGCTTCTTATGGCAAAAAGAGATTATTACGAAGTCTTAGGCGTAGGCAAATCAGCCCAAAAAGACGAAATCAAAAAAGCTTATAGAAAATTAGCGCTTAAATTTCATCCAGATAAAAATAAAGGTGATAAAGGCGCAGAAGATAAATTTAAGGAAGCTAGTGAAGCCTATCACGTACTATCAGATGATAAAAGGAAAGCTAATTATGATCAATTTGGTCATGCAGCTTTTCAAGGAGCTGGTGGGCAAGGAGGTTTTGGTAATTTCGATTTTTCTTCATCCTTTTCAGATATTTTTGAAGATGTTTTTGGAGACCTAGGTGAATTTGGTTTTGGATCTTCAGGAAGATCAAGAAGAGGGAGATCTAATTATAGAGGAAATGATCTTAGATATGATATCTCAATTGATTTAAATGATGCCTTCACAGGAACTGAAAAAAAAATAAATTACACTACATATAAAAAGTGCAAGACATGTGCTGGAAGTGGTGCAAAAGCAGGTTCAAAGCCTTCTACTTGCAATTATTGCGGCGGACAAGGAAAAGTGAGATCTAGCCAAGGTTTCTTTACTATACAACAAACTTGTCCTGAGTGCAGTGGAGAAGGAGAAAAAATAACAAGCCCCTGTAATAACTGTAGCGGAATGGGCAAAGTGCAATCCAATGAGTCTGTTTCAGTAAAAATTCCAAAAGGAGTTGATGACGGAACAAGAATAAGGCTTGCTGGCAAAGGAGAAGCCGGATCAAAAGGTGGGGCTTATGGAGATCTATATTTGTTCGTATCAGTTGAGCCTCATAATATTTTTAAAAGGGCTGAAGAAAATCTTTATTATGAATTGCCAATCTCAATAGCAGATGCTGCATTAGGAACGACTGTTGAGGTACCTTCAATTGATGGTGGTAAAACAAAAATCAAAATTCCTTCTGGAACCCAAAGCGGAAAACAGTTAAGACTCAAAGGAAAAGGAATGCCAATCTTGAGAAGAAATCTATCAGGAGATTTATACATTAGAATTTTGACTGAAGTGCCAACTTCATTAACCAAGAAACAAAAAGAATTGCTTACTGAATTTAAAAATTTAGAAGATACAAAATCAAATCCCTTAATTAGAAGTTTTTTTGATAAAGCAAAAAAATTCTGGAAAAATTAAATGAAAAAAGTTAATTTAGCTATTATAGGTTGCCTTGGAAGAATGGGTCAACAACTTATAAAATCCTCAAAGAAATCTAAAAATTTCAAATTAATTTCTTTAACAGAAAATAGGATAGTAAATAAAAAAGTATCTGGCTTAATACCTCAACTTAATACAAAGAGAGCATTTAAGAATGTGAATGTGATCATAGATTTTACAGTACCGAAATGTACTTTAGAAGTTTTAAGGATCGCCTCTAAATTAAAAAAAAGAGTAGTTATTGGAACAACAGGTTTTTCTCAAAAAGAAGAAAAATTAATAAAAAAATATTCTAGAAAAATACCAATACTTAAAGCGGGAAATATGAGCCTTGGTGTAAACCTGTTAGTTTATTTGACTGAAATTGCTTCAAAATCTTTAACAAATAATTTTTTAAGTAAAATCTACGAAGTTCATCACAAACAAAAAAAAGACCATCCATCTGGTACTGCTCTAATGCTTGGACAGGGAATAGCCAAAGGAAAAAATAGAGATTTAAATAAGATAATTGGAAAAAAATATTTAAATAAAAAATTTTTTCCATATGGCAAAAAAATAAACTTTAATTCACTTAGAAAAGGCAAGATTATTGGCGAACACGAAGTGAGGTTTTCAAACGGAAAAGAAATAATAACTTTAAACCATGAGTCCTTTGACAGAGCCTTATATGCAGAGGGTGCATTGACTGCTGCAAAATGGTTAGTAAACAAAAAACCAGGTTTATACACAATGAGAAATGTTTTAAATTTCAAATAAATTTAAAACAATGAATCAAATAAATAGAGCAAAAACAGTTTTACGCATCTTAAATAAAATTTATCGAAAAACACCTATTCCTTTAAAACATAAAAATACATTTACTCTTTTAATTTCAGTTACCTTATCAGCTCAAACAACAGATCTAAATGTGAATAACGTAACAAAAGATATTTACAAAAAATATTATAAACCTGAACATTTCGTTAAAATAGGAAGAAAAAAAATTGAGAGACTCATTAAAAGTATTGGACTTTTTAGAAATAAAGCTAAAAGTGTCTATTTGTTATCAAGGCAATTAATAAAAAAACATAAAGGCAAGGTACCAAAAAATTTTAAAGATCTTGAGAGTTTACATGGAGTGGGTCATAAGACTGCTAGTGTTATAATGTCTCAAAAATTTGGCATACCTGCTTTCCCAGTTGATACTCATATTCACCGCCTTGCCCAAAGATGGGGATTAACAAATGGCAAGAATGTAATTCAAACAGAAAAGGATCTAAAAAGATTGTTTCCTAAAAAATCCTGGAATAAACTTCATCTTCAAATAATTTTCTATGGCAGACAGTACTGTAAAGCAAGAGAGTGTTATGGTCTAACTTGTAAAATTTGTAGTACTTGTTATCCTAATCGAAAAAGACCTATGAAAACAAAAAAAGCTTAATATGAAAATCCCAAAAAATTTAGAACCTATAATATCAGGATTATCAGCGGCAATAGTTATCGGTATTCTTGCCTTTTTAACACTTAGAACATCTGCTGGCATATGGTTAATGTTTTCATTTGGAGCAACCGTTTTTTTAGTATTTGTTTTGTATAATTTAGAGACTTCGCAACCAAAAAATATATTTTTTGGACATTTGGTATCTGTTTTAGTTGGAATAATTTTTAATGAGACAATTGGTTTTTCATTTTATTCGCTTGGTTTATCTGTTGGATTTGCTGTAACCTTGATGGTTTATTTGAGAGTTATGCATCCGCCTGCAGCGTCAAATCCATTAGTGGTTTTATTTACGGATGTTTCATTTGAATATATATTATTTCCAGTAATATTAGGTACTTCAGCAATAATTATTATGTCTATTTTAATAAACAAAGTAATTTTAAAAAGAAAATACCCTAATAAAGGTTTTTGGTTATATTGATTTCAAAAATTTATTAAGAGCTTCTAATAGGTTTTCGTTATATTCCATCATATGATCATCATCTTTTGGAAAATAAGAGTATTTTGGTTCATTAGCTTCTAAAAAAACTTTTTTGCCCATATGAAACGGAACAATTTTGTCATTTTCTCCATGCATGACTAGAATTGGGATTTTAATATTTTTCAATTTTTTTATAGTTTCGTATCTATCTTTGAGTAAAAGTGAAACTGGCAAATAAAAATAATAATATTTCCCTGCATCAACCATTGATGTAAAAGGCGACTCTAAAATAATACCTGCAAATTTTTTGTTTTGTGCAATTTCAGTAGAAACGCCAGTACCAAGCGACTCTCCATAAATAATGATTTGTCTATCTTCAATTTTCTGTTTATTAAGCCAATCCAATGTATCTCTGGCATCCTGGTATAATCCTTCTTCTGTAGGACTACCTTCATTACCACTGAAACCTCTATAGGCTACGATTAAAAAATTTATATCAAAATTTTTAATCAAATTTAATTTATAAATTCTATTTCTTAAATCACCAGCATTCCCGTGAAAAAATACCAAAGTTTTTTTTTGTTTAAGATCCTTTATATGAAACCAGGCTTTTAATTTTTTACCATCAGATGTAGAAATGAAAACTTCTTCATAAGAAAAATTTGCTGTATCTGTGTTATAATTATTTTCAAATGGATGATAAAGAAGATTTCTTTGGTAAAAAAATACAAAAATTAATACGAGTAAGTAACATAAAAAAATTATAGTTACTGAGGTAAACATATATTTAATTTTTTTTTGCAAAATACACACCAAGTAAAACCAAGAGGCCCCCCAAATAATGAGACATAAAAAGTTTCTCATTAAAAAAGAATATTCCGTAAAATGCACCATAAACAACAAATAGATATAATGTGAATCCAGTAATTGAAGCTCCTAGATATTTTTGAATTTTACTATAAAGAATAAATGCAATTATTCCGGGGGATACTGCTGCAATTGTGATCCAAAATAAAGGTATAATCTCGAAATTAAATTTTTCTCCAAGAAAAAATGACTCGTAAAGATAGAAGGGAAGCAAAGAAGCAGAACCAAAAAAAGCTATCAATGTAAATTTAGTAAAAAGATTAAACTTAGATTTCCAGTGTAAAACATAAACTGAATATAAGGCCCATGATATCGCAGCGCCTAAAATCCATATGTCTCCTTCGACAAAATCTAAATTTAAAAGGCTAGATAATTTACCATTAGAAATAACTACAAGAACACCAATAAATGCAAAGAAAAATCCAATTGCCTGTAAAAAATTGATTTTCTCTTTGTAAAAAAAAGTTGAAAGGATGACTATAAAAATAGAGGAAGAGGTATAAATTAGTGACATATTTAAAACAGTTGTAGTTTGTCCTGCCACGTAGGGAAAAATACTACAAAGACAACAACCAGTAAAGCCAAGAAAAAAAAGTTTTAAAAACTCAGATTTAAGATGTTTATAATTTTTAATTATTGGTTTATAAAAAAAAGGAATCATCAAAATAAAAACTAAAGTCCATCTCCAAAAACCTAAGGATGAGGGAGGAATATAAGATGCAGCCCCTCTAGCAATTGCAAGATTACTGGCCATGAAAATGGGCTGAATTAAAAGTAGAAAGAACGGAACTAAAGTATTATTTTTTTTCAAAGAAGGCTTCATAAATCATCATACAAATTACTAAGCCCATTAGGATGTAAACCGGAAGAACATCAATAAAACCAATCATCATTGATCTGGTCAAAGTTGTAGCTAATCCAATTAAGAAAGCTATAGCTAAACCACATCCTATTATAGTTGTTATTTTATTCATTATCCTTACAATTTTTCTCTAACCAATTAGCAACTCCTAAAAATCTTAGGTCATCAAGTTTGTTTCCGACTAATTGAACTCCTAATGGTAGGTTATTTTCTCCGGTAAGTAAAGGTAACGAAATTGTTGGTAGACCCATATAGGTCCAGATTGTGCAAAACTCTGGGCTTCCTGTAAACTTAAGTCCTTTGTCTGCAACTCCAGTTGATGAGGGTGTAATTATACCGTGGTAGTCTTCAAAAACCTCGCTGTAAGATCTATAACTTTGCTCCATAAAATCTTTTGCCTCAGTGTACTGATTTGCTGAATACTTTAGACCACGTTCAATCGCTTCAATCAATTTTTTTCCAAGCTTATTTTTAGAATTCTTATAATATTTTTGGAAACTATTAGCCATGTCGGTTTCGTGAATTACTTGATGATGTTTATGAATATCTTTAAAATAGGAAGGTTCATCAAATACTTCTATATATTTTTTTAAATTCTTAATCAAAAATTCAAAAGCTTTTTGTGAATCTTTATCAATATTTTTCCAATTTGCTGTTTTATAAAATATAAATTTTGGATCAAAATGAGGACCTTTTTTACACTCTTCTAACATCTTATCGGCAGAATAATGAACTGTGTCTTTATCGTATAAATCCTTTTTTATAAGACATTTGCTTAGAAGAGCAATATCTTCAACGTTTTTTCCAAATACTCCAACCTGGTCAAGTCTAGATGATTGTCTCAATATTCCATTCCTGGATATTAAGCCAAAAGAAGGCTTGTAACCTACCACGCCACAATAAGAAGCTGGTCTGATTACAGATCCTTTTGTTTGAGTTCCAATTGACAAAGGGGTCATGTGTGCAGCTACAGCAGCGGCAGAACCGCTTGATGATCCGCCTGGAGTTCTTGTTTTGTCATGCGGATTAGTAGTTTTCCCTGGATCAAAATATGCAAACTCAGTAGTAACTGTCTTGCCCATAATGATTGCACCAGATATTTTCAAAAGATTGACAACTTCTGCGTCTGCACTTTCGGATATACCTTTTCTTAAAACAGTTCCGCATTCAGTCGGCATATCTTGAGTTCCAATAATATCTTTAACACCAATTGGTAATCCGTGAAGAGGTCCTAGGGGTTTTCCAGATTTTCTATATTCGTCTTTTTCTTCTGCTTTTTCTAATAAAAGTTTTTTATCTAAATAAGCCCAAGCTTTTACATCTTTATCAAACTTATCAACTCTTTTAAGATACTCTTTACAAGCATCAACGCATGAGATCTCGCCACTTTTTAATTTTTCAACTAGCTGAATAGCTGAAATTGAAAGAACATTGCTCATAGTTTTTAATTAATTTGCAAATAGTGTTTCTGGTAACCAAAGTGCTATACCCGGGAACATATACATCAAAAACATAGCAAAAATTACAATTAGTAAAAATGGCATGATGCCTTTAAATATTTCAAGTAATTCTACATTTCTACTTTGCACACCTTTTAAATAGTAGGCCGACATGGCCATTGGTGGTGTTAAAAATGAAGTCTGTAAATTTAAAGCTATTAACATAGCAAAGAAATATGGGTTCACACCAAAAAATTCAACAAGTGGTAAAAATATTGGCACAAAAATTATTAGAATCTCTGTCCATTCAAGAGGCCATCCTAGTAAGAAAATAATTATTTGAGTTATAACTAAAAATTGCCATGGCTGTAGATTCATAGATTTAAAAAAATGCTCAAATACTTCATGTCCGCCTAAATAGGAAAACACTGATGCAAACGTCCAAGATCCTACAAACAACCACATAATCATTGCTGTAGTTTTAGCAGTTAAAAAGACAGATTCTTTAAAATTTTTCCACTTAAGAGTTCTATAAAAAATAGATAAAACAATTGAACCAAATGCCCCGACTGCAGCTGCCTCAGCAGGTGTTGCTAGTCCAGCTAAAATAGTTCCTAAAACTAATATGATTAAGGAGAACAATGGTACAAAAGAAACTAATACTTCTCTTATTATAACTGATCTTTCGGGTATTTCTTCCTCTTTGGGTTTTGGCGCTAGTTCTGGTTTAAAGTAAGCTAAAATCATAACGTAAAGTATATAAAGTCCGGCCAACATTAAACCTGGGAATATTGCTGCTGCAAATAACCTAAGCGGAGACAACTGAGCTATCACAGCATAAACTATTAACATTATACTTGGTGGGATTAAAATACCAAGACACCCTCCAGAACAAATTACTCCTGATGAAAATTTTTTATCGTATCCAGCTCTTATCATAGCTGGCCAAGCTAATAATCCCATCAATGTTACTACCGCACCAATTATACCTGTAGCCGTTGAAAATAATGCGCAAGTAATTAAAGCTGCTACAGCCATAGATGCAGGTAGTTTGTGAGATGCAAGTCTAATTGCAAAAAATAATCGTGAAACTATACCGGCACGCTCAACCAGATATCCCATAAATAAAAATAATGGCACTGCAGTTAAAACGTTATTATCCATTATTGTGTATGTATTGGAAACTAGAAGATTGAAAATTCTATTATCAAATAAATGTTCCATTTGAGCTGGATCGTAATAAGCGTAATAACCAAATCCAACCCCCATTGCCAAAAGTGTGAATGCAATTGGAAATCCTAATAGAACAGCAAAAAGGAAAACTGCCATCATCATTATTGCTATTTCAGGATTTGTTAAACTAAATAACATCTTTTTGATCCTCATCTTGTGAAGTTCTCATTAACATTTTTTCTGTTTCTTCTGCTGCTACAACTGATCTTGCTGGCCAATGCCCAGTTTGAATACAAATTATGCATCTACAAACTTCACTAATTCCTTGAATAGTCAAAGATAAACCCGACAACGGTATGAATGTTTTTGCCATATAAATATTTATTTGTGCTGGACTATTCCAGCTGGTCTCTTTTATCTTCCAAGCTTGAGCTGCATAATCATACCCGTAAAAAACAAGCGCCAAAACTCCCGGAAAAAAAAAGATAAAATATAAAACTAGATCAATCTTAGCTTGTGTTTTAGGTTTAAAAAGTCTGTAAATTACATCTCCTCGCACATGCGCCTCGGTTGAAAGAGTATACGCAGCTGCCATCATAAAAATTCCCGCATACATTTGTAAACTAAAATCAAAATTCCAAAGTGTTGGAGCATTAAATGCATATGCCATGATTACCTCGTAACAAGTTCCGCCCATTAAAACTACTATGCACCATGAAAATGCTTTCCCTAAAGACGTACTTAATGTATCTGCAAAATGTATATATCCTCTCATTATGAATATTCCTAAGCTATTATAATTTCTTTTGAATTGCCATAAAAAAAGGGGGCTACAAAAAGCCCCCTTTAGTTTTTTAAAAGCTATTAAATTTTTACTTTAGCTAAAGAACCGAACTCATTTTCATAAGCCAGTCTGTAATTAGGCTGATTCATCAGCAAGTATTTCATTACTCTTTTAGCGTAAGCTTTTTGTGAGTCTACAATCTTCTTAAAGAAAGGATCTTTCTTATTGAAATCTCCAATAACTTTATCCCATCCTTTTAATTGTTGAGCTAAAATCTCATCAGAAGTTTGATAAACGTTTACTTTGTGTTGGTTCATCAATTTAGATAAGTCAGCTGAGTATCTCACTAATGCTTTAAAGTAGTTGTCTGTATTCGCAGCATAAGCAGCATTTTTTAGAATAGCCTGATGTTGTGGGCTTAATCCGCCAAATGTTTTCTTATTGATTGGAATTTCAAACATCTCCTGAGATTGGTGAAAACTACCTAAGTGATAATGCTTAGATACGTCTTGCATACCAAACTGTGAGTCTGAAGTTGGGTTGTTAAACTCGGCAGCTTCAATCAAACCTGTTTTCATTGCAGGTTGAATTTCTCCACCTGGAAGTTGTCTTACAACCATTCCCATTGCTGTTAGAACGTTTGTAGCTAAGCCAACTGTTCTATATTTCATACCTTTAACATCAGACACTTTAGTCACGTTCTTTTTGAACCAACCAAATGGCTGAGCAGGCATTGGCATATGAAAGAAACCAACATAATTGAAACCAACTTTTGAAAGTGTTTCATCATATAGTTTTCTTCCTCCACCGTACTCCATCCATCCCATAACTTCTTGAGATGACATTCCGTACGAAGGACCAGTACCAAACAATGATGCTGCTGGATTTTTTCCGTACCAGTATGCAGTTACCCAGTGTCCCATATCTAGAACTCCAGAACTTACTGCTTGACCGATCTCAGATGTTTTAACTACTGCGCCAACCGGTTGAAGATCAATCTTCAATTCCCCACCTGACATGTCGCTAACCATTTTTGCATAGTCGCCAGCCATTTCGAAGAATATATTAGCTCCCGAAGGCCATGCTGCTTGCATCTTTAAAGTTTTAGGAGCACCAAATGCTACATTCGGCATTGCAATAGTTGCTGCCGCTGCTGCACCAGTTGCTGCTGCTGCTTTAAAGAACTTACGTCTTGAAGGAGTTTTAACTCTCTTAAGCGTTTTTTCTTTTTTAGACATATTTGTCTCCCTTTAGTTAATTAACTAGTTGAATTATTTAAGCATAATTAGGTTGTGGAGTCTCGAGCAGAATAAAAAAAAAATTCTAAAAATTCAATTTGAGATTGTATTAATTAACTTTATTTTTACACTTTCCAGTTATAAAGAACTCTTCCAGATTATCTATAGCCAAATCGGCCATTGCTGTTCGAGTTTTTTTAGTCGCGCTTCCAAGATGAGGTAAAATAAACGCGGTTGGTTGTTTCAAATATTCAGAATAAATTTTCGGCTCACCTTTATAAACATCAAGTCCAATACCGTATATTTTTCTGCTTATTAAAGCTTTAACCATAGCCTCATCATCGATCATATCGCCCCGAGCAACATTAGTAATTATTGCGCCAGTAGGGAAATATTCTAAAGTTTCTTTATTTATAATATCTTTGGTTTCTTTTGTTGCTGGACAACAAATAGAAAGTACATCGGAAACTGAAAATAAACTTTTTAAATCCTCATGATATTTTGCACCCATTTCTTTATCCGGACTTAACCTTGATCTATTTCTGTAATGAATTTCCATACCAAAAGCTTTGGCTAATTTTGCTAAAGCTCTTCCAATTCTTCCCATACCAAGAATTCCTAGTCTTGATCCAGTTAATTGTTTCCCAATTAAAAAATCTGCTGACCATTTCCAGTTTTCTTTTTTTGCATAACTCATGCCTTCATTAGCTCTTCTACAAGCTCCAAGAATAAGCAGCATTGCAATTTCTGCTGTAGCATCTGTTAAAACATCAGGGGTATTTGTTACGACAATATTCTTTTTTTTAGCAGCCTCAATATCGATATTTCCAAAACCTACAGCAAAATTGGAAATAATCTTAATAGTTGGAGATAAGCTGCTAATAACTTTTTCATCTATTTTTTCAGTTAAAGAACTTAAGATTCCATCACATCCTTGGCTAAGTTCAATTAATTTTTGTTGTGAATAAACCTCATCATTCAAATTAAGTTTGGCATCCCAAAACTTTGTTGCTCTATCTTCGTTTGATCTTAATAATTTTCTAGTTACTAAGACTTTCTTCTTCATACAATACCAAGACTTTTTGGTTTTGGACCACCTGTAAACCAGTCAATTACCTCGACGGTATGGAGAATAGGAATATTGGTTCCGTTAGTAATTTGCATAATACAGCCTATATTTCCTGTTGAAATAAAATCAGGTTTAACTTTATTTATATTTTCAACTTTTTGTTTCAGTAATTTTTCTGCGATATCAGATTGTAGAATATTGTAAGTTCCTGCAGATCCACAACAGATATGGCCATCCGGAATATTTAAAATTTTATTACCTGTTCTTTCTAATAAATCTATGGGTTGTTTATGAACTTTTTGCCCGTGTTGCATAGAACAAGCAGAGTGGTAAGCGATATTATATTTTTTTGATCCTTTTTCTTTTTTGAATGAAAGTTTTAAATTTTGATCAAGAAATTCCGTTACGTCTTTTGTAAGCTCTGATATTTTCTTGGCTTTCTTTTTTAGTTCTTTGTCCTCTCTAAATACAAAACCATAATCCTTTAATGTTGTACCGCATCCAGATGTATTAGATATAATTGCATCCAATCCATTTTTTAAGTATTCGTCATACCATAAGTTAATATTTTTTTTAAAAGTTTCTTTTGCTAGATTTTCTTTTCCAAGGTGATGATTTAAGGAACCACAGCACTCTACTTCGGGCATAGTAATTACTTCAACACCATGCCGAGTTAAAACTCTAATTGTAGATTCGTTAATTTGTGGTGAAACAACTCTTTGAACACATCCAATCAATAAAGCTACTCGGGCAGTTGGTTTTTTTCTTTCTGCTTTATAAACTTTTTGAAATCTTAAAGTTTTTCCATATATTTTTTTTGGAGCAACATCCAACATGCTTTTTAATTTTTTAGGCAGTAAAAATTTGAAAGGTTGACCTAGTTTTGCGAACAAAATCAAAAATTTGAAAATTTGAGGTTTTGGTAAGGTTTTCGAAAGGAAATCTCTAAATAATTTTTCAAAAAAAGGCCTTTTATATTTTTTCTCTACATAATTTCTTCCATGATCAATTAAATGCATATAGTTAACACCAGATGGACATGTCGTCATACATGCATAGCATGATAAACATTTGTCTATGTGCGAAACAACTTTCTTGGTAGGAGTTTTTTTCTTCTCAATCATTTCTTTGATTAAATAAATTCTTCCTCGTGGGCCATCCAATTCATCTCCAAGAAGATTAAAAGTTGGGCATGTTGCATTACACATTCCACAATGCACACATTTTCTTAAAATTTTTTCTGTGGACTTATTGTCCTTATTTTTTAATTGATCTTCTGAAAAATTTGTTTGCATTTAAATACCTGTATACATTTTTCCCGGGTTTAAAATTCTTTTTGGATCAAAACTTTTTTTTATATTTTGTGAAATCTTAAATTTAATTGGATCAATAGTAAATATTTCTGATGAAGATTTAACACTTTCCCTGGATTTAATTAATGTAATATAGCCATTAACATCAAGGATTCTTTGTCTCAATTGATCAATTTTTTGACTAGACAGGTAATCTAGTTCCATCCAAATTAAGGAGCCACCCCAATCAATAAAATAATTTGGATGGAAGGTTTTTGTTCTGTTTATTAGATTTAATGTTTCAGATGGTGGGACAACAGCTCTCAAAATATTTCCATCATTTTTTGAGAAAACTTTGATAGATCTAGAGTCCTCCCAAAAAATTTCTGACTGTGTGCTGTCTAAGATTGCCAATTTTTTATCTGTTAAAGATAGGTCATTTATTAAATTTTCAATTCTTTGTTTTACTGAAATTTTTGTACCTTCAACTCTAATTGCTGTTATTGATCCTGGATGTGTTAGATCGTTATAAACAAAATTATTTCTTAAATTCGCAGGATAATATAATGCCCCTGAAGGATCGTTAGATGATGATATAGCTGAACTCATAATTCCCAATCCGTGTTCCAGTGGCAAATCACTGACAATAATAGTTTTTGTTTCAGCTTCTAATGGTAATACTTTTAAAGTTATTTCGCTTAAAGTCACAAGGGTTCCAAATGATCCTGTAATCAATTTTGATAAATCATATCCTGTAACATTTTTTACAACAGTTCCTCCAGATTTAACTTTTTCACCTTTTCCATTAAATCCTTTGAAACCTAAAATGTGATCTCTTGCACTACCTACTTTAAATCTTCTTGATCCAGAAAAGTTACAAGATAAAGTTCCACCAATCGTTCCTTCATTTGAATTTGTTTTAAATATTTTTGAAAAATTAATTGGTTCAAAAGCTAAGTGTTGATTATTTTTTTTTAATTCTTCTTGAATTGTTTTGATAGGTGTTCCAGCTTTTACTGTAATGTATAATTCTTCAGGCTTATAATCAATAATTCCTGAGAATCTGGACATATTAAGTGTCTTGGCACATTGAAGTTTTTTTCCAATTCCTTGTTTCGTTTGACTTCCAACTATTTCTATTGGTAAATTTTTTTTAAAACAATATTTAATTATTTGTTGAATTTCACTCTCATCTTGGGGCTCGAACTTTTCAACATTAAAATCTAGGGATGTCTGAGAATTTTGATTTGTCTCTTCCATGAATATGTAATCTTCCTTCCTCTGCGCATTTTCTTAAAATGGGATATACTTTTCCTGGATTCAAGAGAGAGCTTGGATCTAAAGAATTTTTAATATTAATTTGTTGCTGAATATCATTGTCATTAAACATTTCACACATTAGTTCTCTTTTTTCTATACCTATTCCATGCTCACCTGATAAAACTCCCCCAAATTTAACACACAACTTTAAAATATCTTCGCCAAATTTTTCTGTTTTTTGTAAAGAGATTTTGTCATTAGCATCAAACATTATGATGGGATGTAAATTTCCATCTCCTGCGTGGAATGCATTAGCAACGGGCAATTTATATTTTTTAGATAATTTAGTTATTTCTCTTAAAACTTTTGCAAGTTTACTTCTAGGTATTGTTCCGTCTACACAATAATAATCAGGTGCCATTTCACCACAAGCTGGAAATGCTGCTTTTCTTCCTGACCAAAATTTCAACCTCTCTTCATCTGATTTGCTTATTTTTACACTTGTGCATTTATTTTGTTTACAAATATCTGAAACTTTTTTTATTTGTTCCTCTACTTCAGATTTGGTTCCATCCAGTTCCACAATTAACATGGCCTCTGCCTCTAATGGATAACCGGCTTTTGAAAAGTTATTAGTTGCTTCAAGCAAAACTTTATCCATAATTTCCATACCGGCAGGAATTACACCGTTTGAAATAATTTTCATTACTGAATTTCCAGCGTCCTCTATAGATTGAAATCCAAGAAGAATAGCTTTAACAGTATCTGGTTTCTTTAATATTTTTACTGTTACTTCGGTGATCACACATAACAAACCTTCAGATCCCGTTATGAGCCCAAGAAAATCATATCCTGGTGAGTCAAAAACTTTTCCTCCAATTCTTACTACTGTTCCGTCAATTAAAACTGCCTCTACACCTAATATGTTATTTGTTGTTGTTCCATACTTTAGTGAGTGCACTCCGCCTGAGTTTTCAGCAACATTTCCTCCTATTGAACAAGCCATTTGACTTGATGGGTCTGGAGCATAATAAAAGCCTTTGTCTTGAACCGCATGTGTAATTGCTAAGTTTGTAACACCTGGTTGAGCGACAACACATCTATTGGTAAAATCAATTTCTTTTATTTTATTAAATTTTCCAAGTCCCAATAATATGCAATCAGCTAAAGGTAATGCACTTCCAGCTAGTCCAGTACCTGCTCCTCTTGGAACAACTTTGATTTTATTTTTATTGCAATAAGATAAAATTTTACTAACTTCTTGAGTTGTTTCTGGAAGAACAACAAGCATAGGCGTCTGTCTGTAAGCCGCTAAGCCATCTGTCTCGTATGGTTTAAGTTCCTCATTTTCTGATAAAATATTTTGTTTTTTTGTAAACTTAGAGATGTCTCCAATTATTTTATCTTTATTTTTTAACGTTTGCCTGTCAACTCTTGGCATTTTTAATGTACTCATAAAGTTATTCTATAATTTTAAATTAACTTGGTCAAAAATTTTATTATTCAAGTTTGAGTGTTACAAACGGTTTTACCTAAAGAATTTTTTTGATATTGTCTAATGCTTGGGAAATATTGTCACTAGAGGCTGCAAAACTAAATCTAACATAATCTTTTGCTGTTTTTCCGAATGCAGTACCTGGCACTATAGCTACTCCTGCTTCGTGCATACATTTTTTTGCAAATTCCTTCCCGTCCATTCCTGTTCCAATTACTTTTGGAAATGCATAAAATGCTCCTCCTGGTAAACTACACTCAACACCTGGTAAACTATTTAAACCTTCATGTATAAGTTTTCTCCTAATTGAAAATTTTCTCATCATTTCTTTTATTGAGTCATCAGGTCCATCTAAAGCAGCAATGCCTGCAAACTGAGCTGCTGCATTAACACAAGAAACACTATTGATTAAAAGTTTATTTACATGCTCTACTAAATTTTTTGGCCAGAAGCTCCAACCTAATCTCCATCCTGTCATTGAGTATGCTTTGCTCCAACCTTCAAGAACAATCAGTCTTTCTCTTAATTCTGGATAATTAAAAAATGTTGGCATTTCTTTTCCATCAAAAATTTGTCTACTATAAATCTCATCACTTAAAATTGTTACATGTGGATGCTTCTTTAGACCTTCGGCCAATACATCAATATCTGATTTTTCAACAAAACTTCCTGTCGGATTATTTGGATTAATTAAAACTAAAAGTCTTGTTTTGTCTGTTATTAAAGATAATATTTTTTCTGGATTAAATTTCAAATTTTTATCTTCAGTAAGATCATATGGAACAGCTTTTGAGCCTGTAAAGTTAATCATAGACTCGTAAATTGGAAATGCAGGTGTAGGATGAATTATTTCTGCTCCTGGTTCCCCAAAACATTGAATGGCATAACTCATTGTTGGTTTTCCTCCGGGCATTATAATTATTCTTTCTGGATCAATATCTTGATTATAAAGTTTTTTTATTTTCCTTGTTACTGATTGTCTGCATTCTAGTATCCCGTTTGATAAAACATAACCGTGGTGACCATCATCTAAAGCTTTTTTTGCTGCGTCAACAATATGTTTTGGTGTTTTAAAATCAGGCTGACCTAATCCCAAGTGTATCATTGGCTTCCCTGCGGCTTCCAATTTCTTTGCCTCTGCAAGAACGCTAAAAGCGGTTTCTGTTCCTAATCTATCTAAGCTTTTTGATAATTTCATGTTCTAAAAATAATATTGGATTTACTTAAATCTTTTACGGATTTACATCCTAAAAGTATCATATCTCTTCTTATCTCGTCGTGCATTTTTTGCAAGACAGCCTCCACTCCTTGTTGTCCACCTGCTCCTAAACCAAATAAATAGCCTTTTCCAAAACTACAAGCTGTTGCTCCCAGTGATAAAGCTTTTAACACATGTGTTCCTCTTCTTATTCCGCCATCCAAAATTATCTCTGCTTTCCCACCAACAGCATCCGCTATATCTGGAAGTTGATCAAATGGTGCACGTGAACCATCTAATTGTCTGCCTCCATGATTTGAAAGCATAATTGCAGAAGCTCCAATTCCAACTGCTCGTTTTGCATCTTCAACTGACATAATTCCTTTAATTGCAAATGGGCCTCCCCATTTTTTTATACAGTACTCAGCATCTTTCCAACTCATTGCTGGATCGTATTGCTCATTTATGTATTCCATTACACCCTTAGCAATACTACTTCCTTTCTTAGTAAAATGAGAAACATTTGCCAATTGGAATTTTTCATGAGTTAAATAATTTATAGACCACTTTGGATGAAAAGCAAAACTCAATAGACTTTTAAGTGTTAATTTTGGTGGTGTGGTAAAACCCCACTTATGATCTCTTTCACGATTACCTGCTACAACTGTATCAACAGTTAGACACATAGCATTGAAACCAGATCTTTTACATCGGTCAATTAAATTATCAGTTAGGCTCTGATCTTTATGAATATATAATTGAAATAGCTTTGGTCCACCTGAAATATTTGAGATTTCCTCAATTGATGAAGTACCCATAGTTGACATACTATAAAATGTTCCAAATTTTTCTGCTGCTCGAGCGCTTGCTTTGTCACCATCATGATGATAAAGCCTTTGCATTGCTGTTGGTGACAAAAATATTGGCATTTTTATTTTTTTACCGAAAACTTCTGTATTCATGTCTGGTTCACCGACGCCAGCTAAAATATTTGGAACAAGATCGCATTTTGAAAAAGACTCTGTATTTCTTTTAAGAGTCACTTCATCGTCTGAGCCCCCGTCTATATAATGAAAAATTGGTGCAGGTAGTTTTTTTTTGGCAAGTTTTCTAAAATCATCAAAATTATAACAATCATTTAAGTTCATTGGAATTTTATAAATTTAAAATCTTTTTAAGAAATTAAACATATAGCTATTTGCTCCAGGATTTTTATCTCCAAGACTAGCATTGGATACATGGTTATAGGACATTCCTAAATTAGTTCCCTCTGAAAGATCGAATGATACCTGTACTTCGCTTTTAAACTCTAATGGGTGTCCCAGATCTTTGCCGTCTCCTTGCCTATAATATCCAGGTGTAAAACTTGGGGTAATATTTAATATTCCTAAAGAATAGTTCGCCTCGATACCGGTATATAAATATGTTGCTTTATCTTGAGTTATCATGAGACCTGTAATAGGAGAAATTCTTCCAAAAAAAGTGTCTCTATATAAATTCTCATTTTGGTGCTCAACTCCATAAAGAGCAGCTCTCTTTCCATCGTCACTGAAATCAAACATTCCGGTATAAAAGTTCAAGCCTTTGCTATTTTCGTTAGATGTTGCTGTAGTACTGATAATTATAGTACTAAGTAAAACCAATATTAATTTTAATTTAATTTTCATTTTATCAAAAAAATACAATTTTAATTTTTAAATGTACATAGCCAATTATTTCTTTCCAATTAACCTTTTTTTTGTAATTAGGTAAATAAATATACCACCAAGTATAAATAATAAATATGGCAATAACCATAAGACATAACTATCTTTTTTGAGTGGTGGATTAAGTAAAATCCAATCTCCATACTTTTCGGATAAAAAATTATATATTTCATTTTCTGATAAGCCTTCTTCAATTTTATCGTTTACAACTTCTTTTATAATCAATGCAAAATCAGCATTTGAATCTAGTATTGTTTGTCCTTGGCAAACTAAACATCTAAGGTTTTTTAAAATATTTGAATTAAGGTTTTCGTTTGATAAAAGATTTGAATTTATCAAAAATATTATCATTATAAAAAAATACTTTTTCATTTAATTAACAATTTTTTTAATCTCTTTAACATCTTTTGGTTTTAATGGTCCTATATATTTTTTTAAGATAGTTAAATTTTCATCTACAAGTATCGTTTCAGGAATACCATATACCCCAAAATCTACAGATTTTTTTCCATCTGGATCCTGGGTTAGAATGAAGAAAGGATTTCCCAACTCTTTCAAAAAATTTTTGGCATTATTTTTGTCATCCTTAAAATTTACACCAATAATTTTTAAATTATTAATTTTACTTAGAGAAATTAAATGTTTGTGTTCTTTCCTGCATGGTCCACACCAAGAAGCCCAAAAATTAAATAATGTAAAATTAAAATTTTTTGCATCAGTCGTACTAAATTTTTTTTCATCGTTGAAAAACTGCAATTCAATATATTTGATTTCTTTTCCGATTAAGTTTTCGGTATCATATATTTTATTATTTTTAAGACTTAAGTAAAAAGTCGTAAAAATAAAAATAAAAAAAAAGCAAAATAAAATTAAATATAGTCTTTTCATTTTATATTTTTTTTCTTGAAAAAAAATTCAAAACTCCTCCGACTGAAATTAACAAAACAGAAAGCCAAATAAAATTCATAAAAGGTTTTTTTTGAAATTTTATATTAAATATGTCTGTATTTGAAATATTACTCATGGTTAAATATGTGTCCGAAAAGAATTTTGATTTTATTGATGCTTCATAAGTTATGATTTCTGGTTTATTATAAATTCTAATTTCAGGAGTTAAATTTTCTAACACTAATTGATTTTTATTTTGAATTTCGAAATAACCAATAACTGATTGGTAATTATTTTTTGATAAAGTCTCCAAATTTTTAAATTTTATAACATAATCCTTCACAATTTTTTTTTCTCCTACTTTTACATTAAAATTATTTTCGATAGAAAATATATAATTTATAGAAATAAAAAAAATTAATAATCCAAAACCAAAATGGGATGCGAACCTAGATAAATTAAAATTTCCATTTTTTAAGTCTTGATATAAATCTAGAATAGTCTGAGCTATTAAATATAGTGAAAACAGCAATATAATATTTAATAAAAAATTACTTTCATTTTTTATAAAAAGAAAAATTATTAAAAATAAAACAAACGATATAAACAGAGCAAAATTAAATATTTTCTTTACTTCTGGTGTTATCCATTTGTGTTTGGGTCCAGAAGTCATCAAAAACAATAAAGGAATCAAAAAAGGAGCTAAAATAAAGTTATAATAAGGAGGGCCAACTGATATTTTTGTTCCAAAGAGAGTATCAAGAAAAACTGGATATAACGTCCCTATCAAAACGACTGTTAAGAAAAATATCATAAACCAGTTATTGATTAATATAAAAAATTCTTTGGTAAAAATTTTATAATTTTTTTTTTCAACCGGAGCATATTTAAAAAAAATAAAAATTGATGAAAAAACCATGAAAATCAAAAACGTAAGTATGAATAAACCTCTTGATGGATCATTTGCAAATGTATGGACAGAATTCAAGATTCCAGATCTAACTAAAAAAGTTCCAACTACGCTCATCGTAAAAGTTAAAATACTTAATATAATAACCCACGAATAAAGTCCTATTCTTCTCTCTAAAACTAAAACTGAGTGAAGTAGTGCAGTCATTAAAAACCATGGCATCAAAGAGGAATTTTCTACTGGATCCCAAAACCAAAATCCACCCCAGCCCAACTCGTAGTATGCCCAGATGGATCCGGCTAATATACCAACGGTTTGAAAGAACCATGAAATAGAAACCCAAGGTTTAATTGAAATTGCAAATGATCTAGCTTCAACTTGTGAAAGCAGAGCAGCCAGTGCTGCGGAAAAATAAATTGAAGATCCAACAAATCCTAAATAAAGTAATGGAGGATGAATTGCCAGAATTGGGTCTTGTAAAATTGGGTTTAAACCCATTCCCTCATTAGGTATTGGAAATATTTTAGAAAATGGATTTGAATTTGTTAATAAAAAAATAAAAAAAATTGAAATTAACAAATTTTGAATAATTAAAGTTAAAATTCGAAATTTTTTGTTTTTATTATTATTTAAAAATAAAAATAGAAATGAAAATAAAACAAGTATGTTTATCCATAATAAGAGACTGCCTTCATGATTGCCCCACACACCTGAAATTTTATAAAATAACGGTTTAGTTGTGTGTGAATTCTCATAAACATTAATCATTGAAAAATCAGAAAATATATAACCAACTAGTAAGATCAAAAAACTTAAAACAGAAAAAGCTAATTGATAAAATGATAGAAGATAAATTCTCTTTGGAACTTTATTATCTGAAATCTTAATTTCGAAATATGAAAAAATGATAAGAGCAAAAGATATAGCTAATGCAATTAAAGAGGAAAAAGTGCCTAGATTACTTAACATTTTGTTTTAAATTTTCTCTTACTTCTGGCGGCATATAATTTTCATCGTGTTTCGCTAAAATTCTCTTAGCTAAAAAAAATTTTTTATCTTTTAGTTTTCCTTCTGCAACTACCCCTTTTCCTTCTGCGAAAAGCGCAGGAACTGTACCTTTGTAGCTCACTATTATTTCCTTTTTAAAATCTGTAACAATAAACTTAATTTCATTATTATCAGTTTTTAATGATCCATCTTTTACCATCCCGCCTATTCTGATTTCATTATTTAGAATTGCCTCATTGCTTTCTTGTATTTCAGAAGGGGAATAAAAATATAGAATATTATCTTCTAGTGTTTTAAAAATAAATACTATTAGTATTATAGACACTGATAATACCGCTATGAAGATTGATAATCTATTTTTCGTCTTTTTATTAAGCATTTCAAAAATGCCCAACTAGTTTTTTGAATTCGAAATTAAAATTTCTTTAGCAATTTTTTGTTTTTTAAGAACCTCAAGCTGCTCTTGTGAGAAATTTTCAGTTTCTTTAACAAAGTCTTTTTCAAGTTTTTTAAGAGTCTTCCTGGTTTTTAAAAAAACATAGAGACAAGCTAAAAAAGTTGTTAAAAAGGCTGACCAAACGTATATACCGTGACCATTCATAATAAATACATTTAAATTCATAATTTTTTTAAACCCTTTTTTTTGACTCTAATTGTTTCTATTCTATATTTCATTAGAAAAATTAGCGCAGAATACAATAAAAAAGCTAATAACATGACCACAAGTGGGACTAACATTGAAAAATGAACAGTAGTTTCCTCAAAAATTTTAATGCTTGATGGTTGATGAAGTGTAGACCACCAAACAACTGAGTACTTTATAACTATGACATTAACAATTCCTAATAGAGAGATGATAGTACATGTTTTGGAAGACTTATGAGGATCTTTGATAAACTTATAAGATAAAATGAAAATTATATAAAAAAATAACAATATAAGCATTGAGGTCAACCTAGCGTCCCATGCCCACCATGTACCCCAAGTTGGTTGTCCCCAAAGTGACCCTGTGATAATAGCTACAAAATTAAATGTTAGTCCAATTGGGGCTATACTTTTATATATCAAGCTTAAACTTTTAATTTTAAAGAGAAAGTTAATAACAGATAAAAAACATATTGCTCCAAAACAAAGTAAAGATATCCATGCAGATGGTACGTGAACATACATAATTCTTACAGAATTACCTTGGATATAATCTTGTGGTGAAACAAAAAGTGCAAACGTAACACCAATTAATGTAACTGGTATAACAAAAGTTTTTATAAATTTTAGTATCTTCCCAGATAAGTGAAATAGATAGCTAGGATTTAAAAATTTTATCATAACTTTCTTTAACTGATTTTAGATGAATTTTGAATGGTATATTTTGTTAGCCTAATTGAAAATTATGAGGGAGATAAGGAAGTATAAGTTAATTCCCAACTAGGCTCTAACATTCAAATGGTATATTTACTTTTAGCCGGAGATTTGTATTAAATTTGTTAAATTTGTGGCAGAAACACTAATTTGAAGGTTTATAATAACCTGATCCCCTTTTTTCAGAAAATACTTCATTTACTAAAGGATGTCTGATTGGGTCTCCCGAGCTATCTATAATTAAATTTTGTTCAGAAACATATGCTTCATATGTGATCTCGTTGTTTTCAGCAAGTAAATGATAAAATGGCTGGTCTTTTTTAGGACGAACATCCTTTGGGATTGATTCATACCATTCTTCTGAATTATTAAATTCAAAATCTACATCGTATATAACGCCTCTGAAATTAAAGTGCTTATGTTTAACTATTTCACCTATTGAAAATTTTGCTTTTTTAGCATTCATATTTTATTTAAGATAATAACATTTATCGTAAAATCAATAAAAAAAATGTAAATAAAAAAAATTTATGGTAACTTTAATCTGTGAATAAATCTTTTATTAAAATCTTAACAGACTTTGGTCCTCTTTTGATTTTCCTAATAGTATATTACAAAAGCAATAAAAACTTAATTATAGCTATTCCGCCTCTAATCTTAACAACAATAGTAGCTGTCGCAATAGTGTATTTTGTAGAAAAAAAAATACCTTATATTCCTTTAATAGGAGCGTTCTTAGTATCTTTGTTCGGAGGATTAACTATTTTTTTTAAAAATCCAATATTTATTTATTTAAAACCTACAATAATTAACATTGTCTTTGCAATCACATTATGGATTGGAAAGATTTGGTACAGAAAGAATTTTTTAAAATTTTTTTTTAAAAGTTCTATCAAGTTAGAAGAATTTGGCTGGGACAAGCTTCTTTACAGGTGGATAGTTTTTTTTATTTTTTTAGCTATTATTAACGAAATTGTGTGGAGAACTCAAAGTGAGGAATTTTGGATTAATTTTAAAGTATGGGGAATATTACCTATAACACTGTTATTCACGGCATTTCAGATACCTTTAATACAAAAATATAAAAAAAATGAATAAACTAAAACTAGTTGTTAATAATAGATTTTTTGATAAGGAAAACTTTTTTATTAAAAAAGAGTTAAAAACTATTCTTAACCTTTATGCAAAAAAAGTTTCATCGGGAGACTGGAAAGACTATGGACTTTCAATAAATAAAAAAGAAATTTCTTTTGACGTGTATCAGAGAGCGTCGGAGAAACCAATTTACAGGATATCTAAGAACTTAAACCCAAAAAATAAAACAGAAAAATATTATATTTTGGATAGAAACGGAAGAATAATAAAAAAATCAGAAAATTTAGAAGTATTAATTAAAAAAATTGAGTTAAAGGAATTAAAATTAGTAAAATAAGTATTATCTTCTTTGCCCAAAAAGTCTCAAAAGCATTATAAATAAGTTAATGAAATCTAGATATAATGTTAAAGCGCCCATAACTGCTTTCTTACCAGATATTTCGCTATCATCAGACTCGAGATACATGTTTTTAATTTTTTGAGTATCATATGCTGTAAGACCAACAAAAATTAATACTCCTAGAATTGAAATTACAAAATACATCATAGTTGATTTCATAAATATATTAACTATTGATGCAATTATTATCCCAATTAAGCCCATCATTAAAAATGATCCAAACTTAGTTAAATCTCTTTTAGTAGTATAGCCATAAATGCTCATAGCTCCGAATGTGCCTGCTGTTATAAAAAATACACGAGTAATACTTGCTCCAGTATAAACTAAAAATATTGAAGCAAGTGAAGCTCCCATTAAAGCAGCAAAAATCCAAAAAGTAGTTTGAGCTTTTGCAGCACTCATTTTTCTAATACCGAAACTCATGTAAAGAACTATTCCCAGTGGTGCCAGCATAACTACCCACATTAAAGGAGAAGCAAATAATGCTTGTCCAATTCCAGTTAGTCCTGAGATGCCACTTGGAGTTATTTGAATATCGTAACCTCCGGATAATCTAAATAATATTAAAGAAACTATTCCAGTTAAAAAAACACCTGAGGCCATATAGTTATAAACCTTAAGCATATAGCTTCTTAAGCCCTGATCGATTATGTGTTCGTCAGCTATAGATGATTTAATTTTGGTATTTTGTCTATTAAACTCCATATTTAAAATATAATCATTTTTTTTTTGTTTTCAATCCCACATATATCACCTAAAAATATTACATTTTTATGAAATATAGGAAATTAGGTAACACGGAATTGAATGTAAGCCTTATTTGTCTAGGTACAATGACCTATGGAGAACAAAATACTCAAGAAGAGGGTTTTGAGCAAATGGACTATGCATTAGAAAATGGAATAAATTTTTTTGATACTGCTGAACTTTATGCAATACCACCAAAAGAAAAAACTTATGGAAAAACTGAAGAGATTATAGGTAATTGGTTTAAAATAAAAAAAAATAGAAAAAAAATTATATTAGCTTCGAAAATAGCTGGACCAGGTTTAAAGTGGATTAGAGGAGGTGGTGAACAATATTCGGAGAGAAGTATTGAGACAGCTTTGAATAATAGTCTAAAAAGATTGAATACCGATTATATTGATTTATATCAACTTCATTGGCCCGAAAGAAATACTAATTACTTTGGAGATTTAGATTACAAGCATGATGAAAAAGAAAAAATTTGGAATAGTTTTGAGAGTATATTAAAAAGTTTAAGGAAATTCGTTGATCAAGGAAAAATAAGATATATTGGTCTATCAAACGAAACTCCCTGGGGATTTTCTAAATTTTTAGAAATTGCAGACAAACAAAATCTACCAAAAGTGGTATCGGTACAAAATCCTTATAGTTTAATAAATAGAACCTATGAAATAGGAATGTCAGAAATTTCTATTAGGGAAAAAGCTGGATTGCTTGCCTATTCACCTCTTGGAATTGGCTATCTGACAGGAAAATATAGAAATAAAAAGGTACCAAAAAATTCTAGATTAGATTTATTTTATGAAAATTATCCAAGATATCATAATCAAAGAACTTATGATGCAGTTGATAACTATTTTAAAATTGCTAAAAAATATAACATTTCCTTTACTAAATTATCTCTAGCATTTGTAAACTCCAGAAATTTTGTTACTAGTAACATTATTGGAGCAACTAAAATGGATCAGCTAAAAGAAAATATAGATAGTATAAATTTATCTCTGAATGAAAATATCATAAATGATATAAATACAGTACATGAAAACAATCCTAATCCTGCACCTTAATAAACAGAACTGTTGAAAAGAGATAAATTTTGTATAAGTTATTAATATCTGCTTAAAATGATTAAAAAAATTATTACAACAATTTCTATTATTGCGTTCTTTGCTACAAATTCTGTATTAGCAGCCCAACCAAAGAGTATTGGGAAATTTAAAAATTGGGAAACTTTTACCTACAATGATGCAAGTGGTAAGATTTGTTTTGCACAGACTATTCCTTTAGAAAGAGCTCCAAAAAATTTGAAAAGAGATCCTTCTAGATTATTCGTAACTTTCAGAAAATCTGGAAAAATTAAAAATGAAATTAGTATAACAAGTGGCCATGAGTATAAGATTTCTAGTGTCGTAGCAAGAAGTGGTAAAAATGAATTTAATATGTTTTCCCAAGGTAAATTTGCATGGTTACTTGATGGTGAGGAAGAATTTAGTTTAATTAAAGTAATGAAAAAAGCCTCAAAACTTTCTGTTTCCGCAGCTAATAAAAAAGGAAATCAGACTAAAGATACTTATTCAATGATGGGCTTTACAAAATCATATAACGCTGCAAGAAAAAGTTGTGCCTAAAAATAAAAGTAAAATTGTCTTGGCTTATTCTGGGGGGCTAGACACCTCCATAATTCTTAAATGGCTTCAAGAGAATTACAATTCTGAAGTAATAGCCTATACCGCCGATATTGGGCAAGAAATTGATAAAAAAAAAATAATTAAAAATGCAAAAAGATTAGGTGTTAAAAATATTATTATTGAAGATTTAAAAAATAATTTTGTAAAAGATTATGTTTTTCCAATGGTTAGAGGGCACGCTTTGTATGAAGGTACATATTTATTGGGTACCTCAATTGCAAGACCTTTAATTGCAAAAAGACAGATTGCCGTTGCAAAAAAATTTAAAGCATTTGCTGTATCACATGGTGCTACTGGAAAAGGAAATGATCAAGTTAGATTTGAATTAGGATATTATTATTTTGGACCAAAAATAAAAGTCATAGCCCCATGGAGAATTTGGAAATTAAAATCTAGAACAGATTTAATTAGATACGCAAAAAAACACAAAATCCCAATACCTAAAGATAAAAAAGGAGCACCTCCTTTTTCAGTGGATGACAATCTTTATCACACTTCAACTGAAGGAAAGGTTTTGGAAGATCCAAAAAAACAAGCTCCTGAATATATTTTTCAAAGAACTGTTTCTCCTGAAAAAGCACCCAAGAAACCCTCTTATGTAACCATAGGATTTAAAAAAGGTGATCCAGTATCAGTAAATAATAAAAAATTAGCACCTGCTAAACTTTTACAAAAATTAAATTTAGTCGCTGGTAAAAATGGAATTGGAAGAGTTGATCTAGTTGAAAATAGATTTATTGGAATTAAATCAAGAGGAGTATACGAAACACCAGGTGGCACTCTTTTGATGACAGCACATAGAGCAATGGAGTCTGTAAGTTTAGATAAAAAAACTATGCATCAAAAAGATGAGGTAATGCCAAAATATGCTGAGCTTATTTACAACGGTTTTTGGTTTTCAAAAGCTAGATATAAATTACAGAAAATCGTCGATCTTAAAAGAAATCATGTTAACGGATCAGTTAAACTTAAATTATACAAAGGAAATGTTACAATTCTTTCAAGACAAAGCAAAAGTAAAGCTTACTCAGTTAAAAAAGTATCCTTTGAAGAAAATAAATCTTTTAAAAAGTCAAAAGTTGAGAGATTTATATCAGGTGCGGCAAGAAAGCTAAGAACTTAGCTAAAATTAGTATATATAAAACTTTATGACTATGAATTCAGTTATAAGAAATATTCAGTTAGTAGCTGTAATATTTATTTTAGTGGGTACTGTTCTAGCTTTTGGTTTCGAAGTTAATGAAATGTATAAAGTGGGAAGAGTTACACTTGCTGATCTACTTTTAATGTTCATTTATATTGAGGTCATAGGAATGATCGGAGTTTTTTGGGCCAGCAAGACAATCAGAATTACTTATCCTGTGTTAATTGCTATCACTGCATTGGCTAGATTAATTATTTTACAAGATAAAGACAGTGCTTCGATAAATCTGATTTATCAAGGTGGCGCAATACTCTTATTGGCTTTATCAGTATTTTTCTTAACATTAAGATACAGCAAAAAATTAGGCATGGATAAACAAAACCCAGGTGAAGAAGCTTAGAGATGAAACAGCTAGTTGCAATAGTAGCTTATTATATGTTTGGTTACTTAATTTTCTGGACACTGCTCCATGAAACAAGTGTATTTCCAAAAATATGGGTTGAAGAAAATTTTAGCATTGCAATATACGTTTGGATTTTCTTTTTTATAATTCCTTTGATGCTTATTGCTTTAGGAAATGATTATATAAAAAATCGTATTGCAGATTTTAAATCCTTGAAAGCAAGTACAAGATGGCCTCTTTACCTATTGCTATTTGGAGTTTGGGATTTAATGATTGGATTTGCCTATTTGCTATTCTCTTATTTCGAAATTAGCCAGGTCACAATGATAATTGCCAATGCCTTATTTATTACAGGAACATACTTAACCTTTTTGAGCTTCTCTGTTGCAAAAAAATTACAAATATCAAAAGGTACTTAAATTTATGGCAGGTAAAATTTTAATATTTGGTGCAACAGGAGCAGTTGGAAGTTCATTAGCTAAATTATTAAGTGATAGCTCTAAAGAAATACATTTGATTGGGAAAAATGAAGGAGAAGTATCTAAACTCTCGGAGCAAACAGGTGGATCGTTTAGTGTAGTTGATGTAACCGATCCAGATTTCATTGAAAAGATTGAGACAGACATACAAAATACAGATATTTCAGGAATAGCATATTGTGTTGGTTCCATTGACCTTAAACCGATAAACCTTGTCTCAAAAAAGGATTACTTAAAAAGTCTTGATTTAAATTTATTTCCTATTGTAGAAATTATAAAAAAATATAAAGACAATTTAAAAAAAAATAAATCATCTGTTGTTGTTTTTTCAACTATAGCTGTTAAGCAAGGATTTCCGAATCATAGTATCATTTCTCCAGTTAAAGCATCTTTGGAAGGATTGACTGTTTCACTAGCTGCTGAACTTGCCCCAAGTGTGAGAATTAATTGTATAGCTCCAAGCCTAAGTAATTCTAAAATGGCTGGACGAATTCTTGGTAACCCGAAGATTGCAGAGGGTATCGCAAAACAACATCCACTTAAAAGAGTGGGAGAAGGTCAGGATAGCGCTGCTTTGGCTAAATTCTTACTCTCTGAAGAAAGTTCTTGGATTACAGGCCAGATTATTGGTGTAGATGGTGGCAGATCAAACGTTGGCTGAAAGTTTTTAATGTTCGTGTTTTTCAATTCCATGCTTCTCTAATAAGTCATGCATTCTTTCATGTTCTTTATAGGTTAAACTGTAAAAAATTATTATAGTCACAATAGATCCTACAACAACACCTTGCACAAATCTAAAAATTGTACGTCTATTTCTATACTTTGTTTCTTCAGTCATTTTTTTTCCTCTTTTTTTTGCCTCATAAAATTTATAAACGGCGTAAATAATTAATAATCCACTCAGAGCCCAAGATATTGGATGATTAACCACTGCTAAAAGTGATCCACCAAAAATAGCTGCTATAAAGCCTGATATCCAACAAATTGGGCACATAATTTATAATAACATAGTTCCAATTAAATTTAAATTTTTATCCAAGATAACGATTTCACCAGATGAAACAGGTTGATTAGTAATATCTAGGATGACTACATAGTGAGTAACTAAAACTAAATTTTTTTTATTATCCCATTTTTTTAAAAAATTTGATAAATCTAACATCTGACCTGCTCTGTTCTTTTGAAATCTTTGTGAAAAAAAAGAGTTTAAAGCATTGAATGTATTATATTTTTCAAAAGCATATTTTGCAGTATCTTTACATCTGCACCATTCGCTAGATAATACTTGATCAATTGGAATATTATTTTTAGTAAAAAAACTTCCAATTTTTTTAGATTGTTCTATACCTTTCATATTCAGGTTCCTTTGAGTGCTGCAATCATTTAAATTAAAGTTTACAGGATCTCCACTTCCGGGGGCCAAAGCATGTCTAATAAGAACAATTTTTTCGCCCTCTTTTAATTCTTGTATTAATTTTTCATTAGAATAGGAATTTGAAAAATATGAGGTAATATAAAGAAAAAAAATAATTATTTTTACAATCTTGAACATTTTTTAGAACAGTATTTTACCCTTTCCCAGTTAAGCTTCCATTTTTTTCTCCATACAAAAGGCCTTTTACAGACTATGCAGATCTTTGAAGGTAGATTTTGTTTTTTCACCACTTAAATCGTATTTTGTTTAATAAATTGTTGGGCTGCTTTTAAGATTAGTGTTTTTCTATCGCTTTTCATTTTGTCGAAAACCCTTACCATCATTGAAAGCCTAGGGTTTTTTGAAAAAAACTTTCTATTTTTATTAATAAAATTCCAATAGAGACCGTCCATTGTGTTACACCATTCTCCTCTTTTAAAATCCATCATTTTGAGAAAATAACTAGATCCACAAATGTAAGGTTTAGTTGCAAATATTCCGCCGTCACTAAAAAGGCCCATACCATAAACGTTTGGCGCCATTACCCAATCGGAAGAATCGACAAACATTTCCATAAACCATTTATAAACTTGTTTAGGATGTATCTGACATAGATTCATTATATTTGCTAATATCATTAGTCTTTCAATATGATGTGACCAACCATAATTTAAAGCATTTTTAATTGAGTGATCCAATGGATCTAAACCAGTGGTGCCATTATACCAAGACAATTTCATTTTATTTTTGTGATTAAAAAAATTTGTATTTTCAAGACGATTATCATAGTTTTGATAAATTCCCCTCATAAATTCTCTCCAACCAATAATTTGTCTAACATAACCTTCTAAAGAATTTATTCTTACTTTTTTTTCAATTTTTTTTACTTTTTCTAAAATTTCACTTGGCGTTATTAATCCTAGATTGATTATGGGGCTTAAAGCACTATGAAATAAAACATTCGATTTTTTACTCACTGCATCTTCATAATCACCAAAGAGATCAATTTTTTCTTTAAGAAATTGATCTAAAAGTTTTTGGCCTTGATCTCTTGTAGTTGGAAACCAAAAATTATTTGTTGATCCAGGATGATTTTTAAAATTTAATTCAACAAATTTTTTAAGTTCATCAGTATGAGATGTAAATTTTAAATTTAGTTTTTTAGGTATTTTAACTGTATCTGGTAATTTCTTTCTATTCTCTTCATCAAAGCTCCATTTGCCACCTTCGGGTGTTCCATCCTTATTCATTAAAATATTAAATTTTGATCTATTTATTTTATAAAAATTTGCCATAAATGGCTTTTTTGTACTTTTAAGATATTTTTTAAATTCCTCTCTGGATGTAAGAAACATTGGAGATTTAATTTCTTTAAAATTTAAATTTTTTTTCTTTAAAAAAGACTTTAGTCTTTTTTCAAAAAAAATATCCTCTATCTCAAAAAAACTGACTTCTTTAATTTTTTTATTTTTGATTATTTTTTCAAGTTTTTTTTCATATGAAAGTTTAAAATCTTTGTGACAATCATTATAAATGACTTTAAATTTTTTTGTTTTTAATTCATCTCTATATGAACGCATTGATGAAAGAAAAAGCAAAATTTTGAGTTTGTGATGTTTTTGAAACGTACATAAACCGAGATCCTCTGACATATAAAAAATATGTTCAGAAAATTTTTCAAGATACTTTGGATTGAACAACTGATTGCCAAGAATTAAAAATAACTTCATTGGAATCAAAATATATAATTTATTTCTTTTTAAGAATTAGCTCTTTTGAAGCACTCAACTGTATTATTAAGTAGACAGGCGATAGTCATGGGACCTACACCGCCCGGAACTGGAGTTATTGCTCGGGCTATTTTTGAAACCTCATCGAAATCTACATCTCCTACTATTCCCGATTCAGTTTTATTAATACCAACATCAATTATTACGGCATTTTTTTTTACCCAATCTCCTTTTACAAGTTTAGGTTTGCCCACAGCAGCAACAATAATATCAGCCTTATTGCATACAGCTTTTAGATCTTTAGTTTTGGAATGCGTAATTGTTACTGTACAATTTTCTTTAAGCAAAAGCTGAGCCATGGGTTTGCCATTTAAATTTGATCTACCAATAATTACAGCGTGCTTGCCACTTAAATTTTTTTCTACTTCTTTAATCAGTAAATAACAGCCCAAAGGTGTACAGGGAATATTGCTTTCATAACCAGATGATAAATTTCCAACATTTATTGGATGGAAACCATCAACATCTTTGTTTGGAAGAATAGTATCAATAACTCGTTTTTTATTAATATGTTTAGGCAAAGGAAGTTGAACGAGAATTCCTGAGACTTTTTTATTTTTATTTAGCTCTTTAATCTTATCTAAAACAACTTTTTCTTCTATATTTTCAGGGTATCTTATAACTTCTGAGTTCATGCCAACTTCTTTAGAAAATTTTTCTTTATTTTTCACATAAATTTTACTTGCAGGGTCCTCCCCGATTAAAATTACGGTCAAACCAGGTATAGATTTAAGAGTTGATTTCAGATTTATAATATTTTTTTTTAAATTTTCTCTTAATTTTGCTGCTATTTTTTTTCCATCAATAATCATATTTAAAACATCGAAGGAGCAAAAAACTCAAATATTAAATTTCTAGCAAACATCAAAAGCAAAATCAGAACCACCGGAGAAATATCTATACTTCCCAAGTTTGGTAAAAAATTTCTTATAGGTCTTAATAGTGGATCAGTCATTTTGTAACTAATATCCAATACAGAGTAAACCAGTCTATTTGAGGTATTTAAAACATTAAAAGCAATCAGCCAGCTTAGAACGGCATTAATTATGAGTATCCAAATATAAATGCTAACCACGCTGTCTATTAATATTAAAATAGATTTCATTATTTTTTCTCCACATAAATAGATTGACTGGGAAAAGCAAAAGAGGCTTTGTTTTTTTCAACTATTTCTTTTATTGCGATTGCTAATCTTTCTTTAACTTTTAACCACTCTGACCATTTATCAGTATTTGTAAAACATCTTACATACATGTCTATAGAGCTATCTGAAAATTTATCGATTCTGACAGCATGCATTGTATTATCACTTTTTTTATAATCTTTAGACGATACAATATAATTGTCTATTTCATCTCGAATTTTTTTAAGCTGATCGACGGTGGTATCATACTGCAAAGTTATGATCCAACTTATCCTCCAGTTTGTAGTTTCGCTAATATTAATTACAGCATTTTCTGCAAACTGAAAATTTGGTATTATTGCAACTGATTTATCAAATTTTCTTACAACAGTTGATCTAAAACCTATACGCTCGACAATACCTTCAATAATATCTTCAACGAGAATCCAGTCTCCAACTTTAAATCTTTTTTCAACTAAAACCAAAATTCCTGATATTAAATTCTTGAACAAATCTTGAGCTCCTAAAGCCACTGCTACACCGAATAAACCTAAACCTGCAATTATTGGTCCAATTTTAATTCCCCAGAGTTCTAAAACTGCTGCTGCACCAAGAATTAATATTAAAATTTTAAAAGCTTTAATTATCCAATTGAGCAAATCTCTTGATAATAAATCCTCTACTGTTTTTATTAGAACAGAAATAGGACCGATTAATTGATGTAGAGACCAAAATATTAGAATTGTTATTAAAGTTCTATTGGCATTATCAATAAAACTTTCAGTACCTTCCCCAAAGGATACATAGCTTGTTGCTATAAAAAACCCTATTACTATTGGGAAAAACTTTGTAGGGCCTTTTAGAGATTCGACTAAGGAATTATCAAAACGATTTGTAGTTTTTGATACATATTTTTCTAATCTTTTAATTACAAATTTTGCAAACAAGCCTCTTAAGAAAAGAAATATTAGAAAAATAAAAAGTGCTATTATAATTTCTGAAATATTTATTCCAGATATTCCGTTATTCCAAACATCAATAAACAAGCTTATAAATTGTTCTAATCTATCCATTTTTAATTTGATCTATTTTTATCAATTCCTCGCCAGGATTAAAAATTTCAGTTTTTTTCCAACCTTTTGATTTTAAAAATTCTTCAATTTTTTTACTTATACACATAACTTTGCAGTGTGTCATCAATTCAGAAAGAGAGTATTTTCTCACTATCTCATCAAAACTTTCAGCACTTCTTTTGGAGTAAATAAGAGCAATATTTGCCGGATATCTTTTGATTAACTCCATACTTTCTTTATTAAGATCTACAATCTTAGTTGAAGTGTAATTTATAATTTTTCTCACTTTAAAACCTTCTTGTGAGAGCTCTTTATCTAATTCGTATGAAACAATATCTCCGCATAAATAAGCTAAATTTTTAATATTTTTTTCTGAATTTATAATTAAATTTTTTAATGCGTTGACAGTGCCAGATGCTGATACAGTATTATTAAAACCTTTCATCCTTAAAGATTTTTCTGTAAGACTGCCAACACAAAAGCATTTGATTTGTTTGTCACCATTTTTTAAATTTAAAAACCTTACGGCATTTGCACTTGTGAATATTAAACCATCATAATCTTTTGTGATTAAGGCTTCCATATTAGCTGAAGTAATACTTAAAGTTGGCATGTGTATTACTTTATGTCCTGATGAAAAGAAATTCATCATGAGGTCTTCGGAGTCTATAAGTGGCCTAGTAAATATAATGTTCATCTTTTTTTAATAAAACTATTTCCTGATTTTTTTAAAATTTCTTCACCAGCTAATTTACCTAGTAACTGTGGTTGATTTGATTTGCCTAATTTAAAAACATTAAAAACTTTTTTTCCATCATCAGAAAAAAGTTGTGCGTTTAATTCTATTTTGTCATTTTTCAAAATTGCTGAACAACCTACTGCGGTATCACAATCTCCTCCTAGGGTTTTTAAAAAATTTCTTTCAGCAAGGGCACATATTTCAGTTTCATTATGATTAATTTTTTTTAATATTTTTTTAATATGCTCATCATTTTCTCTGCACTGGGCCGCAATGATTCCCTGTCCTGCTGTTGGAATAAAGTCTTTTATTGAAAATATTTCCTGAACGTATTGTTCTAAATTTAAAACTTTCAAACCAGCAATTGCTAATACCGCTCCGTCATATTCGCCGCTTTCGACTTTTTTAATTCTAGTGTCAACATTTCCTCTAATATTTTCTACTTTAATATTTCTATTTAATAACTTTAATTGAAGTTCTCTTCTTCTAGAACTCGAACCAATTTTACCATTATTTAGTTCTGATAATTTATTAAATTTTTTTGAAACAAAAGACTCTCTGGGGTCATTTCTTTTAATGTAAGCCTGAATTATAAGTCCATTCGTCTCAATTGAGTCTAAATCTTTTAAAGAATGAACTGCAATGTCTATTGCCTTGCCAACCAAATTTTCCTCGATTTCTTTGCAAAATAAGTTTTTGCCCCCAATTTCAGATATCTTTTTATTCTCAAATATATCCCCTGATGTTTTAATTGTTTTTATTATTACTTTTTCGTCTTTTAGTTTGCTAGATTTTAAAATAAGGTTTTTAACTCTATTAGCGTATGCTAGTGATAGTTGGCTTCCTCTTGTACCTATGATTATTTTTTTACTCATTTATATAAAAAGATATATATTTTATAATATCTAATCTAATGAAAAAAAAACTTACTTTTTTAGGTATTGAAACAAGCTGTGACGAAACAGCAGCGGCTGTAATACAAGAAAATTACAATGGTAAAGCAAAAGTTTTATCAAATGTAATTTCAAGTCAAATTAAAGAACATAAAAAATTTGGTGGAATTGTTCCAGAGATTGCAGCAAGAGCTCATATTGAAAATATCGATTTTATAATTCAAGAGGCTCTTAAAAAAAGTAAAAAAAATATAAATGATATTGATGGAGTTGCTGCAACTGCCGGGCCCGGTCTGGTTGTGTGCCTTAATGTTGGTTACAACATTGGAAAAAGTTTAGCAATTTTTGCGAATAAACCATTCATACCTATAAATCATCTTGAAGGACACGCGCTAAGTCCTGGTATTGAAAGCAAAATAACATTTCCCTATTTATTATTATTAGTTTCAGGAGGGCATTCACAATACATAATTGTAAAAGATTTAAATAATTATAAACAGATAGGAACAACAATTGATGATGCTGTGGGGGAAGCTTTTGATAAAACTTCAAAAATTTTAAATTTAGGTTACCCAGGTGGACCCAGTATAGAAAAATTTGCAAAACTAGGAAATAAAGAAAGTTACAATTTGCCCCTACCAATAATAAATAGAGCTGGATGTAATTTATCTCTTTCTGGACTTAAAACTGATGTTCTAAGAAAATCTAGAAATATAAAATCAACTAAAGATAGATATGATATGGCCGCTTCATTTCAAGAAGCAATTAATAAAATTTTAAGAAAAAAAACTGAAGTTGCTATGAAAATATTTCAAAAAGAAATATCGAAAAATTCATTAAGATTATTTGTGGTAGCTGGAGGTGTTGCGGCAAACGATAGTATAAGAAATAATTTAAAACAATTATCAAAAAAAATGAACTTCAAAACTATTTTTCCGTCTAAACAGTTTTGTGGCGATAATGCTGCTATGATTGCCTGGGCAGGAATTCAGAGATATAAAAAAAAATTATTTGATAACAAAAAATATTTTGTTAGATCAAGATGGTCTTTAGATAAAAACGCTCCTTTTTTAAAAGGTCCAGGACTAAAAATTTAATGAAATTTTGGCTTATCAAAACTGAACCAGAGGAATGGTCTTGGGAAGAACAGATTGGCTGTGATAAAAAAGGATCTGTTTGGGATGGTGTAAGAAATTTTCAAGCAAGAAATAATTTGAAGTCCATGAAATTGAATGATCAATGTTTTTTTTATCATACAGGAAAAGAAAAAAGAATAGTTGGCATAGTCAAAGTAATAAAAGAATTTTTTATCGACACAAACGATCCCAGTGGAAAGTTTGGGTCCATAATGGTTCGCTCTTTTAAAAAATTTAAATTGCCTGTTTCCTTAAAACACATTAAAAAACATAGACTTTTAAAACGTCTTCAGTTGGTCAGACAACCAAGATTATCGGTTATGAGTATAGATTCAAAAAGCTGGAAAATTATATGCAAGATGGGTAAAGTATAAATATAATTAGTGGGTTAAAAATGGCTAAAAGAAGAAAAAAAAAGAAAAAAAAGAAAATAGTAAAAAAAAGAAGAAAAGTTAAATCTTTAAAGAAAATTTCAAAAAGAAAATTAACAAAACAATCAAAAGATTCTGATGGTAACACAGTATTTAAAGTTCCTGATAATTGGTCTAAGCAAGCTTATGTAAATAGATCTCAATATGAAAAAAAATACAAATTATCAATTCAAGATAACGAGAATTTTTGGAGAAAAGAAGGAAAGAGAATTAGTTGGATCAAACCATACACTAAAATAAAAGATATTAAGTACAGTAAAAAAGAAGTAAATATTAAATGGTATTACGATGGTACGTTAAATGCTTCAGCAAATTGCATTGACAGACACTTAGATAAAAAGGGAAATAAAACAGCAATAATTTGGGTTGGAGATGACCCAAGTAATCACAAAAAAATAAGCTATAAAGAATTACATAAAAATGTTTGTAAAGTTGCTAATGGTTTAAAAAGTATCGGAATTCAAAAAGGTGATAGGGTAACAATTTATTTAACCATGATACCAGAGTTAGCATATACGATGCTGGCTTGTGCTAGAATTGGAGCAATACACTCAATAATATTTGGTGGGTTTTCACCAGACTCTATTGCTACAAGAATAAATGACTGTGAATCTGACTATGTAATTACTGCAGACGAGGGAGTAAGGGGTGGAAAAATTATTCCTCTTAAAAAAATAGCTGACGAAGCAATGATGCAATGTCCTAATGTAAAAAAATGTATTGTAGTTAAAAGAACTGGAAATCAAGTTAATTGGGATAATGAAAGAGATATTTCCTACGATGAAATGTTATCAGGTGTATCTGACAAGTGTGTCCCGGAAGAAATGAATGCAGAAGATCCTCTTTTTATTCTGTATACATCTGGATCAACTGGAAAACCGAAAGGTGTGTTGCACACTACGGGTGGTTATATGGTATATGCCTCAATGACACATCAATATATATTTGATTATAAAAATAGAGACGTTTACTGGTGCACTGCTGATATCGGATGGGTAACAGGGCATAGTTATATAATTTATGGACCATTATCTAATGGAGCCACAACTATAATGTTTGAAGGAATTCCAAATTATCCAAATAGTTCTAGATGGTGGCAGATAGTAGATAAATATAAAGTAAATATTTTTTATACCGCTCCAACTGCAATAAGAGCTTTAATGCGAGAGGGGGATGATCCAGTTAAAAAAACTAGTAGAAAATCATTAAAACTTTTGGGTACTGTAGGGGAACCTATAAATCCAGAAGCATGGATGTGGTACTACAATGTAGTAGGAGGAAAAAGATGTCCAGTTGTTGATACTTGGTGGCAAACAGAAACAGGTGGAATTTTAATTTCCCCTCAGCCTGGTGCAATAAATTTAAAACCTGGATCTGCTACAAAACCATTTTATGGAATTAAGCCTGTTATAGTTGATGAAAGCGGAAAAGTATTAAAAGGTGCCTGTAAAGGGAGACTGTGTATGGCACAATCTTGGCCAGGACAAATGAGAACAGTATATGGTGATCATCAAAGATTTATAGATACGTATTTTTCGCAATTTGATGGAAAATATTTTTCTGGAGATGGATGTAGAAGAGATAAAGATGGTTACTATTGGATTACAGGAAGAGTTGATGATGTTATAATAGTATCAGGACATAACTTAGGTACTGCTGAAATTGAAAGCGCATTTGTTGCACACAGCAAAGTAGCAGAAGCTGCAGTAGTAGGCTACCCACATGAAATTAAAGGTAACGGGTTGTATTGTTATGTAACTTTAAATGCTGGAGAAAATTCAAGTGGGGATTTAGAAAGAGAATTAAAACTTTGGGTTAGAAAACAAATTGGACCGATTGCTACACCTGATCAAATTCAATTTGCGCCTGGATTACCAAAAACAAGGTCTGGAAAGATTATGAGACGTATACTTAGAAAAATTGCTGCAAATGAACATCATGATCTTGGTGATACTACTACCTTGGCAGATCCATCAGTGGTCGAGTCTTTAGTAGATAATAGAAAAAATAAGTAATTTTTTTATTCCAAATTAAATTTGCTTGTCAGTTTTTTGAAATCGTTTTGTACATTGTTCCATTTGAGAACCATTGAATTTATTACAATTTTTTTATCTAATTTTTTTAATTCATCAGCAATTGGCGACCAAACATAGAGCTCGTTGCTACTAAATTCAAAAGGATTTGAATTGAAATGATTTTCCCAATTTATTTGTTGATACCTTTTGTTGAATTCCTTAGTAGCATTTTCAAAAGCATCCAGGTCCATTCCGTTAACTTTTTCAGTATTTAAGATTTCAAAGAAAACTCTATTTGCTTCTTCAGTTTTTTTAAAATTTCTGTGTTTGTATAAAAAGGAAAAACAAAAAAAAGTACAATCTATTAATGAAGCTGAATAAATATTCCATTTAGCAATATTAATAGAATTCAAAAAATTTTTATTTTCGAACATTATTACGTGCTTCGCTCCCATACGTGTTTTAAGGTATCCATATAATGTCATTTGACTTACTTGAGCTGACTGTTCTTGAATGAAATTCTTGACCTGATCCAAAGATCTAATTTGACGATATTTAGAAAAAATTCTCTTTATAGGGAAAAGGTATTTCTGTATGTCTTTAAGATTCAATTTCACGTTGTATTCCTTAAAATATCAAAGTATTTTTCTCATTAAAACACTATCATATTAGGGTTTAAATGGGTTTTTTAACTTTTAATTAACGCTGTTTTAGGTATGCTTCCGCAAAATACTCTTAATAATTAAAGGGAGGAAAGACATGTCAAACAAAGACGCACATTGGCAAAAGACCAAAAACCATATGTTTGTTACATTGGCTATTTGGTTCTTTTTCTCAATAGTAATATTTATGTTCGGCGAGTCGGTTAATCAGGGATCGTTTCTTGGTTACCCATTAGCTTATTATATGTCAGCACAAGGTTCACTTGCTGCTTTCGTAATTTTAATCTTTTGGTTTGCTAATAAGCAGGAGAAAATCGATGACGAACACGGATACGGTGGCGAAAGGGAGGATGACTAATGTTTAAAGGTGGTTTTATACAAAACCTTCCAAAAATCTACGGTTTGTATACCGGTGGTTTTTTAGTGTTCATCTTATTGATGGCAGCACTAGAAGCTGGTGGTATGGATGCGGCAACGATAGGAATTCTATTCGTAGCCTTTACAGTTTGCATATATGCGCTGATAGGTTACTTATCTAGAACTATTCAAGTTGACGCTTACTACGTAGCAGGAAGGCAAGTACCAACGGTATTTAATGGAATGGCGACAGCAGCTGACTGGATGTCAGGTGCATCGTTCGTTGCAATGGCCGGCGGTATTTATTTTGGTGGCTATACTTACATGGCATTCTTAGTTGGATGGACTGGTGGATACGTATTAGTATCGACTCTTCTAGCACCATATTTAAGAAAATTTGGTTGTTATACTGTGCCAGACTTTATTGGAACTAGATATGGCGGAAATCTTCCAAGATTCTGCTCTACATTAGTTTTAGTATTAGCTTCATTCACTTACGTGACTGCACAAATTAATGCTACTGGAACAATTGCTTCAAGAGCTTTACAAATTCCATTTGAACTTGGAGTTTGGGTTGGTCTAATTAGTATTTTATTGTGTTCAATGCTAGGTGGTATGAGAGCAGTAACTTGGACTCAAGTAGCTCAGTATATCGTACTTATAACAGCGTACTTAATACCGGTATTTTGGATGGGAAGTAAGTTAGGAAATCCTTTCCCACACTTTATGCTAGGTGATGAAGTACAACGTTTAGCTGAACTCGAAAGTCAGTATGGGTTAACTAAGAACACAGGGGCTGCAATTAAAGAAGCCGGTGTTCCTGGTGGATTAAAATATATTTCTAATCCTCACTCAGCTGTGCCTGCGGGTGGAATGGCTGTATGGAAATACTTATCGCTTGCGATCTGTATGATGGTTGGAACTGCATCGTTACCTCATATTTTAATGAGATACTTTACAACTCCTTCTGTTAAATCAGCAAGAAAATCAGTGGCTTGGTCACTGTTCTTTATCTTCTTGCTTTATTTCTCTGCGCCTATGCTAGCAACACTATCTAAACTTCAGTTAATGGATCCAAACTTACCTACTGCAATTATTGGTAAATCAATATCAGAGGTTCAAAGTATACAATGGGTTCAAAACTGGGCTGCAGTAAAACAAGTATTTATTGCGGACTTCAACGGTGATGGAATATTGCAGTTGAACGAATGGTTTATGAGAGGTGACGTAGTAGTATTAGCAACTCCTGAAGTTGCTGGTTTACCTTACGTTATTTCTGGGTTAGTTGCTGCAGGGGGTATGGCTGCTGCTATGTCAACTGCCGATGGATTAGTTTTAGCGATATCAAACTGTTTATCACATGATATCTACTACAAAATAATCGATCCAAAAGCTGACGTTAGAAAACGGCTAATCGTAGCGCGTGTTCTTCTAGTAGTGATTGGTGCTCTTGGTGCATACATAGCATCTATGAGATTAACCAGCATTCTAGGAGCTGTAGCTTGGGCATTCGACTTTGCAATGTCCGGTTTATTCTTCCCACTTGTACTTGGTGTATGGTGGAAGAGAGCTAATGCTGCAGGAGCGGTTGCAGGAATACTTGGTGGTCTAGCTGCCGGTACAGCATATCTAATTTATGTTGGACCTAAATTTATGGCTATGACTCCTTGGCTTGGAATCGATCATTTAAGATTTGGTATCATTGGAGCTCCAGTAAGCTTAATACTAATGGTTGTAGTAAGCTTGATGACAAAAGAGCCTAGTGCTGCTACACAAAAAATGGTTGATGACGTTAGGGTTCCTAGCGGAAGAGCTATTCTTGGTAAACAACACTAAATAAAATTAATTTTTATTATAAAAGGGGCGATTTATTCGCCCCTTTTTTTGTTTCAACAATAAAAATCACGTGCTAATTTAAGTTTATGCCAATTTGGGTTCTAGTTTTAGATTATGTACTTGGGATTATTATGTGGACTCTTATAGGTAGATCGGCCATGAATATTTTCCAAAGAGAAGACTCTAATTTTTTTTTTATGAAAGCGTTTGTTAAAGTAACAAATCCTGTTATAAAAATATTTAAATTCATTACACCGAGTTTTATAATTCCACTTTTTGTTCCATTATATGTTGCTTGGTTTTTTTATATGTTCAGATTTTACGCTATGCCATATATTTTGGGATATGATGTGATGGGCATGTTATCATTTCCATTGGAAAGTGATATAGCTAAAGAAATTTATCGAATATTTAATAAGTAATTTTAAAATGAGTGGACAATTTTATACTCTTGTAACATTTTTAGTTCTTTACTGGTTTTTTTGTCTTTATGTGGGTTTTAAAAATCAAAAAAAAATAGTTACTCCTGTTGATTTTTTTTTATTTGGTAGGCAACTTCCTGGCTGGTCATTTTTTCCTATAATTACAAGTACAATTTTTTCAGGCTGGATATTTTTTTTACAACCTAGTTTAACCTTTCTTAATGGTTTGCCATTCGCCTCAACATCTTTATTTGTTATAGCTATTCCACTTATTGGAATACTTTTTTCTAAAAAACAATGGCAGCTTTCTAGAAAATTTGGATATGTAACTCCAGCTGAGATGATATCTGATTATTTCAAAAGTGATATTTTAAGAATCTTAATCGTAGTAATAGCGTTAGGTTTTTCTATACCTTTTATAGCAATGAATTTATCTCTTGGTGGCATGTTATTTAGTATTATTACTGATAATATAATTGGTTTTGCTTCAGGGGCTATTCTAATTGGAGCAGTTATAACAACTTATTTATGTACTGGAGGAATTAAGTCTATAATTTATATTGATTCAATTCAGTTTCTTTTAATAGTTTTTGCAGTGCTCTGTATTGGTTTTGTAACTTATGATTTAGTTGGTGGATGGAGTTTGCTTAACGAAAGTTTATCAAGAATTTCTAGTTTGAAGATGAATTTATTCAATACACAGGAAAGTTATAATGCTTACCTATCAGTTCCTGGAACAATAAAAGCAGTCAATATCGTTAATGAAAATTTATCTTATAATGGAATTTGGACGTCAGGAATGATTTTGACTTTTATATTTGCTCTTACGGGAATTCAAATGTCTCCTAATATTTCAATGCTGACTTTTGCAAGTAAAGACTCTGGTTACTTTGGCACTCAACAAGTTTGGTTTTCCGGTTTTCTAATTGGTTTCATAGTAATTTTTTTTACGACAGCGATTGGAATCGGTTCTACCCTGTTAGGTGGAAACAACTCTGTTAATGAGAGTGGAAATAATATTTCAAATATTTTACCTCCAAATATTTATCCTGATAATGCTGTTAGTATAGTTCCTCATATAATCAATCTAGTGGGAGAGTACTCTTTTTTCTTTTTTGGTATTTTAGCCATTTGCGCTATAGCATCTATACAATCAACTAGTTCGTTATATTTAACATCAAGTGCAATAGTAACTAGAGATATAATTAAAAGATTTTTTGTTAAAAATTTAATTAACCAAAAACAAGTATTCTGCTCAAAAATTGTTATAATGTCTATTTTTTTAATCTCTCTAATTTTATCTATTTTATCAAACGGTAAAATAATTGATCTTGGAAGTTTTGCTCTCGCAATCGCTTGTCAAATGTTTGTTCCTTTAATAGCTTTGTGCTATTTTCCTTGGTTTACAAAACAAGGAGTTTCTTTTGGAATTTTTATTGGAATAATAACTGTATTTTTAACTGAAAGTATAGGTCAGGTACTATTTGGTAATTTTGTTTTCTGGAGCAAATGGCCTTTAACAATACATTCATCAGTTTGGGGTATGCTTGCAAGTTTAATCGGATCGGTAATAATTTCGTTCATAACTCAAGATATGAAGGAAACAAAAAATAAGAAAAAGTTTCATGATTTCATTAACGAGAATAAAAATTATTCTTTGGCAAGAAGAAGTTTAAAGCCAAGTGCATGGATTATTTTTGCTACATGGACATTTTTTGCAGTAGGTCCAGGTTTATTGATTGGAAATGAGCTGTTTGGTAAACCCCTTAATGTTGAAAGTTGGTCTTTTGGTATACCGTCTATTTGGGTATGGAATATACTCTTTTGGGTTTTAGGCATACTAATGGTTTGGTTTCTTGCGATAAAGATGGAAATGTCAACATCAATGGAAAAAAATATTTCCCCATATTCGGATGATTTTAGTAATTAAATTGGCAAAAGATCGAAATATTTTTTTGACATCTTAATATTTAAAACTATAAATAAATTAGTTATGACTTCAGTTAAGATATCACCATCAATTCTATCTTGTGATTTTAGTAAGATTGGTTCAGAAGTTGAAGCATTAGAAAAAGCTGGTGCAGACTACATTCACGTTGATGTAATGGATGGTCACTTTGTTCCAAATTTAACAATTGGTCCAGATGTTATAAAAAAAATTAGACCCTATTCAAAAAAAATTTTTGATGTTCACTTGATGATTTCTCCTGTTGATAAATATATTGAACAATTTGCAAACGCTGGTTCAGATATTATTACCTTTCATCCTGAAGCAACCGAAAATATTGATCATACGATTAGTTTGATTAAAAAATTTAACAAAAAAGTTGGTATATCATTAAAACCCAAAAGTGAAATTAGTCTTATAAAAAATTTTCTAAAAAAAGTAGATTTGGTCCTTATTATGAGCGTAGAACCAGGTTTTGGTGGTCAAAAATTTATGCCAGAAGTTTTACCTAAATTAGAGGAATTAAAAAAAATTATAGACAATGAGAAATACAAAATAGATTTAGAAATAGACGGTGGTATTAATTTTAAAAATTCTAAAATGGCAAAAGAAGCTGGTGCCAATATATTAGTTTCAGGATCAACAATATTTAAGGAAAATAATGGAGATTTAAAAAAAAATATCAATTTGCTTCGAAATAACTGATAAATGACTAGTGTTAAAAATATTTATATTTATTTATTATCTATTAGAAAACTTATATTTCAATCAATAAAAGAGTTTTTTTTTTCCACAAATTTTTATAGTAAATTTTTGGACTCCAAAGTACCAGAGGGTCTCTTCTTTTATCCCAATCCTTATTTATTGTCCCCTCTTTTAAATCATAAAGATCAGCTAATTAAAATATCAAGTGAAGATCTAAGAAATTTTAGAGTAAGTATTTTAAGTGACAAAGAAAAAAAAAGTATCCATAATTTTCTATGGTTGAACCTAGTAAATAGAAAGGATGAATTGAAAATAATACAAAAAATTATTAAAGAATGGATAAATAAGTATCGAAATTATAAAAAAGATATATGGAGTAATAATTTAATTGGTATTCGAATTATAAGTTGGATATCTAATACTGACCTTATTTTAGATAGAGAACAAAAAAGTTTTAATCAATTATTTTTAAAGAGTTTAATAAGACAAATAAATTTTATAAAGAAAAATTTAAATGATGTAACGGATGAGGATAAGAAAATTTCGTCGATAAGTGCAATTATTTTATCTGGTCTCGTATTTAGGGATTATTATAGTAATTATAAATTTGGTCTTAAAGAGTTAAAAAAACTTATCGAAAGTTTTTTTGATAAAAATGGTTTTCCCAAAAATAGGAATTTTGAAAACCTTGTTTTATTTACACAATATTTTGTCCTAATTAAAGAATGGATAAAAGGTGGACAAGAAATAGTTCCTGATTTTTTAGAGGAAATAATCGAAAAGAATTTAGTATGCATGAATTCTTTAAATAACCCGTTAAAAAAACTCCCTTTATTTAATGGTTCGACAGATAAGAATTTAGAAAACTTTTTAGAGTACTTAAACAAGCTAAATTATAACTCAAAAAATAACTTAAAATCTGTCGGTGAGGTTCAAATAATAAAAAACAAAAAATCAACTCTATATTTTGATTCTGGTGAACCACCGACTTACAGGCTTTCAAAAGATTATCAATCAGGGCCGCTATCATTTGAGTATTCAAGTGATAACAGTAAGATAATAACTAATTGTGGTTATGGAAAAAAAATATCTAAGAAAATCCAACTCTTAAGTAAGTTTACTTCGGCCCAGTCGACACTATGTATAAACAATACTTCCGTAGTAAAATTTAAGAGAAATAGTTTAATTAATAAAGCCTATGGATCTACTATAAGTGACTCTTTTAAGGTTTCAAACGTGGATAGGAAGGAAGATAAATCAAATGTAGTACTTTCTGCTACTCATAATGCATATTTAAAAAAATTTGGGTACTTACATAAAAGAACTATTAAACTTTTCAAAAAAAATAATGACATAGAAGGAAACGATATTTTAATAAAAAAAAATGATGGATCAAATGTCGAGTTTTCAATTAGATTTCACTTATACCCAGGCATAAATACAGTTCGAACTCTTAGTGGTAAAAGTATACTTCTGCAGATAAATAAAAAAAAGTCTTGGGTATTTTCATCTGATGATCAAAAAATTTATATAGAAAAAAGTCTTTTTCTTGGAGGCACTAAGGCTCGTAACAGTCAGTGTATAGTAATTTATGGAAAAACTACTGATGAAGATGTAAATATCAAATGGAAATTGAAAAAAGCTAGTTAAATTAATGTCTCAAAAAATAGAAAATGTTTTAATATCACTATCTGACAAATCAGATATAGAGAAAGTTTTAAAAGTCTTAAAAAAATACAAAATAAACATAATTAGTTCAGGCGGAACTTATAAAGAAATAATAAAGCTTGGATATAGTTGTACTGAGATTTCGAAGTATACAAAATTTAATGAAATGTTAGATGGTAGAGTAAAAACTTTACATCCTAAGATTCATGCTGGCATTCTAAGTAAAAGATCAAATAAAAAACATAGAAGAGAAATGAAAAAAAAAAAGTTTAATTACATAGATTTAATAATTGTAAATTTTTATCCTTTTGAAAAAACAATTCTTAAAATAAAAAATTCTAAAAAAATCATAGAAAATATAGATATAGGTGGCCCATCACTAGTAAGAGCGGCTGCAAAAAACTTTAATGATGTTTCTATTATCACAGATAAAAAGGACTATGGATATTTAATAAATCAGCTCAATAAAAATAAAGGCGGTACAAGCTTAAAATTTAGAGAGGAGATGGCTAGTAAAGCCTTTGGAATTACAGCTTATTATGATTCTGTTATATCCAACTGGTTTAATAAAAAACTAAACATAATTTTTCCTGAAAAAAAGACAATTTTTGGAAAAAAAGTTGCACAATT
>CACHVP010000003.1:0-77435 GCA_902583355.1 uncultured Pelagibacteraceae bacterium
GCAATGAAGACCAGGATGGGTCAGATGCATCTGTCTGAGTTTTTATCTGTCTTTCATTATATCCTGTAATATCTATAGACCAAAGTTTGGCGGAGAAACCCTTGCCTTGGCTATCTGATTTTGTTTCTCTATAAAAAATAAGTACCCTACCGTTAGGAGACCAAGAAGGTGCTTCTTGATAATAATTTTCCGTAAGTAACCTCTCTCCGGTTCCATCCGATCTCATAACTCCGATATAAAATCTTCCTTTTCTAACTTTTGTAAAAGCAATTAGATCGCCTCGAGGAGACCAAACAGGAGTACCATAAATTCCTTTTCCAAAAGTAATTCTTTTAACTTGAGTTCCATCACTTCTCATGGTGTAAATTTGCTGTAAACCACTTCTGTCAGAGTTAAAGCAAATATATTTACCATCTGGTGAATATGAAGGTGAGGTATCAATTGCGGGATGATCAGTAATTTTTTCTACCTCTCTAGTTTCTAAATCCATTGAATAAATATCAGAATTGCCATCCTCTGCAAAACTCATAATAATTTTTTTACCATCTGGAGAAAATCTTGGAGCAAAAGTCATTCCTGGAAAATTACCAACAACTTCTTGAATTCCTGTTTCAATATCTAAAAGATAAACTCTTGGCATATTTTTAAAATACGACATGTAAGTAACAAGTTGGTTTGTTGGATTAAATCTTGGGGTTAAAACTAATTCATTTCCCAAAGTTAAATATTTTGTATTATATCCATCTTGATCCATGATACCTAATTTTTTTACACGTTGATCTTTGGGACCAGACTCAGCAACATATATTATTCTTGTATCAAAATACCCAGTTTCGCCTGTTAATCTCTCGTAAATTTTATCAGAGATTATATGTGCAACTCTTCTCCAATTTGTAGGTGTAGTAGTGAATGATAGAGCTAACATTTCTTTAGCTGCTGTTAAATCCCATAGTCTAAATTCTACTTTTAATTTTTTGTCAGTGACTAGTATCTTTCCTGTTACAAGTGCTTGAGCTTTAATAAGTCTCCAGTCTTCAAATCTTGGTTTTAGATGTGCAATATCTGGTTTTTGCACAAATGCATCTTTTTTAAGTGGATTGAAAAGTCCTGTAGATTTGAAGTTTCTTTCAATTATTCTAGATATTTCGTCTCCAAGTTTTTTCTTTTTAAGAGATTTTAAATCATCGGAATTCTGATCAATGTAAAGTGGAGAAACCGCGATAGGTAATGGGTCAAGGTTACCTCTGGTAATATCTACAGTAATTAAACTATTTGCATTCCCCAGGCTTAATAAAAAAAACAAAAATATTATAAATATCTTTCTCATATATCTAACCTTTCAACATTTCTGTGGGATTAAAATTTAACTGTAAATCTTTCCATCTTTCATAACCAGTAGGTGGCACTTTAAGTGGTTGACAAATCCTCACAGCTCTAAGTGCACTTTCAGCTAGTACTCTATAAAAACTTTGGCCAGGGGTGTTCATTCTCTCATGATCTAAAATTTCAGATTTAAGTATTGTGCCGTCTTGTTTTAATTTAAGTTTAATTCTAATAAGTAAATTTTCATCATACGGCAAACCTAATGGTACACTCCAGCAACCAAAAATTTGTGCTCTTAATGCATCTTCTTCAGATAAAGAAAGCCCCCTTGCAAAAGAATTTTTAACACTACTTTGGGTTAATTTGTCAGATTTTTTTTGTGTTTCCGCCTCTTTTTCTTTCGCTTTATCTATAAGTGCTGCAATTTGATTTGGATCAAATAATTCTTTTTTTTCAAATTCTGATGCCTGTCTTATTTGGGGCTTAATTTCTTCAGGATTTTGTTTTTTCTTTTTTAATTCTTTGGTTTCTTTTTTATCTTCAGGCATTGGTATTCTATCTGGTTTTTCTTTTGCTTTTGCAGAAGGAGGTGCTTGTTCCGATACTACTCTTTTATCCTCCTTCTTAACTTTTTCAATAATTTCTCTAGCTTTAGGCGCAAAAGGAATATTTGTTTTGTCCGTAATCTCAATTAATTCTACTGAAACTATTGGGGGTAAATCAATTGGTTCTCTAAGCATGTAAGGGAGAGTTAAGATAGTTAAGGATATAATTAAAGCGTGAAAAAGAAATGAAAATAATAAACCTCTGCTCATAAAACATCAATTTTTATAGGGCTCAGATATAAGTGCCACTTTTGAAAATCCTGCTCCGGATAGTCTTCCCATAACCTCTAAAACCCTTCCATAATTTATTGTCTTATCGCCTCTAACATAAATTCGAGTATCTGTTCTATTTTTGGATATTGCTAATAATTTTGGAACTATTTTTTGAAAAGTTACTTTGTGCTCTTGAATAAATATTTCACCTTTTGAGTTAATACTAATTGTCAAAGGTTCTTGATCATCAGGTAAAGAGTCCGCCGCTGACTCTGGCAAATCAACTTGTACTCCTACTGTCAATAACGGAGCGGTAACCATAAATATAATTAAAAGTACTAACATTACGTCAACAAAAGGAGTTACATTTATTTCGCTCATCGGTTCCTTTTTTGAGCGGTTAATTATAAATGCCATGGGTTTATATTATTGACAAAAATCTTTTTGAAAAATTATCTACTCTCGCAAAGTATCTTTGTGAGTCACTATTAAATTTGTTGTATGCAATAACAGCAGGTATTGCGGCTAACAAACCTAGAGCAGTTGCAAATAATGCTTCTGCAATTCCAGGTGCAACAATTGCTAAACTGGTATTTCTAGAAATGGCTATTGATTGAAATGAATTCATTATTCCCCAAACTGTTCCGAACAAACCAATAAAAGGGGCGGTTGAACCAATTGTTGCTAAATAAGTAAAATTTTTTTCTACATTTTTTAATTGATTATCTATTGAAACTTCTAGAACTCTTTCTACTCTTGCGCTTTGAATTGATGATGATTTTGATTTTGTCTTTATTAGTTCTGCCATTGCAGATTTAAAAATTATTGTTAATGGATCCTCTGCTTTGTTTGGGAGAGTTTTGTAAAAAGACTCTGCTGATTTTGACTTCCAAAATTTATCTTCAAATGATTTTGTAGATTGATCTATTCTTCTAAATAATCTTATTTTATCAAAAATTAGTGCCCATGAAAAAATTGAGCTTGAAATTAGAATTATAATTACTGCTTTAACAACAAAATCTGCTCTTAAAAATAGTTGCCAGAGAGTGAAATCATTCGCTCCACCAAGACCAACAACTTGAGTTGCAATTTCTTGTTCCATTGAGATTGATTACGTATAGAATGTGTCATCAATTTGGCAGGTAATTAATAGAATAATTATAGATAAATTTACTCGTTAAACTGGGCTCGACAGTCCCTAAAGTATCTTGCAATCAAAATTGCATCCGCTTTGTTAACATCTTTTTTTTTACTTAATCTAGATGATATTGAGGGATACATTTCTATAACTTTTGTTCTACTAGCGTCTTTTGATGAATTTATAAGCTCAAAGTGTTTTTTCCATTTATTCGGTCTTACGTAAAAAATTGGTAGATTTAATGCTGCACAAATTCCCTTAATTGCACCAAAGGTTTGTCCAAAATTAAACATGCTAGTAACACCTTGCCCTGGCATTGCACTTACTTGTTCAACTATTACAAAAGTATCATCCTTTTTAATAATATGTTCTTTGATAATATTAACTAATTGTGCGCTGTTAAGTTGGTTTTTGTTTTTTTTACCCTCTGACATTATAGGCATATCAAATAGATCAAAAATTTTTAAATCATCTAAAATTGCGATTCCACCGCTTAGACCAGGATCTATTCCAATAATTCTCATCTTATTTTAAGTAAACTTGCAATTATGAAAAACACCTTGAACATCGTCGTTTTGTTCTAAAAGATCCAACATGTCCTCAATTTCTTCTGTCTGTTTTTCTTTAATAACAAAATTACTTTTAGGCCTCCATTCAATTCCTGAATAAATCAGATTTTTTGTTAATTTTTCAAATTCAATTTTTATTTTATAAAAATCTTCTTTTTTTGTTATTATTTCATGAAAATCTTTATTGCTATAACAATCTCTAGCTCCTACTTTCGCTGCAAAATCCAAAGCTTGATCATCAGATATATTTTCCCTTGAAAATTGAATAATTCCACAGTTATCAAAAAAATGAGTTGTGGATCCCGAGCTTCCTAAATTACCACCAAACTTTTGTAAAGCAGTCCTTATACTACTAGCGGTTCTATTTTTATTATCAGTTAGAGTTTCAATTATCATAGCTATTTTTTTGGGGCCAAAACCCTCGTATCTTAAATTTTCAAAATTTTCACCCTTGTTTGTCTCAGATTTATTTATTGCTCTACTAATATTGTCTTTGGGCATATTCACATCTTTTGCTGACTCTATAGCTGCTCTTAATCTATGATTTGTATCTGGATCCTTTGAACCAAGTTTTGCAGCAACTGTGATTTCTCTTGAAATTTTTGAAAAAATTTTTGACCTTAATTTATCTTGTCTGCCTTTTTTATGTTTAATTCCTGCCCAATGTGAATGACCGGCCATTTTTTATTGTCTCTCTTGTAAATGCCCGCCTAAAATTATTTGCTGAGCATTTTTTGCTAAACCAGTTTCTTCATCAGCAGTTACTAACATTCCCGAAATTGTTGCCTCGCCTCCAGAAGCAGGAAAATGTTGTTTTGCTGATTGGTCTTTAAAAAATCTTCTTAAAGAATTGTCTCTGTCCATCCCTATAACTGAATTATAATCACCGCACATACCAAGATCTGTTTGATATGCAGTTCCCTTTTCCATAATTCTACAATCTGATGTTGGAACATGTGTATGCGTCCCAAAAATGATTGTAGCTTTACCATCGAACAAATAAGCCATTGCCATTTTCTCGCTAGTAATTTCACCGTGTATATCTACAACTATAAAATCTGCATCTATTTTTAATTTAATTTTATCCAAAAAATTTTTTGCTGCTTTAAAAACATCATCGCTTTTTTTCATAAAAATATTTCCCATAAGATTTATAACAGCAACTTTTTTATTATTTTTTGAAATAAAAATACCAAAACCCTTTCCAGCTGTTGGCTTCAGGAGATTCTCTGGTCTTAATAATCTTTTTTCATTATTTATAAATTGCATTGTTTCTTTTTCATCCCAAATATGATTTCCAGATGTGATTACATCTGTGCCTGAATTAAAGAAATCTTCAGTATTTTGTTTGCTGATTCCAACTCCGTTATTGGCTGCATTTTCTCCATTTAAGATTACAAAATCAACTTTTTTATCTTTTATGATTTTGGGTAATTTTTCTTTTATAGCTTTGACTCCAGTTGGTCCGAAAACGTCTCCTAATACAAGAATATTCATTTTGATTTAAAAATTCCTTTCTCTGTTAATACATAATCAAGTTTTATATCAAAATTCGAAGTTGGAATTTTTTTATATTTTTGAAAAGAAAATGCAAGACCAATTTTTATTGGACTCCTATTTTTCATAAGATATTTTCCTAAAAATCTATCATAGTAACCTTTTCCATACCCCAAACGATTTCCAAATATATCAAAAGCAACTACTGGCAAAATAATTAGATCTGGAAAAAAATTTTTTTTATTTAGTGCAGGTTCTAAAAACCCATATTTATTAATTTTCAAAGGATCTGAAAGTTCCCATTTTACAAATTTCATTGATCTATTTTTTAAGATAATAGGTAGTAAAGTTAATAAATTTTTTTTATTGAGAATTTCAATTAATTTAATCGTATCAAATTCATGATTTGATGGATAATATAGAGAAATTCTTTTTATTTTTCTTTTGCTAATAATACTAATTAGAGGTTTAAATATATTTTTTCGAATAGGAAAATATTTTTTTTTTCTAAAAAAAATAAATTTTTTTCTTAATCTTTGTTTTGATGACATCTACTGAACCTTAGAACCGGTCTCAGTATTTTTAATTATTTCCTCTAATGATTTAGTAGTTTTATCAAGCATGTTTTCGTAAACTGATTGGCTCTCATCAACCATCTTTTTAAATTTGTCTAGCTCTGTATTGAGATTGGAGATCTCAGTTTCTTTTCCTTCTTTATAATCAATAATCAACGATTTCATTTCCTTAAATTTTTGAGATAATTTTTCAAAATTATCTTTTTGTGCCGTAACTCTCTTTTTTAAATCAAAATATTCGTCAATAACCTGTATAGCTGTTATCAAAAGTAACTTGTTTTCACCAATATTTCCGAGCTTTTCTCTTAGGTCAGAATATTTTCTATCTAAAAACTTAGTTAAATTCTTTAAATCCTCTTCCTGTCCGTCATCGCACGATAATAAATAATCTTTGTTATTAAATTTAATGTTTATATTTGCCATTTTTCTATTTCTTCAACTAGTGAATTTGTCTCTTCCCCTAAATCGTCGATATCTTGATTAAATTGCTCTTGTAACTTTTTTGTCTTTTTCTGTTCTGCCTCAATTTTCTTTAGATGATTTTTTAAATCATTATATTTGTTCATCAAATCATTATATTTTTTTTCAATTTCTATTTTTTCGCTTTGTAATTGATTTTTTTCTGCATAAATTTGGTCAAGTTCTTGGGAATGTATGTTTGGTACATCGCTTATGTTTTTAAGTTTATCCAAAACATTTTGAAGTCTTTTTTCTTTTATATATAAATTTTCCATATTGTTTATATCATATTATTGATATCATCGATTGAAGTCTATATAGGTAATTAAAAAGTGGATCCAAAATTAAAAGATTTATCAAACGCTATAAGATTTTTGTCAATTGACGCGGTTCAGAAAGCAAATTCTGGACATCCGGGCATGCCTATGGGGATGGCGGATGTTGCCACAGTTCTTTTTAAATACTACTTGCGGTTTAATCCAAAAAACCCCAACTGGATTAACAGAGACAGATTTGTTTTATCGGCAGGGCATGGCTCCATGCTTTTATATTCTCTTTTATACCTCACTGGTTACAAAAGTATAAAAATAGAGGACATTAAAAATTTTAGACAATTAAATTCAATTTGCGCAGGTCATCCAGAATATGAAAAAGGATCTGGTATTGAAACAACAACTGGACCCTTAGGACAAGGTCTCTCAAATGCAGTCGGGATGACTATCGCTCAAGAAATTTTAAAGAAAAGATTAGGTTCTGACCTAATTAACAACAAAACTTATGTAATTGCTAGTGATGGAGACTTGATGGAAGGTATTAGCCACGAGGCAATGAGTTTAGCTGGCCACCTAAGTCTGAAAAACCTAATTGTTTTCTTTGACAACAATAAAATTTCAATAGATGGATCAACTTCTCTAAGCGTATCTGATGATTATAAAAAAAGGTTTCAAAGCTATGGTTGGTCTTTTCAAGAAATCAATGGTCATAATTATAAGCAAATCTCTAATGCGATTAAGAAAGCTAATAAATCTAAAAAACCATCAATAATTTCTTGTAAAACTATTATTGGATTTGGTTCACCTAATAAATCTGGCAAAGCATCGTCTCATGGAGCTCCTTTAGGAGATGATGAGATAAAGTTAGTGAGAAAAAAGCTTGGTTGGAAACATAGTCCATTTGAGATTCCCGAGGATTTACTTAACACCTGGAAAGACATAGGTAGAAAAGGTGAAAAATTAGAAAATGAATGGAATGGAATTTTAAATAAAAAAAATACTAAAATTAAAGAACAGTACGAAAGATTGATGAAAAATGAGCTACCAACAACTTTAGACAAAATACTTGGAGATGAAAAGTTAAAATTCTTTCAAACAAAACCGAAAATGGCAACAAGACAGTGTTCTTCCTCAATTATAAGCAGCATATCAAACGTTCTGCCAGAGCTCATTGGAGGTTCTGCAGATTTAAGTGGATCAAATAATACAAAAACTGATAATTCAAAAGTTATTAATTCTAAAAATTTTTCAGGAAATTATATTCATTACGGTGTTAGAGAGCACGCTATGGCAGGAGTTATGAATGGCCTGGCACTCTATAGCGGCTTAATACCATTTGGTGGAACTTTTTTAATTTTCTCGGACTATTTGAAACCGGCAATGAGATTATCTGCTCTTATGAAGTTGAGAGTAATTTATATTTTTTCTCATGACTCTATTGGTCTTGGAGAAGATGGTCCAACACATCAACCTATAGAACAATTGGAACACTTGAGAGCAATACCAAATTTAAATGTTTTTAGACCTGCTGACATTAATGAAACTATTGAATGTTGGGAAATTGCATTAAAAAGTAAAAATAACCCAAGCGCAATAGCTTTGTCGAGACAAAAGTTGCCATATGTTAGTGAACACAGCTCTGGTGAAAGTATGTGTACAAAAGGTGCTTATGTTTTAAAAAGAACTTCAGAGAATGTTGATGTATCTTTAATAGCTTCGGGATCAGAAGTTGAAATTGCTTTAGAGGCTCAAGAAAAACTTAAGATGCTTAATATAAACTCAAAAGTTATATCTATTCCCTGTTATGACATATTTCAAAATCAAAGTGAGGAATATAAAAATGAAATTGTTGGTAAAGATACTTTTAAAATTTCGATTGAGGCTTCAAGTGAATCGGGTTGGAAAAATATAGTTGGAAAAGATGGTGTTACAGTTGGGTTATCTACTTTTGGAAAAAGTGCGCCCTACAAAGATATTTATAAATTATTCAACCTAACTAGTGATGAGATCGTTAAATTAGCAAAAGCAAAGGTTAAAAAATAATTGGACAAATGTCTGATTTAAAATTTTTTTCTAATGATATTCCTGTCAGTGGGAAACGTGTAGTTGTTCGGCTGGACCTTAATGTTCCAATAAATAATTCAAAAATAGATGACGATACTAGAATTAAAATTGTTGAGCCTTTTATAAATAAATTGATTGAAAATAAAGCAAAAATTATTTTATTGTCCCATCTAGGGAGGCCAAAAGGAAAGATAATTTCAGAACTATCGCTTAAACCAATATTCAATCATCTAGAAACAAAATTAAAAAGTAAAATTTATTTTTATCAAAAAAAAATCGACGATAAAGCGGTTGATGCTTCTAAACAGTTAAAGCCTGGTGAGGTTTTGTTAATTGAAAATATTCGTTTTTTCAAAGAGGAGGAAAACGACGATGAAGCTTTTGCAAAAACTCTTTCAAAACTTGGTGATATTTATATAAACGAAGCCTTTTCTTGCTCTCACAGAAAACAAGCATCTATACATAAAGTAACTAAATTTATTGATAGTTATGGGGGCCCAAATCTGGAAAAAGAAATTAAATCGATTGATTTAATAATAAAAAATAAAAAAAAACCGGTCACTTGTATTATTGGTGGCTCAAAAGTATCAAGTAAAATAAATATTTTATCAAAATTATTAGAAAATGCAGATAATCTAGTAATTGTTGGAGCCATGGCAAATAATTTTCTTAAATTTAGAGGTGTGAATGTTGGAGCCTCTCTAGTTGAAAATGAGTCAGAAAATATCGTAAAAAATTTAAATAATTTAGCAGATAAGAATAAATGTAATATCATCATTCCTGTAGATTGTAATACATCATCCAGTATGGGAGGAAAATCTTTTTATAAATCCTTAGACGAAATAAGTTCAGAGGATATTATTTTGGACATTGGTAAAAAAACTGTAGATTTAATAAATAAAACTATAGATAATTCTAATACGGTATTTTGGAATGGGCCAGCGGGATATTATGAGAATAAAAATTTTTCAATCGGTTCCTTGTCTATAGCAAAAAAAATTGCCGAAAATACAAAATCAAAGTCTCTAATATCAATTGTCGGTGGTGGAGATACAGTCGCTGCAATTAAAAGCGCTGGACTAGAAAAGGTTTTTACACATTTATCAACAGCAGGTGGTGCTTTTCTGGAATCTCTTGAAGGTAAAGAGTTACCTGGTGTAAAAGTATTAAGAAGAAATTAAAATTTATGAGTATTGAAGAAATAGCAAAACAGATGGTAACAAAAGGCAAAGGAATACTCGCTGCCGATGAAAGTACTGGCACAATGGAAAAAAGATTAAAAAATGTAAATGTAGAATGTACTGAAAAAAATAGACTTCATTTTAGAGAAACTCTTTTCTCATCTAGCTCAATGAAAACATCTATAAGTGGTGTGATATTATTTGACGAAACCTTGAGACAAACTTCAAGTAGCGGAGTTCAGATACCTGAATTAATAAAAAAAAACGGATCTATTCCAGGAATTAAAGTTGATAAAGGAGCAAAGCTTTTGGCTGGATCAGATAAAGAAAAAATTACAGAGGGACTGGATGGTTTGAGAGAAAGAATGGAAGAATATTACAAATTAGGAGCTAGATTTGCTAAATGGCGTGCTGTCTATTCGATTTCGTCTGAACATCCGAGTGAACAATGTATAAAATCTAATGCTCACGCTTTAGCAAGATACGCAGGGATAGTTCAAGAAGCAAAAATGGTTCCAATAGTAGAACCTGAAGTTTTAATGGATGGGGACCATACAATTGATAAGTGCTACGATGTTACCAGTAGAGTTTTGGTTGAGTGCTATAAAGAGCTTGATATTCAAAACGTTAATCTTAAAGGAACAGTTCTTAAACCTAACATGATACTTCCTGGTAAAGACTGCAAACAAAAAGCCACTACAGAAGAAATAGCCAAAAAAACATTACAGTGTCTAAAAAAAAACGTACCAACTGACGTACCTGGTGTTGCATTTCTTTCTGGTGGTCAAAGTGAGATAGAAGCAACACAAAATTTAAATGCCATAAACAAAATTAATAATACATCTTTTAAATTTACTTTCTCTTACGGTAGAGCTTTGCAACAATCAGCTTTAAAAACGTGGGCAAAGACAATGAACGATAAAAGCAAAATCCAAAAAGTTTTCGACCATAGGGCTAAAATGAATGGCGCTTCAACAGAAGCAAAATGGAATGAAAAGCTTGAGCAAAGTTTTGTAGCTTAAAATTGAGAAGATTTTTATATCTCATATCTCCGAACAGAATAGATGAAAACTTCTATAAAAGTCTAAATGAAGCCCTAAGTACAAATAAAGTTAAATATTTTCAATTGAGACTCAAAAAACACTCAAATCAGAAGTTAATAAAAATTGGAAAAAAAATTAAATCTATTACAAGAAAACATAAGGTTAAACTCATTATTAACGACTCTGCTTTATTAGCAAAAAAGATAGACGCGGATGGGTGCCATTTGGGCCAATCTGATGGTTCAATTAATAATGCTAAGAAATTATTGAAAAACAAAGTAATAGGTATTACTTGTCATGGATCTCGGAAATTAATTTTAAGTGCAATAAAAAAAAAACCAAGCTACTTGGCATTGGGATCATTTTTCAAATCAAAACTAAAACCCAATGCAAAAAAGGCTTCTAAAAATTTAATAGCATGGACAAGACTGAGAACAAATTTACAAATTGTTGCTATTGGTGGAATTAATAATAGAAATTATAAAAGTTTAATAAAATTTGGGGTAAATTATCTTGCAATATCAAGTTATATTTGGAATAACCCACGCTTAAAACCAAAAGATGCTATAAAAAAGTTTAAATGAAAATACAAGGAAATGAAATTAAACCAGGTATGATCATTGAGTTTAATAATGATCATTGGACAGTTCTTAAAGCTCAACATGTTAAGCCTGGTAAAGGTGGTGCTTTCAATCAAGTAGAGTTAAAGAGCCTTACAAAAGGCACTAAGCTTAATCAAAGATTTCGTTCCAGTGAAAATGTAGAAAGAGCTCAACTTGAAGAAAAAGAATTTAATTTTTTATATTCTGACGACACTGGCTGTTATTTTATGGATCCAGAGAACTTTGAACAAATTTCAATTAAAAAAGAATTAGTGGGAAATAAGCTAAATCTCCTAAGTGAAAATTTAAAAGTGACGATATCTTTTCTTGAGGAAAATCCGTTATCCATAGATTTACCAACAAATATAGAATGTGAAATTATTAGCACCGAGGGTGTGGTTAAAGGTCAAACTGCTGCCTCTTCTTATAAACCAGCAAAATTAAAAAACGGGCTGGATATTATGGTTCCTCCTTTTATAGAGGAAGGAAACAAAATAATTTTAGATAGTAGAACATTGGAGTATGTTAAAAAAATAAACTAATGAAAATAAAGTCTGCCCAATTCAATTTAATGTATAGAGCTTGTATGAAAGCCTCAAAGGTGATTATCAGAGATTTTGGCGAAATAGAAAAACTCCAAGTTTCCGAAAAAGGTCCAGGCGACTTTGTTACAGCTTCAGATAAAAGGGCGGAAAAAATTATTATTAATGAATTAAGTAAATCAGAATATTCTTTTTTGACAGAAGAGACTGGAACAATTAATGGTAAGGAAAAAGATAAAAGATGGATTATTGACCCCATAGATGGAACCTTTAATTTTCTCAATGGTTTGCCTCATTTTGCTATCTCAGTTGCTTATGAAGAAAATTCAGAAATAAAATCTGGAATTATATTTGATCCAATAAAAGACGAAATGTTCTTTGCCGAAAAAGGGAACGGAGCTTATTTAAATAATACTAGATTAAGAGTCTCAAATAAATCGGAGTTTAAAAATACTTGTTTAGTAACTGGAGGGCCAAAATCAGCTAGCAAAATAAAAGAGTCAATACTTGATGAATATAAAAAACTTTCTATGAAAACAAATGCTCATATAAGAAAATCCGGAAGTGCGGCGTTGGACCTAGCGTATGTTGCTGCTGGTAGGTATGATGGATACTGGCAAAGAGAAATAAATTACTGGGATATAGCTGCGGGCATAATTCTTGTTAAAGAATCTGGTGGATTTATTGAAACCATCAAAGGTGGGGAATTTGATAGCGAAAAAGTTGATATTGTTGCAAGCAACTCAAAAATACATAAGGAATTAAGAAATTTGTTATAAAAAAATATTGAGCAAGTCATTATATTATTATAATAATCTCTAAAATGAAAAAAAAAATTCATCCAAATTATCACAAAATTAATGTCGTAATGACAGATGGGTCTAAATTTGAGACCATGTCTACCTGGGGAAAAGAAGGAGATACTTTAAAGTTAGATATTGATCCAAAATCTCACTCGGCATGGACCGGTGGAAGTCAAAAGATTTTAGATAAAGGTCGTGTTAGCAAATACAATAAAAAATTCAGTAATTTAAGAAAACAAAAGAGCTAGGTTTATGTCAGAAGCGCCATTTATGCCAAAAGCAACTGCTGTTTGGCTTGTTACAAATACCACACTAAGTTTTAAACAAATTGCAAATTTTTGTAATTTGCATGAGCTTGAAGTGAAAGGAATAGCTGACGGTGATGTTGCCAAAGGTATAAAAGCTTATAATCCAATTTTGGCAGGACAATTAACTCGTGAAGAAATTGACCTGAGTTCTAAAGATCAAAATAGACCTCTCAATCTTACAAAAAAAAATCAGGAAGTTGTTGTTTCTAAAGAAAGAAAAAAAGCAAGATACACGCCTTTGTCTAAAAGAAAAGATAGGCCAGACTCAGTTCTTTGGTTAGTAAAAAATTTTTCTCAATTATCTGATGGACAAATTGCCAAAATGGTTGGAAGTACCAAGGGGACAGTCGGTTTGATAAGAAACAGATCTTATTGGAACCTCTCAAGTCTGACAGCGAAAGATCCTGTTATATTGGGTTTGTGTAGTCAATTGCAGTTTGAAAAAGCAGTTGAGAAAGCTGATAGAAGAGTTAAGAGAGAGAAAAAGTTAAAAGAAAAAGAACAAAAGTTAAAAGAAAAAGAGCAAAATTTAAATAAAGAGGAGAGTTCAAATGAAGTCAATTAAAAATCCAACAGTGGGTATAATAATGGGCAGTAAGTCTGACTGGAAAAATGTTATGGAACACTGTAGTGAGATTTTGAAAGAATTTGGTATTAATCACGATGTAAGAGTAATATCAGCTCATAGAACTCCAAAAAGATTAGAAAGATTTATTTCTGAGGCTGAAAAAAAAGATTATGAAGTAATTATTGCGGCAGCTGGAGGCGCAGCACACTTGGCTGGTGTTACGGCTGCTTTAACAACTATACCTGTTCTAGGTGTACCAATGCCAAGTGTTACAAATGGTGTGGATAGCCTTTATTCTACTGTGCAGATGCCAGCTGGCGTTCCAGTTGCAACTTTAGCTATTGGAAAAGCCGGAGCTAAAAATTCAGCATTATTTGCGATTGCTATTTTAAGTCTTAAATATCCAAAAATTAGTCAAAAATTAAAAAAATATAGATCTGATTTTGAAAGTACAATTCCAAAAAGACCTTATTAAATCACATATAGACAATATCGGTACATCGTGATAACTAGCACATTGAAATTACGGAGGATTTATTAAAATAGACGTAAAAGATAACAATGTTGAACAGGCTTTAAGAATTCTTAAGAGAAAGCTTCAAAAAGAAGGTTTTTTTAAAATTATAAAAATGAAAAGTAATTATGAAAAACCATCTGAAAGAAAAAAAAGAATCAAACTTGAAAATCTTAAAAGAGTAAAAAAATTCCAACGTCTAAGAAATAGAATATAACCTCCCAAAAAATTACAGGAGAATACTATGCCTTCAGGAAAGGTTAAGTGGTTTAATTCTAAAAAAGGATACGGCTTTATTACGCTTGATGATGATAGCCAAAAAGACGTTTTTTTACATGTTTCTGCGCTTGAGAAATCAAAATTTAGAATTTTAAAGGAAAATCAAAAAATACAATTTGAAATAAAAGAAGAACGGGGTAAGTTACAGGCCATAAATTTAAAGAGGCCAAAAAATTAAATATCGCGGGGTGGAGCAGTCTGGTAGCTCGTCAGGCTCATAACCTGAAGGTCGAAGGTTCAAATCCTTCCCCCGCAACCAACTAATCAATACGTTTGATTACTTATTAGCTAATTCTTTATAAATGTTATTGACCCTATACACTTCTTTAGAAATATTAAAATAACCCTCATAATGAATTTCCTTTGGAGTTACATCGAAGTGATAATGGCCGGCATCCTTTTCATTATTATAAGAATGAAAATGGGTATGTTCACCTGACTCTCTTAAATTTAATTTTCCTCCAGATGGATCTCCTGTCCATAAAACTGAATAACATTGAAGTTCGGAACCAACTGGCTCATAAAACTTTAAAAAATCTTTTGTACATTTCATTAATTTTGGATCGTAGTAATCAACTTTGATGTCTTTATAATCAGGTTGAACATGGCTTTTTATTTTTCCTTTTAGAATTCTAAATACCCCAGCTAAAGATACATGTTTATTTTCTGAAATTTTTAAATGTTTGATTAAAGTTGATCTCATTGATTGGGGTAAGGAACCTTGTTTTCCAGTTCTAATATTAATTTTAATCTTAATCACTTTGCCTTTTTTTCCATCAGAAAAGTAAATATTTGAGAGGCCTCCATGTTTTCTGGCAGAATATTTTTGAACTATACATTTTTTATTTTTATCAACTCTAGCAACAATAGATTTGGACTCAGAAGTAATTAAATTTTCATTAATGGTAAGCTCCCCACAATGCCCGTCCATGCATGACATTGCACTTGAACCGGCCCCCAGGGCATATGATTTTTCAGAACCAATTTTTTTTGATATTTCCTCATAGTCGAATTCAGTACCTATAAATTTAGGATCATGCATGTAAGGTTCGCCTCCAACGTCAATGATCTTCTCGTTTCCTGTGATACCTTCTGCGGGACAACCCCAATCTTTTAAATTTGGGCAATCAACAACCTCTACATTCACCTCTTTATAATTTTCTTTTAAACCAAGATTTAAAGCCTCTGCAACCTTATCTAAAGAGGGTGTATCAAATTTTTCACTTTCAATATTTATCTTCATGTGATTACTTATGGATATGAATACATTAGCAGAAAAATTAGCAGATGCATGGATAAAAAAAGATTTGATTAAACTTAAATCTGAAGAACTACCAAAAAATAGAGAAGATTCTCATAAAATTCAAAATCAATTTCATACTGTTTTGAAAAAAAGAACAGTTGGCTGGAAAATTGGATTAGTTTCAAAAAATTTGCAAGATGGAGCAAAAGTCAATGGCCCTATGATAGGAAAAATTATAGATGAAACGGTTTTAATGAACCCGTTGAAAGTAGAGTATAGTAAAGTTCCAGATTGTATTCTTGAATGTGAATTTTGTTTAAAATTTTTAGAGGATACAAAAATGGTACCTGGAGCTGAAAACAAAAAGGGAAACTTTGAGGCTTATATAGCATTAGAGCTTGTATCCACAAGAGTACACTCAGACTCTAAAAAGGGTTTAGATCCTGTAGGAATGATGAACTTGAATATTGCAGATAACGGTGGAGCTGGAGCAATTGTTGTTGGAGACAAAATACAAAATCTTGAAAAAATAAATTTAGATTCTATTCAAGTTGAAATAAACTTAAATGGAAAAGTAACTGAGCCATTCTTTAAAGGGGAAAAGAGAGCTGGGCCAGTTGAAGCTATTAAGTGTATAATTAATGAATTTAAAGATAATCCTGTAACTTTTAAAAAGGGAGATTATTTTATGACTGGTTCGGTTATACAACCATTTAAGGTAAGTAAGGGAGATAAACTTAAAGTTGACTTTAGAACCTTAGGAAAAATAAATTTAGATTTTATTTAATGAAAATTGCACTAATAACTGGTGCCAGCCAAGGAATAGGTGCATCGATTGCAAAAGTATTAAATAAAGTTAAAATAAAAGTAATTTTAGTAGCAAGATCCAGAAAAAACTTAAAACAAATTCAAAAAAACTTAACTTATCCTAAATATTCCAAAATAATTTCAAAAGATCTTAGATCCTTATCTGCATGCAAAAGCTTAAATAAAAAAGTCAAAAAAATTAATTTTTTGATAAATGTTGCAGGTGCAACAAAAGGTGGTCACTTTGAGAAATTAAGTGATAAATTGTGGGATGACGGGTTCAATTTAAAATTTAAATCTGCTTTAAGATTATCAAGAATATTTTGGCCAACTTTAAAAAGAAATAAAGGTAAAATTATTAATATAGGTGGTGGTGCTGGTGCTTGGGAAAAACCATTACGTACTTTCATGATTGGTGGATCTGTTAATGCTGCATTGAATCATTTTTCGAAAAGCTTAGCTTTGCAAGGAAAAATTGACAAAGTATCTGTGTCTATAATTAATCCTGGCATGACATTAACTGGAAGACTTAATAAATTGTTAAAAGCCGACTCAAAAGTTCTAAAAAAAAGTGTTGAGCAACTTTTAAAAGATAGAACTAAAGATGCTAAAATCAAAAGACCTACAAAACCCGAGGAGGTCGCAAAACTTGTTTATAAACTCATTAAAGATAGAAAATCAAATGGGAAAATAATTAAAATAGACGGAGGTAAAAAAGAAATTCTCAAATAGTATTAAAAATTCTATTCGCTATGTCAATTTGATCCGGGTGAATACATGCTTTCCCTCCAAAACCTAAATTTTTTGCAACTTTGCTTGATTCTTCAAATCCTTTTATATTTTTATAATTCAAATAAGAAGTATCAATAGCTTTTTTTATTTTACTAGAGTGTTTAACTATGGCTTCTCTAAATTCAAAAAGCTCTTTTTCATCAGCAGATACTTTTAAATTTATTGATTTAGCAAGATCATGTGATCCGAATGAAATAACTTTTATTCTTTGGTTAAAATTACAAATTTCCTGGAGATTATCTATTCCCTTTTTGCTTTCTATAATTGGGATAATATCAGTTTTGAGCTTTTCTATTTTAGTTAATTTATGATCTAAATTTTCCAATTGATTTTTGCTTTCTGTAAATGGAAGAAAAATTCCCAAAAATTTTTCATCAGTTACAAAATTTAAATCTTCCTCGCTATTTATTCTTATATAGGTTTTGCTTTTATCAACTTTACAATCTTTTATAACCTGCTTAGCCTTGTTTTTCTGATCATCTGGGACTGTAGACTCTAAATCTATTACGCAAAGATCTGCGTTGAGTGTATATGATTTCTTAATTTTTTTTTCCTCATGACCGGGTACAAAAAGAACAGATCTATACTTCATATTTTCTAAATTTGTTGTAGTCAAAATCGATTCCTAAGCCTGGACCTTCTGGAAGTTTATATTTCCCATTATCGGCTTTTTTAAAAAAAGGATAAAATTCTTGATCTATATCTAAATAAAATCTTTCAATATAAGTTTCTTTTTTCATCAGAGATGCTAATTGCAATGTTGCTAGAAAACCTGGTCCAAAATAAGCGGTATGTGGCATAACTGAAATATTATTTTTTTCAGAATGTTGAATTATTTTATACATCTCATAAATTCCCCCAACTTTAATTACTGAGGGCTGAGAGTAAGTAATTGCTTTTTGATTTATCATGGATTTAAATTCATATTCCGTGCATGCATTTTCACCACATGCTATTGGAACCCCAAGTTCTCTATTTAGTTTTGCAAGTGTCTGATAATCTTCTGGAGGATACACTGGCTCTTCTAACCAGATTAATTTCATGCTTTTTAAAAATTCTTTCTTTTTAAGAGTCTCTTCGTAGGTCCATGGACAATTTGTATCTAACATCATAGGAAAATTTCCGCATCCTCTTCGTCCGGCCTCAATACAATTATTTTCAATCTCATGCAATTTAATTGCTTGGAAACCATCATCCAATGATTGTTTACACTTTTGTTCTATGATTTTTGGGTCTCCATATCTAAAAAGGCTTGAGTAAGCTTTAAAAATATCTTTATTTTTTTTTCCTAGTAATTCGTGAATAGGTTTATTTTTTTCTTTTCCAAGTGCATCCCATAAAGCTATTTCTACACCTGATATTGCGAACATAGTTATTCCATATCGACCGAAAAGATGAAGAGATTTTTGAAGAGTTAATAAAAGTTCAGGAATATTGCTCATGTCCTTCCCAACAATCAGAGGAGCAACCATTTCCTCAATAGCAACTTTAACTGCTTTCCAGCTTGTAAAACCAAAAGCCTCACCCCAGCCTACTACCCCTTTGTCAGTTTCTAGTCTAACTAAATTAAATTCTAAACTTTTCCACTCTTTGCCGTGAAAAATAACTTTTTTTCCTCCGTGACTAAAAGGCATACTCAAAGTGATCGCTTTGATTGATTTTATTATCATTAACGAAATTTTTTAAAATTTGGTTTTCTTTTCTCTAAAAAAGCCTTAGCACCCTCAGACTGTTCTCCAGTTTTAAAATAGCCTGGGGCCACTTCATCGACCATACTTTTTTGAGTTATTTTTAAAATTTCATCAAACTGTTTTCGAAAACTAGCTTTTAATATCTTCAAACATGTCGGTGCTCCTTTTAATATTTCATCCCCATATTTTTTAACTTCTTCATCTAATTTTTCTTTTTTTACAACAGAGTTGACTAATCCCCAATTCATCATCTCTTTCGCAGAATATCTTTTGCATGTCATCCACATTTCTCTTGCTCTTTTATGTCCAAGAATATTTGCAGAATGGGCGACGATCGCCCCACCAGCTGGTGAACCAACTCTTGGGCCATTTTGTCCGAAAATAGAATTTTCACTTGCGATTGTTAGATCACAAAAGTACGCCATATGGTTACCTCCTCCAATTGCATATCCATCTACTTTTGCAATAATTGGTTTACTACATTTTGTTAAGTGAATATGGAATTCATATTCATGGTCTTGAAATTCTTTTGAACTTTCCCAGTTCATATCTCCACCTGCACAAAAAGCTCTATCCCCAGCACCAGATAAAACAATTACGCCAACATTTTTATCTTTTTCTGCACTATCTAAAGCAGTTTTCAATTCTTGAAGAGTAACGGGTGTGAACGCGTTTAATACTTTTGGTCTATTTATAGTTACATAAGCATAATCACTTTTAACTTCATATATTATATCTTTAAATTGCATATTGTTTTATTTCCTCTACTGACTCTGGATTTAATAAAGTTGAAACATCACCAGGGTCTTCATTTATTAAACACGATTTTATAACTCTTCTCATTATTTTCATATTTCTTGTTTTAGGCAAATCTTTAACAAATATTACTTTATCAGGCTTAAATGATTTTCCTAAATCTTTTATAATTAAATCAATAAACAAGTTTTCTTTAAGGTTTTTTTCACTTTCTAGAGGAACTATAGATAAAATTATCTTAGATCCTTTTCCTTCGTCTGGAATCCCTACAGCTGCAACTTCTTTAACTTTACCACTTTTCACAATTACGCTTTCTAATTCTGATGGACCAATTCTTTTACCCGAAATTTTAATTGTATCATCTGACCTTCCGTGTAGATACCAATGACCGTCTTTATCCTTACTAGCTAAATCGCCATGAACCCATAAGTCATTTTTAATAACCTTCCAATAATTCTGTATGTATCTCTCATCATCATTCCATAAACTTTTAGTCAATCCTATTGACGATTTTCTCATTACCAATTCTCCCATTTGATCAGCAGGTACTTTTTCACCTTTTGAGTCCACAATATCTGCACTCATTCCGGGAATGGGCGCATTAAAAGAACCAACTTTAAAAGGTCTATGCAAGCAACAATGCAGTATAGATCCGGATACTTCAGTTCCACCAGCTGAATTCATTATAGGAACTTTTGATTTACCAATAAATTCAAATAACCACTTCCAGGGTTTTTCAGTCCATGGTTCACCACCTGTACAAATAATTCTTAATGAGCTTACATCTAAATTTTCAAAAAGTTTATTATCTTTTGTCATTTGGTTTCTGATTAGTGCGGGGGACAATTCAGTCCAAGATACTTTATACTTTTCAATTAATTTCCAAAATCTTAATTCATCTGGGAAATCTGGAACACCTTCTGCAATAATCATTTTTGCACCATGAGAAGATGCAATTGTTGCTGATTTTGATCCAACCATCCAACCCATATCTGCCATACATAAGTGCATATCCGTTTGTTTAAAATCAGCTAATATTCCTTCGTCAAAAGCCATTTTGGTTACAAGTCCTATGTGTGTATAAACGCATCCTTTTGGTTTTCCTGTTGTGCCTGAAGTAAAATGGATAATAGCTGGATCTTCTGCGTTCATCTCTTCAGTTTTTAATTTGTCTGATACATTGTCAAAATTTCCCCAATTAAATATTTTTTTACCTTTATCATTCCCTAGAAGAAATATTTTTTCTAATGAACTAACCTGATCCAAATCACCTTTGATTTGATCAAACATTCTAATTTCCTTTGCTTTTCTAAAAGTTTTTTCTACAGTAAAAATACCTTTGGCTTTAGCAATATTTAATCTTTCAACGACAGCTTTGGAGCCATAACCAGAGAAAAGAGGTAAAACGATACAGCCTATTTTTAAAATAGCAAAATAGGCAATATAAGTTTCAATAAATTGCGGCATATAAATTGCTATTACATCGCCTTTTTGAAAACCATTATTTTTTAATGTATTTCCAACTTTCGAAATTCTTTTATTAAATTCTTCATAGGTAATTGAAGTTTCTGTTCCATCCTCTCGTTCTGAAAAAATAAAAGTTTCCTTAAAAAAATCTTTGTCTTTATGACGATCAATACAATTAAGTACTATATTCGTCTTTCCTCCTACGCACCATTTGGTCCAAGGGATACCTTTGCTTTCATCTATAATTTTTGAATAGGGTTTAAAAAACTTTAAATCAGAGAATTTAATAACGCTATCCCAAAGCCAGCCTGGGTCTGTTAGGCTTTTTTTCTCAAGCTCATTATAATCTCGAATTTTAGAAAAATTTAAAAACTTGGTTAGTTTTGAATTTTCTATTAGATCTTTTGATGGTTTCCAAATTATTTCTTTAGACACAGGTCTAGGTATACATTCCCTCTTTAATTTTAATAATATTATACATAAGATCGTTTAAAGGAGTTTTGACTCCATGTTTTTTTCCGATTTTTGAAACGGCACCACTTATAAAATCTATTTCAGTTTTTCTATTCTTCAATACATCAAATGCCATTGATGATTTATTAGTTTGTCTGGAGTCTACTATTCTATTAAACATTTCAAGACAGTCTTTCTCGCTGACATCTACCCCGTCTGCCTTGGCAACCTGTCTGGTTTCTAAAATAATTTCTTTACCAAGATTCCTTGATATGTTTTGATTTTTATTTGAGATATAAAGGTCCGTATGATGAAGATCAAATATTGCTGACAGTGGCCCTATCGCTGTAAGTGCAAATAATTTCATCCATTTTCTTCTTTTAATATCTTCTTCAGCAATAGTTTCTAAACCATGTGATGTAAATGTTTCTGCAAGATCTTTTACTCTTTGGCTGTGGCCACCGTCATACTCTCCAATCCAAGATGGTAAACTTGCGTGATTTTGAATAATGCCAGGGCCTTGAATACTTGATGCTTGAGTAGTTGATCCTCCCAAAACTTTATCTTTGCCGGCAATATTTTGCATGATTTCCTCATGACCTATTCCATTTTGAAAAGACATAAGCATCGTTTTTTCACCTATTATATTTTTTGAATTTGTAAGTGCTTTCTCCAAAGCGGTTGCCTTGCACATTATAATTATAGCATCAACTTTTTGTAAAGTTTTTGGATCTGTCGTTGCTTTGATTTTTACAATTCTATCGCCACCATGACCCATCATTTTGAGACCTTTATTATTTATCTCATCAACATGGTCTTTCCATACATCAATTAAAACTACACTTAATCCTTTTTCTGCAAGCAAACCTCCGAAGAGACAGCCCATGGCACCTGCGCCGAGTACAGCGACTTTAAGATTTTTGTTAACCATTTACGCTTTCATTTTAACTTGCACACCGAAGAAACCAGTTGGCTTTATAAGTAAGACTACTATCATCAATAAAAATGCGTAGGCATCTTTATGACTTCCAGAAATAAAAAAGGCGCATGATGTTTCAAAAAGGCCGACAGTGAAACCGCCAACGATTGCACCTGGCAAACTTCCGAACCCTCCAACAACAGCAGATGCAAAAGCTTTTAATAAAATTATATAACCCATATAAACTACTACTTGATATGTGGGTCCAACTAAAGTTCCTGCTAGTCCTGCAAGAGCACAAGCTATTCCAAATATAATTGATATATAAAGAGGAACATTAATTCCAACTAGGTTAGAGATTACTTTTGAGTGGGCTACCGCTCGGACGCCTAGACCCATTTTGGTTTTGTTTAGAAAGAAATAAAGAGCACCAGCAACCGTAAACCCAGTTACAAGCATCCATAAATATGTCATTGGCAAAGTAACGCCTCCAATATTAATTGGTAATCCTAAATCTGCATGGAAAGGATGTGCCGTTGGATTCCAAATAATGTAAGCTAAATTTAGTAGTACTACTGATAAACCAAATCCACAAATTATGATCCCCATACCAGCCACTGTATAACCGCCTCCTTTTTTTGTTAGAGGTCTTAAAAATACTCTTTCTATTAAAACTCCAAAGAGACCCATGACTACAAATGCAAAGAATAAACCTATTACATAACCTACCCAACCATAAGCATCAGGAAAAATTGCGTAAATTAATTCTCCATCAATAAGAAAATTATAGACAGTAAGACCAGTGAATGCTCCAAGCATAAAAAATTCACCATGAGAAAAATTTACTACATCAAGACCTGTATAAATTAAGGAAATTCCAACTGCTACTAAGCCATAAATTATACCGACAGTGATACCAATAATCAGTACGCCCTTCAGAGACTCGAGGTTCATATCTGGGCTCATACTAATATATCCAAGGAATATAAAAGTGAAAATCAACATTAAAGTATTCTCAATTTTTCTTGTAAATTTAAAGCCTTTAAACATTTGCTGTGGTCCCTCCTCCACCTAAATATGAGTCTTTCACAGACTCGTCATACATTAATTTCTTGGACTCACCCTCTACATTAATAACTCCATCCTTGATTACATATCCGTAATCAGCAAGCAAAAGAGCCATTCGAACATTCTGTTCAACTACTAAAACTGTAAGACCATCTTTCCTAATTTTATTAATATTTTTAAAAATATCTAAAACAATTTGCGGAGCAAGGGCAGCGCTTGGCTCATCAAGCATAATCATTTTTGGATTTGACATTAGTCCTCTGCCTATGCATAGCATTTGCAGCTCCCCACCTGACAAAGTTGCAGCTAACTGGCTTTTTCTCTCGTTTAATCTTGGAAAATAATTGAAAACTTTTTCTATATTATCGTTTAAAATTTTCTTTGATTTAAGTGTAAAACCTCCTAATCTTAAATTTTCTAAAACTGTCATAGCGGGAAAAACATCTTTTCCTTGGGTAACTTGAACTAAACCTTTTTCGACAATTTTATGAGGTGGTAAATTTTGAATGTCTTCACCATTAAAATTTATATTACCTTTCCAAGTTCTAATTATTCCTGAGCAAGCTTTTAATATTGTAGATTTACCTGTCCCATTTCCGCCAAGTAATGCAACTATAGATTGATTATCGACTTTCATATTAGCACCGTTCAGTATTTGCACTGAACCGTAACCTGAAATTAAGTTTTTTATTTTGAGCATAGCTGTTGACTTAAAATTGTTTCTTTAATTTAATGCATTTAATTAAATAAAGGCTTCGTCGTCAATTAAAAACGCCGAAGCTACATAAATTAAAGAAGGGAGAAACATGAAAAAAATAAATATAATTTTTTCAAGTTTATTACTTGCTGTTAGTTTACTAGTTACTTCAGTAGCGCAAGCTAAAGACATCAAAATTGGTGTTTCATTTAGAATGCTATCTGACGTTGGCTATAAACATGGTGAGTTAATTCAAGATACTGTTGAGGAGTGGAATTCTTCTGGCGGTATTAACGGAAAAAAAGTTGATTTGATACTTTACAATGATGAATGTAAATCTGAAAAAGGTGTTGCAAATGCTACTAAGCTTGCATACCAAGATAACGTTCACGTTATAATCGGATCTAGCTGTAGTTCAGTTACTTTGCCAATGGTACCAGTAATTTCTAAAGCTAAAGTTCCACAAATCATTCCGCACTCAACAAGTTCAAAAATCACGTTAACAGGAAGTGAATGGATATTCAGAGTTCCTGTATCATCTAGATTTTACAAAATAGTACAAGCTAAGTTCACAGCAGAAAATGCTGGTACGAAGATAGCTCATATCTATGTACCTGACCAAGCTAGTATGGACTTTTCTAAATCTATGATCGCATACGTGAAATCAGAGTATGGTGTTGATCCTGTTTATGAAGCGCAAGCTGGAGAAAAAGAAACTGACTTTAGATCTTACTTATTAAAAGCTAAAGCAACAAATCCAGACGCACTTGTATGTTCAGGTTTAGTAGATGAAACAGTTCGTTGCTTAGTTCAATCTTACGAAGTGGGAATACCTAAGAGCGTAGCTAGAGTTGCAAACTCTGTAGCATCAAAAGTAGAAGTACCAACTAACGCTGGTAAAGCAGCTGTTGGTGTATCTTATGCTGCTGCTTTCGCTGCTTCTGACACAAGACCAATCGCTAAAAAATTTGTTAAACATATTAAAAGTAGATATGGCGTAGTACCTGGCCATGACTTTTCTCAAATGGAGGACTTATTAACTATGTTAAAACCTGCTTTAGAAAAAGCAGAAAAACAGTTTAGCGGTGATCTTGCATCTGATAGAAAAGCTGTAAGAGACTCTATTGCTGGTATAACTAACTTTACTGGTTTAGCTTCAGGACCAATCAGCTTCTGTGCTGCTGGTACGCCTGAGTGTAGAGATGGTAACAGAACACCTGTTATGATCGAGTACACTAAAGGTGGTAAAAACTGGAAGACTAAAGTTGCTGGTACAGTTACATTTAACGCTAGCGCAGGTCTTTAATAACTAAAATTTGTGAGCGGTAGTTTAATTACTACCGCTCATTTTTTAATCTTAAGGCAATAAAAAATGGATAAATTCAAAGAAATTATAAGACAATATCCTTTTCTAGGTTTTATTATTGCTTTTATAATTTTAATGTTGGTCCCATCTGTTTTTTTTACAGATTTATATCAATCACATTTAGCAAGTTTAATTTGCATTAATATTATTGTTGCTGCAGGACTGAATATTGTTAAAGGATTTTGTGGACAGGTTACTGTAGGACATGTTGGGATATATGCGGTTGGTTCATACACCGCTGGATGTATGTTTTTATATTTAGGTTCTGGTTTGTGGTTAACTTTGCCTGCAGCCATATTAATAGCTGGTTTATTTGGTGTGGCTTTCGCAATTCCATCTTTTAGATTAGAAGGTCCATATTTAGCCTTAGCTACCCTTGGTGGTGGAGAGGCAATACGATTGTTTATTGAAAACGGAGATTTTTTTATGTCAACTTACGGAATTTCAAATATACCACAACCAGAGATTTTTGGAGTACCTTTTGATACTCCTGATAAATATTACTACATCGCAATGCCTATAATGCTGATAGCAATATATTTTTCATTTAGTGTTTTAAGATCGTCAGTTGGAAGAGCTTTTATGGCTGTGAGAGAAGATCCGATTTCTGCAGCAGCATCAGGAATAAATGTAAAAAAACATAAAATGCTGGCTTTTGTTTTAAGTGCTATGTTCGCTGGTGGTGCTGGTGCAGTATATGCCCATTTACCTCCAGGATATATTCATCCAAATAATTATACAGTAATTGAAATGGTAACTTTCTTAGCCATGGTTGTTTTTGGTGGTTTAGGTCATATTTGGGGAGGAATAATTGGAGCGATTATTATTACGATTGTTTATGATTTAACAAGGCCACTTTATGAATATCAGTTATTTATTTTTGGATTAACAATTGTATTAACAATTCTATTTATGCCTAAAGGTATTGGTGGATTTATTGACAAATATTTTATTGATAGAAGATTTAAAACTAAAACAGGAGCAGCGAGTAAATAATGCTATTAAAAACAAATAAATTAATGAAAGCATTTGGTGGATTAAAAGCTATAAATAAAGTTGATTTTGAATTGCCAGCAAACGAAATTAGAGGAATTATCGGACCAAATGGTTCAGGAAAAAGTACTTTTTTTAATTTAGTATCTGGTGTTTATGAACCAGATCCAGGTAGCTACATTGAGTTTGATGGTAAGGATATTACTAATGAGCCTCCACACAAAGTTGGAGAGCTTGGATTAGCTAGAACATTTCAATTACTAAGGTTGTATCAAGATATGTCAGTAATAAACAATGTAATGTCAGGCTATCATACTTTAGTGCCATATAGTTTTATTGATGCTGTTACTGGTAGAAAAAAGATATGGGATCAAGAGAAAACCATTAAAGAGGAAATGATGGAGCTTCTTTCTTTTGTTGGTTTGGCTGACTACGCAGAGTTAAATGCAAGTGAACTATCAGGAGGTCAAAGAAGACTTCTTGTTTTAGCTAGAGCTATTGCAGGAAAACCAAAATTATTAATGTTAGACGAACCTGCTGCAGGTCTATCACCAGTGAACGTTGATAATTTGATGAAGATATTAATGCGATTAAAAGAAAAATATGGCTTAACACTAATTATAATTGAGCACATATTAAAAGTGGTTATGGATACCTGTAGTAAAGTTACAGTTCTTGATCATGGTGAAAAGATAGCAGAGGGTACCCCTACCCAGATCAAGGATGATAACGCTGTAATTGAGGCTTATTTAGGTAAAAAAATGGATGACGAAGAAATGAGAAAAGCACTTGCAGTTTAATACGGACGATATATGATTTTAATTAATAAATTAAGATTCTAAGACTGTGAAAAACAAAATAAATAAAGAGCTAAAAGCCAAAGGTTTCATAAGAATAAGAAACGTCCTTAATTTTCAAAAAGATATCAAGCCTGTACTTAATGATTTAGAAGCAAAAGCTAATAAACTAATAGAAAAGTACTTTACAACGAAGGAAGCGAAGAGATTATTTAAATTAAAGTTTCAGGATAAGTATTTTGCATTAACCAAAAAATCTGGGGTAACTTTTGAAAAAGTTTTTAATAATAGACCCCCACAAAACTTTAAAAAACATGAAAATGTTGAATATTTTAATCCTGAGTCAATATTCAATTTAATTAAATCGGATAAAATTTTAAATGTAGTTGAGAAAATTATTGGTAAAGAAATTTTTTCAAATCCAGTTCAAACTTTTAGGGTGAAAAAACCAAATATAAATTCAGGTAAAAATTTTATGGATGGTTTAATTGGTAGAACACCATGGCACCAAGATGAAGGAACTATAAATAAAAAAGCAAGATTCAAAACTGACTTGGTGACAGTCTGGATACCATTTACAAAAACTAATGCTAAGAACGGCTGTATGTTGGCTGTACCTAAAAGTAATAAACTAGGTTTGTTAAATCACCACCACGGATCAAAAGGTCAGGTGGAAATAAAAAATTCAGAACTTATCCATAAGTATAGCAAAATGGTTCCACTTGAAGCTGATGTTGGCGATATAATTATTTTAGATAAAAGATTGATTCACTGTTCTCTTCCAAATGTTTCGAAAAATATTAGGATAAGTATGGACATTAGATTTCATAAAGCTGGTCAAAGTTCAGGTAGAGAGCCACTACCAAGTTTTTATGTAAGAAGTGCCAAAAAAGAAAAAATCAAAGTTAAAACTTACCAGCAATGGGTTGCTCTTTGGAACAAAGCTTACATGAAATCATTAAACAAGGGTTATACATTTAAATATTATTTACCTGTTTATAAACATTCCAAGCAAGATTATTCTAAGAAATTAAATTAATTAATGAAATCAGTTACGGAAAGGGTCTACCTTACAGACTTTATTCTTGCATGCTTTGCTTATTTCCTGTTTGTAGGAAGTGACTCTATTGTTAAATATTTAGGTTCAGATTATTCAATTGTTCAAATTATTTTTGTAAATTCCTGGTTCGCTTTAATCCCAATAGTTTTATACACACAAACTTTAAACGGTTGGAGAAAATTAAAAAAAGCTAACTTTACAGTTCATTTTTTTAGAGCTTTAACAATGGCTTTAGCATTATTTTTTGGTTACACAGGATTTTATCGCTTACCGATGGTTACGATGTACAGCATTGTATTTTTAATTCCTTTGTTAATCACTATTGGGTCAGTTTTATTTTTAGGTGAAGTGGTAAGATGGAAAAGGTTCACAGCAATATTGATTGGTTTTATTGGAGCAATAATTTCCATTAATCCTTTTGGCACAGAGTATGATAATTATATTTTTTTAGCGCTTTTCTGCCCAATATTTGCTTCAGCAAGTTATTTAATAGTTAGAAAGTACGGTGTTAAAGAAAATCTATTCTCATTTTTGATTTATGGAAAAATATTAATGCTTGTTTTAACGGGAGTTTTTGCCTTATTTATTTTTAAGCCAGTCTCTCTAGACCACTTAATGTTAAATGGGGCTGCAGGTTTAATGAGGGGAATTGCAACAATTTTTGTGGTAAATGCAGCAAGACATTTACCCGGAGCTATTTTTGGCTCAATTCTTTATGTACAAATATTTGGTGGGGTTTTAGTGGGTTATTTTGTTTTCTCTGAAATTCCAACACTAAATAATTATATCGGGAATATAATAATAATAGGCGCAGGTTTATATATTGTGTTTAGAGAAATGCAGCTTAAGAAAAATATTGTTACTTCAACAGCTAGACACCCGACTATCCCTATTAAAAAAGATTAAAGTTTCTTTTTAAAATTTTCTAGAATTTCTTCACTAACATTTACTGAATTTTCAGGCCCAGGAAACTTCCCCTCTAAACTATCTTTAATAAATGCTTTTAAGGCTTTAACTCTTTCGATTTCAATTTCATCTTTCATCTTTTTTAAATTTGTATAAGCTTTTGCATGTCTAGGGGACTTTTCTTGCTCACCACAGATATCATTCATGAAGAGATACATAACATCGGCTTTTTTTCCAGATCCAAGAGATACAGTAACAATACTTGTCCTTTTTGATATTTCCCCCATAATATTTTCAGGAATAACTTCACATTCGGCTGAAAAGGCACCAGCATCTTCTAAACGTTTAAATTTTTTATATAATTCGTATGCTTCATCAGCAGTTTTACCTACAGCTCTTAATCCACCAATCCATGTTGATTTTCTAGGAACTAAACCTAAATGACCCATAACTGGAACATCTTCTTTTGCAAGCATAGTAACAACATCCATACTTCTAGCAGTCATAACCGCATCAGCACCATTCTCTAAAGCTTTAAAGGCACCACGTAACACATCTTCGGCTGTAGGATAATTATGTAGTTCAAGTGCTGCTGTATAAAAAAGAGATTTAGATCCTTCCCGAACCTTCTTAACATTTGAAGCACTTCCTATTATCATGTCAAAACCAGCTTCTTCAGCTGCTTTTGCCTCTAATGAATTATTTGCAGTTACTTGTGTAAGAATTTTTTTTCCTTTAGCTTTTATAATATCACCTACAGTGACAGTTCTTTTTGCAGGATTAGCCGCCCAAGTATAGATATTTTTCATTTTTATATTTAACCAAATTATTCTATATTTTTCAATTTTGACTATATTTTTTTGAGAAAACTTAAATTCTAAACTTTGATTTTCTACTATCTTTTAAGAATGCTATCACAGTATCTTTTGTTAGTCGGTCAAATGACTTTCCGAAATTAGATACTTTTTCAATTATTTTAGGTGGCATTGTGATGATTTGGCAACCTAATTGCTTGGCTTGAATATAGTTATATGGTTCTCTTACGCTTGCCCAAAGTATTTCAACCTTATTTTTTTTATTAGTCATTTGTACAGCTTTTTTAATAATAGGTACTGGATCTTTCCCAACATCAGCCATACGACCAGAAAAAATTGAAATGATTGAATTAGTTTTATTATCAAGACATCTATTGATTTTCTTAACTTGAGCAATTGTGTAAACAGCGGTTATATTAAGTTTAATTCTTCTTTTGTTTAATTTTCTTATTAATTGACCAGTAAATTTTCCTTTGCTGTTTACTACAGGGATTTTAACGTAAATATTTTTTCCCCAAGAGTTTATTTTTAAAGCTTGTTTTTCCATATCTTTTAAATTATCTGCAAAAACTTCTAAAGAAATTGGTTTCTTTTTACAAATTTTTAGTAAAATTTTTGAATATTTTTCATAACTTTTGGCCCCAGCTTTTCTCATTAAGCTTGGATTGGTAGTGAAACCATTTACAATTGATTTTTTATTAAAATTATTTATTGCCTTACTGTCAGCAATATCACAAAAAATTTTGGTTTTAGGCATTTTTAAATATTCTTAACTATATCTTCTGTCATTTTTTTTGCATCAGCAAATAACATCATTGTATTTTCTCTATAGAATAGTTCGTTATCGACACCTGCATACCCTGGGGATAAACTTCTTTTAACGAATAAAACAGACTTACATTTTTCAACATCTAATACTGGCATTCCAAAAATTGGGCTCTGCGGATCTGTTTTTGCGACAGGGTTAGTAACATCGTTAGCACCAATTACAAAAGCAACATCTGTATTTGCAAAGTCATTGTTAATATCATCTAATTCAAATACTTCATCATATGGCACGTTTGCTTCTGCTAATAAAACATTCATATGTCCAGGCATTCTTCCAGCTACAGGGTGAACAGCATAAGAAACTTTAATATCGTTTTTCTTTAAAGTGTCTACCATCTCCCTTAATGCATGTTGAGCTTGTGCAACTGCCATACCATATCCTGGTACAATAATTACTGAAGAAGCATTTTTTAAAAGAAATGCTGCGTCTTCTGCATTACCGCTCTTAACTGGCTTTTGATCTTTTTTCTTATCTTTGCTAACGCTTGCGTCTCCCCCAAATCCACCAAGTATCACACTAAAGAATGATCTATTCATTCCTTTACACATTATGTATGAAAGAATTGCACCAGATGATCCTACAAGTGCTCCTGTTATTATTAATGCTGTATTTTCTAACGTAAAACCAATACCAGCTGCTGCCCAACCTGAATAAGAATTCAACATTGAAATTACTACAGGCATATCTGCTCCTCCAATTGGAATAATTAAAAGAACACCAATTAAAAAAGATATTGCGATCATGCTCCAAAAGAAACTTTCTGACTGTGAACTACATAAAAAATAAATTAATACAAAAATTGATATTCCAATTAATAAATTTACAATGTGTTGGCCAGTAAAAGTAATAGGAGATCCTGACATTATCCCTCTTAGTTTTAAAAATGCAATTATTGAACCTGAAAAGGTTATTGCACCTACAGCTGCACCAATTGACATCTCAATTAAGCTTGCTAATTTGATATCGCCTGGGACGCCGAGGTTAAAAGCTTCTGGGTTTTTAAATGCGGATATTGCTACAAAAACTGCAGCTAAACCAACAAGACTATGAAATCCAGCTACTAACTCTGGCATCGCAGTCATTGGAATTTTAAAAGCAATAAATGCTCCAATCGCTCCACCAACAAGTAGAAATATAAACACATAAATTGTTGAAGTAGAAAAGTTACCAACTGTTAGAAAAGTAACAGTTATAGCGATTATCATTCCTAAAATTCCAAAAAGGTTTCCCTGCCTAGATGTTTCAGGTGAAGAAAGACCTCTAAGCGCAAGAATAAAAAGTATTCCAGAAACTAAATAAAATATTGCTGATAAGTTTGCTGAGATCATTATTTATTTTTCTTCTTTTTCTTGTACATTTGAAGCATTCTTTGAGTGACTAAGAATCCGCCAAAAATATTTACTGCAGCTAAAACGATAGCTAAAAATCCAAATATACTTGATATTTCAAAAATGTTTTCTGATGAGCCTGCTAAAGCAGCTATAATTGCTCCAACAATAATTACCGATGAAATTGCATTAGTCACAGACATTAGAGGAGTGTGAAGCGAGGGCGTAACACTCCAAACAACATAATAACCTACAAAAATTGCTAAAATAAAAATACTAAATCTAAATATAAACGGATCAATTTCCATATTAATTACCTTCCTTTAATAAAGTGCTATTTATAATTTCATCTTCTAATTTTACAACAAACTCTTTTTTATCTTTGCTATATAGATTTCTAGCAAAGCTAAATAAGTTTTTGGCATATAAATTTGATGCTGTTAAAGGTAGTTTGTTCATAACATTTGAAATTCCGATTATCTTCACACCTTTTTTTTCAACTATCTTGTCTGTTTCGGAGTATGCAGAATTACCACCTTGTGCAACAGCTAAATCAAAAATAACAGATCCAGATTTCATTTTATCAACCATTTTCTCAGTTATGATTCTTGGTGCAGGTCGACCAGGAATTAGTGCTGTACAGATTATAATATCGCTTTTAGCTGCAGCATTTTCTAACATTAATGCCTGTTTCTTTTTAAAATCCTCACTAGCTTCTTTTGCATATCCGCCTTTTGTCTCTAAATTTTCAGAACCTTCAACAGTTAAAAATTTTCCACCTAAACTTTCGACTTGTTCTTTTGCTGTAAGTCTAACATCTGTAGCAGAAACTATTGCGCCTAATCTTTTGGCAGTAGCGATTGCTTGCAATCCGGCTACACCAGCTCCTACAACTAATACCTTTGCTGCAGGAACAGTTCCGGCAGCTGTCATCATCATGGGAACAGCTTTTTGATATTCATAGATTGATTCTATTACTGCTCTGTAACCAGCTAAGTTTGCCTGTGAAGATAGGACATCCATAGATTGTGCTCTAGTTATTCTTGGGAGCAAGTTTAAAGCAAAAATTTTAATTTTATTTTTTATAAATTTTTTTTCTTTTTCAGGGTTATAATTAGAAACAATTAAATAGGAATTTTCTTTAATCAAACTAAACTCTTTATCAGTTGGAAAATTAACTTTACAAACTAAATTTGATTTAGACAAAACTTCTTCAGAACTATTTAAAAATTCAACACCATTATCTTTGTAATCTTTGTCACTGTAACCTAGATTTTCTCCATAACCTTTTTCTAAAAATACTTTTAATCCTAGGTTTTTAAAACTTTTAGATGTGTCAGGAGTAATCGAAATTCTTTTTTCTGGACTTGTCTCTTTTGTTGATCCTACGTTCATTGGAGGTATTTAGCCTTGTCTAGCTTTGAACTTAGGTTTTTTTTTATTAATAATGTAAACTTTTCCCCGTCTACGAACTAATTTAGAGTCTAGATCTCTCTTTTTTATAGATTTTAGTGAGCTTGCTACTTTCATAAATTTAGCCTGGCAACGTCCTACTCTCCCGTATCTTAAGACAAAGTACCATCGGCGCTGAAGGGCTTGACTTCCGAGTTCGGAATGGGATCGGGTATTACCCCCTCGCAATAATCGCCAGGCAAGTCTATATAGTATGTTTTAAAGTTGATGTAAATACAGTTTTTGTAATATTTTAGCAGTAATTTATAATGCTACAGTATAAAATTTAATAAAATGCACATTCAAAAAATCTCCTTTTCAATCGTCAATTTAATTAATTTTTTGTTATTCCTATTTCCAATTTCATTCATATTAGGAAATTTTATTATAAACCTCGAAATTTTTTTCATTAGTATTCTTGGTATTATTCTTTATAAAAAAGATCTTTTTAAAATAACTAAAGATATTCAGACATTATTAATTTTATTTTTTTTTGCAGTAGTATTATTGAGTACGTTAATTAATTATTTTCAAGAAAATGGAAATACAGTTTTAAAGTCGTTTTTATTCTTGAGATATTTAATTTTTTTATTAGTTATTAAATGTTTAATTAAAAATAATGATTTTAATATTAAGTACTTTTTAATTTCTTGTCTTTTTTGTTCTGTCTTTTTATCTATAGATGTAATCTATCAATTTTTTTCAGGTAAAGATTTTTTTGGCTTTCCAAAACATCTCCATGTAAGTTCAGGATTCTTTGGTGATGAGCATGTTGCTGGCGGTTACATTCAAAAATTTGGAAGTTTAGGAATATTTATTATTCCTTTTTTATTTTTTAAAAAAAAAGAAAAGCTATTTAACATTTTAGTTCCTATTTTTATTATTTTTTTTATTGGAATATTTTTATCAGGAAATAGGATGCCAGTAGTACTTTTTATAATTTACTCTTTATTAATTTTAATTTTCATAAAGGAGATCAGAATACCCATAATGATTGCATCAATTTTAAGTTTAATAATATCGATTGCAATTTTAAACACCGATGAAGAGAAGAAAAGAATGTATAGTAGTTTTTATTATAATGCAGTTTCAATATTTCCAATGATTTTTGATGAATTGGGTAGAGGATACCCTGAACTTGAAGACGATCAAAATAAAACTTTTGAGTATCATAAGTGGGATGCGAAAAAGGATACTAAAAGTAATTATTTTCTCTACGGCTGGTTACCTAAAAAAAAAGGAGAGGAAGATAAAAAAAAATATAAAATATTTCACTTTGGTAGCGGTCATGCCGTAACTTTTATAACTGCAATAGATACTTGGATGGATCGGCCAATTCTTGGAAATGGAATTAAATCTTTTGGAAAAAACTGTGCCAAAAAAAGACATCTACCAAATAGAACTTGTCAGAGTCATCCCCATAATTATTATTTGGATATTTTAAATGACACAGGTTTGATCGGATTAATATTAATAATATCAAGTTTGTTTTTATCTTTATTTAAAAAATTTAAATCTTATAAAAAAAAAGTTAACAAATATTATTTTATTTTTTGGGTTTTTATTTTTGTTTTATTGATTGAATTCTTTCCATTTAGAAGTTCGGGAGGATTTTTTTCAACTTGGAATTCTGCTTATATATTCTTTATAATAGCAATTGTATTATCTGATTTTAAAAAAAATTTTAAATCTTAAAATTAATTTTTAATTGGTGGGCGTGATAAGAATCGAACTTATGACCTCTACGATGTCAACGTAGCGTTCTACCATTGAACTACACGCCCTAAAAACTTATTAATAAAAAATTTTAATTTTAACTTTTTCAAATAAAACTTTTGTTTTTCTAGTGAAAACCCCAAATTATTTAATTTTTTATTATTTTTTTTAATCCATTCATCAAGCTCTTTAATAAAAACTTTAATATTAGTCGAGGATAAGTTGGATCCATGAATTCTATAAAAAGCCAATGGTTTTTGAATGCTATATATTTTAAATTTTCTACTTATGTTAATAAAAAAATCAAAATCACCTATAATGTTATAATTTTTTTTAAACTTAAATTTTTTAAATATATTTTTTTCTATAAAGACTGTTAAAATACCTATTGAATAGTTGTCTAATAACTTTTGTGTAATATTTCCAGAAGGTAGGTTTTTTTTATGTTTTATTGAGTTTTTATTTTTATTTTCATTTAAAATAAAGTAGTTAGAAAATAAAATTTTTGCACCTTTATTCATTTTTAAAAAAGAAACTTGTTTTTGCAGTTTGTCTTTAGTCCATAAATCATCGGTATCTAAAAATGATACATAATTTCCTTTAGTTTTTCTAATAGCAAGGTTTCTTGCGTCATAAAGACTTAAAGATTTTTTAGAATTAAAATATTTTATTCTTTTATCAGTAAAATTTTTTATTATTTTTTTACTTTTATCTGTGGAGCAATTATCAAAAAATATAAGTTCCCAATTTTTATACGTTTGTTGAACCACACTTTTGACACTTTCAGTTAAATACTTTTCACCATTTCGGCAATTCATTATTATACTTACTAGCGGTTGTTTATTGTGCTTTTTCATAAAAATTAATTGTTTTTGCAAGTCCTGCCTCAAAAGTAATTTTTGATTTCCACTTTAGTTTTTTTTTAGCTTTTGAGATATCCGGATAAATTTTTAAGGTTTCATCTTTTCTTAATTTTATTCTGCCATATAAAGGGGTACCCTTTTTCGTAATATCCTTCACATATTCTATAATTTTTTTGATTTTTTTTGTTTTACCTGAACCAATATTAATTATTTCACCAAAAACTTTTTTATTTTTAAAGCATTTTAAAATTGCCTCAACAACATCATCAACATAAACGAAGTCTCTAAATTGTTTTCCCTCAGAACAGGGGAATTTTTTGTTTTTCAGACATCCTGAAATTATAATCGGTATGAAACGATTAAGATCTTGTCTAGGCCCATAAGCTTGATACAATCTCAAAACTGTTGAAGGAAATTCGTTTTTTTTATTTAAGCCAATTGTGTGATTGGTGGCAAGTAATTTTGCTTTTCCATAAATAGATTTTGGTTTACATGTAAAATTTTCTCTTTGTGGAGACGGTAAATTTCCATATTCGCTGCTACTTCCAATTTGTACAAAAGACTGTATTTTTTTCTTTATAAAAAAATTAGTTAAATTTTTACATCCTAAATAATGACTATTATAAGTTTTCTTTTTATCCGAATGGTCTACGTATCCACCTAAATTTACAACATATAAAAATTTTTTTTTTGATAATATATTTAAATTATTTCTTTTAGATATGTCACAAATTAAATATTTAACTCTTTTTAAATATCTTATTTTTTTTGGTTTACTCGCTGAAATACTTGTAACTTTAAAACCATCTTTTAAACATCTTTTTGCCAGGTGATATCCAATAAAACCTGTGCCACCAACAATTAATATTTCTTTTTTAAATTTCAAAATTTTATTTTTTTTGTTTTAAGAATTTTTTCTAAATAATCTTTATCTCTTTTAGTATCCATGCATTGCCAAAAACCCTCATGTTTAAATGCTGATAATTGTCTTTTCTTACTTGCTGTTTCTAATGGTTCTCTCTCAAGATACGTTTTGTCATTTTTAATAAATTTCAAAAATTTACTCTCTATCACAAAAAAACCTCCATTAATCCATCCTTCATCTAATTTTGATTTTTCTTTAAAATGTTTGACAAGATGTCCGTTAATTTTAATAGCACCAAATCTTGCTGGCGGTCTAACTGCTGTTAAAGTAATCATTTTTTTATTTTTTTTATGAAATTTAATCAATTTTTTTAAATTTATGTTAGAAACACCATCTCCATATGTCATCATAAATGTTTCATTACCAACAACTTTTCTTAGTCTTTTCAATCTGCCTCCGGTCATTGTATTTTTTCCTGTGTAGATAATTTTTACATTCCAATTAAAGATTTTTTTTCTAAAAAATTTCTCTATAATTTTACTTTTGTACCCTGTTGCAATTATAAAATCTTTAAACCCCGATTTGGAATAATGGTTCATTATATGAAGAATTATTGGAATTTTTTTAATTTTTACCATAGGTTTGGGAATAGATTTTGTGTATTCAGATAACCTAGTTCCCATTCCACCAGCTAAAATTATGACTTTCATATAAATTTATTTTTTTTTAAAACCTTTTGGTAATAAATAATTTGCTCTAATGATTTTGATGAAATATTATTTTTGGACCTTGCATAATATTTATACCATTCTACTGTTAGCTTTATAGTTTCATCAAATTTCAAAACTGGTCTCCAATTAATAATTTTTCTTGCTTTATTACTATCAAGCTGTAAAAGAACGTTTTCAAAAAAATTTTTATTTTTTTTAATTTTCCAGTTTATATCTGGCCATGTTTTTTTAACATTTTTAAGTACATCTAAAACTTTGTAATTTTTTTGGGTGACGGGTCCAAAATTAAAAGCTTCCCCATGCAATTTTTTATTTAATTTTAAACTTGCTGCTAGTTTAAGGTAGCCATTTAATACCTCCAATACATGTTGCCACGGTCTAGTTGAAATCGGATTTCTTATTAAAACTCTTTTTCCTTTTAACCAGGATTTCATACAGTCTGGTATTAATCTGTCGTTTGACCAGTCGCCGCCCCCTATCACATTGCCTGCTCTTGCTACTGTTATAAAAGTATTATTTTTTTTTGAGGAGAAGAAAGATTTTATATAAGAACTTATTGCAATTTCAGCTGCTGATTTTGATGCTCCATATGGATCTAACCCTCCTAGCAAATCTGTTTCTTTGTATCCTGTTTTTTTTTCTAAATTTTTATAGGCTTTATCACTTGTTATCAAAACTGCAATTATGTTTTTGTTTTTCTTTAAAGATTTTAAAGCTTCCATAATATTAACTGTTCCAATTAAATTTGTATTCCAAGTTTTGATTGTTTCGGAGTAAGATTTTTTAACAATTGATTGTGCTGCTAAATGAAATACATAATCAGGTTTATAATTATTAAAAATCTTTTTTAAGGCTTTTAAATCACGAATATCAATCTTTTTTGATAAAATCTTTTTGTTTAGTTTTATCAAACTAAAATGAGACGGATTTGTCGGTATATCCTTAGATATTCCCATTACTTTAGCTCCTAAATTAGTTAACCAAAATGCTAACCACGATCCTTTGAAACCGGTATGACCGGTAACAATAACTTTTTTGTTTTTAAATATTTTTAAATAATTCATTTTTTAAAAAAAATGTTAAGGTTTTTTGGTTTACTTCCTAATTTTATAATATTTCCATATTTTTTTATTTTATATAAAAATATATTTGTAGCTAGCTTTTCGGATTTCAAACTATTCCAAATTTTATTTGAGTAAGAGTCAATAATTGGAATTTCACAAATATGAAGAACCTTATATCCTCTTTCAAGAGCTTCGATGATACTTCCGGATGCGCCTGCGAAAATGGGATAATTTGGATTTTGTTTTTTTTTATTTTTTGAATTTTTTATCATTATCAAAATTTTTTTTCTTAAATTAATACACTTTTTTGATTCTAAAGCTGCAGGATGGATTTTTACATCATATTTGCTCAAATCATATTTCATAAAATCTGTTAAATGATATATGCCCTGAATTATTGAATTTTCTGACTTGATTGTTATTGGTAAAAATATTTTATATTTAAAATTTGTTTTTTGTTTTAAGAACCTTAATGAATTACAAATTTTTATATCTTTTTTATTCCAGCCTATCCTTGAAAAAACTGCTTTTTGGTCTAATCCATTTACAAAAATTTTACTAGGACTAAATTTTTTTTTAATGTAATTAGACGGAAATGCCAATGGTGGTGCGTGTATATAACCAATAGTATTTATGCCATATTTTTCCTTAGCACACCTTATAATCTCGTTTTGAAACGGCTGGCCCTCATATGGAATTAAAATTAACTTTATATTTTTCGATAGCAGCTTTTCAAAACAATCAACTATATTTCTAGATAGAAAGTTTAAATTTGATATTGAGAATAGAAAATAATCAACGTTTTTAAAAAAATAATTAATGTTTTTTTTTAAAATTTTAACTAATACAAAAAAGTTAAATTTTTTTTTGCTAAACATTTTGTAAATAAAAATATTTTTTCCAATTTTTTTAGGTAAATCGTTGTCCATATAAATCACAAACCAAAAAATGTTTTTTGAATTTTTAGAATTATAATTAAAATATCTGTCATTTAATGATCCATCTGATTTAAAATTTTTTTTAAAAGCCCAAGTAACTACAATTTTGTCAAAATTTTCATCTAATTTTATATTTTCAAATTTACTATTATTAATAAACATCGAATAAGAAAAATCCTTAAGTAAAATAAACAATTTAGAAAAAAAATTTTCGTCTTTTCCCATAAATTTCTTCATTTGAATTAAACCAAAAGAATAGTTGTGTGAAGAATTAAAATAAATAGGAGTATCATAATTTGGATGAAATTTTTCTTTTGTAAAATTTTTATAAATTTTTTTGATCTTATTAAATATTAAAATTTGTTGATTTTTTATATCTATCATTTTCTTTTATATTTTAATTAAAAACATTATAGGATGCCTTTTTTTCTCATTTTCGCTCTTATTCTTGTCCCTGAGATTTTTTTTATTTTTGCGGGAAGATCGATATGTTTAAACTTGTATCCAACTTTTCTTCCATAACAAATGTGTGAAATATTTGGTGCTAACTTAACCTGATATCTGTTTTTAAAATCTTTATCTAATTTTGATGAAATAGTTTTTTTTATTTTTTTAAATGAGAAAGGATTATCACCTAATTTATGTACATCTTTTACATATATAATTACTTGACCTGATATTAATATAATTTTTTCAAAAAGTGACTTGTGTCCATCATGGAAAGGCTGATATCTCCCAAGCATTTGCACAGTATTACTTTGATTTTGCCATTTATATTTTTTTACCCTATTTGCTATCTTAATAGCATTAAGATGAGCATTTTTTTCTTTCACAATAAAATTATATTTTTTAGGTACTTCAAAAATTTTATTCATTCTCTGGTAACGACTCTTTTTTATAGTATCCACCCAAACTAAAAAGTGAGGTTTAAATATTTTCCTACCTTCTGCATAAGGACAAATGAAGTCGGCAATTACAAATTTTTTTTTTGATCTATTAGCTAAGTTTCGCATTCTATGACTTTGTCTAATTATTCCCCTTTTGGAAAAGTCCCAATCCTTATAAAGTTTTCTTACTGCATCAGCATTTAACCAATGTGCATTTAAAATTTCTTTTAATTTTTTTGCTAATGTCGTTTTTCCAGAACCAGGTAAACCCATAATAAGGATTTTTTTCATTTTAACTTTAATATCCTCTCAACTTTTTTTATATCTTCATGAACATCTACTGCTGTAGTAGACGAAATTTTAACTAGTTTAATTTTTATACCTAAATCAAGAAATCTTAAGAGCTCAATATCCTCAATTTTATCCAAGTAAGTCCTTCCGGATTTTAAATATTTTTTGAGTTGATTATTAGTAAATGCATAAACACAAACCTGCTTAAAGTAATCTACTTTTAAGTTTTTTTTCTTTGAGCACGGAATTTTAGATCTAGAAAAATATACAAGGTCATTTTTTTTTGTTTTTGCAACTTTTATTACATTTTCATTTGTAATTTCTTTTTTATCTTTTATTAATGCAAAACCACAAATTACGTGATTAGGGAACTTTTTTTTACAATTAATAACTTTTTTAATATCGCTGGCTTTTATTAATGGCTCATCTCCTTGAACGTTTATAATCATAGACGATTTCTTTAATTTAGCCACATATGCTACTCTGTCAGTTCCAGTCTTCAAATTTGATGGGGTCATAATTGCATTAAAATTATTTTGTGTGGCTTTTTTATAAATTCTCTTATCATCTGTAGCTACGAAGAGATTTTTTTTCTTTACTACCCTTTGGCAAGTTTCAGCAACTCTAAGTATCATCTCTTTATTTAATATTTTTTTAAGAGGTTTGCCCTCTAATCTTGAAGATTTATATCTTGCGGGAATGATTATTATCGGATCCATTTAAAATTACTTTCTCCTTTCTAAATTTGTTTTTTTTATTAAAGTTGATAAATGTTCATTTAGATTTTGATTTTCGAGGCAGTAATTCTTTAAAAAATCTTTTCTAACTAATTGGGTATTTTTATGATGCCACCATTTATCAATATTATTCCAGTTTTTTCCAATAAATTTATATAAAAGACTTGGGGACTCAAATACAATATGATTTTTCATCAAAGATATTAAAATTTTTTTAGAAAATTTATTATATACGTTTGAGTCAATTTTTGTAATTAAAATTGATGGTATATTTGAAATAATTGTATCTACAAAGCTAGTGGAAAAATAAGTATGCACAGTAATTTTAGAATTATCTAAAATTCTTTTTAAATTTTTATCATAATCAGAAATTTCATAGTTACTGTAATTTTCTTTAATGTGTTTTTTAAAATCTTCATTTGATTTATGCATTCTTAAAACTATATTTTTTTTAAAGTCTTTATTATTAATTTTTTTTAAAAGAGGTGATAAATTTCTATTCAACTCATTTTTCATATCTAAATTTTTAAAAAAACCCGAGTTCCAGCCTCTGTGAAATTGCTTGCCTCTATCTAAGAATATTAAACACTTAGATTTATTTTTTTTAATATTAAAATTTTTGTCACTTATTAAGAGATCATTTGAATATCCAAATATTATACATTTTTTATTTTTGTTATGATATTTGCCCCATGGCAAATAATACGTACAATTTCTTACTTCGAAATTTGTGAAAAAATTATACTTATAAATCCAATAATTGCCACCATGCTGTAGTCTTATAATTTTTCTTTTTTTTTCTATAAGGTAAGCAGATAAAAATCTAACTTGGTCATTCAAGTATTTTGATATTAAATATTTAGTAGAGGAATATTTCTTTAAAATTTGAGAATAATTATAATCAAAATTTTCAAGATAAGAAATTGGCATTAATTTAAAAATTAAATTAATAAATTTTTGATCATATTTTTTTTGATTACATTTTGAAAGTTTTTTCCTTAATAAATAATCAATCGTACTTTTATTTTTATTATCTATATAAAAAATATTAAATTTTTTTAAGAAGGAATTATCTCTATTCAATCCGGTTGATGGGGCAATTACATAATGATTTTTTGTAGATCCTGAAATACTATTTCTAAATCCATAAAATAATTTATAAATACTCTCTTTATAATTTTTTTTATTAATATCAATTGAATTTAGTTCTTCACTTGTTTTTTTTTGTTTAGATAAAATGAAATTTTTATTTTTATAATGCTTTAAAATATAGTTATGAATATATTCGTGAATGTTTTCGGAGTATAATCTGAATTCTTCGTAAGTTTTGATGTTTATCGTATTGCTTGAAATTTGAAATTTATATTTTTTTTTATATTTATTTATAAATAATAGCCTTTCATAAAAAATATGAATAATGCCTATGATAAATTCTCCTAAAATAATTTCCCAAAATTTTACAGAAAAATTTTTATTAAAATGATTATTTAATTTTTTTGTCAAAAAAAATAAATATTTTTGATAATCTTTTTCTGCTTTTTTAAAAATTAAAAAATCATTTTTAATTGCCCAGGGGTGTTTAAATTTTGAAATATCCTTAAAATTTATTATTTTTCCATTGGATTTATTCATCGTTTATATAATACACATTTAAATCAAATGTTCAATAGTTGAACATTGATTTTAAAGTCTTTTGTCCACTAAAGAGTCTGGCAGGATATTTTTTAGATCAAATATTGCTGAATTAGCTTTGCAAATTTTAAATATTTGTTTCTTACTTATTTTAAAAAAATGATCATGGGCAACAGCAAATATTAAGCCATCATAAACATTGTTGCCATCTAATGAATTGATTAATTTAAAATTAACATTAAATTTATTTTTTTTTACATATGGGTCATAGACATGTACCTTGGCTACTTTAGGTTTTATATATTTGATTAAATCGATTACTTTTGAATTCCTGGTATCAGAAACATTTTCTTTAAAAGTTAGGCCTAGTATTAAAATTTTTGATTTTTTTATTTTAATTCTTTTTTTTTTCATTAATTTTAAAAATTCTTTTGAAATATGTTTGCTCATATCATCATTGATTTTCCTGCCTGCTAAAATCATTTTGGGAGAGTAACCTGACTTTTTAGCTTTATAAGTTAGATAATACGGATCAACGCCAATACAATGCCCACCAACTAAACCGGGCACAAAATTAATAAAATTCCATTTTGTCCTTGCTGCTTTCAAAACATCGTTAGTATCAATTTTTAATATATTAAAAATTTTTGATAGTTCATTTACCAAAGCAACGTTTACGTCTCTTTGGGTATTTTCAATAATTTTTGCCGCCTCAGCAACTTTTATCGAGCTGGCAATATGCGTACCAGCATTAATGATTTTTTTATAAATTTTATTTACTCTTACTAATCCATTTTTAGAAGATGCAGAAATAACTTTTTTAATTTTTTTTAACTTACGCGTTGGGTCTCCAGGATTAACTCTTTCTGGGCTATATCCGCACATAAAATAATTATTTTTATTGTTTTTTGAATTGTCACATTTTAGATTGGAATATTTTTCAATTATTGGTACACAAATCTCCTCTGTAGCTCCTGGAAAAACCGTTGATTCAAAAATAACTAGATCTTTATTTGATATTGCTTTGCCAACAATCTGGGATGCATGTTTAAGTAAACTTAAGTCTGGCAATTTATTGCTCAGTACTGGCGTGGGTACACAAATTATGTAAACATTTGATGATCTGATAACTTTAGAGTCATTTGTTAAATTAAGTCTTGAAAGTCTTTTTAAATCATCTTTATCTAAAATTAGATCATTATCAATACCACTTTTGAGTTGCAAAATTTTTTTTTTATTTATATCAAAACCTGTGACAGAAAATTTCTTACTTAATTCTATTAACAATGGTAAACCAACATATCCAAGTCCTATTACAGTTATATTTTCTTTTTTCATTTTCAAAATTAATATTTATAATATTGTTTAAACCACTTTATGTATTTCTTTATGCCAATCTCAACAGGAGTTGAGCAATTAAATTTATATAAATTTTCTAATTTGTTTATATTTGCTTGTGTTTTTTGAATATCACCTTTTTGTAAACTTAAGTATTTTTTTTTTGATTTTTTTCCAATTTCTTTCTCTATCAATTTAATGTATTTCATAAGTTTTATTTTTTTTCCACTACCTATATTTAAAATTGTAAACGGAGCTTCACTTGAGCCAATATCCGGGTTTTTATTATTCCAATTCTTCTCTTTTTTAAATCCTGCTTTAAAAATTTTCACAACTGCATCTGCAATATCATCTACATATGTAAAATCTCTTGTATGGTTTCCATTATTAAATACATTTATCTTTTTATTTTGTGAAATATTTTTTGCAAATAAGTACAAAGCCATGTCAGGTCTACCGAATGGGCCGTATGCGGTAAAAAATCGTAATCCGGTTGTTGGTATTTTAAACATACTGCTGTATGCATGTGCCATTATCTCGTTTGATCTTTTTGTAGCAGCATATAACTGGATGGGATGATCAGCAGATTTTTTTTCTACGAAAGGATAATTTTTGTTACTACCATAAACGCTACTAGTGCTTGCGTATATTAGGTGAGAAATTTTATTCTCTCTACTTATTTCTAGAATATTAAAGAAACCAACTATGTTTGCGTCGATATATTTTTTAGGGTTACTTATCGAATGCCTTACACCTGCTTGGGCTGCCAAATGAATTATTTTTTTTATTTTATGTTTTTTAATTAAATTATTTAATAAATTTTTATTTAAAATATCTCCTTTAACAAAAATAAACTTATTTTTAGGTACAATTTTTTTTATAATATCAATTCTATCTCTTTTAAGTTTTGTATCATAATATTTGTCCATATTATCAATACCGACTATCATATTGTTAGTTTCGGCTAATTTTTTTAAAACATGAAAACCTATAAAACCAGCGCAGCCTGTTACTAAAACTTTCATAAATTAATTATCTTTTGATTTAAGTTTGTTTATAAAATAAATGTTAACATATTGCCATATTGGGAATGCATTTTTTAATTTTTTTTTATTAAACATGTCCCAAGATTTTAATATATTTTTTTTTATATATAATTCATTATCGAATTTATTTTTAGAATTTAATATATCTCCAAAAAATTCTTTTCCCTTTTTTTCTAACATCCATTTATTTTGAGGAGTATTTAAATTTTTTTTCTTAACATTCCAATTAAAACCTGGATAAATATCTGAAATAGCTTTTCTTAAAGGTAATTTTGTTAATTTATTATTAAAATAATTATTTTTACTTAGTTCTAAACAATAATGGCTAAGTTTATTATCAACAAAAGGACTTCTCATTTCTACAGAGTGTGCCATTGAAGCTCTATCCAACATATGTAAGTTTTTTGGTAATTTGGATTTTAATAATAAGTCTAAAATTAAACTATTTGATAAATTATCATCATTATAAAAGATTTCTTTGTTTAAATTATTTAAAACATTAGTTTCTGACCCATCAATGAACCGAATCTTTTTTTGAATGTTATTTTTTTTGTCTTTTAATGAAATTTTTGAACTTTCATAACCTAGTAAAACTTCATCTAAACCAGATCCATTAAACAAAACTTTTATTTTAAAATCTTTTGCAACTTTACAAACTTTGGATATTCCCAAATGCATCAAACCACCAATGGGGGCTTCGTTACTTAGAACTAATTTTTCAAAATCATTCACCATGTCATCAATAGAATATTCTACTTTGTAAGTTTTCATGCCTAGTTTTAAAACCGATTTTTTTGCATCTTCAAATTCAGAAAACTTTTTACCAAAATCAATAGAAAAACATTTTTTAAGTTTCTCAGATTTATTGGACTTTTTAATAAGTCCTAAAAGTGTTAATGAGTCTAATCCGCTAGAAATTGCTAATCCAACGTTTACATCTCCCATTAAATGTCTATCAATAGATTCTTTTAAAATTAAAATAAGTTCTTCTTTGTTAAATTTAAAAAAATCATATTTTTCAAAACTTTCATTGTAAGAATAAAGATAAGTATTTATTTTTCCATTTTCATATGTTCCGTAAGAGCCTGGTTTAAGTTGTTTAATTGATTTAAAAAAAGTAGACTCATTTTGTCCATAAATATTTGAAATTAAATACTGTTTTATTTCAGAATTTTCAAATTTAGATGATCCTGATAGTTTTAATAATGGCTTAATTTCACTTGAAACAAAGAATATATTTTTTTTGTTATTAATAAAATAATATAACGGCTTTTGTCCAAATCTATCTCTTGCAAAAAAAACTTTATTGGTTAGATGATCAAAAATTACGAAACTAAACATGCCATCTAAATGACTTACGCAGTCGGAGCCCCATCTTATAAATGATGCTAAAACAACTTCGGTATCACTGCTGGTTTTAAAATTATAACTATTTTTTAATTCATTTTTAAGACTAAGATAGTTATAAATTTCTCCATTGTATAAAAGAGAGTATCTTTTGTCGCTTGATTGAAATGGTTGATTGGCTCTATCTGAAAGATCGACAATCGAAAGTCTAGCGTGATATTGCATAAAGTTATCACCCGTAATAAGTTTTTCAAAATCTGGCCCTCTGTGTCTCAAAAGCTCAGTTGACTTTTTAAATAAGTCTGAGTTTTTTTTAATTTCTTCTTTTTTTCCAATAGTAAATAAAAAACCACACATATTAAATTTTTTTAAATAACTTGTTCATAATTATATTTAAAGCTTTAGATTCCGACTCAAAGGTAAGCCCACCAATATGAGGGGAAACTAAAATATTATCATTTTTTTTAGAGAAATTAATTAGGGGATTTTGTTTTCTTAAAATTCTATTTTCATTCGAGATAACATCTGTCCCATAACTTGATATATGCTTGCTTCTCAAAAGTTTAATTAGATCATTTTCGTTAACAATTTCTCCTCTAGAAATATTGATTACTACTGATCCTTTTCTAAGCAATTTTAGAGTTTTGTTATTAAAAAATTTAAAATTTTTATCATTTAATTTTGAACAAATAACTAAACAATCAGTATTTTTTAGAAATTCATTAATTAATTTATATCTTTTAATACCTTTTGTTTTTTTTACATTTGGATCAAAAAAGTGAATTTTATTGCTCATTAATTTTAAATGTTTAAAAATATTTTTTCCTATTCTTCCAAAGCCGTACAAACCAAATCTAAATTTAGAAATTTCATTTCCTCTTAATATTTTTTCATGGTTTCTCCAATTTCCTTGATTAACAACTTCAATTGCTTTTCTTAGTTTTCGAATTGTTGCAAGAATTAGCAACAGACAATATTCTGAAGATGCATATATATTTTTTGTATCTTTAATATTCTCAAGTTTAATTAATGTAATTTTCTTTTTTTTTATTTCTTTAAGATCTAAATGTGTAAAACCAGTCGCAGCTGAAGCTAGATATTGTAGAGACGAAAAAAGATTTAATATTTTTTTATCTATTTTAACCAGGCCATTAGTAGGTACTATCCATGCTTTAATTTTTTCGATTTTGCTTTTTTCAATCTCATTGATGTTTTTAATATCACAAAAAATATAATTATAATTATTTATATTTTTATTTTTGACACTTAAGAAAATCTCTTTTGGATATGATACTAGAATATTTTCCTTATTTTTATTATTCTTTGATATTGAAATTTTTTTATCATTATAAATATCTGCTGGTTTATTTTTACACAAACCTATTTGAATAATTTTTTCTGTAGTATATAAATCAGTTATCTCATCAATATTTACAGACTCGACCCCATCCATAATAAAAGGTCTTGAAATTTTACCTACTCTTGAAAACTTATCTATAATTGTTTTCCTTTTCATGGCATATATAGATCCGTTTCTTACATAAGCTGGTTTTAGGGCTTGTCTTCTGGATGACTCTCCTTCTTTGTATTTAGAATAAAAATCAAAAATTTTATCTTTTTTGATTTTTTTAATTCTCAAAGGATGTCGATCATAAACTCTTGTGACTCCTATCACTGAGTCGCAACCAGTCCTGATTAATTTCTTTATCGAGCTATCTAAACTAGAAGATGATCTAAGTGGACCAACTGCAGGCAGCTCTACTATGTAGTCATATTTTTCATTATAAATTTTCTCAGCTTCTAGCACAGCATGTTTTAGAGCATCTCTTGACCAAACATGATCCTCTGAAAGTTTTTTAGGTCTAAGAAAAGGAACCTCTGCCCCATAACTTAGTGATACATTTTTTATTTCAGAACTGTCAGTTGAAACTATTAGTCTATCAATATATTTAGATTTTATCCCAGCATAAATTGAATAACTTATTAAAGGATGACCACAAATTAACTTTATATTCTTTTTTTTAATACCTTTGGAACCACCCCTAGCAAGTATAACACCTAAAATATTATATTTTTTCATTTTAATTATATTAAACGATTAAATTTTTTTATATTTTTAGAAATATTTTCAGCAATCAACCATTCAAATTCATTGTTAATCTCAAAAGCCGAAAGTTTATCTAATATTTCATGTCCAATTTTTAATTTTTTAAAATTGTCGAAATTTTTATCACTTTGATTATTGTATAAAATAAAATTGCCACTCTCTGAATAAAGTTCTTCAGATTCAATTTTAATATTTATTTTTTTTCCTTTTTGAACTTGAAGTTTATTTTTATCGTATGTCCTTAATGGGGTTAGAGTTTTTCCATTATGATTAAAATACATCTTATTTTGAGAAGAAACACCCATTACCATATCTAATTCAAATATTTGCATAGTATTAATAGAATTATCTATATGCATGAAATTTCTAAATGGACAATTTAGTTTAGAAACCAAGGTATAATCTGGCATGAAACCCTTGAGTTTTCTGTATTTTTTTAGTGCGTGATTTATTGAAGTATCAAGTAAAACATTCATTGAGGCCAAAGATATCTCCCGTTTAATTGGTAAAAGTCTTGGGTTTTTTTTATTTTTTATATAATTTAAAATTTTTTTATCTGGACTAGAAATTATTACATCTGTAATAAGTTCAGATTTTAATAGGTTATCTATTGTCCAATCTATTAAATACTTTTTGCCAATTTTTCTAAATACATTTGAAAACTTGTCTAATTTTTCCCCTCTTATTGGGATAAAACCTACAACCTTTTTTTTTAATTTGCTATTTTTGAATAGTATTTTATTTCTATTTTTAAGGATTTTGCCACTGTTGTCAGAAAGGCTCGTTCCATGTTTTCTATAGTAAAATAATGGAATGTTTAAATTCATTACTTTAAATTTTTTTTGAAATCTCAACCAAATATCTACGCCGTCTTGGGCATTAAAATTTTCGTCATAACCACCATTTAATAATAGAGTTTTTCTTCTAAATAAAGTGCATGCACCATGCGCTGGTTGGTCAAATAATTTTACTTTTTTAAAATCATGTCTTCTTATCGTGTGTAAGATTTTTCCATTTGTGTCAACTTCATAATAATCGGGAAAAATAAGTTCCTTGTCTATATTTTTTTCAAGATTTAAGTGCATTATTTCTACAGCATTACTATCTAGCCAATCATCGGCATCTAATCTAAGAATATATTTTCCTCTAGCTGCTCTTAAGCCGGTATTGCAAGATTTGATTAGACCCTGATTTTTTTTAAAAATTGCATAAACATTGGAATATTTAGTTGCAAATTTATTTATTATTTTTTGTGAATTATCTGTAGACCCATCATCTATAATTAATATTTCTAAATTTCTAAAAGATTGGTTTAGACAACTTTTGATTGCTTGCGAAATATATTTCCCATAATTATAATTGGTAATATATACTGTAACTTCAGGATTTATAATTTTATTTTTCATATTTTTATCTTTTCGAATGGTTTTGTATTTCGTTTTATTTTTTTTCCAATTAAATCATAAAATTTTCTCGAGTCTAAACCAGTATTGGGTCTTAATACCGTCAGATCATCCTCAGATATTTTTTTGCCTTTCTGAATAAATTTTTTTGCATAAATTGATCTTCTAAATGTTTTGATGTGTTTGGATGTAATTTCTCTTTTGATAGGAAGTTTTGTGCCTCGTCCTAAAATATTTTTTATTTTTTTTATGTTTTTAATAAGTTCGACTGTTTCTTTTGGATTCAGAGATATTTTGTGATCTCTAAAGGTTTTTCCTTTTCTATCATCAGTAAAGTGAAATTCTAAAATTTCTGCTCCCAATGTATATGCTGCTAATAGAGCAAGGGATCCTTCATTATGATGTGAGTAGCCGACTGTGATTTTAAGATTTTTTTTTAAATTTTGAATAACATTTAAATTTACTTCCTTATCCAAGGTTGGATAAAGTGATGTACATTGCAAAACAGATAATTTTTTTTTATCTTTATATTTTGGATTTACTTTAAATATAAAATTAAGAGTTTCTTTAATTTCTTTTAAACTAGACAAACCTGTTGATAAAATAATTGGTTTACTTGTTTTTGCGATTATTTTTATAATTGGATAAGCTGTTAAGTCTCCCGAACCAATTTTATAAAAATTTAAATATTTATTAATCCAAGAAATTGAATTTACGCTCCAAACTGAAGCAGAGTATCCAACTTTATTTTTTTTACAAAGTTTTGCAAGGTAAATATGCTGGTTTTTTGTAAGTTCAAATTTTTTGAAATGATTAAATCTCTTCTTTGACTCAATTTTGCTTACCAAATTCTGTCCATCATAAATTTGTAACTTTACAACATCTACACCTGATTTTATTGCCTTTTGAACTAACTTTTTCGCATAGTTGAAATTTCCCTCATGATTTCCACCAATTTCTGCGATAATTAGTGGTCCATATTTCCCATTCCAAATTTTATTCTTCATAATTTTTTTAATTCAATTGGTTTATTTTATTATCTTTAATTTCAAAAACTTTATTGCAATTTTTTAAAACTTCATTGTCATGTGAGACCATTATTATAGTAACATTCTCATTTATTTTTTTAATAGTTTGTAATATTTTGTTCTTAGTATCTGTATCTAAAGAGCTAGTAGTTTCATCTAATACTAGTAATTCAGGTTCCCTGTATAAAGCTCTGGCTAATCCAATTCTTTGCCTTTGTCCACTAGAAATCCTAGATCCTCTTTCACCAACTTTAGTTTCAAAACTTTTTGGTAGATTAAAAAAAGCGTCATAGATTTCTGCGTCTTTACAAACTTTTATGAACTTTTTATCATTTGATTCTTTTGCTCCAAATTGAAACAAAATATTATTCTTAATTGTATCATCAAGAAGAAAAACTTCTTGGGGCACATAACTAATTTTATTTTGCCAGTTTCTTATATTTGTATTTGTATTTACTCCATCAACAAATACACCGCCTTTATTTGGAAGTTGTAAACCAATAATTAGATCCACTAGTGTACTTTTCCCGATTCCGCTTTTGCCTTTAATTCCAATAAAATCAAATTTTGATATTGAAAAAAAAGCATCTTCAAAGATTTTTTTCCCAGACAAATAATTAAAAAATAAATTTTTAATTTCTATATTTTTTAAAAATTTTATTTTTTCCTGGTTTTTCATACCATTTACTTTTTTATTTAGTAATTGTGCGCTTTTTTTTATAATTTCAATTTCACTATGTAAAACATTTACAGATGGCGAACATACCTTAAATGATTGATAACTTTGATAAATTTTATTTACTGAAGGTAAAAGTTTTATTGAGGCTAGGGTAAATACACCAACAGTAGTAAAAATTACACTAGTATCGTTTGTTGAGCTCATTAAAAAATATAAAATTATTAAAATTGCCACAACAATTGAGAGTTCTAAAAATAATTTAGGCAAATTTGTTAAAATTTGAGTAAGTTTAGTTATTTTAAATAAACTATTATCTACTAAACGAAACGAGTCTAAAAATTTTTTTTCAGCATTAAAAACTTTTATTTCTCTTATACCACCTAAGCCACTTTGAATTTTTTGAACAACTTTTTGATCTAGTTCTTGTCTTTCACTGCTAATTTTTTTTAAATTTTTTGAAGTTAAAATATTATAAATTAATAAAACCATTGCGATAATTGAAAAAATAATTAAAAATTCATATGGCTTAAAAATGAAAAGAGCAAAAATTATTGCAAGTGCCAGAGTTGCTTGAGAGAATAGATTTAACATATGAAATACAGCGTGGTGTAGAAAATCAATTTCTTTTGTAAGATTAGTAATTATTGTTCCTGAGTTTTTTTCATTGTGAAATGCTATGTCACTAAAAATATATTTATTAAATAATCTGCCTCTGACATCGTAATGAACTCTTGAAGATAAATTGCTTTCTAAAAAAACCTGAAGAGTTAATGAGATTGATTTAACTATAAATAAAACTAAAATTGAAAATAGTAAAAATATAAAAAATGTATTATCTTGATATTCAAATGAAAAAAGATTTAAAATACTTTTAATAATTGGATATTTAACTGCAATATTATCTTCTAAAAAAAAAATTAAAATTGGAATAATTGAACCTATACTTAAAATTTCTAAAAAAACATTTATAATAATTAAAAAGTATAGAAAAATTGCGTTTAATCTATTTTTGCTTGAAAATAATGACCAGGTTTTTTTTATATAATTCATTAAATATTTAATTTTAAAGCACTTATAATATACATAATATTATACAGTTCAATAGTTGAACATTAAGCTTTACAGTCAAGAATTTGAAAGTTATATTTGGAGTAATGAAAATTGATGATAATGAAGAATATTTAAAGCTTTTAAGGAAAATAGGAAAAGATTCAGATGTTTCACAAAGAGATTTGTCCTCATCTCTGGGAATGAGCCTTGGCAAAATTAATTATTGCCTAAATGCACTTAAACAAAAAGGTCTCGTAAAAATCAAAAATTTTAAAAATCAATCAAATAAAATTAATTATTTACAATATGTAATCACTCCAAAAGGTATTTCGGTGAGAACGAAGCTTACATTAAATTTCATGAAAAGAAAAATGAGAGAATATGATGAACTTAAAAGAGAACTACGACAAAATAAACGTAAGTAAAAAATGATCAAAAATACAAAAGAACTTTTTAGAAATTTAAAAATAAAAGAAGATATTTTATCCTCTTCGCAGAAAAAAAAGCTAGATCAAGATGGTTTTGTTATTTTTGAAAAATGTGGGTACATGTTAAAAAACCTCCGTTCCCTTAATGAAGAAGCAAACAGACTAATTAAATCAGAGAACGATAAAGGAGGATGGGAAGGTAAAGAAAAACATTATAAGCCAGGGAAAAAATTTGAAGAAGGTGCAGATCGCTTAGGAGCATTGGTAAATAAACATGATGTTTTTTTAGGATTAATCACAATACCAGAAATACTTGCTGCAGCACATCATGTCTTAAAATCTGATTTGAAAATTGCTGGGGTAAATCTGAGAAATCCACAAAAAGGGTTTGGTGAACAAAGAATACACATCGATGGAAACCCAAGATTTTCAACTAAAGAAAAATTCACGGGAGTTGTTTGCTTCTGTTTTTTAGATGATACTACAATAAAGAATGGTGCAATTAGGATTGTTCCTAAATCACATAGAATACCTGGTTATCCTGACGAGTATATTGATATTAATAAAGAGAACAAATATGAAAAAAGAGTTTTAGTAAATGCTGGTACAATTATTGTTGCAAACCTAAACATTTGGCACGCAGGAGCAAAAAATTATAGCGGTGATCCAAGAAAAATGATTATGGTTAATGTAAAAAGCAGAGATCAAGATCAATTATTAAATTATAAAAAATTTTTGGATAAGATTGTGCTTGAAAAGCTTACTCCCGAACAGTCTTATCTTTTGGCAACAAGAAAATCAGACCCTACTCAAAAAATGGATAGCGGCGGGAGTGCAAACCAAATGTATAGGGAATTTTTACAAAAAAGAAAAAAAATTGAACTTAAAAAGTTTCAATTATAAATTTTCATAAATGAATTTGTTAAAAGATAAAGTTTCAATTATAACCGGATGTAATAGAGGTATAGGCTTAAGTATACTTCAGAAATATGCTGAAAATGGTTCAAATATTTATGCGTGTGTAAGAAATATAAACAAAGAATTTGATGAAATAAGGAAAGATTTAGAAAAAAAAAATAAAATTTTTATAAAACCAATTCTTTTTGATTTAGATAACCCAGAAATTATAAAAAAAGCATTTGATGAAATTAAAAACTTTAATAAAAAGATAGATATACTAGTAAATAATGCAGGTGTTTTAAAAGTTTCGCTTTTTCAAATGACAAAAATTGAAGATATGAAAAAAATATTCGATATAAATTTTTTTAATACATTTATGTTTGTTCAATATGTAATTAAAATAATGCACTCTAATAAAAACTCTTCAATAATTAATATTTCATCAATATCTGCTAAAGAGGCGAACCCTGGTCGTTTTTCTTACTCAGCAAGCAAAGCAGCTGTCGAAAGTGCTACTAAGAATCTTAGTCAAGAACTGGGCAGACTTAAAATAAGAGTTAACTCTATATCTCCAGGCCTTATTAAAACTGACATGTTGATTAAAAATACACCAAAAGAACAAATCGAAAATAAAATTAAAAATTTTAGTCTTCAAAGATTGGGGGAACCAATTGAAGTAGCAAATGTTGCTTTATTTTTAGCAAGCGATTTATCTACATATGTTAATGGTCAAAACATTGTTGTAGATGGTGGAAAAATTGAATAACAAATATAGTAACTTATTTTATGCCTGAAAATGAAATTAAAGACTACTGTTTGGCCCTGAGAAAAAACATTATCTACATGGGCAAAGTAGGATCATCCGCAAGTGCACATATTGGAGGAGCTTTATCATTAGTAGAAATCATTGGCGTATTATTCAAAAGATTTTTTAAAACCGGAACTGATAATATTAATAGAGATAGAATAATATTAAGCAAAGGGCATGCATGCTTAGCTTTATATTCATTATTTTATGAAAATAAATTAATTACCAAAGAACAGATGAACACTTTTGAAAAATCTGGAAGTGAACTACTTGGGCATCCCGTTAAAAATAAAAAAATTGGTATAGATTTCTCTACTGGTAGTTTAGGAATGGGATTAAGTTTAGGTATCGGAGTTGCCATTTCATTTAAAAAGAAAAAAATATCGAATAAAGTTTATGTAATAATTGGTGATGGTGAATGTAATGAAGGGTCAGTTTGGGAAGCAGCAATGCTAGCACCAAATTTAAATCTAGAAAATTTAGTTGTAATATTAGATGCTAATGGATACCAACAAACTGGTTCAACAAATGAAATTATGAAAAATAATAATATAGATGAAAAATTCAAGTCTTTTGGATGGAATGTTTTAAAAGTAAATGGTCACTCAATTAAAGATTTAGATCGAGCATTTGGATTTAATGATAATTCAAAAAAGCCAAAATTAATTCACGCTGAAACAATTAAGGGCAAGGGTATAAAAGATTTTGAAAATAATAATGTATGGCATCATTCTGTGATTACTGATGATATTTATAATAAATGTATAAAAGAGTTGGAAAAAAAGTGATTTTTGACAAAAAAAAAATAAAATTATATTCCGCTATAGGACCTAGGGCCACATTTGGTTTGGTTTCAATTGATATTGTAAAACAAAATAGTAATTTATTTATTGTAACTGCTGATGTTTCAACTTCTGCAGGATTAGATAGATTCAGAAAAAATTATCCAGAAAATTATATTGATGTTGGAATAGCTGAACAAAATATGATTGGGGTTGCTGCTGGACTTTCAAGTGAAGGTCACAATGTTATAACAACAACATTTTCTCCATTTCAAGTTTTAAGATGTTGCGAGCAAATAAAAGTAAACCTAGGGTACATGAAGGAAAAAATATCAATGGTTGGTTTAGCCAGTGGTTTGGTTTTGGGTACGTTAGGTTTTACACATTGTAGCATTGAAGATATTGGTGTTCTAAGATCAATTCCAAATTTGTCAATAGTTTCTCCCGCTGATTCACTAGAGACTGCTAAAGCTATAATTGCTTCTATAAACCATAATGAAAGTACTTATATAAGACTAACTGGAGGGACTAATAACCCAATAGTTTATGAGGAAGATTATGAATTTAAAATTGGTAAAAGTATAAAGTTAAGAAGTGGAAAAGATATAGCTATTTTTGCTTCTGGCGCAATGGTTAATAATGCTTTGAAAATTTCAGATAGTCTAGAAAAAGAGAATATAAAATCCACAGTGATTAACATGCATACTATAAAACCTATTGATAATAATTCCATAAACGAGGCATGTAAAAATTCTAAACTAATAGTTACACTTGAAGAGCACAATATAATAGGTGGCTTAGGATCTGCAATTGCTGAGGTAAAATCTTCAATAGCAAATGCTCCAAAACAACTTTTTTTTGGGGTGAATGATTATTATGAAAAAGGTGGAGAGTATAATTACTTGAAAACAAAATATAATTTAAATATAGAATTTGTAAGCAGAAAGATTATTGATGAGTTCGGAAAAATATAAAAAAATATTTATTGATAGTTTAGGAATTGATCCTGGTTCTTTTAATGAAAAACTTAAGTACAACGATATCCCGGAGTGGGATTCTATTGGTCACATGACTTTAATTTCTGGTTTGGAAGAGGGTTTTAAAATTAGCATAGATACTGAGGATGTTGTAGATTTTAGCTCATATGAAAAAGGGAAGAAAATACTCTCTAAGTACAAGGTTTCAATTTAGATCTTAAATGAATTTTTATGTAAATAATATATCTGGAAAAAAGTATCTAAAAATTTTAACAAATTATAACAGAACTATTAGTAAAAAATTTCTACTTCAAAATATTGCAATGTTTTGTGGGAACAAATCCTATTATAGAATTTTAAAGTGTCACGAATTAATCAAAAAGACATCAAAAATCAAGGGAAATATTATAGAGTTTGGAATATGGAATGGTAATAATCTTTTCTCAATTAAAAAAATTGTAGATTATTTTAAATTAAAGAAAAAAGTTATTGGATATGATAACTTTTCTGGTTTTCCAAATCCAACTAAAAATAAAAAAAAAGGTAAATACATAGGTAATAAAAAATTAATCAAATATATAATTAAATTTTTTAAATTCAAAAGTATTCAAATCATTGATGACGATATCTATAATTTAAAAAATCATAAAAAAAAAATAGGTAAAGTAAGTTTTGTATATATTGATTGTGATATCTATAAACCAGTGAAAATAATACTTAATACATTAAACACAAAAATATCCAAAGGTGGCATTATTGCTTTTGATGAAGGAAATAGAGGTATTAATAAGGGTGAGAAAAAAGCCTTGAATGAATTTTATAAAAAAAATAAAAGCAAATACCGAAGGGTTTTCTTAAAAAAAAATTACCAACCGGATGTAATACTTGAAAAGAAATAATAAATTTTTTTTTCTACTAACTATTTAACAAAATCTTCTTTTGAAAAAATATCTTCTGCTAAAGCTGGTTTAAAAATAGACTGACCACTCTTTGTCATAAACCTTTTTATAAAATCTTTATCTTCCCCTGCTAAACAAAGATCGCTATGATTTCTAAAATACTTAATACTAAATCCAAAATCTACGATTTCTTTTAATGACTTTTCAAAAATATTTCCAATTTTAATATGAACATATGGGCAAACCAAAACGTCTCCGATAGGTGTTATGTAGAGTCGATTCACCGTTGTGCATCCTAAAATTTTTTCATGATTTTTATCAAAAGGATTCCATATATTTCTTACGAGATTTTTATATTCTTTCCTTATATTTCTTAAATATTCTCTATCTTTATCATCGCAAATAATTTCGGTCATTTTTTGCCACATACCAGAAGGCACTGCTACATTTAATAAAGTTCTATATTTTTTATTTTTTGAATAATCTAATAACTGCTTAAAGTGTTCCGTATTCGCGTTATAATGGCCAACAGTAATATTTAAGTAAGGATCCATACCAGCATTTTTTACATGCTCAAGTCCTTCAATTGCCCTTCTCCATGAGTCTTTTCTTCCCCTTATTTCGTCATGTATTTTTTCATCCATACTATCAATGCTTACGGACACCCTACTAACTTTGTATTTTGCTAATTCCTCAGCCATTTTTTTATCTAAATAATAACCATTGGTTGTTAAGTAGAGATAAAATCTTTCAGGTTTAATTGCCTCTAATACAGAAAAAAGTTTTTTTGGTTGTAAAAGCAATTCACCTCCTTGTAAATCAAACTCAAAGTAACCAAGTTCGTCTGCATCATCTGCAAGCTTTTTAATAGCATCAATATCTAAATATTCTTTTGCGTGGTCTCCTTTTGGAGAATTGGTAAAACAGTATTTACATCTAAGATTACATGCATTGTTAAAATTTAAGTCAATTCCACGAGTTTTCGTTCCCACTTGTCCGTTATTTTTTTGAACATAGTCATAGAAATTTCTCAATTTCTTAACAAGTCTCGGTTTATTTAATAATGAAGATGCAATTGGCATAATTTACTTTACATTTTAATTATCTTCTCTGTCAAGGCAAGTGTGAATGATGCCTTACAAGCAAGGTTTTCTTTTACTTTCCCTTCTCCATAACATTTAGCTATTCCTCTTTTAAAACTTAATATTTTTGTGCTTATATTTAATCTTTCACCAGGCAAAATTTTTCTATAAAATTTCAAATTGTCAGCTCCTACCAGATAAACGACTTTACCTTTATTTCCATCTAAAGTTAGAATACCTAGGGCGCACATTTGAACCAAGGACTCTATTTGTAACATTCCAGGCATATTAGGATCATTTTCCCAATGAACTTTAAAAAACCATTCGTTTTCGTTTAAATCTTTATAGCCCTCTGACAGCTCCCCGGGGACCACCTTGTTTGCATGATCAATCATAAGGTATGGATCCCTATTTTTTTGATATTCTAATATCTTAGATCTGTTTAATTCTAATTCTCTTTTCATTATTTTATTACAATAGTTTTTGATAAATTGTTTATAACATCATACCCATCCCACATTAAATCAAGATCAAGTGTAGATCCAATTGGAACAAATCTGCATAATTTTTTAAGCTGAATCTTTTTTATTTTTTCTTCAATCGAATGGCTGTCCAAGCCAAAATAACTTATAGTTTGTAATTTATCTGATTGAATTTTATTTAAAAAGTCAAAATTTTTTCCATAAAACTCATAAAAACTTCCAAATTTTCCCCTGACATTCTCAATTTTTTTAGGAATTTTTTTAATTTTCGTAATATGCAAAATTTGATTAAAATTTTTAAATTTCGAAGTATTTTTTTCTAGTTTTAAAATATTTTCAAAAGAATTCGATAATTTTTCATATGATTTGCTAATATCAAAATCATAATTTACCAAAGACAATTTAGCGAGTTTTTCCCAGAACAAATTTTTAATTTTTTCATTACTTTTATTCAAATTAATCCAAACCATAAGGTGTGGGCTTGAACATGCATTTTGATCCATTAAAAAGGTGTCATTAAAATAATTATAAACCAATCTGTCTAAATTTCCTTTATTGACTGCTCTAATATCAATTACGCTAATAGAATATCTGTCTGCAAATATCAAATCTGTACAATTTACTTTTCTATCATAATTTCTTAATGTTTTAATAGTTTCATCACTTCCCCAAAGAATTCTGCAGTCGCTTTTTAGTGAAAAATATTTTGTAATATTTTCATCTTTTTTGTATGTAATTACTGTATTTTCATTATAAATTTTTTTGTATTTTTTCTTTTTGATAATCAAATTAAAAAATTTACACGTAGATTTAACTATATCATTCTTCTCTTCACCGACTCTTACAATATTTGAATTTCCAGATAAAAGTCCAAAAACAAGAGAATAAGCAAAATTAATTGGTACATTAGATGGGACTACATGAAAAACTAAACCTTTGCCTACTTTAATATTTTTTGAAAGGTAAACTTTTTTAAATTTTTCTAAGTTGGCTTTACGGCACCAGTAGCCAAATGCAATAATTTCTTTATATTTAATTTTTTTACTGTTAAGAAAAATAGTTTTTGATAAATCTGATAAAAAATCTAAAATTAACTTATCAAAGATCTCATTAGATGATGTAACAACTGATTTATTTCCAATAAAAGTATTAATTTTATCCTCAAACATTACCACAACCTCTTATTTCTGCTTTTTTGGCTCTTCCAAGAATTTTAAAATATTTACCTTTTAAATTACATTTGCAGTTATCTTCTCCAAAAACTGCTCCTAGATCTTGAGTTAAAATTGAATGCCCAGGATAACTTGTTGGCAAAATAGACAACAATTGAACTAAGCCTGTTTTTTTATCTGAGCTTTTATTTAACATCCTATTTCGAATTAAAATATCGGAAAAACTGGTTGTATGGAAATATCCCATTTTACATTCAAAGAAAATAGAACCAACTTGTTCAATCATGCCATAATAATTTATAATATTTTTAAATCTATATTTATTAATTAGCTTTTTTTTAAAATTCTCTGAAGATATTTTATTATTTTCCATTTTTTTCCAGCCACCCCCATGTATAATTGATGCGTTAGTGAGATTTCCTTTGATTTTGCTGTTATTCAAAAAAGCGTTCCATACTGTATAAGTAAAACCAAAAATTATTATTTCCTCATTTTTGTGCCTACTTATAATTTGATTAATCATATTAAAATTTAATTTTCCCGATTTATTAAATGGAAAATATTTTTTTGATGCTAATAAAGAAAAACCTAATATGGCAGCTTTTTTTGCACTTAAATTTTCCTCATTTACTCCTAAATTTTCAAGAAATATAATCGGTTTTTTTTCATTTCCAAAATTTTTAAAAAGTATTTTTTGTAAAACTCTACTTTGGGCTAAAGCATTATTTCTATCTAAAAAGATTTTTGATAGATTATTTGATGTACCTGATGATGTAAGCTTTTTAACTATATCTTTGCTTCTAATACTTGCTAAATTAAATTTTTTGAATAAATCAACTGGAATAAAACTTAAATCAGAAATTTGTTTAACATTTTTTTTTGTTAATCTAGTTATCATACCATACTCTTTACAATTTTTTCTATGATGCTCATCTAAATATAATATCGCTTTCAAAAATTTTTCTTTTTTTGAATTCCTGTCTGAATACAAATTCTCATCTTGTAAAAAAAAGTTTCTTGTTTTTAAATATTTTATATTCATTTTAATTCGCTATATTTAATTTTGCCACTAACTGTTTTGGGAAAATTTTTAATTATTTTTACATTAATATCAGATGGATGAATTGATAGTATTTTAGATATTGATCTTTTTATTTCAGTTATATTTTTCACATTTTTTATTATATAGACATTTAAATTTTCATCCTTACCGGTAACTCTGCATTCAAAACTTAATTTATTTTTTAATTTACTCTCTGTTTCCTCTAAATTAATTCTTAGTCCCTTAATTTTAAGAAATCTTGATTTTCTTCCTACTACGTAAAAAAAACCTTGCTTATCATAATAACCAAGATCTCCAGTTAAAAAAGATTTGATATTTTTAAAATTTTTTAGGTCATTTTGGTTAGATGCATAACCTCCAAAAATATTTTGGCCCTGAAATACTATTTCACCTTTTATAAAAGGCTGAGTAACTTTCTTTTGATCTTTTTCAATCCAAATTTTGGTATTTAATATAGCTTTTCCAATACTATCAAATTTTTTATTTTTTCCTACATCTTTTAAAACTGTCATTCTCGGACTAGTCTCTGTGGAACCATACATTACATAAAAATTAATATTTTTTTCCTCACATATAGAATTGATTTTCTTGTGTAAATCTTTGTTAAGTTTTCCCCCTGCCTGAGTTATATGTTTTAATTTAGTGCCTGTTAAATATTGCTTAAAATTAATTCTATCTAGTATCTCGTATACATATGGAACACCCCCAAAGTTTGTGATTTTGTTTTTTTTTAATGAAGTCCAAAAATTTTTTTGTATGACACTCAGATTATTTAAAATTATTTTAGCTCCACTAAATAAATGTGAATTAATTATCGATAAACCATATGTGTATTCTGGTGGCAAAGTAGTAATAGTTATATCATTCTGAGTTATATTTAGCTCTTTTGTTATTGAGTATAAATTTGAAATTAAATTTTTTTTAGAAAGTTTGACCCACTTTTTATTTCCAGTAGAACCAGAAGTTCCCAGAAGTAAAAGAATATTTTTATTAATTTTATATTTTTTTTTAAAATTTGTTTTAAATATATTGTAATTATTTATCGAGTGGATTTTATTAATTTTAAATTTAATTTTATTAATTTTAAAATTATTTTCTAAAGCAATAATATGTGGATTAAATCTTTTTATTGTATCATTAATATATTCTGTGTTTGCTTGGCTACCCAAAATCATTATTGTGTGTTCATTTTGAATATATGAAAAATAAGTTGCAATAAAACCAACTGAATTTTCAGCTAAAATTAATATTAAACTTTTTTTTCCTCTATATATTTTTTTATTTTTTTCTTCTAAAAGATCAGCATAAGACATTGTATTTTTCTTGATGGGATCAAATACTGCAATTGATTTTTTTTTATAGCTAGATTTAAATATCATAAAACGAGTTAATTTATTTTTTTGGTTTTAATGAATTCTTTTTTTCCATTTAAGTCTTTAACCATTAAATAAAAAGATTTTTTCAAATCAATAATTGTAAACTTTATTCCAGATCTTTGGATTATTTTAATTGCATTCAATTTATTTAGATGTTTGTCCATAGCTTTTGTTATAAGTGTATCTATTCCCAGATTTAATCTTTTAACAAACATCTTTACTGTAACTTTTTTTTTTTTATTATTTTTAAAATATTCTCCCGTGAAACTTTTTAGATACCTATATTTTACTTTACATTTTTGTTCAGCGGCATGAACCAGTGCAAAACCAGTCTTCTTATAATCTATGTCAATAAAAACACCTTTAACGTTATTGTTTATTAAATACCCAAAAGGTGAGTTAAGATCAAAACAGTTTGTGTGTTTAAAATTAAAAATCTTTCTTTTATCTTTTCCCGATACAGCAAATGAATAAATAGGATTTTGTGACCTCAAAAAATCATTTCTAGATAAAGCCAGGTTGCTTAAATGTCCACTAAGTGATTTGGTTTTTTTGTAATTAAATTTTTTTTTCTTACAAAATTCCCAATTAAAAGCATTTAATAATAAAGTGCCTTTTTTACCAATTGTATTTTGAATTTCATTTAAAACTGTATTGGGATCAAAAACCTTTTTTTTATTTTTGTATAGAATTGAAATGCCTAGAAGACTGGATGCCAGTAAAACTTTATCATTTTTTTTTAAACCTAGGTCTTTATATATTTTTCTGAAATTTAAAGTCATAAATTTCTTTAATCTTGAATTGATTATATTTAAAACTTACCGTTCAAATATTGAACTGTAAAGAAAAAAAACTACTTTTTTGGTTTGATTTTTGGGTGTTTAATTTGTTTTTTGTTGACTTATCAAATTTTGAAGTTAAAAATATATGAATTAATAATCATTTTCTTATTTATATGCTTGAAAACTTAAATAACAAAAAAATCATATCCGAAATAAAAGAGAGCGGATACTCAGTAATTGAAAATTTTTATGATAATAAAGATTTAGATTTTTTGAAAAATTCATTTGTACAGTCTTTAAATTATATCCACAAAAGTAGCGAAACTGATTTAAAGAAGAAATACTATGAAATCAAAAAATTTAATCCTAAACTTAAGTCGCATTTTTATGATTTAATGACTAGAGACATCAATATGTTAAAAATGATTCACTGTGAACCAATAATTAATATTATAAAAGAATTCTTTAATACGAAAGTTTTGTTCTCAGGTAGACCTGCTATCCATATTCATGATAAAGAAAATGACAAACTACTTGATGCTCACCAAGAAACTAATCAAATTGCTAGGGATATAATATTATTTTGGTGTCCCTTATCGGACACTAACGAACAAAATGGTGGTTTGACAATTTACCCTGGCTCGCACAAAAATGGATATCTAGAACATTCTCTAGATCATCCGGTCCTCAAGGATAAAGCATGGACAAAAAATTATACTCATATCAAAGAAGATAAACTAAAAAATTATAAGAAAAAAAATCTAGAAGTAAAAGCAGGATCTGTGGTGTTGGCACATTCAGCTTTGGTCCATTCTGGCTACCCTCTTAAAAATAAAGAGCACGTGAGATTTGTTATAACTGAAAGATTTAATCCACTAGACAAAATTCCATTTTTAAAAAAGGAAGATGCATCCTTAAAAATTCCTTATGTCGGTGTTGATTATAATAAAATAACTGAATAATTTGATAAATTCATTTTAAAAAATGATTAAAAACGAGATATATAATCTCTGCAAAAAAATACAGCCAATATACAGATCCATTACTGGCCCGGGGAATGTTCAAACCCTTAGAATTCTAAAAAAAATAAATAAAAATTTAAAGATTTTAAAATTTGTTTCAGGAAAAAAAGTTTTTGACTGGACTATACCAAAAGTCTGGAAGATTAAAAATGCATGGATTAAAAACGAAAATAGTGGAAAAAAAATAATTAATTTTGAGGATAATTTGTTAAGTGTTGTTGGCTATTCTGACTCGGTTAATAAAGTTTTGTCATATAAAGAATTAATAAAAAAAATACATACTTCAAAAATGAATCCTAGATCTACGCCATATGTGACATCTTATTATAAAAAAGATTGGGGATTTTGTATGCCGCAAATAATAAAAAATAAACTTTCGAAAAATAGCAAATATAGAGTATTCATCAATTCCAAAAAAAAAAATGGTGATTTGAGTGTAGGAGAAATATTTATTCCAGGCAAAAGAAAGGAAGAGATCCTTTTGACAACCTATATATGTCATCCTTTTATGGCAAATAATGAATTATCTGGTCCTGCAGTTTTAATTTTTTTATCTAAATGGATACAAAAGAAAAAAAGGAAATTTTCATATAGAATATTATTTTCTTCTGAGACTATAGGAACAATAGGTTATATTAATCACAATTTTAAACACCTAAAAACAAAAGTTTTAGCTGGCTATGTACTTACTTGCCTCGGGGATGAGAAATTATTTTCTTATCTGAAATCTAAATCAGAGAATTCACTTTCAGACAAAATAGCTTTGCCAGTATTTAAAAAATTAAAATATAAAAAAAAGATTTACAATTGGCTTCAAAGAGGTAGTGATGAGAGACAATTTAATGCCCCGGGTGTTGAGCTAAATATAGGATCGATCATGAGATCTAAATATAAAACTTTTAAAGAATATCATACCTCTGCTGACAGTTTAGGAAAACTTGTTACTTCCGATGGACTTTTTCAAAGTTATAATTTTATTAAAAAAATTATAAAAAGAATTGAAAAATCTCATATCCCAACATCAAATATAGTTTGTGAACCTTTTCTGTCAAAAAGACAGATGTACCCCACTTTAAGTAAGGCGGGAAATATATCCAAAATTCAAAATGATACATGGAATTTCTTAAGTTTCTGTAATGGAAATTATTTAATTGAAGAAATAGCAAATAAAATTAAAATTACAAATTCACAGGCCTTAAGAATAGCTAAAATATTAAAAAAACATAAAATTATTGAATTTTAAATATTTTGTATCAAAAAAAATATTAATTTTTTATCTTCAGAGGGTGGAAGGAACTAAGATCTTTTTTTGATGATATCTTGTTTATCCAATTAAAATATTTTTTCAAACCATTATTAATTTTATATTTAGGTTTAAATTTAAAAAATTTTCTTAATTTTTTCCCCGACGCATGAAATCCAAAAGAATCACCCTTAGTTTCTTCTAAAATTCTTATAGGGTAATTTTTTGGATTATTTGAAGCTTCTAAAATTTTTCTCAAAAGTGTTTTGACAGTTAAATTTTCTCCCGTTGTTAAATTAAATATCTCATTTTTATTCTTTAATTTAACTGTTATGGACTTAGCCAAAACTTCAACACAGTCATCTATATATACAAAATCTCTAAATCTCTTTAACGAACCTTTGACAAGTATAGGTTTTTTTTTCCAAACATAACTACTGTAAATACTTACCATGCCTTTTTTTTGATTATTTAAATTATCTCCAGGACCATATGTATTAAACAATCTAAAGATTATAGTTTTTGTTTTACTTTTTTTTAAAATTTGATGAACAAACATTTCGCCTGAGTGTTTTGAAACCCCATATAATGAGTCGGGAGCTATTATTGAATTTTCCTCTAAAAGTTTTTTATTACTATTTCCGTAAACAGCTACTGAACTAGTATAAACTAAAATTTTAACTTTAAGTTTTTTTGCTATATTGCATATCAGGAAAGTACCGTAAGCATTAGTTAAGATATCAGATTTTGGGTTTTGATAAGCCGGTTCAACAGCTGACTGTGCTGCTAAGTGAAAAATTATTTCAGGACGCCATCTCTTTATTTTTTCCACAACTCTTTTATTTGTGATGTCACCTTTTATAAATTTGCATTTTTTATTTACAAAAGGTATTCCGCCTTGAATTTTTAATAAATCTACTACTAAAACTCGATGTCCTTTTTGAATCAATTTTTCAGTGAGATGAGCACCTATATAGCCTGCACCACCAGTAATTAAAATTTTTTTAGATTTTTTTTTGTACATTACTTATTGGCTTTTTTTAAATACTTATAAACTTTTTCGCTTACTTTATCACTTTTCAAACAAAAAACATTCGTATTAAATTTTTTGCATTTTTTACTTATAACCACTTTTCTTATAATATTTTTAAATTCGTTAAATGATTTAATCCTCAATTTGTCTAGATTACCTAATCCATAATAAAAATTTTTTGCACTTCCATCTGGGTCTATAAAATAGCTTTGTTTCCCCATGCTTAATGCCTCTAATATAGTTGTTGAACCGAAGGAAAAAATGATTTTACTTTTATTCATAAAACCATAACTATAATTTTTTGATTTTTTATGCAAAATATCAACTTTTGAATTTTTAAAAAAATTTTCCTCGTATTTATTTCCAGGAAAATTATCATGATGCTTAATATTTACTTTTAAATCTGGATATACTTCTGAAATCTTTTTAATCCAATCTTTAAACTTAAACTCGTAATTATTGTAAATTTTTTTATTTACAATTGACCAGACATTTGGATTCATGCCCATGATTAAAATATCTGAAAAAGGTATTGAATTCTGATCCCTTGTCTTCCTATACCATCCATGTTCCATGAAAAAAGAGCCAACTGGTACAATTTTTTCTACTCTTCCCTGAAAATCCAATATTCTTTGCTTAGAGTATTTTTCATCTCCAAGTGAAAAAAAAATATCTGTGTCTATAAAGAAACTAATAGTCGTTTCTAAAATATTTTTTTGCGGGGCCGAAGTTTTCAAACCACCAAATTTTTTAAAATAATGATTTCTAATTGGGCAAGTATTATAAAATCTATCTTCCATAAAATACTTTGCTCTATTCACCTCAAAAAGAGTAAAATTTTTAAGAATAGAATGAAGAATTAAATTAAAATAACCAATATAATTAAATCTACAAAAAAGAGATTGGACAAAGACGTAAATAAATAATTTTGTAATTTCAATTTTTTTTCCCATTACAACATTTGATGATATTGAAGTGAAATTTGAAATTTTAATTGTTTTTATATTTTTAATTTCATTTCGAGGTGCATTATAGGAAATTACTAACGATCTGTTAAATTTTAACATCAATTTTTTGTATCTTTCAAAACTTCTCGTATCAATTATTCCATGCAAAATAAAATCATATTTCGATACTTTTCCTGGTTTTTTTGCAAAAAAAATTAACCCAAAAATATAGAATGATTGAAGTAAGTCATTAAAAATCCAAAGTAAATTTATTTTTTTAAATTTTGCTTTTTTATAATCGAAATTATTGTAAATCAGTTTTTTTAATTTTATTTTGAGAATACTATCTGAAACATCAAATATATTTGAAAAACCACAAATTAATTTATTAGAAATAGTTGAATTAGATAGTATATTTATTTTTCTAAGAATTATTTTAGTTACCTTGAAAGGATTCAATAATCTTTTATCGCTTATAAAATTTTTAATTTCCTTTTCCATAATTTTTTGGATTTTTTTGTTTTAAAAATTTAATTTCTTAAATAAAACCTCAGCAACCTCGAAGTCATGATTAGTATTTATATCAAATGACTCGGTTTGATCTATTTTGTAAAAATAGGGATTATCTCCAATTAGAGATTTTTTCTTTTTCATTATTTCCGTTGGTAGAATATTTATTGCAAAATTAAGTTTTATAACATCCGGTAAATTTTGTGAATTAGGTGCTTCGCCATAACGAAAATTTAATGGTTTTTTATTGTGTATAAGAAATTCTTTAACTTCTGTAACGCTATTAAAACTATCATAGTTTTTTTTTTCTTTTTTAAACAAATTAATCATAGACTCGTACGTATCTCTTTTAATAAGTGGATTTGTACAATGAGTAAAAAGAATATATTCACTTTTTGTATTTTCGGCTATATGTCCCCAGAATTCACTATTTGGACATTCTGAGCTTGCATAATAAGGATCTCTTTTGTGAAAATTTACCCCGTAGTCTTTTGCCATTTTAATTGCATCTTCTGAATCTGTATTAATTATAATCTCATCAATCCCATTTATTTTTTTTAAAACTTCAATTTTGTAGGCCAATAGGCTCTTTTTATAAAAAGGTTTAAAATTTTTATTTTTAACTCTCTGTGAACCTTTTCTTATAGTGAGCACTGTGACTAAGTTTTTTAGGCTCATAGAGTATATATAGATTTTTTCTTAATATTGTATGAACTTGGTGTTACAGCGATAATTGGACGAGAACCTTGGCTTGATGAATAATTGAATAAAATTTCATCAACAATTTTTGATCTTCTATCAGTTTTTTGATATCCATCAAATCCGGCGAGAAATATTTGTTTTGCTCTTCCACTTGCTGCAATAGAAAGTGCATAAGCTACGGTATACAATTTAGGAATATAGGAACATTCACTGAAGAATTTAAAAGAATTATCTTTTAAACCAATACCAAAATCTAAAATTTTAATTTTTTTAAATTTATTTTTTAACTTTTCAGAAAGAAGTGAGACTGGTACTGCTAATGGAGATTTAATAGTTTTATATAAATCTGCATCAGCTAATAATTTCAATGGATTGCATGCAACATATAAATCAATAAGTTTTTTGTTGATTTTAACAGAGGTATTTAGTGCAATTACATAAGGTCTATTTTTCAAAATATATTTTTCAATTTCTTTTTTATACTCCATGAATTGAGGTCCAGATGAGATCAATATTACATCTTTGTTATTAATTTTATTTTTAGGAGACCATCTTCCTCTTTTCAGTTTTATTGGCTTTTGAAATTCAGATTTTACTAAATTAACATCGTATTTTTTACCACCTCCGTTTTTGAGTTGATTTATTGCTTCCAATATTTCTATATCTTCCATCTTTATTGATAGCATTTCTTGAATATAAGTTGGATGTATCCCGTACTTTCCAGCTAAGTAATAAAATGGATTGGGCCCCCACTTATATCTCATTTTTAATGGTTCAAAATGTTTTTTTATTATTTTTGTGATTGGTAAAAGATTAAATTTCTGTTTTGAAAATTTTGCCATTTCAATTAGAAGATATTCAGTCTCTGAATTTCCTGGGCCTCTTCCCATTCCAGTGACTGTTGAGTCTATCCAAGTAACACCGCTTTCTATAGCGGCAATACTATTTGATATTGCTTTTCCTAAATTATTATGAGTATGAATTCCAAGCTCGCCCTTCCAATGAGTTCTCAGGTTTCTAACATATTTTGAAACTTCTGATGTTCCCATGGCTCCAAGACTATCTGCAAAGTAAAGAACATCTGGTTTTGCATCTTTGATTTTTTTAGAAGCATTAATAATTTTATCCTCACTTTGTTCAGTTATTTGCATAAGATTTATCCCTACAAAATAACCTTTTGATTTAAGAATTTTACAAATTTTTACAACATCTTCGATCTCTGTAAAATGTGTAGCTAAACGAATAAATTTTACTTTAGTTTTATTTTTGTTTTTAAATAACTTGTCTAAGGTTTTTTTATAATTCAATTTTGGGTTTGTAAGTTCTGAAACATTTATCATTACCCCTATATTTAGATTTTTAGGTATTTTTAAAACATTAATATAATTGTCAGTTGAAAAAAAATTAGGCCCATTTAATTTATTTTCTTTGAGAGACCTAAATCCAATCTCAATATTTTTTATACCAGAATCTGATACAGCTTTGAGATAGTCATTAACCAAATCTTTGGAAAAATCCCAATTATTATAATAACCACCATCTCTTAACGTACAGTCCAATATTTTAATTGTTTTCATATTTGTTCAATATTTGAACATTAATTTGAAAAAGTAAAATTGTAAAGTATTATTAGAATTTATTTGTTCTTACTGATTGTTTATACTCAGATCCATCTCTTTTGGGAAAAAAAGCATCAAAACCAATTGCTCCATTAGAAATTCCACCGTGTGGGTGGTTTGGTCCAATATCAACTCCGTTAATTTCAGTGAGCCTAGCTTTTAAGTTATTACAATAAAAATCCATGTTGCCATTAATTAACCAAGTTATCTGCTCATTATGATGACCTTTGTCGTCAAATTTGAAACCAGATTTAAGATCAAACATTACTAGATTCAAATCCCTGCCTTCATAAGGCCTTGAAATACATTGTCCACCCCAAATATCTTTTGCAATAATATCTTTCTTGAAATTAAAATGAACAGTGTCAAAATTCTTTTCAGGCAAAATTTCAGAGCTTATTAAATAGAATTCTGAATCTTGGGGACATGTAATTTCATAGCTTATCTCGTCAGAAGAAAAATTTAACGCATCAAATTTTTCCATTATCAATTTTTTATTTTTTTTTTTGATTTCAATTGCGCCAGATGTAACAACTATTATTTTTTCTTTATTTATGAGTGAAGGAAAGTGCTTTTTAATAAAAAAATTATTTATTAAATTTTTTTTTTTTATGCAAAATTTAATTACAATTGATTTATTCCACCCCTTATGCATTTTAACAACACAATCGTCTGTACCATCTAAATCCTTAAATTCAAAAAATTTTGAGTCTATATTTTTTAATGCTGGCATATTGCTTATTCGGTAAGAAAAACTTTTTTTCTTTTATTTGATTTCACTGCAACTTTTTCCACCCAAAAATCATTTGCATTAAAACCTTTTTTTCGATTTTTTGTCATTGAACCAGATTTTTTAATTGGAAAATCATAGACCATATAAAAATATTTTCTATCTTTTTTACCGTGATAATAACTTACTGAATGATATGCCCAAGGAACATTTAAAATTATTAATAAACTATTTTTTGAAATTTTATATTTTTTGTAAGTTTTTAAGGAGCTTTTATTTGGAAAGATATCGTAAGCCCCGTTGTATCTATTTTTTATTTTATTCAAACAAATTTCTCCACCTTTTGATGAATCAGAGTCAGAATAGTATATCATATGAATAAGATGATCTCTTCTGTCAAGATGAGAACTTTTTTTGTACCCTTTTTTCATTACAGAAAAAGATGAATGATATTTCAGCTTACTTTGATGATATTGTTTGTTTACGTGAATTTTAATTTGTTTATCAAATTTTTTAGTAATTACAGGTTTTAAGTTTTCGAAATAAATATTAAGCATTCGAAAAAATTTATTTTTCGATAATTTTTTATATGTATCTGAGCTAGGCAAAATAGTTTTTTTTGATTTTGATTTGCTTTGATACATGATTTCCTTACCATTCAAATTTTCATAAGATGGTAAAAAATCATTAAGTTCATTTACAAAATTATTATCGAATATGTTTTTAATGAAAATATAAGGGAAAGGGTTGAGGTTAACTTTGCCTTTTAATATTTTATTTTTTACTTTAAGAAACATTATTTACAATAAGTAATCTATTAATATATTATTTTAAAGATACTATTATTATCAACATCATTTTAAAAATTTTTTTCAGTGCATTAATCAAGCCAATTGAGCTATTAGTACTGGTCAGCTACACGCGTTACCGCGCTTCCACACCCAGCCTATCAACGTAGTAGTCTACTACGGCTCTATAGGAAGAACTAGTTTTGAGGCGAGTTTCCCACTTAGATGCTTTCAGCGGTTATCTCTTCCATACTTAGCTACCCGGCACTGCAGCTGGCGCTACAACCGGTCCACCAGTGGTATGTCCATCCCGGTCCTCTCGTACTAGGGACAGCTCCTCTCAATTCTTCTACACCCATGGCAGATAGGGACCGAACTGTCTCACGACGTTCTGAACCCAGCTCACGTACCACTTTAATTGGCGAACAGCCAAACCCTTGGGACCTGCTCCAGCCCCAGGATGTGATGAGCCGACATCGAGGTGCCAAACACCCTCGTCGATATGGACTCTTGGAGGGTATCAGCCTGTTATCCCCGGCGTACCTTTTATCCGTTGAGCGATGGCCCTTCCACTCAGAACCACCGGATCACTATGACCGTCTTTCGACTCTGCTCGACTTGTCAGTCTTGCAGTCAGGCAGGCTTATGCCATTGCACTCTACGAACGATTTCTGACCGTTCTGAGCCTACCTTCGCACGCCTCCGTTACTCTTTGGGAGGCGACCGCCCCAGTCAAACTACCCACCATACAGTGTCTTGCTGCCGGATTACGACTAGCAGTTAGATATCAAAAGTAACAAGAGAGGTATTTCACTGACGACTCCATGGCAGCTGACGCCACCACTTCAAAGTCTCCCTCCTATGCTAAACATGTCGCTTCTAATACCAATGTAAAGTTGCAGTAAAGGTGCACGGGGTCTTTCCGTCTAACCACGGGAACTCCGCATCTTCACGGAGAATTCAATTTCACTGAGTTGATGTTGGAGACAGCGGAGAAATCGTTACGCCATTCATGCAGGTCGGAACTTACCCGACAAGGAATTTCGCTACCTTAGGACCGTTATAGTTACGGCCGCCGTTTACTGGGGCTTCAACAGTTAGCTTGCACCAACCATATTAACCTTCCAGCACCGGGCAGGCGTCAGACCCTATACATCCACTTACGTGTTAGCAGAGCCCTGTGTTTTTGATAAACAGTCGCTTCTCCCTAGCTTGTGCCACCTAAAATTAGTTGCCTAAATTTAGGTCTTCCTTATTCCGAAGTTACGGAAGCATTTTGCCGAGTTCCTTCAACACCATTCTCTCAAGCGCCTAATTATACTCTAATAATCCACCTGTGTCGGTTTAGGGTACGGTCTATGATGAGGTTATTTCCTGGGACTTTTTCACGGCAAGTTCAATCCATTAAGAACTTACAATTTACAAAATCCGTCACTCTCATCTGGTCAAGGAATATTAACCTTGTTCCCATCGACTACGGCTTTCGCCCTCGTCTTAGGGGCCGACTAACCCTGCGCGGATTAACCTTGCGCAGGAAACCTTGGATTTTCGGCGACAGAGTTTTTCACTCTGTTAATCGTTACTTATGTCAGCATTCGCACTTCTGATACCTCCAGTGTCCCTCGCGGGTACACCTTTGCAGGCTTACAGAACGTTCCGCTACCGCGTGTAAAGTCCGAAGACATTACACACCCACAGATTCGGTACATGATTTGAGCCCCGTTACATCTTTGGCGCAGAAACTCTATTAGACCGGTGAGCTGTTACGCTATCTTTAAAGGATGGCTGCTTCTAAGCCAACCTCCCGGCTGTTTAGGAATCTCCACATCCTTTCACACTTAATCATGATTTAGGGACCTTATCTGGTGATCTGGGCTGTTCCCCTCTCGACCATGGACCTTAGCACCCACAGTCTGTCTGTTGAGGAATTACTTTTGGCATTCGGAGTTTTATTAGGTTTGGTAAACATTTCTGTCCCCTAGCCCATTTAGTGCTCTACCTCCAAAAGTATGTTTATTCAACGCACTACCTAAATAGTTTTCGCGGAAAACCAGCTATCTACGAATTTGGTTGGCCTTTCACCCCTTACCACAAATCATCCAAAGACTTTTCAACGTCAACTGGTTCGGTCCTCCGGCAAGTGTTACCCTGCTTTCAACCTGTTCATGGTAAGCTCATTCGTTTTCGGGTCTAATTCATACAACTAATTCGCCCATTTAAGACTCGCTTTCGCTGCGCCTACACCTAATCGGCTTAAGCTTGCTGGATAAATTAAGTCACTGACCCATTATACAAAAGGTACGCCATCACTCTAAAAAGAGCTTTGACTGTTTGTAGGCATACGGTTTCAGGTTCTATTTCACTCCCCTAATAGGGGTTCTTTTCACCTTTCCCTCACGGTACTAGTTCACTATCGGTCACTGAAGAGTACTTAGGCTTAGAGGGTGGTCCCCCTATATTCGAGCAAGATTACACGTGTCCCGCTTTACTCAAGAAAATTAATAAGTATTACTTCTAAAGGACTATCACCTGCTGTGGTTAGTCTTTCCAGACTATTCAAATTAACTTATCAACTTTGCTGGCCTATTCCGCTTTCGCTCGCCACTACTAACGGAGTCTCAATTGATTTCTTTTCCTCCGGGTACTTAGATGTTTCAGTTCTCCGGGTTTGCTTTTTACACCTATGAATTCAGTATAAAATAACTCATAAAGAGTTGGGTTCTCCCATTCGGAAATTTTCGGATCAAAGCCTGCATACAGCTCCCCGAAACTTATCGCAGTATACCACGTCCTTCATCGCCTTTCAGTGCCTAGGCATCCGCCATACGCCCTTAAACGCTTGATTTAATGCACAGAAAAAAATTTTCTGTAAAAATTAAATTTTTGTTGGAATGTTCATCTATTCGAACATTCAATGATTGTTCATCTATTCGAACAATCGGATATAGATATTGATAAAATTATTTACGATTTAAAAATGCTAAAAGTGTCAAATGTGGTGGAGGATAGCGGGATCGAACCGCTGACCTCCTGAATGCAAATCAGGCGCTCTCCCAGCTGAGCTAATCCCCCTAAAATTTTGGTGGGCCGAGGACGACTCGAACGTCCGACCTCACCCTTATCAGGGGTGCGCTCTAACCACCTGAGCTACCGGCCCCTAAAGTCATTTTATAGAGACACTTTAAAGAAGAGAAATGAGGACGGTCACATTAACTAATTTTTTGTGACCAAAAGAAATTTTTGGTCATCCTTAGAAAGGAGGTGATCCAGCCGCAGGTTCCCCTACGGCTACCTTGTTACGACTTCACCCCAGTCGCTGATCGTACCGTAGTCAAAGGTTTGACCCTTTGCCTTAAGGTGTAACCAACTTCCATGGTGTGACGGGCGGTGTGTACAAGACCCGGGAACGTATTCACCGCGGCGCGCTGATCCGCGATTACTAGCAATTCCAGCTTCATGCACTCGAGTTGCAGAGTGCAATCCGAACTGAGACACATTTTTGGGATTGGCTTAGAGTCGCCTCTTTGCATCCCATTGTAAGTGCCATTGTAGCACGTGTGTAGCCCAACACGTAAGGGCCATGAGGACTTGACGTCATCCCCACCTTCCTCCAGCTTATCACTGGCAGTTCGTCTAGAGTACTCAACTAAATGTTAGTAACTAAACGTAGGGGTTGCGCTCGTTGCGGGACTTAACCCAACATCTCACGACACGAGCTGACGACAGCCATGCAGCACCTGTGTTTCGTCCAACTAAATGAAGAAACCAATCTCTTGGTCTCGCGACGAACATGTCAAGTGTTGGTAAGGTTCTGCGCGTATCTTCGAATTAAACCACATGCTCCACTGCTTGTGCGGGTCCCCGTCAATTCATTTGAGTTTTAACCTTGCGGTCGTACTCCCCAGGCGGTGTGCTTAACGCTTTTGCTGCGACACTGAAAATTAAATTTCCAACGTCTAGCACACATCGTTTACAGCATGGACTACGAGGGTATCTAATCCTCTTCGCTACCCATGCTTTCGCTCCTCAGTGTCAGTAATGATCCAGAAAGTTGCCTTCGCTTTTGATGTTCTTTCTAATATCTACGAATTTCACCTCTACACTAGAAATTCCACTTTCCTCTATCATACTCTAGCTAAAAAGTTTTGATGGCAGTTCCAAGGTTGAGCCTTGGGATTTCACCACCAACTTTTTTAACCACCTACGAGCTCTTTAAGCCCAGTAATTCCGAACTACGCTAGGTCCCTTCGTATTACCGCGGCTGCTGGCACGAAGTTAGCCGGACCTTCTTATTCGGGTACAGTCATTTTCTTCCCCGACGAAAGAGTTTTACAACCCAAAGGCCTTCTTCACTCACGCGGCATCGCTGCATCA
>CACHVP010000004.1:0-57269 GCA_902583355.1 uncultured Pelagibacteraceae bacterium
AATATCAGAAAATTTTGAGTCTTCATCACTCTTAGTGGGGAATCCTTTTTTATTAAAAAATTCTAAGTTTTTTATTCTGAATTTTTTTTCTCTTTGGTCGATAATTTTAATTTTATCAATCTCATCTGAGTTGATTTTGAATTCTTGGATCATTTTAATTTATTTTTTTATAACCTTTTTTTTCTAATTCTATTGCTAACTCACTAGTACCTGATTTGATTATTTTACCATCTGATAGAATATGCACATGATCAGGTTTAATATAATCTAATAGTCTTTGATAATGAGTAATTACCAAGAAAGAAGTATTTTTATTTCTAGATGAATTAACCCCATCTGCAATTATTTTTAATGCATCTATATCTAAGCCTGAGTCAGTTTCGTCTAATATAACTAAATTAGGATTTAGAATTTTCATCTGTAATATTTCATTTTTCTTTTTTTCACCACCTGAGAAACCAACATTAAGTTGTCTTGAAAGAATTTTTTCATCTATTCCGAGTTCGGTGGCTTTTTCTTTTACTAATTTTAAAAAAGCCAATGTATCGATTTCTTTTTCGCCTCTCGCTTTTCTAACTGTATTTAGAGATGTTTTTAAAAAATTATTTGTATTTACCCCTGGAATTTCCAAAGGGTATTGAAATGCCAAAAAAATTCCTTTTTGAGCTCTCTCCTCTACAGAAATATCTTTTAAATTTTTTCCTTGATACTTTAGATCCCCTGAAACTACATAACCTTTTTTTCCAGACAGAAGGTTAGCTAAAGTACTTTTTCCAGAACCATTAGGACCCATAATAGCGTGGACCTCACCTGGATTAATTTTTAAATTTAGGCCTTTTATAATTTCTCTTTTGTTTATAGAGGCTTTTAAATTTTTGATTTCTAACATTATCCTACGCTTCCTTCTAAACTTATTCCTACTAATTTTTGAGCCTCAACTGCAAATTCCATCGGTAATTGCTGTAGCACTTCTTTACAAAATCCGTTTACAATTAAACTTACTGCTTCCTCTTGGTTTAATCCCCTTTGGTTACAATAATAAAGTTGTTCTTCATTTATTTTAGATGTTGTTGCTTCATGTTCTATTGTTGAGCTAGAATTTTTATTTTTAATATATGGAACCGTATGTGCACCACATTTGTTTCCCATCAATAAAGAGTCACATTGAGTATAGTTTCTAGAATTTGTAGCTTTTCTTGATATATCTACTAGACCCCTGTAAGTATTGTCGGCTTTTCCTGCTGAAATACCTTTGGAAATAATTTTGCTTTTTGTATTTTTGCCTAGGTGAATCATTTTGGTTCCTGTATCTGCTTTTTGGTGGTTATTTGTAATTGCTATAGAATAAAATTCACCTACTGAATTATCGCCTTGTAAAATACAACTTGGATATTTCCAAGTTATAGCTGAGCCAGTTTCAACTTGTGTCCAAGAAATTTTTGAATTTTTTCCTCTACAAGCACCTCTTTTTGTAACAAAATTATAAATACCACCAACTCCATCTTTGTCACCTGGATACCAATTTTGTACAGTAGAATATTTTATCTCAGCATCGTCTAAAGCTACTAATTCAACATTGGCCGCATGTAATTGATTTTCATCTCTCATTGGAGCTGTACAGCCTTCTAAATAACTTACATAGCTCCCTTTATCAGCAATTATTAATGTTCTTTCAAATTGTCCAGTTTCGGATGCGTTAATTCTAAAATATGTTGAAAGTTCCATAGGACATCTAATATTTGGAGGTATATAAACGAACGATCCATCGGTAAATACTGCTGAATTTAATGTTGCAAAATAATGATCTGTTAGTGGAATAACTGAACCTATATATTTTTTTACTAAATCGGGATGCTTTTGTATTGCTTCAGATATAGAACAAAAGATAATTCCTTTTTTTGTTAGTTCATCTTTATATGTCGTTGCAACAGAAACAGAGTCAAAAACTGCATCCACCGCAACACCGCTAAGTCGTTTTTGTTCATTAAGTGGAATACCAAGTTTTTTATATGTTTCGATAAGTTTTGGATCAACCTGGTCTAAACTTTTTGGTTTGTCAGCAGCACTTTTGGGTGCTGAATAATAATAAAGATTTTGATAATCGATTTTTGGATATTTTGGTTTCTGCCAATTTGGTTCTTTCAAATTTTTAAGTCTTTGATAAGCTTTTAGTCTCCAATCTAACATCCAGTTTGGTTCCTTTTTCATTTTGGATATAAATTTAATTGTGTCCTCATTTAATCCTTTTGGTGCACGAATATTTTCTATATCGGTAGTAAAACCATATTTATATTCTTGATTTGTATTTATATTTTGATTTTTCATTTAATTCTGATCTGTTTTTTTTTGATGTACTAAATCGTTTAAGCTTACATTGTCGAAAAATTCATTTATATGTTTTTCTAAATCATCCCAAAGATTATGGGTAATACATTTTACTGTTTTACCATGACATCCTTTTTTGGATTCCTTTTTACACTTTAATGTTTTAACTTGTTCATCAACTGCATATATAATGTTCGAAACAGTAATTTCTCTTGGGTTCTTTTCTAAAATATAGCCTCCCGCAGGGCCTCTAATACTTTTGATCAATTTTTGATTTTTTAACTTCGAAAATAACTGCTCCAAATATGACAACGATATATTTTGCCTTAATGCAATGTCGCTCAAGCTTACTGGTTTTAAACTTTGGTTTGCTGCTAAATCAGCCATTGCCATAACAGCATAACGTCCTTTAGTTGTAAGTTTCATTTTTCCCCGTTTTTATATAGTTTATGTAGTTATTCCTACTAAAATAGTCAACTTTCTAAAAAAAAAAAATTGTCGCTATTAATTTGTGCTATAAATCTATTTTTTTTTTGAAATTAATTATCATTATTAAAAATGAAACAGAAAAGTCTTGAAGTTTTTTTGCCAGGTCCAGCCGGTCGCTTAGAAGCAAGGTATTTTAAAAATGATAAAAAAGGTTCCCCTATAGCTATTGTTTTACAACCTCATCCTCAATATGGAGGAAGTATGAATAATAGAATAGTTCAAGAAACATATAATGTTTTTGTAAAAAATGGATTTTCAGTTTTAAGGTTAAATTTTAGAGGAGTTGGAAAAAGTGAGGGAACTTTTGACAATGGACAAGGTGAATTGTCGGATGCAGCAGCTGCTATTGATTGGATAGAAAGAGAAAACCAAGACTATAGTCAATGTTGGGTTTCGGGTTTCTCTTTTGGGTCGTTAATTTGTATGCAATTAATTATGAGAAGACCTGAAGTCACAAAATTTATTGCCATAGCTCCCCAACCCAATGTCTATGATTTTACTTTTCTTGCTCCGTGTCCAACTTCTGGTCAAATCATTTATGGAGAAAAAGATGAGTTAGTTTCAAAAGAAAGTATTGAAGAATTAAATAATAGATTAAAAAATCAAAAGGGAATTGAAGTAAATTTTTCAGAAATAAAAAATGCAAATCATTTTTTTACTGGTAAAGAAGAGGATTTAAAAAAAACGATAGGTCAGTATGTTAAAAAAAATACTGAGCTTCTTTAATTTTTAATTATTACACCGCCTGTAGATGGTTTTGAACAACCTGTTGTATCTGGAAATGAAATAGGTTCATTTATAAAAGATCTTATAGCCAAATATGCAAAAGCTTGAGATTCTACAAAGTCTCCATCGATACCATAATCATCAATTGGTTGCATTACAATATTTTTCAAAGTTCTTTGTTTAATTCTTTCAATTAATGTTTTATTTTTTCTTCCTCCGCCGCATATTAAAACCTTCCAAATTTTATCTCTAACGTTTGATAAAAGAGTGAATAAAGCGGCACCGATAATTCTTCCTGTAAAATCTGTTAATGTTGCGGTTCCATCTTCAAGCGACAAACCTCTGGCAAAAGAAACGTCAAAATCATTTACGTCTAATGTAAGTGTTTCTTGGTTTGGTCTATTCGAATAAAGTTCTTGCGCTTGCTCCAAAATAATTTCATTAATTTTACCTCTAGAGGCAAGAAGACCATTTTTGTCAAACTTTTTTTTTGAATTTTTTCTTACCCACGAATCAATTAAACAATTACCTGGTCCAATATCACGACTAGTAAAATCGAAAGGATAATTATTGCCAACAATAGTTATATTGGAAATTCCTCCAATATTTAAAATACAAGATGGAGCATTGATTTTTTGTTGTTTTATAATTAATTGGTGAAATATCGGTGTTAAGGGAGCGCCTTCTCCTCCGTTTTTAATATCATTTTCTCTAAAATTATAAACCAAGTTTTTTTTAATTAATTGAAATAATAAATTCCCGTCTCCTAGTTGTTTTGAAATTTTATCTTTAGAGTTATGATAAATAGTTTGACCGTGAAATCCTACTAGATCTACAGTTTTATTTTTTGTTATTTCTTTAACAACTTTAGCATGAAATAATGTTATTTTTTTTTCTAAGGATTTTAAGTCCTCTGAATAAATGCTTAGATCCTGAAATTTGTTAATTTTTTCCTTCAGATTATGTATATTTTTATAAATTTCATCATCATACTCAAAATACTTGTCCATAATTACTTTATACTTATTTTTTCCATCTGAAGTAATTATTGAGGCATCAACGCCATCGCCAGAAGTACCGCTCATTAAACCCAAAGATGTATATTCTTTAGTCATATTTATATTTATTTATAATTATTTTTGTATAGTATTATATTCTAGGTTCAAGGTTCTATGAAAAACACCTTTTTATCAGAAATGAATTTACGAGGTTTTCTGAATCAATGCACAGATTTAGAAAAACTTGAAAAAATTTCAAGCAAAAAACCTTTGAAAGGATATATAGGATTTGACATCACAGCCCCAAGTCTTCACGTCGGGAGTTTAATGCAAATAATGGTTTTAAGACTTCTTCAAAAGTATGGCCACCAACCTATTGTTTTACTCGGAGGAGGCACAACATTGATTGGGGACCCATCTGGAAAAGACTCCACTAGAAAGATATTAAATTACAAGGATATCAAAAAAAACATTATTGGGATTAAAAAAGTTTTTGAAAAACTTTTGCCTTCCAATAATAAAAAAACTAAACCAATTTTTGTAGATAATTATAATTGGCTAGGTAAATTAAAATATATTGATTTTTTAAGAGACGTGGGCAAACATTTTACAATAAACAAAATGCTTACTTTTGATAGTGTTAAAATGCGTTTAGATCGTGAACAGTCACTTAGTTATATGGAATTCAATTATATGATTCTACAAGCTTATGATTTTTATCAACTTCATAAGGAGCATAACTGTATCTTGCAAATGGGTGGTTCTGATCAGTGGGGTAATATTGTAAATGGTGTAGAACTCATTAGGAGAATTTCACAAAAGGAAGCCTTTGGATTAACAACTCCGCTTATCACTTTATCATCAGGTGTAAAGATGGGTAAAACTGAAAAGGGAGCAGTTTGGCTAAATAAAAATATGTTTTCACCTTATGACTATTGGCAATTTTGGAGAAATACTGCAGATGATGATGTTGGTAGATTTTTAAAATTTTTCACGGATGAAAATGTAGATGAATTATCTGATAAAATTGAAAATGAAAAAAATATTAATAATTTAAAAATATTGTTAGCTAACAAGGCTACAACTATTTTACACGGGGCCAAAGCTGCTAAAGAAAGTGCTGATACTGCTGAAGAAACTTTTGTTAAAGGTGGTCTTGGAAAAAATATTCCTGAAAAAATAATTAGTAAAAAAATAATATCACAGGGAATAAATATAATTGATTTAATTTTTCAGAATGGCTTAATTCAATCAAAAAGTGAGGCAAGAAGAATATTAAAAAATAATGGAATTAAAATTAATGATAATGTTATTGTTGATGAAAAAAAAATTATCAATATGAATGATGTTTTAAAAAACAATTTTATTAAATTATCAGTTGGTAAAAAAAATCACATAAAAGTAAAAATTATTTAGATTTTTTTTCTTTCATTTCTTCTAAAGCCCTAGTAATAAATCTTGGTGTTAGAGTTTTAACAGGATTAACAGTCGTTTTTAAATTATCTGGTAAACCTTTCATTTTAAAACTAATTCCAAAAATACCTTCGCCAATTTTTTTTCCAATTAATATGTCTCCAACTACTGGGATTTTTGAAATTAAATTGTTTAATGTTTTTGCTGGTACTAATGTTCCTCTTAAACTAATTAAAGCGCTTTTCTTTTCAACATAACCATCAATTAATATTGAAATAGATGGCCCAATCATAAATATTTCTTCAATATCCATTTTAGACGAGTTGCTAGTATATTTTATAGAAAGAGTATCAAAACTTATTCCCTCCCCTTTTAAACTGTCAGTAAGACCTTTTAAGTCAGCAAGTGACAACAATTTTGCCAGCGCTGGTGCTTTATTTAATTTGAAATCTTTTACAATTAAAATACTAGAGGAACTTCCATTATTAAATCTCGATATATAGTTTAGATTTCCACCGTCAAGACCTTGAAAGAATTTATAATCGCTTAATAAAGGAAGAGCAATATCAGAATAAATCTCTAAAATCTTTAGATCTTCTTTCTTCATCTTTTTTAAGGAAATATCTAAGTGCTCATTATTAGAAAAATCACTTTTGGCAGTAATCTTTTCAAAGGAACCTTTATTTATTCTTCCTATAAGTCTAAAATTTTTAATTGGAAAATTTGTGCCCTTTATTATTTTTTTAAAATCAATTTCTATATCTTTAGAGATTCTTTTAAGAAATTTATTATTTTTATTATCTTTACTTAATTCTTTTATAATCATTTTTGCATCAAAAATATTACCCTTTATTCTAATTTTATCTGTATTTGTAATTAAAAATTCATTATTAACTTTATCATCCATTGATGTTTTAACCTTAATATCTCCAAAGTTAATTAAATTGAATTTTTTATCAAAATTTAAATTTTTAAGCTGAAATGTATTATTTTTATCTTGGATCAAAATACTTTTAAATAATATTTTTTTATTTTTATTAATTAAAAACTTAGTTTTAACTTTTAGATCATTATTTTTTACGAGACTATAATTTATTGCAGATATTTTTGGAAAGTTTTGTGAATTTTGTGTTTGAAAGTTTAAATCTATATTATAATTTTTTCTAGTTTCTATGATTGACATGTCCCCATTAAAGAATTCCTTCTCTGTCTTTGGTGTTTCGCTTAAATTCCACGACATCTTGTTCAATTTGAACGAATTCTTTTCAAACAAAAAATTTGCCTTTAAATTTTTAACTTCATATTCATCTGTTAGTTTGATAACCGCGGAATTAATATCCCCGCCTACACTTAAGGTCTGTTTTAATTTAAAATCTTCATTAAATTCTAAAATTAAATCTTTTATTTGAAATCTGGCACTTTTTATATTTTTTAAATTCTCACGATTTATTCCTACCTTATCCGACAAATATTTAATTTTATTAAATTCTAGATATTTAGTAGATATAATTACCTTTTTAATAACAATCTTTTTTTTTGTTAAAAATTCTAAGTCAATATCTGTTCTTAAAGATCTTAATGGAAAAGAAACTTCATGATAATCAATAGTAGGATTTATAAACTTTACAAATAATATGAGTTTTTTTAAATCTAACAAAATTGATATTTTTTCAAAATTTAAATCAATATTTTTATTATTTTTTTTTATTTCAGATTTTATAACTTGATTAAATTTATCTGTTTCATATCCAAAAAACGTAAGGAAAGAAGTTGCAATAAACAATAGAAAAAAAATAAATAAAACTGTAGATAAAATTGTTTTTTTCATTATTTATTTGATCTAAAAATTGATCCTTCAATAAATTTATCTATATCCCCATTGAGTACAGAGTCGGGGTTTGTATCTTGAATATTGAATCTAAGATCTTTAACAAGTCTATATGGTTGCAAAACATAAGATCTTATTTGATAACCCCAGCCAATATCTGTTTTTGAGTTTAATTCTTTTTTACTTTGATCCTCTCTTTTCTGAATTTCATTCTCGTAAAGTCTCGCCTTAAGCATTTTGAAACAGGTCTCTTTGTTTTTGTGTTGTGATCTCTCATTTTGACATTGAACAACAATTTTAGTTGGAAGATGGGTAATTCTTACTGCGCTATCTGTAGTATTAACATGTTGTCCTCCAGCACCGCTTGATCTGTAAGTATCTATTCTTAGATCTTTCTCATCAATTACGATGTCAATATTATCATCGACACAAGGATATATCCATACACTTGCAAAACTCGTATGACGTCTAGCGCCTGAATCGAATGGAGAAATTCTTACTAACCTATGAACGCCAGATTCTTTTTTCATTAATCCATAAAGATTTTCACCGGATATTTTTAAAGTTGAGGATTTTATACCTGCCTCCTCACCTTTATGCTCACTAATCATTTGATATTTAAAATTTTTTTTATCAAACCATTTTAGATACATTCTTCTAAGCATATCGGCCCAATCTTGGCTTTCTGTTCCACCAGCTCCAGCGTGTATTTCTAGATATATATCTAAGCTATCATTTTCATCGGATAAGAAGCATTTTATTTCAATATGTTTAATCTCAATTAATAATAGAGATATTTTTTTATAGCAGTCTAAAGATGTAGCTTCTTCGCCTTCCTCTAAAGCTAATTGATTTAACTCTTTTAAATTATCAATTTCTTTTTTTGTGGTGTTATAAAAATTAAAAATATTTTCTAAAAAATTTTTTTCTTTGAGAACTTTTTTTGATTTATTATTATTCTTCCAAAAATCTTCTTTTAAAATTTCTTTGTTTAAAGATGATATTCTTGCCTTAACATTTTTTCCATCAAAGATACCCCCTTATATTTGAAAGGGACTTTTCGGATAATTTTATATTTTTTTCAAATTCGTTCATTAATAGAATCGCCTAAACACTTTATATTTATCATGTTTTTTTCCTAAATTTAAATTTTTTAATTTAATTTCATCCGAGTTATTTTCTTTAAAAGCTTCAATAATTGATTTTGGGTCATTGAAACTAGTGTTTTCCCCTGTATTATAATTTATTGGAAAAAAATTTATTGTTTCTGGTGCTTGAAAGTTTTTCATTTCTTCTTTGTAAATAGCTGTTTCGACAAATTTTTTAAATATAGGCAAAGCAGCTTTAGAGCCTGTTTCGTATTTTCCTAAAGATTTTGGATTGTCAAAACCTACATAAACTCCGATCGTTAAATTAGATGTGGATCCAATAAACCATGCATCAAAATTGTCATTTGTTGTTCCTGTTTTGCCGGCTATTGGAAGATTAAGTTTTTTTAACTTTTTTCCTGTTCCTCTAAGCACTACACCTTCTAGCATATTTGTAATTTGGTATGCTGTTTCTTTGGTTATAACTTGTTTATGATTATTAACAATTTTTGGAACAAACATCTTATCTTCAATTTCTCCTACCTTGTCGCATCCAATACAATTTTTATTTTCAGAATTAAAAATTGTTTTTCCCCTTCTGTCTTGAATTCTGTTTATTAATATTGGATAGATTTTTTTTCCACCATTTATAAAGGTACAATAGGCATTGGTTAATTTTAAAAGTGTAGTTTCATTAGATCCTAATGAAACTGATAATAGCTCAGGCACATTGTCGTAAATATCTAAAGCTTTTGAAATATCTGATATTTTTTTAAAACCAACATTCTGTGCCACTCTAACAGTCATTAAATTTCTGGACTTTTCAATACCTATTCTTAATGTTGATGGGCCATAAAACTTTTTACCATAATTTTCTGGTTTCCAATTTTTTAAACCTTCACCTTGTTCGCTTACAAAAGGTGCGTCTAGAACAACTGAGTTAGGTAAAAAACCATTTTCAAGAGCTGCTGAGTATACTATGGGTTTAAAAGCTGAACCAGGTTGTCTTTTGGCTTGGGTAGCTCTATTGAACTCACTAGATACAAAACTATAACCTCCCACTAGTGCTTTGACTTTTCCATCATGTGGATCCATAACAACAATGCTTCCGTTAACAAGTGGCAGTTGTTTTAACGACCAAATTCCTTCTTTACTTTTTTTAACAAAAATTAAATCACCAGTCTTGAATAAATCTTCAAAGTTTTTTGCTTTAGTCCAATTAAGATTTTTAAATAAAATTTTTTGATTTTTCTCTTTAGAAATAATTCTTATCTTTGTTTCATATTTATCGATTTGTAAAACTTCGGCTATCTCCCATTTTAAAGTTTCGTCTATTTGAATTTTTTTTATAGACTCTTGCCAATTGCTATCATTAATTGTATTTCCAATTGGACCTCTCCATCCATGACGTTTGTCGTAAGACTCTATACCAAATCTTAAAGCCTCAAGAGCAGCAATTTGATATTTGCCATTTAGTGGTGTACTTATTGATAAACCCTCAGAGTATAATTTTTTAAAACCGTAGTCTGTTTTTACAATCCTTCTGACTTCCTCTGTATATGACTTTGCTTCTTTAATTAAAGATATTTTTCTTTGGTTGAGTTTAACTTTTTGCTCAGAAAATATCTTAAACTCTTTGCTTGATATATATCCATTTTCTCTCAAATTATTTAAAACTAAATTTCTTCTTGATTTTGCTAAGGAAGGTGACTTGTAAGGGTTATACTTGCTTGGAGCTTTTGGTAAGGCTGCTAACAAAGCAGCCTCTTTATAGTTTAACTCTTTTACTGATTTATCAAAATATTCAAGACTAGCAGAAGCAACACCGTACGTGCCCTGCCCAAGATAGATTTCGTTCAAATATAATTCTAAAATTCGATTTTTTGTGTAGGCTTTTTCTATTCTAAAAGCTAATATTGCTTCTTTTATCTTTCTTTTAAGAGATACCTCATTAGTTAGCAAAAAATTTTTAGCAACTTGTTGAGTTATCGTAGACGCTCCCTCCAGTCTCTTATTCGAAATTATATTTTTAATATTTCTAATAACGGCTCTTGTTACACCACGTGCATCTATTCCAGGATGGTTAAAAAAATTTTTATCTTCTGCCGAAAGAAAAGAATTAATAACTTTATCTGGGATTGATCCAATAGGTATAAAAAGTCTTTTTTCTAATGAAAACTCGGCTATCAACTGTCCGTTATCATCGTATACTCTACTTAAAACCGAAGGTTCATAAGCAGATAGTTTTTTAAAATCTGGCAAATCGTGTGAGAAATACCAAAATGCCGAAAAAATTAAAAAAAATAATGCTAAAAAACTAATAACTAAAAATTTAAAAATTACGTTATAAAATCTTTTCATTTTTATCCTTGATTCCAATAAACTCCCATATTTAGGCTATCTTAAGGCAAATATAAACTTATAAAATTGGCGTTTAATAATAGTAAAAAAAATGTATAATAGAATTACTTATGAAATTTAAAATAAAAAAATTTAACAATAATACAAAATTCATGAAAAGGTTTTATTATACATGCAAAAGAATTTATACATTGATGCATCGCATCCAGAAGAAACAAGAATTGTACTTAAATCAGAGTCAAATATTGAAGAGTACGAATCTGAAAATAGCAATAATCTAAGTTTAAAAAGTAATATTTATTTAGGAAAAGTTAGTAGAGTTGAACCCTCTTTACAAGCTGCTTTCGTAGATTTTGGAAGAGAAAGACATGGTTTTTTAGCTTTTAATGATATTCAATCTGATTATTACCAAATACCAACAGAAGACAAAGAAGAACTTAAAAAAGCAGAAGAAAAAATAAGAGAAGATTTAAAAGAAAAAAATGAGAATACAGATGGGAACAACAATGAAGAAGTTGATGGTAATCAAGCTCCTACAAATAATAACGCTGAAAATACAAATGAATTAAAATCGCAAGAATCAAACCAAACAGAAAAAATTAGAGAAAAATTAAAGAATAGATATGGAATAAGAAAATATAGAATTCAGGAAGTTGTACGACCTGGTCAAGTAATGTTGATTCAGGTTATGAAAGAAGAACGTGGACAAAAAGGTGCTGCTTTAACAACATTCGTTTCCCTAGCTGGTAAATACATAGTGCTAATGCCAAATACTGCAAAGGGAGGTGGTATTTCAAGAAAAATTTTTAATTATGAGGAAAGAAATAAAGTCAGAGAAATATTAAAAAATATCGATATACCCTCGAACATGGGTTTAATAGTAAGAACGGCTGGAGCAAGAAAAACCAGAAACGAAATTGATAATGATTTAAAAAATACTATAACTCTTTGGGAAAAAATAAAAAACAATGCAATAAGTTCAACTGCACCAGTATTAATTCATGAGGAAGGAGATGTCATTAAGAGGTCTATAAGAGATATTTATGATAATGATACTAAATACATACATGTAGAAGGTAACGAAGGCTATCAAAAAGCAAAATCTTTTATGAAAGAGTTAATGCCAAAAAATTCAAAATATGTAAAGAAATATAGAGGAAAAATACCTTTATTTCATAGTGTTGGGATTGAAAAAGATTTAAATAAAATTTTTGAACCCTTGGTAAAGTTAAAATCAGGAGGTTATCTTGTTATCAATCCTACAGAAGCATTGGTTGCAATAGATGTTAATTCTGGCCAATCTACAAAACAAATGAACATTGAAAAAACTGCTTTAAATACTAACCTGGAAGCTGCTGAAGAAATTTCAAGACAAATTAAAATAAGAGATCTTTCTGGGTTAATCGTAATAGATTTTATAGATATGATTAATTTTCATAATAAAAAAATGGTTGAAAGAAAAATGAAAGAAAGATTAAGACTTGATAGAGCAAGAATTCAAGTAGGCAGGATTAGTAATTTTGGTCTTTTAGAGATGACCCGTCAAAGATTAAGGGAAAGTTCTGTAAAATGGGAAACAAATCTATCAATGGAGTCTTATGCGCAAAAAATAATTAAAAAAATTGAAATGCTAGCTTTTTCAAATAAAACTAAAATTATATCTGCATATGTTCCTGAAAAAATAAATATTTATCTCAAATCCTTCTTTGGAAACGAAATTTCATTTTTTGAAAAAAAATATAAATTCAAAATAAATATTATTTCAGATAATAATTTAATTATTCCAGAGTATAAAATACATTTATTTAATAAAAATAAAAAAATAATAAATCAAATTGAAAATTTGAAAAAAATTAATGGAGAAAATAATAGAAAATACAATAATAAGAAAAGTTCTTATCAAGAAAATTTATCACAAAGTTCACAAAAAAATAAGAAAAAAGTCGTTAAAGGGTTAGGAAAAACTCTTTGGGTTAGAAGAAAAAAAATTAAATCAAATTAGTCCTTTAAATGAAGAACTTGCTGATCCATAATTTTGAGTTTTAATTCTTCCTGCTAAAAAACATTTTCTTCCAGCAATTACAGCATGCTTCATGGACTCTGCCATCATAATAGGATTTTGTGCTTTTGCTATAGCCGTATTTATTAAAACTCCATCGCATCCTAATTCCATTGCAATTGAAGCGTCTGATGCTGTTCCAATACCTGCATCTACTATAACAGGTACCTTGGTATTTTTTATTATTATCGATAAGTTTAATTTATTTTTTATTCCTCTTCCGGAACCGATTGGTGAAGCTAGGGGCATTATAGCTGAAGCACCTAGATCTTCTAATTTTTTTGCAATTATTGGGTCGTCAGAGCAATATACCATAACTTTAAAACCTTCTTTAACAAGTACTGCAGTCGATTTTAAAGTTTCTATCATGTTTGGGTATAAAGTCTTTTTGTCGCCAAGAACTTCCAACTTTACTAATTTCCAACCTCCCATTTCTCTTGCCAGTCTGAGTGTCCTTAAAGCATCTTTGGAATTAAAACATCCTGCTGTATTTGGTAAATAAATAATTTTTTTTGGGTTTAGATAATCCATTAATACAGGTTTCTTCTTATCTAAAATATTTACCCTTCTAACCGCAACGGTTACCATATCAGCACCTGAGGCTTTAACAGCTTCGGCTGTTTGTTTAAAGTTTTTATATTTTCCAGTGCCTACTATTAAACGTGACTTTAAAGTTTGTTTAGCAATTATAAGATGATCCTTTTTCATTTAACCACCACCTATAAACTGTACAATTTCGATTTTATCATTATTTTTTAATTTCTTCTTTATATAATTTTGCTTAGGTAAAATTACGCCGTTAAGCTCTATAGCTATCTTTTTTTCCTTTAATTTATATTTTTTAATAAGATCTCTAACACTGAAATTAGTATGGATGCTTATTTTTTTTCCATTTAATTGTATTTTTGCCATAATTGAGATATTTTTGATTTTTATTATACCAAAATGATTCAAAAAATCCTTGTTATAAATGGGCCTAATTTAAACTTACTAGGAACTAGAGAGAAAGAAAAATATGGCAACTCCACTCTTGCAGATATACAAAAAAAATGCGAGAGCTACTCCAAAAAAATTGGCTTAGAGGTTGACTTTAAACAATCAAATGTTGAAGGTGAAATAGTTAATCTTATTCAAAATACAAAAGACAAACATAAGGGTATTATTATAAATGCCGGGGGATACACACACACATCTGTAGCAATACTTGATGCTCTTCTGGCTGTTAAGAAACCAACTATAGAATTACATATAACAAATATTTACAAAAGAGAAGATTTCAGGCATAAGTCTTTAATTAGTAAAGCAGCTGATGGGATAATTTGTGGTTTAGGTGTAGATGGATACATTATGGCACTAGATGGAATAAAGAAAATTATAACCAATGAAAATTGATAAGAAATTAATTAAAGAATTAAAAGAATATCTTGAGGAATTTGGTTTATCAGAAATTGAGTATCAAGATGGCAACAGGAAAATAAAAGTTGCAAAAAATTTAACTTCCATTAGCCCTGTTACTGCTCACAAACCAGGTTTAACAAAAACCAAAGAGGAAGAAAGTGGGACAAAAATTACTTCACCAATTATAGGAACAGCTTATTTAGCACCTGAACCTGGTGGAAAAAAATTTGTTGAAGTTGGACAAAAAGTTAAAAAAGGTCAAACCATAATGATTGTTGAAGCTATGAAAACAATGAATCATGTTCCTTCCACTTCAGATGGTGAAGTTAAAAAAATTTTAGTCCAAGATGGTCAGGCAGTGGAGTTTGGCCAAACTTTAGTTCTTTTAAAATAATTAATGTTTAAAAAAGTTTTAATCGCAAACAGGGGGGAAATTGCAGTAAGAGTAATAAGAGCCTGCAAAGAATGGGGTATAGGAACGGTCGCTGTTCATTCCGACGTGGACTCTGAGTCAATGCACGTTCGTTTGGCTGATGAAAGTGTTTGTATAGGTTCGCATCAACCGCAAAATAGTTATCTTAATATTCCTGCAATTATATCAGCCATAGATGTTACTGGAGCTGAAGCTGTTCATCCTGGCTATGGTTTTTTATCAGAAAATTATAAGTTCGCAGATATGATTCAAAAACATGGAATTAAGTTTATTGGACCTAAAGCCGAAATTATAAAAAAAATGGGAGATAAAATTGAAGCAAAAAAAATAGCTAAGCAAAACGGTTTACCAGTAATTGAGGGATCTGAGGGCGGAGTAAAAAATGCAGATGAGGCAAAATCGATTTGTAAAAAAATTGGTTACCCTGTTTTAATAAAAGCTTCTGGTGGTGGAGGAGGTAAAGGAATGAAAATTGTTGAGAGTGAGAATAAATTAGCTGAATTATTTTCATTAGCTCGTCTAGAGGCAAAAAAATATTTTGGAAATGAAGAAGTGTATATTGAAAAATATTTTAAAAATCCAAGGCACATTGAGGTTCAAATTATGTCAGGTAAAAACAGAACAGTTCACTTAAATGAGAGAGATTGTTCCGTTCAAAGAAAACATCAAAAACTAATAGAAGAAACCCCTAGCCCTATATTAGATGAAAAAACTAGATCAGATTTATTAAATAAAACAGTCAAAATGGTTGAGGCTCTAAATTACGAAGGAGCTGGTACAGTTGAATATATATATGAAAATGGAAAATTTTATTTTTTAGAGATGAATACTAGAATACAGGTCGAACATCCTGTAACTGAAGTCCAGACAGGAATTGATATTGTTAAAGAGCAAATATATGTGGCTTATTCTGGTGAGACAGCATTGAAACAAAATGATATTAGTGCAAGAGGACACACGATAGAATGCAGAATTAATGCTGAAGATCCATCAAAAAACTTCCAACCAAGTCCAGGAATAATCTCAGTATGTCATCAACCATCAGGTTTCAGAACAAGAGTGGATGGATCAATTTTCCAAGGATGCAAAATCACTCCATATTATGACAGTCTAATTTGCAAATTGATATGTAAAGGAAGAAATAGAACAGAAGCAATACAAAGAACTATGAGATCTTTAAACGAGTTTGTGTTAGATGGGGTTACGACTACAATTGATCTGCACAAAAAAATACTATCTCATGAAAAATTTATTAGCTCTGATTTTGACACTAACTGGTTAGCCAAAGAGAAATTTTATTAAAATCAATATTTCGTTGATAGTTTTTATCTTAAATGATATTAAAATCTAATTATGGGATACCCAAAAAAACACAGAGGCAGACGTAAAATTGGCTCAAAAAAAAGAAGAGCTAGAAAAAGAAACAAAAAAAGATAGATCGTCTTAAAATGGAACTAAGAACTCAAATTAAAAAGTTGAGTTTATGGATATTTATAATTCCTTTTATAGCTGTCAATCTATGTTTGTTTATCTCCGTAAATTACCAAATCTTCGACAATACAATATTTAGTGTTGATCAAATCGGACGTTCGGGAAAAACTTTTCCTTATATTGACGGTGGAGTTTCTATTAGCAGGACAGCACGAACTTATCCAACATATTTAATATTCAAACCTTCAATGATATTAGCCTCATTATTGTTGATAATATATTGGATTAAAACTAATAATTTAATAAATAATTATCAAAGCTCTGTTAACAAGAATAATACTTTTAAAACTTTTGGTATATTGTCTGCAATTTTTCTTATCATTCATTCTATTTTGTTAGGAGTAAAATTTGATTATGATATTTACAAATTTTTTAGAAGATTTGTTTTGCTTGGTTTTATAATCTTTGAAATAGTTGCTCAGTCACTATTAGTTTATAGATTCTTTAAAATTAAAAACACAATTTTGAGTGATATAAATAATAATGTACTTATATTAAAAATAATTTTAGTTACAATTTTAGTTGTAGTCGCAATAGTAAGTTTCCCAATAGTAGTTACTCAAGGTAACGTTCACTTAAAGCATGCGTTAGAATGGAACTATTTTATGGGCGTGATATTATTTTATCTATTAACTTATTTATTTTGGAAGAAATCTTAAAAACCACAGTCTACACACCTTTCGGTGCGCAGACTTAAGTTTTGGCTCGTCGTTTTAGGCGCTACCGCCGAACCTCCCGCCTTACAATTTTAGCGCTACTCTGTAAGACTTTCTGCCCTTTAAGCTTGAACCTCTCGGTTTTTCCCTAAATGGCCAGTTGAGAGTTGCCTCTCAATTAAAAATATTAAATCATATTACAAATAAATTAGACATCACTTTTTGGTTGTTTTTTTTAATGGTCTGTTAATTATGTGGATAAATTTTTATTTGAAGTTTTGTGAATCCAGCCACCACCTAATAGTCTTTCGCCAAGATTATCTTTTGAATAAAATACACAAGCTTGTCCTGGGGAAATTCCTTTTTCATCTTGAAGAATATCTACTGTAGCTAAATCATTTTCTACTTTAACTTTTGAGTTTATTAATTTTCCAGTTGATCTGACTTTAATGAAAATATTATTTTCAAAATTTTTTAAATTAGATAGAAGATTTACATCTCTTAAATATAGTTTGTTTATATTCAGGTTATCTTGGTAACCTACAACTATCGTGTTACTTTTTGCTTTAATATCAATTACATAGAGAGGTTCTCTGCTTGAGATTTTTATTCCTTTTCTTTGACCTATTGTAAAGTTAATTATTCCATTATGTTCACCAATTTTTTTACCATTTAAATCAATTATGTTTCCTTGTTTAAAGGATTGAGGTCTATATTTCTCAATTACAGAAGCGTAATCTCCATTGGGCACAAAACATATGTCTTGGCTATCTGGTTTATCTGCAACATTAAGCTTTAATTTTGAAGCTATTTTTCTTGTTTCTTCTTTGTTTATTTTACCCAGAGGAAACCTTAAATAATCCAATTGTTTTTGGGTAGTGCTGAACAAAAAATAACTTTGATCACGATCTTTATCTTCTGCTCGATACATTGAACCTTCTCCGTTTTGTTCGTGTCTTACAACATAATGACCGGTTACCAAAGCATCAGCGTTTAAATCTTTTGAGAATTTAAAGAGATCACGAAATTTAACAGTTTGATTGCATTGAACACATGGTATGGGGGTTTCGCCACCAACATAACTATCAATGAAAGAGTCAATAACTTCAGATTTAAATTTTTTTTGATAATATAATATTTTATGTTCAATATTCAAAGTTTCTGTTACTCTCTTAGCATCAATGATATCACGTCCTGCGCAACATTGTCTCCCTTTGCTCGGGGTCTTTGTGTCGTCATATAATTTCAGTGTAATACCCGTAACATTGTAACCTTCTTCTTTCATCAAACCAGCCACAACTGAGGAATCTACGCCTCCAGACATAGCAACAACTATTTTAGTATCTTTTGGGGCTTTTTTTATACCTAGTGAGTTAATCATAAACTGTTATATATTATAAAAAAATAAAACTTTCCATTATGCAATATGATCTAGAACCAGGTAATTTTGTTGTAAATCCTACCCAAAAAAGCTGGGGTATTGGCCAAGTTCAGTCAATTATAAAAAATAAAGCAACAATTAATTTTCAAAACGTTGGTAAACAAGTTATTAACCTCGAAAATGTTAATTTAGAAAAAATTAATAATGAACAATAAAGAATTACAAGAAATAGCTGAGGGGCTTATAAAAACAACTTTTTATGCAGGAAAAAAATCTATTGAACTCTATAATAAAGGTTTAAAAAAAATTATTAAACCTGATAATTCACCTGTAACGAATGGTGACTTAGAAGTTAATAAAATATTAACAGATAAAATCCAAACTTTAACACCAAACATTCCAATTATTTCAGAAGAAACAGTAGATCTAAAGAAAAAGAATAATCTAAGTACATTCTGGTTAATTGATCCTATTGATGGAACAAGAGAATATATTGTCGGAAAGGATGAATATACTATTAATGCAGCTCTTATTTTGAATAAAATTCCAACAATTGGTCTTCTTGATGCGCCAAGAAAAAAAAGATTATTTTATGCATATGGAAAAAACAATTCTTATATGATTGAAAATAATAAGAAAATAAAACTTGATTGTAAGAAAAAAACCTCAAAAGGCAAAATTTTTGCAGTAAGCGGAAGTACACAACCCAGTGAACAAATTTTAAAAATTTTTAAAAAATATAAAATAAATTCTTTTACTCCAATGCACAGTTCTTATAAGTTTTGTGTAATTGCCACTGGTGAATTTGATTTTTATGCAGCTAAGGAAAGAGCTTATGAATGGGATTATGCAGCAGGTCATGCAGTTGCAGAAGGTGCTGGAGCAATAATAACAACATTAGAAAATAAACCTTTTATATATGGTAAAAATGACTATAAAAATTTAAGTTTAAAAATTCTACGAAATAAAATTTTAGATGCTTAAAACAATTTTAATAATAGTTTTGTCTGTTACATTATTTGGGGTTGCTCTTTTTATTTTTGTTAAAAATACCTTAAAAAAACGAATAGATTACTATTTAAAATTAAATGAAAAAAAAAAGACTAAGTAAGTTTAATAAGTTGCAAAAATTCTTTTTGAGTCATAGATAAAATCTTTTTTGAAACATCATAACTAAATCCTGACCTTGCTAAAATTCCCATATCTTTTTTATAAAAAAGCGCTCTGTTACCGTCAGGTCTCATCGGTCCGATCCTTCGTTTTTTACATATCTTCATTGCAGAAGTAAAATCTGGATCTGATTTTTGAATTTTAATCTTTTCAATACTGTTTTTTATGTTTTCTTTTTCGATACCTTTGCTTTTTAATGAATGACTAATTTTATTCAATGAGTAACCTCTTTTAAAAAGAATTTTTGCTTTTGAATCAGAATAAAGGCTATCATTTAAAAGATTGTTTTTTTCAAGGTTCATGACAATTTTATCGATTATTTCCGTTATTTCTTTTTTTACTTTTGATCCTTGAAACTTTTTTAAATATTTTTTTAATAGATATGTTTTTATTTGTTGTTTTGAAGGATTGTATTTTTCAATATATGTATAAGCTAAATCCCTTAAATTAGTTGTTAAATCTTCAAATTCTTTTTTATTGGATATTGGATCCATTGCTTTTATATTATACAAGTTTTTATGATCAATAATCTTTTAACTTTTTTAACTTACGAAAATATTTACTATATAGCAAATATTGGAGTGATCCCGTGTTGGCTTTTACTCATTGTCGCGCCTAACCACATAATCACAAAGTTTTTTGTTAAATCAGTTATAATTCCTCTTTTATTATCCACAACTTATATTTTCATAATTTATCAAATATATATAACCGAAAATATTTTTGAGATTTTTAATCTCTACCTGGGTATTAATGAACTTTATGCTTTATTTTCAAATGAAGCATTTCTTCTAATATTTTGGCTTCACTTCTTATCAATAAATTTATTTGTTGGAAACTGGATAGCTTCAGATGCTAAGAATTATCTTGTATCAAAATTTTTAATTATATTAGCATTGATAACGACTTATTTTACCGGACCGATAGGATTAGTTTTTTACTGGTTAATTAGAATTTTTTATTCAAAAAAAATTAATTATTATGACTAAATTAATAGAATTTTATTTCGATTTTAGTAGTCCTTATGCATATATTGGTTACAAACAACTAAAGCTTTTGGAAAAAAAAAATTCTTTTAAAATAAAATATATGCCCGTTCTTTTGGGTGGATTGCATAACTCGGCTGGTATAACACCTGCCGCATTTATAAATTTAAAATCAAAATATATGAAAGAAGACACAAAATTAGTTTCTGAAAAAAAAAATATTAAGTTTATTTTTAATACATATTTTCCAATTAAAACTGTGAATTTTATGCGCGGTGTTCTAGTTGCTGAGAAAGAAAATTTTGAAAAAATTTTTATTGAGAAAGTTTTTAATGCCATTTGGAAAGATGGGCTAAATATGAATGATGAAATTGTAATCAATAAAGTATTAAAAAATATGGACTTAAATCCAGAAAAATTTATTGAAAAAATTTCAAATCAAAAAATTAAAGATAAATTGAGAAAACTTACTGATGACGCTCTTAAAAAAGGAATATTTGGAGCACCAACTTTTATCGCTAATGGAAAAAATTTTTGGGGACAAGATAGGATCGAATACGCAATAGAGGAAATTAAATAAATAAAATGAGAGAAATTAAATCTAACAAAAAAAATCCTATAAGAAAAATTTTCATTAAAATATGTAGAATATTTGGCTTTGAGATAATAGATCAAAGTAATTTTAGTATTCCGACATCTGAGAAATCAATTAATGAAAGTATAAGCGTGCCGGGTAAGAGATCGATTACTCTACCACTAGGAAAAACTGAAATAACAAGGCCGATTAAATCTTTAGATATAATATTAAGAACGTGTATGTCCGTTAATATGTTGACGCAATCAAAAAAAAGAATGTTTGAACAAAATAAGGACGAATACACAAGACGTTGTTTAATATCGATAATTAAAAGTGTAAATATTGCTAAAGATATATTCAAAAACATAAAATTTAAAATTTTTATAATTGATCACGGATCAACAGATAGACAAATAAATGTATTAAAAGAAATACTGAAAGATTCAAATATTAATTTTGAGTTTCAAAAATTAAGATTAGAAGAATTTGAAAATCAAATAAAAAATATTAATGAAGAAAATAAAGCTGTTTCACCTAATCAAAAATCTAATATGTCAAATATTCATCAATCAATTATTCTTTCCAAAAAAATAAGTGAGGATTTAATTTATTTTGTAGAAGATGATTATATACATGAAAAGGAAAGTATTTCTGAAATATTATATACTTACGAAAAAATTTCCTCTCTTATGAATCAAGAACTTATAATTTGTCCTTCAGATTATCCATATCTTTATACAGGAACTGATAGTACAAAAATTTTTTTAGGAGAAAAAAGACATTGGCGTAAAATTGACCAAACATTATGTACATTTTTAACAAGTAAGAAAATAATTGAAAAATATACAGACGAACTAATTAGTATGTGTAAATTTGAACACTATCCATTTGAAAAACCATTGCATAGAATTTATCAAAAAGAATTATGCATATCTCCTATCCCGTCTCTTGCTGTTCATTTTACAAATATAAATTCAATATATGGACTATCTCCACATGTGAATTGGAAAAAGTTATGGGAAGATAATGAAGCCTAAAATAAATAATAAAGCACCTACTTTTGAATTGTATTCAACAAACTTACAAACTTTTAAATCTTCTTATGAAAAAAAAGGATTAATAATTTATTTTTATCCAAAAGATAATACTCCTGGTTGTGCTTTAGAAACACAAGACTTTTCAAAACTTTATAAAAAATTTAAAAATCTTAATTATGAAGTTGTTGGAATTTCAAAGGATAATATCAAGAGTCACTTGGGATTTAAAAAAAAGTATAAAGTTCCTTTTCATCTTTTGTGTGATGAAAAACTAATTGCTCAAAAAAAATATGGAGTTTGGAAAAAAAAATCTTTTATGGGTAAAAAATTTATGGGCACAATAAGATCTACTATTGTTATTAATAAAGGAAAAATTTTAAAAACATGGTTCAATGTAAGAGTTAAAGGACATGCGCAAGAAGTTTTTGATTTCATAAAACAAACAAAATAAAAAAGGCCCAGATTTACGGTCTGGGCCTTAATTTAACTCCTTCTAAACAATAGGGAGGAAGGAGAACGAAATAATAAGTTTAGTCTCTTATTCCGTAAGCAATTACACCAACTTCTGATTTATCAGTACCAAGCCTTTCAGCTTCTTTACTGATCCTAATTCCAATAGTTGCTTTCATAATTGACCATACGATGAATGACACTACGAAAACAAAAACTACTACTGAAATAGTTCCAAGGAATTGTGAACCAAAACCTACTTCTGTATTTGTAAACGGAACTGCTAATGTACCCCATACTCCAGCAACTAAGTGTGCAGGAATAGCACCAACAACATCATCTATTTTCATTTTGTATAATAGTTTTGTTGAGTAGTACATTAATATACCAGCTATTGCTCCAATCACGATTGCAGCAAGTGGGCTAGGTGCTAAAGGTTCCGCTGTTATACCTACTAAACCAGCTATCGCTCCATTAAGCATCATGACTACGTCAGTTTTACCACCGGCAAGTCTTGATACTGTAGCAGCGGCTAATACACCACCACCTGCAGCTAAGTTTGTATTAATATATATTGTTGCAACAGAGCTAACGTCTTCTAATGTTCCAGCAGCTAATTGAGAACCACCATTAAATCCAAACCAACCTAACCAAAGTATAAATACTCCAAGTGTTGCTAATGGAATTGATGAAGCTGCATAAGGTGCCATAGCTTTAGGGCTACCTCCTGAAGTAAATCTTCCAGATCTAGCACCTAGTACTATTGCACCGGCAAGAGCAGCAGCTCCTCCAGCAGCATGTACTAATGTTGAACCTGCAAAATCAGAGAAACCAGCAGCTGATAACCAACCACCGCCCCACTGCCATCCCATTTCAATTGGATAAATAAATCCAGTTAAAATAGCAGCAAATAAGAAGAACGGCCAAATTTTAATTCTTTCAGCCAATGTTCCTGACACGATTGACATTGTTGTTGCGCAGAATACCATTTGGAAAAACCAATCTGAACCATCAGAATAACCTGTCTCTAATGATGATGCGTCACTCCAAGAAGAGAATGATCCTATCCATCCACCTTCTGGTATACCGTAAGCTAAATTGTATCCAACTAACCAGAACATTACTCCGGCAATTGAATATAAACCTATATTTTTTGCACAGATTGCTGATACACTTTTAGATGTAACCAACCCTGATTCCAGCATAGCAAAACCAGCTGCCATCCACATAACCAGAAAACCTGACATTAAAAATAATATTGTATTAAATATGTATTGTACTTCTGCGGATACAGTCGTATTAGCGTACCCTAAACCAGCAAAGCTGAAATAAAGTGCTGCACCTGCAATAAAATAACCAAGTATTTTTTTCATACTTACTCCTTTGTTAGATAAATTTTTAAATGATTGATCAGAAAAGAGATGCGTTATGTGATAAATTTAGTTATGCAGTTTTTGCAAGGGGTGTGGCATTTTTAACAACCCCTGAAATTTCCATTCCTGGGGTTGTTTAAACCGATTATCTGTTGAACATGTCTTTTAAACCTTTTGCAGGAAGGAATTTAACCTTCTGTGAAGCAGCTATTTGTATTTGTTCTCCAGTACGAGGATTTCGTCCTATTCTAGCTTTTCTTTTAGCTACCTTATAAGTTCCGAAACCGGCAATTTTTACGGCTTCATCATTTTTAAGGCAATCTAGGATAATCCCAGTAATTGTATCGAACATTCTTTCTGCATCAGCCTTGCTTTGGCTCATAGAAGTAGCGATTTTATTAACTAGTTGTTTTTTGTTCATTTTAGCCTCTTTTTTATTGCTTTTTTTATATGTCTACAAATATTCAACAAAATCAACGAAAATATAGTATCTATTATAAATATTAACACAACATACAGTATATATTGAAAAAGTGTTAATTTTATTAGCTTTTTTAGCCTTTAAATTCTTTTATTGAAAAAGGCCCCAGTCTTTCAAATCGTTAAATGTTGTAAAAATCATTAATGAAATTAGCAAAACTAGACCGATTCGAAAAAAACCTTCTTGAGTAGCTTGTTTAAGTGGTCTTCCTAAAATTTTTTCAAAGAAGTAAAACATTAAATGTCCGCCATCTAACAAAGGTATGGGGAATAAATTTATAAGACCTAAACTAATTGAAATATATGCAACCGTGCTTAGAAATGCCAAAAAACCAAATTCTGCTACTTGGCCAGAAATTTTCGCAATTTTAATGGGACCACCTAACTGAGATGTGTCACCTTTCCCTTGAAAAAGGGAACCAATAAATTCCATTGTTGTTTTAATAACAAACCAAATTTCCTTGACTGAATAATATAGAGCTTTTGTTGGACCCAATTTTTCTTTGTTAAAACCATCGCTGGCCGGTGCTATTTTAATTCCAATAATTTTCTTTTTAATTGAATTTCCAAAAGCATCAGTTGAATCAACAATATTAGGTTTTGTTACAATAGAAATTTCTTTTTCATCTCTTAAGACTTTAATATTTATTTTTTCATTTTGAGCTGTATTTATAAAAGTTGATACTTCAAGAATACTTTCAATTTTATTTCCATTTATTGAAGTTATTATATCATTTTTTTTTAAACCGGATATTTCTGCTGGACTTTCAATAGAGACCTCCTCTATTTTAGCAGGAGTAAAGTCCTTACCTATAAACATATAAATGCATGAAAAAATGATTAAAGATAGTAAAAAATTAGCTAAGGGTCCTCCTGCAACGATTAAAGCTCTTTGATAAAGTGGTTTTGTAACAAAAAGTTTGTTTTGATCGTTTTTATTATATTTTTTTAAAATTTCCTCTTGTTCTGACTGGCTAAAAACATTCCTATCACCAAAAAATTTTACATAACCTCCTAAAGGTACAATACAAAACTTCCATCTTGTTCCATTTTTATCTTCAAAACCAAAAATCTCTTTTCCAAAACCTATTGAAAAATCGGTTACACCTACGCCGTATTTTTTAGCAAAGTAATAATGTCCATATTCATGAACAAAAACAACTACGGTTATTAAAATTATAAACGGTATAATATAGCTCATTGTTCCCAGGGACCTTTGTTAGTTCTATTTGTTTTATTTTTTCTTTTATTTTTATTTTTTTTCTTATTAAAAAATAGTATCAAAATAATTCCTGTTATAAAACCTCCTATATGCGCAGCATATGCCACACCTCCACCAGAAGATGACGAAAAAAAAGAGTTTATAAATTGTAAAATAAACCAAAAACCTAATACATAAATAGATCTAATTTTAATTAATTGACTAAAAAATCCAAAAGGTATTAAAACTAACACCTTAGCATTGGGATAGTTTATTAAATATGCTCCTAACACACCTCCTATTGCACCGCTAGCACCAATCATCGGAATTTGTGAATTTATGTCCATTAATATTTGAGCCATAGCCGCACCCACTCCTGAAACGAAATAAAAAATTACAAAATTTAATGTGCCTAAATCATCCTCAATATTATCTGCAAAAATCCATAAATAAAGCATATTACCAATTAGATGCATCCAACCACCGTGCATGAACATTGAGGTAAAGATCGTTCCAACAGGTGAAATTCTATACAAATCATCGGGTAATTGATCTATACCCATAAATACTGATGGAATTAAACCATACGAATAAGTGAAGTTGTAAAGTTCTTCCTGACTCAGTCCAAGTTGGGCCAAAAAGATAATAATACAGAATCCAATAATACTGTAACTCACTATGGGTTTTGTACTTACTGGATTATCGTCTTTTAATGGTATCATGTAATTTTAATCCTGAATTTGTATTATATTTACTATATTTTTTGAATGTTTTAATCATTTGATTTTCTCAACTTATAATTGTACGATCAAATTAATGACTGAAAGAACCTCTATACTGTTATCTGATGTGTCTGTTAAAGGAGACATAGTTGAAAAAGAGAAACTGATACTTGACTCGAAAATTGAAGGTGATGTTACAGCCGATTATTTACAAACTCACTCAGGGTCAAAAATTACAGGCAATATTAGTGCCTCAACTACAATGTTAGGTGGGGAGTCAAAAGGAAATATAAATTCAGATACAATAAAAATTAAATCTTCGGCAAATGTAGATGGTGTTTTAAATCAAAAAAACCTCTCGATCGAAGAAGGTGCAAAACTTAAAATTAAAACTGAAACTTATTAACTAAAATTTCCACTCGTTAACTTTGCTAAATAAAAAATTCCTAAAGGCCACTAATTTTGCATTATTTTTTAAAGAAGCGGGATAAACAAAATGAGTTTCAGTTGGTTTACCAGTTTCGTCAGGTAAAACTTTTGTAATTCCACTTATATTATGTGCAATATAGTCAGGTAAAGCTGCCAGGCCAACACCACTTTGTACTGCTAGAAGCAAACCATAAACACTATTTACTTTCATTAAAGATTTTCTTTTTTTTCCATCTTTTGCTCCAACTTTTAATACCCAGTCAGGATTATATACAGGAGATGGTGCTCCTTTGCCATAAGTAATGAATTTATGCTTATTTAAATCTTTTAAGTTTTTTGGATATCCATTTTTTTCTAAATATTTATTTGAACCGTAAATATGATAATTAAAATCTACAAACTTTTTTTGAATTAAGTTTAATTGTTTGGGCCTTCTCATTCTTATTGCAACATCAGCTTGACGTGTGGCTAGATCAAGTTCTTTATCATCAAATATTAATTCTATTTCCATTCCAGGATGAAGATCCATAAATTCTTTTATTCGAGGGGTAAGCCAAGTTGTTCCAAAACTAACAACTGTTGTAACGATTAATTTTCCGCTAAGTTTATCTTTTTCATCACCAAGTGTTGCTTCAACATCTTTTAACTTTGATATGACTTCATTAGCAGTTTTAAATAAGTATTCTCCATTATTTGTAAGAACCAAACCTCTAGCATGTCGTTCAAAAAGATGAATTTTTAAATCTTTCTCTAGAGACTGTATTTGTCGGCTTATAGCTGATTGACTTAGATTTAAGATTGTTGATGCCTTTGTAAAACTTCCAGCTTCAGCTACTGTATGAAAAATTTTTAATTTATCCCAGTCCATAGGTTATTTGTTAGGATTTACTACAATTCTACCTGACAATTCGCCCTTAAGTATTCTTGGAAATATCTCTAGTAATTCTTTTAAAGAAACCTCTTTTATAGAATTATCGATCAATGAAAAATCAATCAATTTAGATGCTTCATTCCACACAAACTCTTTTCTTTTAACTGATGCACCAGATGAATCTATTCCCCACAACTTTATGCCTCTTATCACGAAGGGCATGACATTAGTTGAAATTTTATTTCCTCCCGCATTTCCAGGCAAAGCAACTATTCCTCCTGGTTTCGTTTGGGCTAATATTTTAGTTAATCCTTCACCACCAACTGTATCGACAACACAGTCCCATAAGCCTTTTTCGAGAAGTTTACTTTCTCCTAAAAATTGGTTTCTGTCTAAAATATTTTTTGCTCCAAGTTTCTTAAGATATTCATGTTTTTCTTTTTTTCCAGTTACTGCATGAACATCATATCCCATTTTAGATAAAGCCATTACAGCAAAACTTCCGACACCGCCTGTTGCGCCAGTAACTAAAACATCTTTTACTTTTGAACCCATTAAAAGTTCCTCTTTTGCTTTCACGGCAAAGGCACATAGCAAAGCTGTTAGACCAGCAGTTCCCATCTTCATTGCTTTAAGACTATCTAAATCATTGGGAATTTTTACTAAAAAATCTGAATTTACTTTTGCGTATTGCGAGAAACCACCAAAATACATTTCACCAACCCTGAAACCTGTAAGTATTACCTTATCTTTTTTTTTAAATTTATTATCTTCTGACTCCTCAACAATTCCGGAAAAATCAATTCCAGGTACAAACGGATATTTTCTTACAATTCGACCACCATTATTTAATATTAAAGCATCTTTAAAATTTAAACTCGAATAATCAATTTTAACTAATACGCTTCCATCTTTAAGATCATCGGTGCTTAACTCTTTTACTTCTCTTGTAAACTTCTCATTTTGATTATCGATTACGATTGCTTTGAATTTTTTTGGCATTTTTTATCTTACATGTGACAAATTAATATAACAATTATTTTTTTTAATTTCATATGATTTAATTATGAAACAAAAATTTCCATATTATGTAAGATTAAGCATAATATTAATAATTTTAATATCACCGATTTTGGTTTTTCAGATAAGTTGGTATTTTCTTGGAAAAAAAGATGGTTTATTGTTCGCTTTTTGTTATGGGATAATAGCTGTTACTTATGCCTGTTATAAATTTTACATAGACAATTGGAGAGATGAGGATGAAGATTAATTTTTATCAGCGATAAATGTTAAAAATCTATTTTGGCAACTTAAATCCTCTTTAAATTTTCCAGTAAAATAATTCGTAACAGTAGTCGCTTTTTCTTTTTTTATACCTCTCATAGTCATGCACTGGTGGGTAGCATCAATTGTTACTGCAACACCATGTGCATCAAGACCTTTGGTTAATGCATTTGCAATTTGCATAGTTAGTCTTTCCTGTGTTTGAAGTCTCTTAGAAAATATTTCAACAGTTCTAGCTAATTTACTTAAACCAACTATTCTTTTATTTGGCAAGTACGCTACATGTGCTATTCCAATAATTGGAGCCATATGATGTTCGCAATGACTATAAATTGATATATTTTTTTGCAAAACCATATCATCGTAACCCTCGACATCTCCAAATGTTTTTCTTAACTCTGTCGAATAATCTTGATTGTATCCTTTAAAATATTCCTTGAAAGCTTTTGTTACTCTTTTAGGTGTTTCTAAAAGACCTTCTCTATTAGGATCCTCGCCTATCCATTTAAGTATAACTTTGAATGCTTCCTCAGCTTCTTTGTCGGAAATGTTACTTTTAATATCAAGTTTTTCAGTATTTTTAACAATTTTCATAGTCTGAAACCTTCATATACATTAAATTTTGTTAATGCAAATTGCTATTCTACTATTTTTTTATTAATTTAATCAAATGTTTAAAAAGAGAGAAAATGTCGCTGCCGTAGAAGAGGGTAAATTATTATCACCTAAATTTGATAATAATGGTCTAATACCCGTTGTTACTACAGACTCTTCAAATGGTGAGGTGCTTATGCACGGTTATATGAACTCGGTTGCTTTAAAAAAAACTATTGAGTCAAAAGAGGCTCATTATTGGAGCAGATCCAGAAATGAAATTTGGCGTAAAGGACAAACTAGTGGTTTTGTCCAAAAAGTTGTTGAAATTAGAATTGATGATGATCAGGACTCTATCTGGATGATTGTGGATATTGGTAATGGAGCAAGTTGTCATGTTGGGTACAAAACATGCTTTTATAGATCAATACCCCTCGGTAAAATAGAAAACACAGAAAAAATTGAAATTAAATTTAAAGAAACTAAAAAAAAATTTGATCCTAAAATTGTATATAAAGGCAAACCAAATCCAACTAAATTGTAAAAAATTATTTATTTAAAAAAATTAAAATTACAAATAAAAGAAAAGCTTGAATAAACCAACACATTACTACTACACCAAAAGCTTTCCACAAACTTTTATAATCCAAAGCCTGTCTTACTGCTACAACCATACATACTAGCATCCAAAAGGATGAACCAATAAAGGTTACTGTCATAAGTTCAGGTGTTATGCCAAAAATTCTAATTAAACCAGGCGCGCTGGAAAAACCAATGGCTCTTAATAATTCACCGTGGTCGCTTTTTGTTTCTTTGTCAGGAAATAATTTTGTCCCTACTATAAAAATTAGAAATGCCCAAAAGTACCAACTTGCTAGTGATACTAGAGGTCCTAAAAAAAAATTTGACGCACCCAAATGAATAGCGCCAACTCCTGCAGCAAGACTTGATAAAACTACAACAATTGCTGCCTGTAAAGTTGCTGATTTGTCATGTTCAACTTCCTCGTATAATTCAGGATCAATTTTGATTGCTCGATAGATTCTGTTTAGTAAATTTGATTTCATTTATAAAACATATGGCTCTGGTGTTTTTTTATTTTGCAAAACTCTTTCAACAGAAAGTGCACTTAAATTAATAGATTGATATGATCCTGTAGTTATTAATTCTGTTAATGCCCTTCCAATCCCTGGTGCCTGCATAAGACCTCTTCCAGTAAAACCTGATGCCAAATATAAATTTTTATATTTTGGGTGTTTTCCAATAACAGCATTGTTATCTAGCTTATTGCAATCATAATAGCCTGCCCAACCTCCGGTCAGTTTAAGTTGCTCAAAAATAGGAACTCTTTTTGCTAAAGCAGGCCAGACTAATTCTTCAAAATGATCCCAATCTGGTTCGAGATCTTTTGCATTAAATTTTGAAATTGGTGATCCAGCTAAATATTCTTTACCCTCGGGTCGCCAATAAACGCCTGTGGTAAAGTCAGAAGTTAAAGGCATCTCGGGAATATGATTAGGGCAGCTTACTCTGAAAACAGTATGTTTCTGTGGAACAACAGGAACATCGTTAAGTAAATTGTTTGTATTATAGCCTACTGCACAAATTATAATATTTGATTTGATTTCAGAAACGTTTTTAACTTCCCCTTTAACAAACTCTGCTCCTAATTCTGATGCTTTGTTTTTTAACGCCCCATGAAAAAGGTGTGGATCTATCCAACCCTCCTTTTTATCGTCAGTATAAGTAACTGTTTCAATACCTTCATCATTAACATATGGAAATTTTTTTTTTAACTCTGATCCTTTAATATTTTTTGTTCCTGCGTCACACTCTTTATGATTTTTAAGAGCTTCGTATTGTTCTGGGGCATGATCTGATCCGAAAAGGAACAAATAACCATTTGGAACTATGCTTGCAGTTGGTTTTGGGTTCTTCTTAGTTTTTAATAACTCTGGAACCTGAAATATAAATTCTCTTGCATATTTGCCCAACAATATATTCTCTTTTTGAAAAAACTGTCTTCTAAAACCACCTAAGGATAGTGGAAAAGATGCTTTTTTAAACGTTGGATCTTGTTCTATTACTTTAACTTTTCTTCCCTCTTTGGATAAAAAATATGCAGATGCAGTTCCAATTATTCCACCACCTATAATAACGATATCATCCATAACTAATTCAAATATAAAATACTTCCGTTAAGTAACAAAGCGTAAGTAGACCATAACAAATAAGGTATCATTAGTAAAAAACTTAATTTGGTATTTTTATAATAAATCATCATTAGCCAAAGAATAAAAAATAATATTATCAACAAATTCAAAAATGCTAATAAAATTTGATGAAAGCCAAAAAAAATAATGCTCCAAATACCATTAAAAAATATATGAACAAAATAAATTTTTATAGTTTTAAAATCTCTTTGAATTAACCAATTGAACCAAATTGCAATTGACATTAGTATATATAATGTGGTCCAAACAGGTCCGAATATCCAAGCGGGAGGACTGAAAGATGGTTGGATTATTTGTGAATACCATGGTTCTTTATACAATGATGTTACAACTCCACCTATTGCAGAAGCCAAAAAAGTAATTAAAACTATAATTACTAGAGATAAATATTTATTATTAAACATAAGTATGAGATATAATTTATTATGAGCGAAAACCAGAAAAAAGTTTGGATAACAGGCGCCAGTAGCGGCATTGGAAAAGCTGTTGCTGAAAAATTCGCAAAAGAAAATTGGAGGGTTGCAATTTCTGCTAGAAGAACAGAAATTTTAGATGAAATTGCTAAAAATGAAAATATTTTTGCCTATCCTATGAATGTGACGGATACTAAAAAAACACAAGAAACTTTTGATAAAATTTTAAAAGATTTTGGAAATATAGATTTATGTATTTTTAGTTCTGGTACTTATGAAAGAAAGTCAGAGAAAGGTATAAATGTCGAGAACATTAAAAATGTAATGGAAGTAAATTTTTTAGGTGTTGTTAGCTGCGTTAAGGCTGTTGAAGAATACTTTAAAAGTAAAAAAAATGGTCATCTTGCAATTGTTTCATCACCAGTTGGCTATAGGGGTTTGCCTAAATCATCTGGTTATACACCTTCAAAGGCATCCCTTAATAATTTTACACAAGGAATTTATTTTGATTTTAAAAAATTTAATATAAGAGTTACTTTAATTTCTCCTGGATTTATTAAGACAGCTTTAACAGATAAAAATGAATTTAAAATGCCCTTCCTTAAAGACACAAGTTATGCAGCAGAAAAAATTTATAATGGACTAGTTAACAAAAAATCTTTTGAGATTATATTTCCACCTCAAATAGCATTTATTTATAAAATATTTCAGATATTACCAAACAAAGTTTATAATTTTCTTATTAGTAAATTTGTTAATAAATAAATTAATTTTTAACAAAAACTACAGTTAATTCAGCTACTTTAAAACCAAACTTTGTCATTTTTGCTCTATTGATAGCAATTGTATCACTTTGTTTAAAAATCCAATCATCAAAAGAAATTTTGATTTCCTTTCCTTTAACTGGAACAAGCAAAATATATTCAAATTTAAATGCTGATCCATAAGAATATCCTTTTGCGATACCAACAACATCTTCTGCTGTTCCCTCATAATGATTTTCATCTTTTTTTATTATCTTCCACTGCCTTGTTTGAACTTCACCATCTGACCAGTTAAATTTTTCATCCAAAATAAGTTCTTTGCCATCCCATTTACCATTCAAATCAGCAGAAAATTGCCTTGTTACCTTTCCACCTCTATTTTGTAAAATACCATAGGCTTTAACATTTCCTTTTAGAAACTCTTCAATAACTAATCTGGGTTTTTGATCTTTAAAATCCTGTGGTTTCATGCCTGCTACACAATTTGTTAAAAAAAAAGTTAAAAATAAAGTAAAAATATATCTCATATTTTATTTATTTTTAACAGAAAACTGAATTAAATCGATATTTTTAGAATTAAATCCAGCTTCACAATATGAAAAGTAAAAGTCCCATATTCTTTTAAAAGAGTTATCAAAACCTTGTTTTGAAATCTGGCTCCAAGAATTAATAAAATTTTTTCTCCACTCACTTAATGTTTTAGAATAATGATTGCCATAAGAATTGTAGCTCTTAAGTACAAGACCTGTTTTGTTAGAATAGTTTTTTATAGACCCTAGAGACGGTAAAAAACCACCAGGAAAAATATATTTTTGAATAAAATCCTCATTTTTTCTATATCTTTTAAATAATTCATCTTTTATAACAATTGCCTGAATTGCTCCAACACCATTGGGTTTTAGATTATTTTTTATTGTAGAAAAATATTTATTTAAATATTTTTCTCCCACAGCTTCTATCATTTCGATAGAGGCTATAGCATCATACTTGTCTTTTAAATCTCTATAATCTAAAAATTTTACATTAACTTTATTATTTAATCCAAGTCGTCTCATTCTATTTTTTGTATATTCATATTGTTTTTTTGAAATAGTAATACAATCTAATTGAACGTCATAATTTTTTAAAAGATGTTCAGCAAATCCACCCCATCCACAACCTATTTCTAAAATCTTATCACCGGGTTTCGGTTTAATAAGATCGATAAGTTTATTGTATTTATTAATTTGAGCACTTTCTAGTTCTTGCTCAGGTTTTTCAAAAATTCCACATGAATAAGTTAAGGTTTTATCGAGCCAAGCTGAAAAAAACTCGTTGCCAAGATCATAGTGTTTAGAAATATATTCTTCACTTTTTCTTTTAGTGTTTGATAGGAAGAACTTTCTAAAAATATTTTTAATTGCTGATATATTCAATATACCAGAAAACTTATACGTAATATTAATATTTTTTGCAGTAAGTTCTATAAGCGAGGGTAAATTTGAAGTTTCGAAATCATTTTTAATATAGCATTCTGCCAAAGCTGAGCTTCCACCTCTAACTATATCCAAATAAAACTTAGGGTTATTAATTTTAATCTTAGTTTTTAAATTGCTATTTATATCTCCAAAATTATAAAATTTTCCATCGTGATTATTTAATTTTAAATTCCCATTTCTAATATATTTAAGTTTTTTTAAAACAAAGTTTTCTGAAATTTTATATGGATTTAAAATCATTTTTCTAAAGACAAATTATTTTTTATTTTTGTTTTTTTCTTTACTAATTTAACTCCTTTTTTCCATAGTCTTAATGCTTCAAAATGTATCGCCATAATAATTTTAATAGTCATCATGGGGTGTTTGAAGAAATTAATTATCAATTGCTTTGTGGATATGTTTTCTTTTCTACCTATCTGGCATGCGGATAGTATTATGCCCTCTTCATCCGTCTGTTTAATAAATATGCTAAGCGTTTGAGTTGGCTCTACCAATCTAAAGTTGTAAGCTGTTTTCATTTCCATAAATGGCGATACATAAAATCTTTTATTGCAATTTTGTGTAATAATTTTAGAACTTTTTTCTACGGGAAAAACATAGGTATGTTGTTCGTTAAAAGTATTTTTGACTTCGTAAAGAATTGCTTTTAATTCACTATTATCATTGTAACAGTAAAAAATACTTAAAGGATTAAACACATAGCCAAAAATTCTAGGAAAGCAAAGAAGTTTTATTTTTGAGATTTTAGAATTTATATTAAACTTTTTTAAAGTACTTTTGACCCATTCTTTTAAGTCGGTACCATCTCTATCACCGTGATCTTTGTTATAAAAACTAAATAAATTGAGTCTATTCAGAGAAAATATTAAAATATTTTTTTCTAGATCTTTTAGTTCGTCTAAATCGAAGAAAACAGAAAAAGTTTTATAAGAAAAAAAGTGTCTTTTTGGTTTAAATCTTCGATGCGTAACTATACCCTTGTATATGCAAGTCTCCATCTTTACCCTCAAATTGTTTTAACATTTCTAAAGAAGAATTTAATCCATCTTCATGAAAACCATAACCAAAATAACTTCCAGAAAACCATATCCTTTTCTTCCCCTGTAAAGTATTTAATCGCTTCTGCATTTGGAAACTTTTGATATTTAAATATGGATGGGTAAAATTTATCTTTTTTATAATTTTACTTTTTTCAACATCACAAATTGGATTTAGAGTTAAAAAATAATTTTCTTCCGTTTCTAAATTTTGAAGTTTGTTAAGCCAATAAGTGACGCAGGTTTTTGTTAAATCTTTTTTAGATAATGAATTCCAACTTGACCAAGCATGTTTTTTATTCGGCATTAAATTTGTATCCGTATGTAAATAAGCTGTATTACTAATATATGTAAATTCTTTAAGAATCTCTTCTTCATCTCGAGTTGGTTTATCAATAAGTTTTAGGCTCTCATCTGCATGACAAGATAATATAACATGATCATAATCTCGATAATCTACTGATGAGTCAAAAAAAAGTCTTACATTATGTTCGCTTCTTGAAATTTTTTTAATTTTATAATTTTTAAAGTAATCTCCGTTAATTTTTTCTAAAACTTTTGAAACATATGTTCTGCTTCTGTTAGTAACAGTATACCATTGAGGCCTGTTCTTTAGTTTAAATAAGCCATGGTTGTTAAAAAAATTCAAAAATAACTCTAAAGGTATATCTCTTGCTTTTGAAAAAGGCATTGACCAAATAGCGGCAACCATAGGAATGATATGGTAATTTACAAAATATTTTGAAAGTTTAGAACTATCTAAATAATTTCCTAAAGTTATATTATTTAAATCTTTTTTAAGTAGAATTGGTGCTATTTTGTAGAAAGATACTATCTCATAAATCATTTTTATAAAATTGAAATTAAATAAATTGTTTTTTCTAGCAAAAAGAGCATTAAAACCTTTTCCTCCATACTCTATTGTTGAATCTTTAACTGAAACTGAAAAAGACATATCGCTTTTTTCATATGAGACTTTTAACTTTTTGAAAAAATTTATTAAATTTGGATAAGTAAGTTCATTGAAAACGATAAAGCCAAGATCGACTGGAACTTTTCTATTATTTTCTTTTATATCATAGGTATATGAGTGGCCCCCAAAATGATCGTTCTTTTCGAATAAATCAACGTTGTATTTTTTTGATAAATTATATGCTGCGGATAAACCTGAAATTCCTGAACCAATTACTGCAATTTTCATTTATTTTTAAGCAGCCTCATCCTTATATTCATCAAGGCTAGGACAAGAACAAACTAAATTTCTATCTCCATAAACGTTATCCACTCTAGCAACAGGTGGCCAATATTTATTATCTTTTAAATACTGATTTGGAAATGCGGCTTCTTCTCTTTTGTATAAGTGTTTCCATTCATTTGCGCTTAATTCGATATGAGTATGCGGGGCATTTTTTAAAGGATTGTCTTTCTTATCAAAACTGCCGTTGTCTACTTTATCAATTTCTTTTTTAATAGATATCAACGCATTACAAAAACGATTAATCTCTGCTAAATTTTCACTTTCTGTAGGTTCAATCATTAATGTTCCAGCAACCGGCCATGACATTGTTGGTGCATGATATCCATAATCTATTAATCTTTTAGCGATATCTTCTTCTGAAATTCCTGATTTAGATTTTATTGGTCTTAGATCGATTATACATTCATGAGCTACATTTCCATTTTTACCTTTGTAAAGTACTTTGTAGTGATTAGATAATTTTTTTGATATATAATTTGCATTTAAAATTGCTACTTCGGAAGCTTTTCTTAAACCTTCAGCCCCCATCATTTTAATATACATCCATGAAATAGGTAATATACTTGCACTGCCCCAAGGCGCAGCGGATACAGAACCTAAACTTTTTTCAGATCTCGTATTTTTAGTAATATTGTGGTTTGGCAAAAAATCTTTTAAATGCTTGGCGCAAGCAATTGGACCCATCCCTGGGCCACCTCCTCCATGTGGAATACAAAAAGTTTTATGTAAGTTAATATGACAAACATCCGGGCCAAATTTTCCAGGTTTTGCTATCCCAACTAAGGCGTTAAGATTTGCACCATCCATGTAAACTTGACCACCTGCTTTATGAATATAGTCACAAATTTCACTAATTTTTTCCTCAAAAACTCCGTGTGTTGATGGATAAGTTACCATCAAAGCAGCTAGATCTTTTGAATACTTGTTAGCTTTGTCTTTTAAATCTATTAAATCAACATTTCCTTCATCATCACAATTAACAACTACTACTTTCATCCCGCACATTTGTGCGCTCGCAGGATTTGTACCGTGTGCTGACTCTGGTATTAAACACACGTTTCTATTTTTTTGATTATTATTTAAATGAAACTTACGTATTGTCATTAATCCTGAATATTCACCTTGAGCACCGGAATTTGGTTGAAGAGAAACTGCATCAAAACCTGTGATTTCCTTTAAATCATTAACTAAATCATTAAATAAAACTTTATATCCCTTCATTTGATCTTGGGGCACAAATGGGTGTGGCTGAGAGAATTCTTTCCAGGTCACAGGGATTAGCTCGGCTGTAGCATTTAGCTTCATAGTGCATGAGCCAAGTGCAATCATAGATCTATTCAAAGCAATATCGCAATCTTCCAATTTTTTTAAATAACGAAGCATTTCAGTTTCTGAATGATATTTGTTAAAAATAGGATGAGTAAGGTATTTAGATGTTCTTAAAAGATTTTGTGGTAAATTATTTAATTCAACTGTATCAGTATTATTAAACGTTTTTTTAACTCCAAATATTTTTAATAAAGTGTTTACATGATCAACTCTTTTTACTTCGTCAAATGCTACTGATAAGGTATTTTTGTCTACAATCCTTAAATTAATTTTCTCAGATAAAGCTTTATTATTTATAGTATCTGTTTTTTCATTAGTTCTAATAGTAACTGTATCAAAGTAATTTTCTGAATGCAGTTGGTAGCCACCTGATTTCAAACCATCAGCAAATATTTTTGCAAGTTTAGATGTCCTATTTGCTATTTTCAAAATTCCATCAGGACCATGATAAATTGCATAAGCAGCTGAAATAATTGCGAGCAGTGCTTGCGCAGTACATATATTACTTGTAGCCTTATCTCTTCTTATGTGCTGTTCTCTTGTCTGAAGAGATAATCTAAATGCTTTTTTTCCGTGTCTATCAACAGATACTCCAATAATTCTTCCTGGCATTGATCTTTTAAATTCTTCCTTGGTTGCAAAAAATGCAGCATGTGGGCCTCCGTACCCCATCGGTATTCCAAATCTTTGTGCACTACCAACTGCAATATCGGCTCCAAGTTCTGCTGGCGTTTTAAGTCTGGCCAAGGCTAATAGATCACTTACTATAATTACTTTACCTTCTTTTTTATGAATTAAGCTTATAGCTTCACTTGGGTCTTTTATTTCACCCAAAGTTCCAGGATAAGCTAAAACACCACAAATAATTTTATCATTTATATCTTTTAAAACTTTTTCTTCATCACCAATTATTAATTCTATATTGAAAGGTTCAACTCTAGTCTTAATTATATCTATTGTTTGTGGGTTACATGAACTTGATACAAATATTTTTTTTGAATTATTTTTATCTATTCTTTGACATAAGCCGACTGCTTCAGCGGCAGCAGTTCCTTCATCTAGCAATGAAGCATTTGCAATATCCATCCCAGTCAAATCCATTATCATTTGTTGAAAATTAATAAGCATTTCTAATCTGCCCTGAGCTACTTCTGGTTGATAAGGAGTATAAGAAGTATACCAACCTGGGTTCTCAAGAATATTTCTTAAAATCACATTTGGGGTAACAGTATTATAATAACCCATACCTATAAAATTTCTAAAAACTTGATTATTTTTTGACAAAAGTTTTAATTTTTTGAGAGCATCATTCTCAGACATAGGCTCATCAATTTTAAGATTATTTTTAATTAAAATGTTTTTTGGTACAGTTTTCTCAATTAAATCATTAATAGATTTCGAAGATATTGCTTTTAACATCTCTTTTTGGTCACTTGTGTTCGGGCCAATATGTCTGCTAATGAATTCTTTTGAAGTATCGTCTATCATTTTAGTTTGGGTTATCCTTTACAAATTTTTCATAGTCAGTCTGACTCATTAAAGAATCTAATTCAGATTTATCTTTTATTTTAATTTTGAAAAACCAACCATTATTTTCGGGATCTTTATTAACATTAGAAGGATCATCAATAATGGGTTGGTTTGTTTCTAAAATTTCTCCAGAGACAGGTGTGTAAACATCACTGGCAGCTTTTGTGGACTCGACTACTGCTGCCTTCTCCTCTTTGTTTAAGCCCTTTCCTTTTTCTGGAAGTTCAACAAAAACAATATCACCAAGCATTTCAGTAGCATGCTTGCTAATTCCTACCGTTGCTGTCTCCCCGTTTAACGCTATCCACTCATGTTTCTTTGAGTATTTTTTTTCACTCATTTTCCCTCCTATTTGACATAACTTTTTTTATAAAATGGCAACTTAGAAATCACTGCATCATGTTTTTTACCTCTTACTTCTAAAAGAATTTTATTATTAATCTCAGAAAATTTACTCAATATGTATCCCATAGCAACTGGAGCGTTAACGCTTGGACCAAATGTTCCGCTAGTAACAATTCCTATTTCCTCTCCAGATGGTGAAAAAATTTTGGTACCCTCTCTTGCTATGATTCTTCCAGATGGTTTGATTCCAACTCTTATTTTCGATACACCGTTTTGTAAATCATTTTTTATATTTTTCCAACCATTGAAGCCACCTTCTTTTCTTCTTCTTTTTGAAATAGCCCATTTTAAATTTGCTTGTACTGGACTAATATCTTGGTTCAATTCATGTCCATATAAACACAAACCTGCTTCCAATCTCAGTGTATCTCTTGCTCCAAGTCCTATTGGTTTGGCACCTTTATTTGATAGAAGTTTGATAAAATTTTCTACATTTTTGTTCTGTACTGATATTTCAAATCCATCCTCACCTGTATAACCTGATCGAGTGATATAAATTTCCTGTCCTTCAAATTTGAAATAATCACCATTCATAAATTTAAGTTGTTTTACTCCTTGGACAATAGAGTCTAAAATATTTTCTGATTTTGGGCCTTGCAAAGCAATAAGTGAAAAATCTTTTTTTAATTCATACTTGCTATCTGAATTTAAACATTTTGCAATTTCTTTAATGTCATTATCTTTGCAAGCTGCATTCAATATAATATTAAAACCGCCTTCTACCCTAGTAATAATGATATCATCAATTACTCCACCTTTATCATTAATCAAAAAAGAATATTTAGATTGATTGATTTTAATTTCTTTAAAATCTAAAGGAATAATTTTTTCCAAACTTTGTTCGGATGATTTGTTTCCTGATATAAAAAGCTGACCCATATGAGAAACATCAAAAAATCCTGCTGACTGTCTTGTAGAGATATGTTCTTTTACTATCCCGTCCTTATATTGGATAGGCATTTCGTAACCGGCAAAAGAAACGAACTTTGCTCCTAAATTTTTATGAAAATCGTATAAAGCTGTTTTTTCCATTTAGTAATAACCCTCTTCATTCCCCATCTGTCTAAGAACCTGAGAGATTTGCTCCTTCGGTGAGGCTAAAGCCTGCTTTCCAGAGTTATTACAATAACGGTCCTTTTGCCTGAGAGTTTCCGGGGGGTTGCTCCTTCGGCGCTATATCTAAATAGTCTCTCCCGTTATAATTCTTTATAACACAAAATTTCGATTAATTATACTTTTTTATAGTCCAAGCTTTTCATAACTACAGCGGAAAGAATAATTATTCCGCCAATAAGTACACTTGCTGGTGGAATTTCATTATAAAATAACCAGACCCATATTGGTGCAAATATAGACTCCATTAGCATTAACAAACCAACCATCACTGCCGGAGTTGTTCTAGAACCTATTGTGATAAAAATAAAACCAAAAGCTAATTGAGGAACACCAAGCAAAAATGATAACCAAATATCTTTTGTAGATATGGCTAAATCTTCAAGTAAAAACAAACCATATAGACAACTCAATATACCTGCATAAAATATTGCAGGTATCATATCTACTTTTGGATATTTTCGAATAATTAAAACTAAAATCGAAAAGTTAATTGGAATAGTCAAAGCAGCTAAATTTCCTTTTAAAGATCCAGTCCCAAGTGATTCACCAATCATCAAAGTTACGCCAATCATTGCTAATACAATTGCAACATAACCTCGCGGCGAAATTTTTTCTTTCAAAAAAATATAAGCTACTATCGGTAAAAAAACTGTTTGAGTGCTAATAATAAAAACTACATTAGCAACGGTCGTTTCCATCATAGAATACATATAAGCAACAAAGTTGGTTGATAGAAATATTCCGCCTATAAGACCAGGTATTCCTGCTGCTTTAATTTTTTGAAACGTTTTTTTTCCGTAAGTTAACAAAATAAAAGCTATTAACACCCAGAGAAAAAATATTGATCTATAAAAAAGTATTTGCCAGATACTCGCACTTTCGAAAGATCTTAAAATTAATCCGCCCCAACTTAAACAAAATCCACCTGTGAGAATAAGTAAAGGTCCTGGTATTTTATAAACAAAATTCATTTAGAATTTTCTTACATATTCCTCAAAAGCACTTTCAGCAACAGACAAATCGACCAATTTGAATTTAATTATTGTACCTGGAGTTTTTTGAACCAATTTGTCATAATCAGCTGATATGATGTTAGCTATTTTGGGATAACCGCCTATAGTTGGATGATCTGATAAAAGTATAATTGGCTGTCCATCTCCCGGTATCTGGATGGAACCTTTAGTAATACCCTCTGATTTTATATTTTTATTTACAATATTTTCTAGTTTTTTACCTTCCAATCTCATGCCCATTCGATCAGAAAGTCTTGAGACTTTATATTGTTTTGAAAAAAAATCTTCTTGGCTTCTTTTTGAAAAATAATTAAATTGTAAACCTTTCATCGCTCTTATCGTATTGTCTGTATCAAAACCAAATTGGATTTTTTTCATATTAGTTTTTGAATTAGATTCGTTGAAAAATATTTTATCATCAGACTTTAACTTGTTGCCGTTGTTTGGACCAATTTTTGCTCTAACTAAAGTAGAATGACTTCCTTTAATTTCTTTTAATTTAAAACCACCGGCAATTGAAAAATAACCATAAACAGAGTTTATTGTAGAAAGAATATCAATTTTGTCACCGTTGGAAGCAATAAAACATTCATTGCAAATACCCTTTTTTGTTAAGCCGTTTTTAGTAATGATATTAAAATTAACTTTTCCTGAAACTGCAACCATTGCTGAGTGTCCTACAAGTTCAAGCAATGGTCCTTGATACGCAAATTCTAAAGCTCCTTCTGATAGTTTATTCCCAACTAACTTGTTAGAAGTACAGAACAACAACTGATCCATACATCCGCTTGCTACAATCCCGAGATGTTGTAAACCAAATCTACCTAGATCTTGAAAAGTAGAATTAATCCCAGGTCTTAAAACTTTAAAGTAGTTATTCATTTTTAAAAGATAAAATTTCCTTTTTAGTTATAGATTTAAATTTTACTGTATCTCCAGGTGATAGTAGGCTTGTGTTTTTTTTATTAATGTCGAATAAATTTAAAGGCGTTCTTCCTATTATATTCCAACCTCCAGGACTTTCAAAAGTATAGATTGTACAAAATTTTTCAACTATACCTACAGAACCCTTATTGATTTTTACTCTAGGTGTATCAAGCCGATCATGACTTAGATTTTTATGTAAATCTCCTAAGAAAGGCTGTCCGGGAACAAATCCTATCATATAAACAAAAAAGTCAGTATTTAAATGTTCATTAATTATTTCTTTGAAACTTAATTTAGTTTTTTCTTCAAGTCGTTTGATATCTAAAGCAAATTCTTCGTCGTAACATATTGGTATCTCTACTAATTTATTTTTTTCAGACAAAATGGTATTTGAATAATCGCTGGTCTTAATAAATTCTATTATTTCCCTAGACTTTGTTTGTCCAAGCTCAAAATTGATAATAAGCTTGTTATATGAAGGTGTATAATTCAAAATTCCTTTGATTTTTTTATTACTTACAGACTCCTTTATAAAATTGAAAAGCTTAATTACTTCTTTATTTGTTTTTTTGTTAACTTCATCACCAAAATCGCATGTGATGCCACAGTCTCCGATATTACTTATTTTTTTTAACATAAGTTGTTATAATAGATATTATATAATGGTTTGAAATATGGAAATTAATATTAATTGCGATCTTGGGGAAACCTCGAAGTTCTGCTCTACAGAAAATGACCCTTTATTGTTGGGTATAGTTAACTCTGCAAATGTTGCTTGTGGTTATCACGCTGGAGATGAACCAACAATGAAGAAAACAATAGAGATTTCAAAAAAAAACAACGTTAGTATAGGGGCACATCCTTCTTTCAATGATCCTGAAAATTTTGGAAGAAAAAGATTAAATTTACAGCCAAAAGAAATTACAAAACTAATTATTGATCAAATAAATATTTTATCTGAAATTGCAAAAAAAAATTTAATGAAAGTAACTCATGTTAAACCTCATGGCGCATTAAACAATATGGCGTGTGAAAATTTTGAATTAGCCAGTGTTATTGCAAAATCAATTATACAGACAAGTAAAGATCTGATTTTCTTAGTGCCAACAGGATCTGAGATGGAAAAAGCAGGAAAAAAACTTGGAATGAAAGTGGCTGCTGAAATATTTGCTGACAGAAACTATGAAGACGACGGTAATTTAGTTTCTAGGTCTAAACCTAATGCATTAATAACAGACCCTGAGTCTGCAAAAAAACATGTAATTAAAATGGTAAAAAACCAAGCATTGAATTGTTTTTCTGGAAAACAAATCCCGTGTTCAATTGACTCAATTTGTGTTCATGGGGATGGACAATCTGCTGTAAGTACTGCTGAAAATATTAAAAATGGGTTAATCAAAAACGGTGTGACTCTTATGCCATTAGATAAGATGAATAAGTTCTTATAATATTTAAAAATGTTTAAAAAAATATTTGTAATTCTTATAGCTGCATTTATTTTTGTTCAATACTTAGGGGTGTCCCATGGAGCGAGCAGTGATAGTGGAAGTAGCGATAGCTATATGGATCTTTATTCAGATGCCAAAAAGTTTGTATTAAGAGCTAAAAAATTAGAGGAAAAAAATAAAATAGATAGAGCAACAAAATTATACGTTAAAGCTCTAGAAAAATTACAACAGGCTTATAAAACTGATAGAAATAATCCTGACATTTTAAATTATCTTGGATTTACACTTAGAAAAACTGGTAAATTAAAGGAAGCTGAAAAATATTATTTAGCAGGTCTGAAAATTAAACCTGACCATAATGGTATAAACGAATATTTAGGAGAACTATACGTAAAAACTGGTCGTATAGAATTAGCAAAAGAAAGATTAGCAATTTTAAAAAATTGTAATTGTGAAGAGTATGATGAACTTAAAGAAGTAATTGAAAAAAATTAAATGCATATAATTGAAGTATTTGGCAGAATTTTTATATCAGCTTTGTTTTTAATTGAGGCAGTAAGAAAAATTTTTGATCCTGACATGAGCATGATGTATATGTCAGATCATGGTGTTCCTGAAATCTTGTTTTATCCTTCGATAGCTTTTGAAATAGTATTGCCTTTACTACTTATTGCGGGATACAAAACGAGATTTGTTGCTTCTTTATTAGCTTTATTTGTTCTAGCAGTCACACTAATATTTCATACGCATCATATATTTGAAGATGGGATGCAGTTAACAATTTTATTGAAAAATATTTCTATAATAGGTGGATTGTTAATTTTAATTGCAAACAAACCTCAAATTTGCAGCTTTGATTATTTTATAGAAAACAAAAAAAAATAATTTTATTTAGTAATTTTATCAAAAGCCTTTAAAGCTTGTTCTCTGGCTTTAGAATGTTCAACTATCGGGAGCGGGTAATCTTTCCCAATCTTTATATTTATTGATTTTTGAGTTTGATCATCCATTTCCCACGTTCTGTGAATAAATTTAGATGGAACATTTTTTAATTCTGGAACCCAACGTTTCACATAACTACCGTCCTTATCAAATTTCTCTCCCTGTAAAATTGGGTTAAAAATTCTAAAATATGGTGCAGCATCGGCACCTGAACCAGCGACCCATTGCCAGCTTGCAACATTATTTGCAACATTAAAATCAAGCAAAGTATTTCTGAAATATTTTTCTCCCTCTTTCCAATGTATTCGTAGATGTTTCACAAGAAATGAACCTACAATCATTCTTACTCGGTTATGTATCCATCCTGTCTCATAAAGTTCACGCATACCCGCATCAACAATAGAGTAACCTGTCATACCTTTTTTCCAGGCTTCTAGGTGTCTTTTATTTTCTACCCATGGAAAAGAATCAAATTCTTTTCTAAGATTTCCCTTAAGCATTTGAGGAAAATAATTAATCAAACTGTGTGAAAATTCTCTCCACCCTATTTCATTTATAAATTTTCGATATCCTGTATTTTTATTTTTAATATCCTGACAAGACTTCCAAATTGTTTCAACATGTATTTGTCCATGCTTTAGGTATGGAGATATTTTAGAAGTTCCTTCGACAGATGGAAAATCTCTTGTTTTGTGATAATTATTAATTTTATTATTTATTAAATTCTTTAATACTTTATCGCTATTTATTTCAGAAGGAATCCAATATTTTTCAAATTTTTTGAACCAATTTTTATTTGGTAATACTTTATTTAAATCGCTTGACTCTTTGAACACAAATATTTTTTTATTTTTTTTCTTTAACTTGGCATTTCTTGAAGGAACTTTTTTTAAATAAACTTCCTCTGCCACCCTCCAAAAAGGTGTAAAAACCTTAAATGGTGTACCATCATCTTTTGTAACTTCTTTATATTCACTTAAAACATTTCCCTTGAAGAATTTGTAATTTATATTTTTTTCCTCGAGATTTTTAATTATTTTTTTTTCTTTCTTTTCTTCTTCAGGTTCTGGAATTTTATTCCAGTATAATGATAATTCATCATTTTTTTTTATTTTGCTTAAAACTTTGACCTCATCTCCTACCAACAATTCCAGAGAAATATTAAATTTAGAAAGTTCTTGCTTAAAATTTATAATTGAATGGTAGACCCACCAACGTTGTGCCTCTCTTTTATTTTCATATTCATCTGAATTAAAAATATAAATTGCTGAAACCTGTTCGTGATTTTCTGATGCATAAATTAATGCGTTGTTACGATCTATTCTAAAATCGTCCCTTAGCCATACTAGTGCCTTTTTATTTTCCATAAGCAATGTATAAATGTTTTTGTATCAAACAGAATATAACCATGTGTCGCTCTATTAGTTTAATGGTTGTATCATTTTTTCAGGTAACCAAAGAGCTAGCTGTGGAAAAGCTATAATTATTATCACAGCTAAAATCATCAAAAGAAAAAGTGGAAAAGCACTTCTCGCAATGAATCCCATGTCTCTTTTTGCCATACCTTGAAGAACGAACAAATTAAATCCAACTGGCGGAGTGATCTGTGCCATCTCAACAACTATAACTAAATAAATACCAAACCATATCATATCAAAACCAGCTTGGCGTATCATTGGTTCGATTATTGCCATTGTTAAAACTACAGCTGATATACCATCTAAAAACATTCCTAGAATTATATAAAATAACGTTAAGACCAGAAGAAGCATGTAGGGTGATAAATCAAAAGTATCAATAAAGACCGCCAAATTTTTAGGAAGACCAGTGAAAGCCATCGCTAAAGTTAAAAAAGAAGATCCGGCTAATATAAAAGCAATCATACAAGATGTTTTAGTTGCTCCTAACAGTGATTTAGCAAAAGACTCTTTGCTTAAGCTATTTTGAAAATAAGATAATATTAGCGCACCTAGAACTCCTAGTGAAGCTGCCTCTGTAGCTGTCGCAATACCAGCATAAATAGATCCAATTACAGCAAATATCAAAAGAACAACAGGTAATAATTGTCCAGATTTTTTTATTTTTTCTAAAAAAGAAAAGTCTTCACTAATTACAGGCATAATTTTCTTATTTTTAAGAGACCAAATAACTACATAAGTCATAAATAAAAGTGCTAACCCAATACCCGGGATAATTCCAGCAATAAAAAGTTTTGCTATAGATTCTTCTACTGTAACACCGTAAATAATTAGAATAATTGATGGAGGAATTAAAAGACCAAGTGTTCCAGATCCCGCTAGAGTCCCTAATAGAAATCTTTCAGGATAATTTCTTTTTCTAAGTTCTGGTATTGACATTTTCCCAACTGTAGCAACGGTAGCTGCTGATGATCCTGAAATTGCAGCAAAAATTGCACATCCTAAAATATTAACATGTATTAAACCTCCTGGTAATTTTGATAGCCATGGAGACAGTCCTTTAAATAAATTCTCTGATAATTTTGTTCTAAATAAAATTTCCCCCATCCATACAAAAAGCGGCAATGCTGTTAAGGACCAAGATGATCCCATACTCCACATTGTTGTTGCCATAGCATCTCCAACAGGTCTTGATGTAAACATCATCATTCCAATTGTTGAAACTCCAATCATGCTGATACCAACCCAAACACCGGATCCGAGAAATATTAATAAAACACTTATAAAAAATATTGTTAAATAGATTTCAAGCATTTTGTTTAAAAAATAGTTTTAAAAAGTTATGTAAAATACAAATAAAAAATATTATAGAACCTAGAGCAACTCCGGTTTGTGGTATCCAAAGCAAAATCTCATCTGCTCCTTGACTTCGTTCTGCAAGTTGTATGGAAACAACCCACATTTTAATAAAATAAAAAGCTAAAAACCCTGAAAAAAAAGTAGATGCAGCTAAACACCATACTGTTAAAAAGTTTAATAATTTTCCTTTTGCTTTCTCAAGAAATAAGGTGATCCTAATATGGCCATTTTCATTAAATGTATAGGCTAATGCTAAAAAAGATGCGGCAGCTAAACTATAACCGGAATATTCTGTTAAACCACGAATATAAAATCCAAAAATTCTAGATACTATTCCTAGAACTATTGAGACTAAAATAAGAATTAGAAAAAAGGATGCAACATATCCTGAGTATCTGTAAAGAGAATTTAAAAATTTATCTAATTTACAAAGCATAAAGGCCGTATCCTATTATACGGCCTTTTTGCTTAAATAAAATTTATTTATAAGCGGATAAAACAGCTTGTCCTCTTGAACCAGCTCTACCTGCCCATTCTTTGGCCATGGTAGCACCAGTTTTTTCAAAATGACTTTGCAAAGCTGCATTAACTTTTCCAACTACCATTCCAGCATCTGCCAAAGCTTTTTTATCTGCAACATTACCTTGTTTCGATAAGTTCCAGCCTTTTCTCTCAGCAACTGCTGCTTGGTTCATAACTAATTTTTTAGTTGAGTCATCTAGCTTGTTCCAAGCTTTTTTATTCACAACAACCATATTTTTTGGAAACCATGCTGCAATATCATAAAAATATTTAACACCATTTTCCCAAATTTTACTATTTTTACCAGTTGTTGGTGATGTGATCATGCTTTCAACCATCCCTGTAGAGAATGCTTGGCTAATCGCAACTGCTTCTAACTTAGTTGGTTTCATGCCAGTTAATTCTGCAATTCTAATTGTTGCAGAGTTATAAGCTCTAAACTTAAGACCTTTAAGATCATTCACAGAGTTAATAGCTTTTTTGCTATATAGTCCTTGTGCCGGCCATGGAACTGCGTAAAGAAAAACTAATCCTTTTTTGTCTAGTCCTTTTACTAGTTCTGGTTTTGAAGCTTTATAAAGTTTTTGTGCATCAGAGTAAGTTTGTGCTACGAAAGGAATTGAGTCCACTTCTAATAATGGATCAAAGCTTCCGTGTGCAGACATAAATCTTTCACCGATTTGTGTTTGTCCAGTTTGAACAGCTCTTAAAATAGCTCCACCTTTAAATAAAGAACCGCCTGGATGTGTCTTGATTGTTAGTTTTCCACCTGACTTCTCAGTAACTGCTTTTGCAAATTCCGTAGCATTTTGCGAATGGAAATTTCCAGCACCATAAGCTAGAGCCATATTCCATGTCTCTGCTTGTGCAGCACTCATACTGATAAGTAAAGAGGTTAGTATTATACTAATTTTCTTAATTATGTTCATGTGTCCCCCTATAATTAATAATGAGCCATTTCACATTCCCATTTGACAAATTGCAAGTTATATTTTAACAAATATTTCTTTAAAGAAACCCAATAAACTATTATAAATATCGCTTCAAATGGAGATTATACTACTTCCAAAAGTAATAATTTTTTTTCAAATTGTATTTATTGACATTGTTATGGCTGCAGATAATGCAATCATAATTGGACTAATAGCTTCATCTTTTGCTTCAAAAGATAGAAAAAGAATTATATTGCTTGGAGTGTTTGGTGCATTTCTTTTCAGAGTAATTTTTGCAGCAATAACTGTTCAACTTCTGCAATATCCAATTCTTAAAGTTGTTGGCGGTGCTTTACTAATTTGGATTATTGTAAAATTGATAAAAGATTTGGAGATTTTTGATGCTTTGAAAACATCAAAACAACAAACGCCAAAGCCTAAAAAAGCCCCATCATTTGCATCAGCTGTTTACGCAATCGTAGTTGCGGATGTAACATTAAGTTTTGATAATGTTCTAGGTGTTGCTGCTGCTGCTAAAAACGAAACAGGTCTATTAATATTTGGATTATTGTTATCAGTTTTGCTTGTTGGAACTGTAGCAACTTTTTTTGCTAATTATATCAAAAATCATAAATGGGTTGGTATTCTTGGATTGGTAGTAATTCTATTTGTAGCAATTCAGTTAATTCTGGGTGGGACGAATGAAATTCAGCCAGGAATAATACCAGAATCTATTCTAAAATTTATTTAGTTTTAAAACTTGAATAAGCTTGCCAGGAAACAATCAAAATAGTAAAGACTAAAATTATAGCAGTTAAAGGTCTATCCCAGAGAAAATTGAATGAACCATCACTAATTAATAATGACCTTCTAAGATTCTCTTCCATTAAACCACCAAGAACAAATGCTAGTATTAAAGGTGGCATTGGAAACTTGTAAAGACGCAAACCGGTAGCCATAACTGCAATTCCAATCATTAAAAATATATCAAAAGTGTTAAATGACATTAAATAAATTCCAGTTACAGAAAAAAATAAAATCATTGGAATTAAAAATGTTCTTGGAACCGCAAGTATTCTAGCAATATAAGGTATTAGGGGTAGATTTAATATCAGAAGTATAACCATTCCAATATACATAGACATTATAACAGACCAAAAAATTTCAGGATTAGTCATATATAATCTTGGACCTGGCTGTATTCCAAAACCTAATAAAGCACCAAGCATCACAGCAGTTGTTCCACTTCCGGGTATGCCTAAAGTTAATAAAGGAACAAAAGATCCGGAACATGCAGCATTATTTGCTGTTTCAGGTGCTGCTAAACCATGAACACTTCCTTTACCAAATTTTTCTTTTTCTTCTTTGTTGACAAAATTTCTTTCCATACCATATGCTAAAAAAGATGCGATAGTTGATCCAGCACCTGGTAAAACACCAACTATAAAACCAATAACAGATGATCTTGGTATAGTTTTTAAAGTTTTTTTGGTTTCTTCCTTGTCTAACTTTATCGATCCCAATTCTTTAAGGGAGATAGCCTTAGCCGCACTGCTTGGATCAGTTCCTTTTAAAATAATCATTAAGGCTTCACTCATTGCAAATGTAGCCATAACAACTAGAACAAAACTTATTCCATCAGATAAATTCATATTGTTAAAAACAAATCGTGGAATGTCTGACAAAGTATCTTGGCCTACCGAAGCTAACATTAAACCTAAAACTGCCATCATCATTGCTTTGAGAAATTGCCCTTTTGAAGAAAAAGCTGCAACTGCTGTTAATCCTAAAACCATTAATGCAAAATAATCTGGAGATCTAAAAGCTAAACTAACTTTTGATAAACTTGGCGCTGCAAATAATAAAAAAATTGCTGCAATTGTACCACCCGCAAAAGAACTGTATGCAGCTATCGCAAGAGCTTTTCCAGCTTTTCCTTGTTGCGCCATTGGATAACCATCAAATGATGTTGCTACAGTTCCGGGAATACCTGGTGCATTAATTAAAATTGAAGATGTGGATCCGCCAAAAACTGCACCGTAATAAACACCGGCCATTAGTATTAATCCAGTAGCAGGATCAAATCCATACGTTATAGGTATCATCAAGGCAATTGCGGTCATTGGACCTAAACCTGGAAGCATTCCTATTATTGTTCCAAAAAAACATCCCATTACCACCATTAGGATATTTTTTAATGATAAAGCTGTATTTAAACCTATTAAAATTCCTTCAATCATCCAATTATCCCTAAATATTTTAATAAAGGATCTCTAAGATAAATATTTAAGGCTCCGTGTAGTAAAAACATGAACAAAGCCACAAATGGAAAAGAAAAGATTAACATTAATATCCATCTTCTTTCCCCAAGGAAGTAATAAGATAGTAGTAAAAAAATCGATGTAGAAAAAAAGAAGCCAACTCTAAGAATAGTTAGTCCATAAAAAATCATAATAATAACTAGATAAACTACCTTTTTATAATCCAAAACATTGTGATTTACTTCTTCTATTGATTTTTCTGGTAAAAGAATTTTTAGTGCAGCAAAAAACATACCTGCGTAGCCAAGATAAATTGGAAAAGTTTTGGCATTAAAAGGGGCATTTTCATCAAATGAAAATACTTGTATTTGGTGCGCTGTGTAAAGATAAAAGGCCGATAAAACAAAGAAGAGCAGTGAAATAATTTTTACTGAACTAATTTTCACTGCTCCTCCTTTAAATCCTTGATGGATTAAATTACTCCTAGTTTTTTCATAAGAGCTGTCATTTCTTTAGTTTGTGTTTTTAAGAACTTAACAAACTTTTTGTCTGGGTTATAAATATTAACCCAAGCATTTCTTTTTCTAACAGCTTCCCACTCAGGAGTTTTTTGAACATCACCTAACATTTTAGCGATTTTCTTTTTGTCTGCACCGCTCATGCCAGGAGGTCCGAAAAATCCTCTCCAGTTTACAAACTGAACATCAAAACCTTGTTCTTTCAATGTTGGAACATCAGGTGCATCTGAAACTCTTTTTGGTGCAGTAATACCAATAATGTTTACTTGGTCTCTTGCTCCCATCACTTCTCCCAAACCAGTTGAAAGAATTTGAGTTTCTCCAGATAACAATCCTGCTAAAGCTTTTCCTCCAGCATCATATGGAACATAAACTACTTGATTTGGATCAGCTCCTGCTTCTTGAAACGCAAGTGCTCCAATTAAATGGTCCATGCTTCCTCTTACAGATCCACCAGCCATTTTCACAGATTTTGGATTAGCTTTGTAAGCTTCAACAACATCTTTGAAATTTTTAAATGGAGAATTCTTTGCTACAGCAATAGCGCCGTAGTCACCGATAACTCCTGCTATTGGTACAACATCTTTGTAAGAAAGAACTCCACTGCCTTTTACGTAACCTTTGTGTCTAGTGATAGATCGTAAAACTAGTGGTGTTGATTGAACTAATACAGTTCCTTCAGGCTTTGTATTAATTAAAAATGATAGAGCTTTTCCTCCACCACCACCTGACATATTTTCAAAAGATGCACTTTTAAGCATGCCAGATTTTGTTAATGCTTCTCCTGTTCCTCTAGCAGTTCCATCCCAACCACCGCCAGCTCCACCACCAATTAGGAAGTGAAGTTTATCAATTGCAAATGATTGCGTTGAAAAAGATAAGAAAAGAACGGACGCAAATAAAAAACTAATAAGTTTTCTTATATTTAGCATTTTTCCCCCTTTTTATTAATATCTTATTAAATTTATAAATATTTGAAGAGTCAATTAGAAAATTGTCTTCTTGCTTCTCGTTCTCAAAAATTTGCCTTTAACTTCAACGTTAAGTTTAGTTAGCTCGCCCGATTTGAGCTTTCTTAAATTTTGAACAGCTTTTAAAAATCTATCAGACTCTTTTGTTGTAATTATTCCTTGTGTCAAAGTTTGAAATTTTTCAATGTAATTAGATCTCTCGAAAGGTCTCTTTCCAGCTGGATGGGCGTCTGCAACAGATATTTGATCCTCAATTTTAGTACCATCTTTCATTCTAATCACGACTCTACCACCAAAACTTTTTTTATTGGGATCACGGTCGTGATATCTTTTAGTCCATTTTTTATCTTCAAAAGTTTTTACTTTTCTCCATAAAGTAACTGTGCTTTTTTTGTTGGCTCTTCTTGGTGTGTATGAATTTATGTGATGCCATTTTCCATCTTCAAGAGCGACAGCAAATATATACATTATAGAGTGATCTAAAGTTTCTCTACTTGCTTTAGGGTCCATTTTTTGTGGATCTTTTGCGCCAGTACCGATTACATAGTGTGTATGGTGACTAGTATGAATATCAACAGATTTTATATTAGAAATATTACTGACTCTTTCGTTCAAACTTCTAGCTAAATCTATAAGTGCTTGTGATTGATATTCTGCTGAATGTTCTTTTGTATAAGTTTCTAAAATTGCTTTTTTTTCTTCATTAATATTTGGAAGGGGGACATCATATTTTGCCTTTGGGCCAGATAGTACATAGGCTATTATACTATCTTCACCTTCGTAAATAGGACTGGGAGCACCTTCCCCTCTCATACATCTGTCGACTGCTTCAATGGCCAACTTTCCAGCATGAGCTGGTGCAAAAGCTTTCCAGCTTGAAATTTCTCCTTTTCTTGATTGTCTAGTAGAAATAGTTGTGTGTAGTGCTTGTTGAACAGATTGATAAATGGTGTCTGTATTTAATTTAAGTAGAGATCCTAAACCTGCGGCTACACTTGGTCCTAAGTGAGCAATATGATCTATTTTGTGTTCATGAAGACAAATACCTTTCACTAAATCAACTTGAACTTCATAACCAGTAATAATACCTTTGATTAAATCTTTTCCTGACATTTTTTTTTGTTGAGCGACTGCTAAGATGGGAGGAATGTTGTCTCCCGGATGGCTATAATCGGCTGCTAGAAAAGTATCGTGAAAATCTAATTCTCTTACCGCGGTTCCATTAGCCCATGCTGCCCATTCACAATCAAATTTTTTTTTTGAATTAATTCCAAATACAGTAGCACCATTTTTTTTGGGGTGTGCAAGCGCCATCTCTCTAGCTGAAATAACTGGTTTTCTATTAAAAGATGCAATAGCAACAGATGCATTATCTATAATTCTATTTATAACCATTTCGATTGCCTCATCATTAATCTTTGCTTTATCAGATGCAATCTCAGCTATTTTCCAAGCTAATTGTTGTTTCTTTTTAACTTTTGAAGCAGATGGATAAACTTTTACTTTAATGTTTCTCATTTAGTTGATCATATTCCTTAAAACATATTGTAGAATTCCACCATTCTTATAATATTCAATTTCATTTTCAGTATCTATTCTTGATAAAAGTTTAATAGTTTTGCTAGAACCATCTTTGTATTTAATCTCACAACTTACTTCTGCTCTCGGATTAATGCCTTTTTCAATATCGATAATAGTAAATAACTCTGTACCTTTAATATTTAATTTTTTTCTATCAAATCCCGCTTTAAATTCTAATGGTAAAATACCCATTCCAACAAGATTTGATCTATGAATTCTTTCAAAACTTTCTGCGATAACTGCTTTAATTCCTAATAATTTTGTTCCTTTGGCTGCCCAATCTCTGGAAGAACCTGTCCCATATTCTTTTCCGGCAATTACAACAAGACTGTTGCCTCTTTTTTTATATTCCTCAGCTGCCTCGTACACACTCATTTGTTTTCCATCGGGTTGCAATATTGTAAAACCTCCCTCAGTGCCTGGTGCCATTTCATTTCTTATTCTTATATTTCCAAATGTTCCTCTCAACATAACTTCATGATTACCTCTTCTAGCACCATAAGAATTAAAATCTTTTTGTTGAACTTGGTGTTTCATAAAATAATCACCTGTGGGACTATCTTTTTTAATGGATCCAGCTGGCGAAATATGATCGGTTGTTACAGTATCTCCTAGTATTAAAAGTGGTCTTGCATCTTTTATTTTTTTAAACCCTTCTGGCTTATCTGGTAAATTATCAAAAAAAGGTGGTTTCTTTACGTAAGTTGAGTTTTCCTGCCAATTATAAATACTACTTTGATCTGTCTTAATCGAGCTCCATTCTTTTGGCCCTTCAGAAACATTTGAGTAACGTTTAACAAACATATCCGCATTAATAGATTTTAATATTAGTTCTTCAATTTCTTTATTGGTTGGCCAAATATCTTTCAAAAATACATCATTTCCTTTTTGATCTTTACCTAAAGGATTTTTATACAAATCATGATGCATATTTCCTGCTAAAGCATAGGCAACAACCAAAGGTGGGGAGGCCAAATAATTTGCTTTTACATCTGGATTAATTCTTCCCTCAAAATTTCTATTTCCCGATAGTACTGAAACTGCGTATAGATTTTCTTTGTGGATGGTATCTGAAATCTCTTTATCTAAAGGCCCGGAATTTCCTATACAAGTAGTACAACCATAACCTACAAGATTAAAACCTAATTGATCTAAATATTTATTTAAACCAGCTTTTTCTAGATAGTCAGTAACGACTTGAGAGCCGGGTGCCAAAGAAGTTTTTACCCATGGTTTCACTTTTAAACCTTTTTCAACAGCTTTTTTTGCCAGCAGTCCCGCTCCTATCATTACACTCGGGTTTGAGGTATTTGTACAAGATGTAATTGCACCAATTACAATATCGCCATCTTTTATTTTAAAGTCTTTTTTATCAACCTTGGCTTCTACAGGAACTTTTCTTTTGGTATTTTCTTTAAAAGCTTTATCAAAACTGGTTGCTGCTTCGGTAAGTAAAACTTTATCTTGAGGTCTTTTAGGTCCTGAAATACTTGGTACAACTGTATTTAGATTTAGAGAGATAGTGTCTGTAAATTCTATTTCTCTACTTGCCCATAAACCCTGCTCTTTAGAATATTTTTCCACTAACGAAATAGTTTTTTCATCTCTACCAGAAAATTTTAAGTATTTTATTGTTTCTTCATCAATAGGGAAAAAGCCACAGGTTGCTCCGTACTCTGGTGCCATATTTGCTATTGTTGCTCTATCTGCTAATGATAAATTTTTTAGACCTTCGCCATAAAATTCTACAAACTTACCAACGACACCTTTTTTTCTTAACATCTGTACTATTGTTAAAACTAAATCACTAGCAGTAGTTCCCTCAGAAAGTTTTCCTTTTATTTCAAAACCAATTACTTCTGGTATTAACATTGAGATTGGTTGTCCAAGCATTGCCGCCTCGGCTTCAATTCCTCCAACACCCCATCCCAAAACTGACAAACCATTTACCATGGTTGTATGACTATCTGTTCCAACTAAAGTATCTGGATAA
>CACHVP010000005.1:0-51372 GCA_902583355.1 uncultured Pelagibacteraceae bacterium
AGAACTCGACAATATGCAAAAAGACAATATACGTGGCAAAGGGGCCAGATGAAGGATTGGAAGCAATTTACTGATACTAATTATCTTGATTTAAGAAAAAAAATTCTAAGTTATTTATCTAAAACTTGACCCAAAATTTTCCTAAGATAGATTACAAATATGGGGAAATTATTTTCAGGTGCAGAGATTGTTTTTAAAGTTTTAGAGCATCATAAAGTTGAGCATATATTTGGGTACCCAGGCGGGGCAGTACTACCAATTTATGATGAATTAAAAAATCATAAAACTATAAAACATATTCTAGCTCGTCATGAGCAAGGAGCAGGACACGCTGCAGAGGGATATGCACGTTCTTCTGGAAAACCTGGTGTAATGTTAGTTACATCTGGTCCAGGAGCAACGAATGCGGTAACCGCTTTAACCGATGCTTACATGGACTCAGTACCGATTGTTTGTATAAGCGGACAAGTTCCAACACACTTAATAGGAACAGATGCTTTTCAAGAGTGTGATACAACAGGAATAACAAGACCATGCACAAAACATAATTGGTTAGTAAAAGATGTAAACGATTTAGCTAAAGTCATGGATCTCGCTTTCGATGTAGCGACTTCTGGAAGACCAGGACCAGTTTTAGTTGATATACCAAAGGATATTCAATTTAAAAAAACAAAATTTTTTTTAAGAAGTAAAAAAAATAAAAAAACAAATGGTAAATTGAATAGTAAGATTTCCAATTCAAATCTTGATAAAATCATTCAATTGATGAAAAAATCTTCAAAACCAGTTTTTTATACTGGTGGAGGAGTTATTAATTCTGGACCAGAGGCAAGCAAGTTACTAAGAGAGCTTGTTTCTTTGACAGGTTTTCCAATCACATCCACACTTCAGGGATTGGGCGCTTACCCAGGTGATGACCCAATGTTTCTTGGAATGCTTGGTATGCACGGAACTTATGAAGCAAACAATGCAATGTACAATTGTGATTTGATGATAAATATCGGAGCAAGATTTGATGACAGAATTACTGGTAAAGTTGATGAGTTTTCACCAAAGTCAAAAAAAATTCATGTTGATATAGATCCATCCTCTATAGGAAAAAATATTAAAGTTGACCACGCTATTGTTAGCGATGTTGAGGGTTTTTTAAAGTCATTAAATAGAAGATTTAAAGAAAAAAATAAAGATTTTCTGAATTCAAATAAATCAAATATATCAAAATGGTGGAGAGATATTGATAAGTGGAGACAAAAAAAGTCTTTAGGTTTTAAAAATAGTAATGAAGTTATTAAACCTCAGTACGCAGTTCAAAGACTTTACGAATTATCTAAAGATAAGGATGCCTATATAACAACAGAGGTTGGTCAACACCAAATGTGGGCAGCCCAACACTACAAATTTAATAAACCTAATAGGTGGATGACATCAGGTGGACTCGGTACCATGGGCTATGGATTACCTGCTGCTGTCGGTGTACAAGTAGCACATCCAAAAAAACTAGTTATCGATATAGCTGGCGAAGCATCAGTTCTAATGACAATGCAGGAGATGTCTACAGCAGTCCAATACAATCTGCCAATAAAAATATTTATTTTAAATAACCAATATATGGGAATGGTAAGACAGTGGCAGGAGCTTCTTCACGAAAAAAATTATTCTGAAAGTTATACTGCTGCATTACCAGATTTTGTTAAACTTGCAGAGGCATATGGTTGTGTTGGTATACAAGCAAAAAAACCAGATGAGTTAGATGAAAAAATTAATGAAATGTTAAATATAAACAAACCAGTTATTTTTGATTGTTGTGTTGATCCAAATGAAAATTGTTTTCCAATGATACCTTCAGGGAAGCCCCACAATCAAATGTTACTTGGGCCTGAAGATGAGGAAGAAATTTCTAGTGAAGGAAAGGTTTTAGTTTAAATGAAAGCTCCAAAATCTGCTTACAGCGCAGCTATTAAAACTGGAAAAGTAGAAAAACATATAATGGTTGTTTGGGTCGACAATGAAGCAGGTGTATTAGCAAGAGTAGTAGGTCTATTTTCAGGTAGAGGTTATAATATAGAGTCACTAGCTGTTGCCGAAATTGATAAAAAGCAAAAATTATCAAGAATTACCCTTGTTACCTCTGGCTCTCCTGAGGTTATTTCACAAATTAAAAAACAGCTTGAAAAACTGGTACCAGTTCACAAAGTTGCTGATTTCATGAGAAACGACCCTAAAATAATTTTTAGAGATATGGCTTTACTAAAAGTGATATCTAGCGAAAAAAAAGAAGCAAAGCAAAGAAACTTTGTAAAAAATTTGACTCAGTTATTCTTGACAAAAGTAATAAATCAATAGTTATTCAGGTTACAGCATTAAGGAGAGATATTGATAAATTAGTAAGCGACTTAAAACCCTTGGGCTTGGCAAGTGTTTCAAGAACAGGAGCTGTGGCAATGACAAGAGGAGCAGATATTTTTAAATAATAAAAGGAGAAAAAAATGAAAATGTTTTATGAAAAAGATGCAAACGTTGATTTAATTAAAGAAAAAAAAGTTGCAATCTTTGGATATGGAAGCCAAGGACATGCTCATGCTTTAAATTTAAAAGATAGTGGGGTTAAAAATGTTGTTGTAGCTCTCAGAGAAGGTTCTTCTAGCAAGAAAAAAGCTGAGAGTGAAGGATTAAAAGTTATGTCTTTATCTGATGCTGCGGCTTGGGCCGATGTAGTAATGGTTCTTACTCCGGATGAACTTCAAGCTTCGATCTATAAAAATCATATTGAACAGAGAATGCGACAAGGAACTAGTCTAGCTTTTGCACATGGACTTAATATTCATTTTAATTTAATTAACTCAAGAAAAGATTTAGATGTTTTCATGGTTGCGCCAAAAGGGCCAGGACACTTAGTGAGAAGTGAATATCAAAGAGGAGGAGGAGTACCTTGTTTGATGGCAGTTCACAAAGATAGCTCAGGGAAAGCAAGGGATCTTGCTATGTCATATGCATGTGCAGTTGGTGGTGGGAGATCAGGAATTATAGAAACAACTTTTAAAGACGAATGTGAAACTGATTTATTTGGAGAACAGACAGTTTTATGCGGAGGTTTAGTTGAGCTTATAAAAAATGGTTTTGAAACTTTAACTGAAGCTGGCTACCCACCTGAAATGGCATACTTCGAAACTCTTCATGAAGTTAAATTAATTGTTGATTTAATTTATGAAGGTGGAATTGCAAATATGAATTATTCAATATCTAATACTGCAGAATATGGAGAGTATGTATCTGGAAAAAAAATAGTGGATCCTAAAACAAAAGAAAGAATGAAAGAAGTTTTAAAAGATATTCAATCTGGTAAATTTACAAAACAATGGATAGATGAATGCAAAGGTGGTCAAAAAAACTTTTTGAAAATGAGAGAGGAGCTTGCAAAACATCCCATAGAAAAAGTTGGAAAAAAACTTAGAGGCCTCATGCCCTGGATTGGAAAAAACAAATTAGTAGACAAAGCAAAGAATTAACCCAATCTGGCTAGGAAATTTCATGTTTTTTGATAATTATTTTGCAAATTAGCGTAATAATTGTATTATAACCCTTACCTAAATTTTAAAAGATAATGGAAGATAAAAATAGAATCATAATTTTTGATACGACTATGCGTGATGGAGAACAATCTCCAGGCGCCTCAATGAGCCTTGAAGAAAAAATACAAATCTCAAGAGTCTTTGATGAACTAGGTATCGACGTTATTGAAGCAGGATTTCCAATTGCTTCACCTGGTGATTTTGAAGCAGTTACAGCAATAAGTAAAATATTAAAAAAATCAGTTCCAGCTGGTCTATCTAGACATACAAAAAAAGATATTGATGCGTGTTATGAAGCTTTAAAGCATGCAAAAAGATTCAGGATTCATACATTTATTTCTACAAGCCAGCTACACATGAAGCACAAGTTAAATAAGACACCCGAACAAGTAGTTGAGTCGATCAAGGAACATGTGACATATGCTAGAAAATTTACAGATGATGTGGAATGGTCATGTGAAGATGGAACCAGAACAGACATGGACTTTATGTGTAAAACGGTTGAACTTGCAATTAAGTGTGGAGCTAAAACTATAAATATTCCTGACACTGTAGGTTATACAGTTCCATCAGAATTTAAAAAAATTATAGAGACTTTAAAAAACAAAGTTCCAAATATCGATAAAGCAATATTATCCGTGCATTGTCATAATGATTTAGGTTTAGCAGTAGCAAACTCTCTTGCTGGAGTATCAGCGGGAGCAAGACAAGTAGAATGCACAATAAACGGAATAGGAGAAAGAGCTGGTAATGCTGCCCTAGAAGAGATTGTTATGGCAATGAAAACAAGAAATGATTTAATGCCATTTAAAACAGGAATAGATACAAAACTAATAAGCAAAGCATCAAAAACTGTGTCCAATGCTACTGGTTTTCCAGTTCAATTTAATAAAGCAATTGTAGGAAAAAATGCTTTTGCTCACGAATCTGGTATCCACCAAGATGGAATGTTAAAAAACAGAAATACTTATGAAATTATGACACCAGAAAGTGTGGGAGTTAAAAAAACATCTTTAGTTATGGGAAAACACTCTGGAAGACATGCGTTTAAGGACAAACTAAGCGACTTAGGTTACGCAAGTGTCACAGATGATGTAATCCAAACAGCTTTTGGGAAATTTAAAATTTTAGCAGATAAAAAGAAACATGTTTATGATGAAGATATAATTGCCTTAGTAGATGATAGTTTAATAAAAGAAAGCAATGTTATTAATTTAAAATCTCTTAAAGTATTTGCCGGAACTGGAGAGCCGCAAAAAGCAGAAATGACCTTAGAAGTTTATGGAGATGTAAAAAAGGCTAACGAAACTGGAGATGGTCCAGTTGATGCTATATTTAAATGTATTAAGAAGTTATATCCACACGATGTTAAACTTCAATTGTATCAAGTGCACGCTGTAACAGAAGGGACAGATGCCCAAGCTACAGTAAGTGTAAGAATAGAAGAAAAAGGCAAAACAACTGTCGGACAAGCTGCTGACACAGATACTCTCGTTGCTTCTGCCAATGCTTATTTAAATGCTTTAAATAAGATGATTATAAAAAGAGAAAAAACTGCTCCAGGAGAGATTGAGCAACAAAATGTGAAAGGTATATAGATGTTTGGTATTAATAAAATTTCAAAAATGTGGTCACAAGATATGGCAATTGACCTTGGAACAGCAAATACACTAGTTGTTGTTAAAGGAAAGGGAGTGGTTCTGAATGAACCATCAGTAGTGGCCATAATAGAAGAAAAAGGAAAAAAATCAGTTTTAGCCGTCGGAGACGAAGCCAAGACTATGCTCGGAAGAACTCCAGGAAATATTTCAGCAGTAAGACCCTTAAAAGATGGAGTAATTGCAGATTTTGTTGTTACAGAAGAAATGATAAAGCATTTTATAAAAAAAGTTCATAAAAAAAATGCCTTTGCAAATCCAAGAATTTTAGTTTGTGTTCCAACGGGTTCTACTCCAGTTGAGAGAAAAGCTATTCAAGACTCTGCTTTAGCAGCAGGAGCTAGAAAAGTTCAATTAATTGAGGAACCTATAGCAGCAGCTATAGGAGCTGGACTTCCTATTTCAGAAGCTACAGGTTCAATGGTGGTTGATATAGGAGGCGGTACTACTGAAATAGCTGTAATGTCTTTAGGAGGTGTTGTTTACTCAAGATCTTTGAGAGTAGCCGGAGATGCTATGGACCAAGCAATTATTTCATATATGAGACAAAAATTTAATTTACTTATTGGAGAGTCAAGTGCGGAAAAAATAAAAAAAGAGATTGGTACAGCAATCGCTACTTCTGGAAATACTTATTTAATGAAGGGACGAGACCTTAGATCTGGAACTCCAAGAGAAATCACTTTAAAAGAAGAAGATACTGCAGCAGCCCTGAAACCAACTTTAGATGTTATGATGGAAGGTATTAAAACTGCTTTAGAAAATACACCTCCAGAATTATCTGCAGATTTAGTAGATATGGGCCTAATCCTTACTGGAGGGGGAGCTTTGTTAAAAAATATTGACAAACTTATTTCAAAAGAAACAGGTTTGCCTGTTCAAATAGCAGACGATCCTCTTTCATGCGTTGCAGTAGGAACCGGAAAAGCATTGGAGCAAGAAGAATTATTCTCCACAATGCTATCGGAGTATTAATTTATTGGTCGATAAGAAATGGCAACAAGCAGAGATGATTTTGGTATAGCTATTCGCTCTGCTTTACTTCAGAGAGGAGCCAGACAAAAATTTTCTCTATTTGCCCTTATTATTACTTCTATAATTATTTTCACATTAGATAATTTAAAATTAAAACCTGTAGAATTTCTTAGAAGTATCATAAATGACGGAGTATATCGTATATCAGCAGTATCTTCATCTCCAATAAGATTCTCATCAGCTACAAAGGATTTTTTTATCAAACACGTTGGTGTTTATAAAGAAAATGAAAAACTAAAGACTAAGATTGCTGAGCTAGAAAAAAATCAACTTAATACTCTTTATTTAGAAACAGAAAATCAACAGCTTCAAAAAGTAATTGAAATAGATAAAAGCACTGCTTTTACTACTGTAGGTGCAAAAGTTATGATGGATAAAAATAGCCCATATTTAAATTCAGCCATAATAAACAAAGGTAGTAATTCAGGAATTAAATTAGGCATGCCAGTCTTAAGCAAAGGTCATCTGGTGGGAAGAATTGTGGAGGTAAATTTTTTATCATCCAGAATTTTACTTTTGAATGATCTTAATAGTAGAATTCCTGCGGTAATTACGCCTTCTGGCGCTCAAGCAATTTTATCTGGAATTGGCGAAAGAAGACCTACATTAGAATATCTTCCTGATGGCTTTATAGCTTCCGAAGATCAGACCGTTTATACATCAGGTAAAGATGGTGTTTTATTTTCGGGAATTTCTATTGGAAAAGTTTTAAATGAGGACGGTAGAATAAAGGTAAAATTATTCAGCGATCCTACCCAAACTTTTTTTATAAATGTTGTAATAGATAAAGCTTCAGACGTGGAGGCAATGTAAAATGGCAATAAATGTTAAAACATTTAAAGATGGTTTTCTTCGGTTAATACCCTTGATTCTATTAATTTATATCTGCATCTCAGAATTTCAAACTCAATTCTATTACTGGAAAATTTTTTCTTTTAACCTTCAATTTATAATTATCTACTATTGGATTTTAAGAGATCCGTCTATCTTAGGTTATGGTTTTGTATTTTTATGCGGGATGATGAATGATGTTGTTTTAAGCTTAAATCTTGGAACTAGTCCACTTTCATATTTATTTGTATCTCTTGTTGCGGCGTATGTAAGGAACGCAACAGTAAGAAGTTCACTAATTACTGATTGGTTTACATTCATAATAGCTTTACTCGGCGGAAACGCGATAACTTTCTTTTTAATACTAAATTTTTCAGAAATAAAAGTTGAATATTTATCTTTTTTTTATAATTCACTTTTTACATTTATTTTATATCCATTTTTTTGGGCCTTTTTTGAAATTTATAAAAGATTAGCCTTTTTGAGGACACATGATTAGATCAGGGGGAGAAAGTAAAATTAGATTAATTGGTAGAAGAATGTTTATACTTTCTGCTGCAAAAGCTATAGTTGTTTTTGGAATTGTAGGAAGATTAATTTCTCTACAAATTAATGAGAGCAAAAAGTACAAGACTTTATCGGACAAAAATAGATTTCGAGAATGGAAACTTTCGCCTCCACGAGGACTTATCAATGATTATTTTGGAAGACAGATAGCTTCTAATAAACAAGTTTACCAACTCCATATTGTTCCAGAAAATTCAGAAAATATTGAAATTTTGCTCTTTAGAATAAAAAATATATTAAATTTAACAGATAAAGAAGTATTTAAAATAAATAGAAAAATTTCTAAACAAAAACCATGGGATCCAGTTGTGATCTCTGATAATTTAACCTGGTCTGAATTTTCTAGGATAAATCTATTTTTACATGAACTTCAAGGAGCCGAACCAATCGTTTCAGTTGCTAGACTTTATACTGAGCATTCTAGTGCCCATATTATCGGTTATGTATCTAGAGCAAGTAAAAAAGATTTGCAGAAAAAAGAGTATTTAAAAAATAAGATTGCTACTGGAACTAGAGTGGGGAAAACTGGTTTAGAAAATAAATTGGACCCCGAAGTAATAGGTGATGTTGGTTTTAAAAGATATGAAGTCAATGCTTACGGAAAAAGAATTAGAGAAATATCAATAGATCTTGGTAAAGCTGGTAAAAATTTTAGAACTACATTGGACTTAGAGGTTCAAGAGTTTTCTTCAGAACTTCTTGAAGGTAAATCAGGTTCAATTTGTGTGATGGATATATATAAAGGTGATATAATAACAATGGTTTCATCTCCTATTTTTGATCCAAACAAATTTGTACATGGTATTGATAAAAAGAATTGGAATTTTTTAATTAAACATAGAGATAAGCCGTTAATAAACAAATCAATATCTGGGCTTTACCCTCCAGGTTCTACAATAAAAACTATTGCAGCATTAAGCGCCTTGGAAAATGATATTTTTAATCCCAAGAAAGAAATTTATTGCAAAGGGTCAATAGAACTCTACGGAGAAAAATTTCATTGTTGGAAGAAAAAAGGACATGGTTTTATGAATATGAGAGAGGGCATTAAACAGTCCTGCGATATATATTTTTATGAACTTGCTAGAAAACTTGGTATCGACAGATTATCGGAGACTGCTAAAAAATTTGGCTTAGGGGAACCAGTTCTTAATGGATTTATTGAAGAAAAAAAAGGAGTTGTTCCAAATACTACCTGGAAGAAAAAAGTTATTGGTAAAAATTGGTATCTTGGCGAAACACTCCACGCAGGAATTGGACAAGGTTATTGGCAAAGTTCCCCTCTACAACTGTGTTTAATGACAGCTCAAATTGCAAATGGTGGATATAAAATTAAACCCAGAATAATCCTAAATGACTCTGATGAAAACCAATTCAAAGATTTAAATCAATTTATAAATGATAGAAAAACTTTTTCTGATGATGTTGTGAATTTATATGAATTTATTTCAAAGTATAAATATAAAAGTTTATTTAGAAATCCTGAAAATATAAAATTTGTGCAGGACGCACTATTTGGCGCTACTAATGAACCAGGCGGAACATCTTATGGATCAAGATTGACAAAGAAAGAATTCGTTTTTGCAGGGAAGACTGGAACATCACAGGTAAAAAGATTTACTGAAAGGCAAAGAGAACTGGAAGTTAAAAATGAGGATTTGCCATACAAAGATAGAGACCACGCGTTGTTCGTTGCTTTTGCACCTTATAAGGATCCAAGATATGCAATTAGTGTTGTTATTGAACATGGAGGCTCAGGAAGTAAGAGCGCAGCACCTATAGCTAAAAAAGTTATAAAAAAAGTCCTAGACAGACATACTTTGAGAGAGTCCTACTTGGGGTCGGGGGATACAGCATAATGTTTAGAAAGGGATCCATTCAATCACACCTAAATCTTAGAGATAAAATATTATCTTTAGATCCAATTTTATTTTTTTGTATTCTAATTTTAGGAATTGTTAGTTTTTTTGCAATGTATTCAACTGATGGAGGAGTATTTGCATACCACACTAAAAGTCATATTTTGAGATTTTTTGTTTTTTTTATCTTGTTTATTGGTGTTTCTTTTGTAAGAACTAACTTTTGGTACAATTCCAGTACACTAATATATATTTTGATCCTTGCGCTATTAATTTCTGTTAAATATTTTGGTTTGACTTCATCCGGGTCACAAAGATGGTTAAATTTATATTTCATTAATATTCAGCCTTCAGAACTAATGAAAATAGCTTTAATATTATTTTTGGCTAAATATTATCACAGAATTTCATCAACAGATGTAAATAGAACAAAATTTTTATTACAGCCTATTTTGGCTTTAACTGTTCCAGTCATTTTAGTAATAACACAGCCTGACCTCGGAACAGCTTTTTTAATAGCAGCTGGTGGTGCAATTGTTATTTGGCTTGCTGGAGTCCAGATGAAATTTTTTGCTTATCTTGGTGTTATTTTATTGTCTGTTGCACCTATAGCAATTTCATTTTTGAAACCTTATCAAAAGTCGAGGATTTTAACTTTTTTAGACCCAAGTAGAGATCCACTTGGTGCAGGATATCAAATTACCCAATCAAAAATTGCTATCGGTTCTGGTGGATTATTTGGCAAAGGTTTTTTAAATGGATCTCAAAGTTATTTAGATTATTTACCTGAAAAACATACAGATTTTATCTTTACGTTATTTTCCGAAGAATTTGGTTTTTTTGGTTCCTGTTTTATATTAGCCCTATATATTTTGATTACATGGAGAATAATTAACATTGGTAATCTATTCAGAGATACTTTTGGAAAATTGTTCTGTTACAGTTTTGCAACAGCTTTTTTTATATGTGTGGTTGTAAATATGGGTATGGTGCTTGGACTCATACCAATTGTGGGGGCTCCACTACCTATACTTTCATATGGTGGATCTTCAATGATGGCTATGATGCTTGGTTTAGGTATAGTTATGAGTTGTAAAATTCATAAAGATCAGCCAATTAATTAATAATTCATTAATTCTCTAAGAATTTTAATAAAAAAACTCAATTCATCTGTTGCATTTTATTTGATAATTTGCTCAAATATTAAAAATTATAAAAATGTTTGGAACAAAGAAAAAAGATGCGCCAAGACCACTAAACGATAGTGGAAGATCTCAAGTGAGTGAAACATTCTCACTAGAAGGAACTCTAAGATCTTCAGGAGCTATTGATATTGCTGGATTAATAAAAGGTCCAGTTTATGCAAACGATTTACTTATCAAGGATACGGGATCAGTAATTGGGCCTGTAGAAGCTGACAAAGTTGAAGTTCAAGGACATCTTGAGGGTAAAATATTGGCAAAAACAATTATTATCGGAGCAAACGGAGTAGTAAAAGGAGATATTTTATTCAGCGAAACTTTAAGAACAGAAGAAGGCGCAGACATTAATGGATATATTAAGAAAACAGAAAGCTCTAGTTTAGAAGCAGCTCAAAACGAATTTAAATTAGATGCTATTGAAGTCAAAGATTCAAAAGATAAAGATAAAGAAAGATCGAAAAAATCTAGACCAAAAATAGTTGCTAGCAACTAATCCTAAGCAGTACAATCTTACACAGATAAATCAGTTAACTTTTGATTTAGTATATCAAAATGGATAAAAAAAATTGTTCTTCAGTTGGAATTGTGGGCGCTGGTATACAGGGAGTCTGTATAGGTCTTCAACTTTTAAAAAAAAACATACCAACCACAATATTTGATTATAATGATCCTGGTTCTATGGCTTCGTATGGTAATGCAGGTCATTTTTCACCTTATGCGGTTTTACAGCTAAATAGACCAGATGTTTTATATGATGTACCAAAAATGCTTCTTAGTTCTTTTGGTCCATTGGCTCTAAAATGGAACTATATACCCAAAATGCTTCCTTGGATTTTTCATTATTTAAAAAATTGTAATACAAAATCTATGCTTCACACTGCAAAGTACATGCATCAAATTTTAAATCTTTCAATGAGCGCATACGAAGAAATTTTTGATGAAATTGATACAACAAATCTACTAGAACAGAAGGGCATCATATATGTGTGGACAAACAAAAATTTAAAAAGTAGAGAATTAGAAATTAAAACTAGAAATGATCTTGGTGTAGAACAAAAAATATTAAACACAAAAGAGATTTTAGATTTAGAACCAAACCTTAGCCCTGTTTTTTCTGGGGGATGTTATTATGATTATGCTTATCATGCGAGAGATCCTCATGGGATATTAAAAAAAATATTTGATTTATTTATTAAAAAAGGCGGTAAGTTTTTAAAAGAAAATGTTAAATCTATAAAACAATCTAATGAAAGTGAAACTATTATAAAAACTACTGACAATGAATACAAATTTGAAAAGTCAGTAATAGCCTGTGGCGCTTTTTCAAAAAAATTTACTGATCAGTTAGGCGAAAAAATTCCACTTGATACAGAAAGAGGATATCATGTTCATTTTAAAGGAATGGAGAATTTAATTAGTAGACCAGTAATCTTTTTAGATAGAGGTTTTGGTTTGACACCGATGAACCAAGGTTTAAGGGCGGTAGGAACTGTAGAGTTAGGTGGCTTAAAAAACCCTCTTTCAAAAAAAAGAATACAATATGTTGTAAATTGCGCAAAAGAACTATTGCCACAATTAAAAGATCATAACGACGAGTGGCTTGGATTTAGACCAACACTTCCAGATTTTTTACCTGTTATAGGACCTTCGCAAAATAACAAAAATATTATTTATGCTTTTGGCCATCATCATCTTGGTTGGACACTTGGAGCAATAACTGGAAAAATTGTATCTAGTATTTTAGTAAATGAAAAAACAAATTTAGACTTATCGCCGTATAATTCATCAAGGTTCAGTTAATGATAAAAGTAGCTGTTCTAGATGATTATCAGAATATTTTTAAAGAATTTATTAATATTGAAAAATATAAAGATAAATACGAATTTAAAATATTCAATAAACCTTTCGAAAATGAAGACGAAGCTTTGCTTGAATTAGAAAAAATCGAGGTTCTTTTTATAATGAGAGAAAGAACAAAAATTTCCAAAGATCTAATTAATGGGATAAAAAATCTTAAATATATAATGACTAGTGGCATGAGAAACAAAGCAATTGATCTTGATGAGTGTAAAAAAAGAAAAATTATAGTTTGTGGTACTGATATTAATTCTAACCCTACTGCTGAAATTACATGGGCATTAATACTTGGACTTATGCGAAATATGAAACAAGAAGTTGATAATATGTTTCAGGGATACTGGCAAACTACAATCGGTTACGAACTTAAAGGAAAAATTTTAGGTTTAATTGGTCTTGGGAAAATAGGATCACAAGTGGCTAAAATTGGCAAAGCTTTTGGAATGCAGGTAGTTGCCTGGAGCGAAAATTTAGATTTATCAAAAACTAATGAACTTGGAGTTTTGCCAATTAGTAAAGAGGAATTGCTTAAACAATCAGATATTGTTTCAATTCACGTTGTCTTAGGCGATCGTTACAAAAATTTAATTGGAAAAAATGAGTTTGATTTAATGAAAAAAACTAGTTTCATAATAAATACTTCAAGAGGTCCAATAATAAATGAAAAAGATCTTATTCAAGCTTTAGAAGATGACGATATAGCGGGAGCAGGACTTGATGTTTATGATACTGAACCTCTTCCTCAGGACCATAAACTTAGGTTCATTCCAAATGCTTTATTGTTGCCCCATCTTGGATACGTGACAGATGAAAACTATTCTATTTTTTTTAATCAAATGTTGGAAAATTTAGATTCTTGTCTTAACGGTAGTCCAAAAAGGCTATTAAAATAAAGATAACTATAAGTTGTATTTTTAGTATAAATTTAAGTATATTTATCCACAGTTTTGTGTTTGATTCGTTTTTGAGGGAGAATGATGAAGAAGATAATAAGTTTATTATTATTTGGATTTTTTCTGACTGGCTGTTACTCCAGTTCTTTAACTATGGTGGGGCCAGCAACAGGATTAGCTTCGGGTAAACTTTCAGAAACTGCAGCATCTACATCCTTAAATTACGTTGTTAAAAAAGAGACAGGTAAAACACCTATAGAATACATCTTGAACGAGAATCAAATTAAAACTTATGAGAAAAAAAAGGCCAAACTTAATCCTTGCAAAACAAATGCAAACCTTTGTGCCCTTTTGAGTTCAAGAGTCAATTTAATGCAAAAACAGCTTTTAGGGCAAAATCTACAATCAAGAATAGAAAAAAAACACCAAAAAATTATTTCTAAAATTAAGAAATAATTAAACAAAAATTTCACACAACTTTTAGTTTACGTTTCACGTGAAGTAATATTTTGTAATTTAAGTTCATAAATATTTTCTTTTAAAATTCACCTTTTATGTTATCTCAAGGTAATGAAAAGACTCGTTATTTCATCTCTGTTAATGATTTTTTTGTCAGGATGCTATCAGGCTTCTTTAAGCCCAGCTATGAATATAGCAGGTCCTGCAGCTGGAGCAGCACACGGAAGGTTAGCTTCGTCAGCTATTTCAACCGGATTTAGTTATGGGATAAAACATAAAACTGGGAAATTTCCTATAGAACATGTAATTAAACGTGAAAAAGACAAAGTTGTAAACAAAGTAGCCTTATTAGGAAATGAGGCTAAGAAATCATCTGAAGTTATTAAGGAAAAAATTATCAAATCTTCTGAAAATATTTTACAAAAGAAAGATGAAATTAAAAGCAAAGGCAGTAATCAATTAAGACAGCTAAAATGGGTTCTTAAAGTAAAGGAAATCACAAGTATAACCCAGGAAGAGGTTTTTGCTGCCAACAAGCCCCGTTATTCATATTGGTCTAAGCAAAAATAAGACTATTTTAATCATTTAAATCTTAATACAGTTATCATATTCTTACATTATGAAATCTAAAGCCAAGGTAGTTGTAATAGGGGGAGGAGCAGTAGGAGTTAGCACTCTTTATCATTTAGCCAAAAAAGGTTGGTCGGAAGTTGTTTTGGTTGAAAGAAAAGAATTAACTTCTGGTTCAACATGGCATGCAGCTGGTCTTTTACCTCTTTTTAATATGAGTTATTCAGTAGGACAACTTCATAGATACGCTGTCCAACTGTACAAATCTCTTGAAAAAGAAACTGGAAAAAAAGTTGGTTTTAGTGTGGTTTCAAATATTCGTTTAGCACAAACAAAAGATCGTATGGATGAATATCATCAGTATGCCGGTGTAGCTAAAACAATTGGAGTTAATGTAAAATTTTTAAAACCTGAACAAGTAAAAGAAATTTGGCCACTGTGTAATATCGATGGCTTGGTCGGAGCAATACAACATCCTGAAGACGGATATATACAGCCAGCAGATCTTACCCAAGCTTTGGCAACGGGCGCAAGAAATCTTGGAGCAGAAATTTACAGGAATACAACAGTAGTTGGTATCAAACAAACAACAGATGGATGGACTGTGGAAACTGACAAAGGGGAAATCTCATGTGAACATGTAATTTCTTGCAGTGGTAATTTTGCAAGACAGACTGGAAAAATGGTTGGGATAGAAATTCCAGCTATCCCAGTTGAGCATCAATACATAGTAACCGAACCTCATCCAGAATTACAAAAAAGAAAAAAAGAGGGTAAACCAGAAATGGGAGTATTAAGAGACAGCGATAACTCTTGGTATATGAGAGAAGAAGCTGGTGGATTTATTTTAGGACCATATGAAAAAGGTGCGCCATGTTGTTATGTAAACGGACCATCAAAAGAGAGTGAATACGAATTGTTTCAAGAAGATTTAGATCGATTAGCACCCCATATTGAAGGAGCAATAAAGAGAGTACCCGCTTTTGCGGAAGTAGGAGTAAAAAAAGTTTATAATGGTGCCATTTGCTATACCCCTGACGGAAATCCAATCGTTGGTCCTGCGCCAGGACTTAAAAACTTTTGGATAAATGATGGACATAGTTTTGGAATTACAGCTGCTGGAGGAGCCGGTTGGCAATTAGCAGAATGGATAATAGATGGAGAACCAACTATAGATATGCTTGGTGTTGATCCAAGAAGATATGGATCTTATGTAACTAAATCTTATTTAATGGAAAAAAATGAAGAAGCGTACGCGAATGTATTTACAATTCATTATCCTGACGAAGAAAGAGAAGCTGGAAGACCATTAAGACAAGCTCCATGTTATGATCGTTTAAAAAAATTAGGTGCAGTATTCGGGCAAAAATTTGGATGGGAAAGAGCAAACTTTTTTGCTACGGACGGAGAAAAGCAAGAAGATGATTGGTCTTTTAGAAGATCAAACTGGTTTAAGAGCGTAGAAAAAGAATGCAAAAACGTAAAAGAAAATGTCGGCCTTTTAGATATGTCTGCTTTTGGAAAATGTAGAATTAAAGGATCTGGAGCTGAAGAATTTTTAGATAAATTAGTTGCAAACAAACTTCCAAAAAAAATTGGAAGAATTAATCTATGTCATGCTTTAAATACAAAAGGCGGTGTTCATTCAGAATTTACAATTATGAGAGAGGCAGAAGATAGTTTTTATTTGGTATCCGCGGGAGCTTATCAATGTTTAGATCATGACTGGATACACAAGTGGATGCCAAAAGATGGGTCAGTTCAATATGAAAATTTAACAAATAGCATGGGAGTGCTTGTTGTTTCAGGACCAAAAGCCAGAAAACTTATGCAAAAAGTTTCCAAAACAGATTTTTCAAATGAAAAATTTAAATGGTTAAGTGCGCAAAATATTAATATTGGTTTAGCACCATGTAATGCGATGAGAGTAAATTTTGTTGGTGAACTTGGCTGGGAATTACATCATCCAATTGAATATCAAAATCATATATTTGATAAACTTATGCTAGCTGGAAAAGAATTTAATCTTAAACCTTATGGTATTAGAGCGATGAATAGTTTGAGAGTTGAAAAATCTTACAAGTTAGTAGGTACAGAACTTTCAATTGAGTACGCTCCTTATGAGTCAGGTTTAGATAGATTTATTCATCCCAATAAAGGTGACTTCATTGGACGTGCGGCATTGGATCAATGGAGAGCAAAAGGCTTTTCAAATAAATTAGTAACTATGGAAATCCATGGAGTTTCAGATGCTGATGTGCTTGGTAACAATCCTATTTATGAAAATGGTTCTGTAATTGGTAGAGCAACTGGGGGAGATTATGGATTTAGATTAAAAAAATCTATCGCTTTGGGTATGGTTAAACCAGAATATGCAAAAGTTGGACAAAAACTTAAAATAGATATATTAGGTAAAATGCATGAAGTTTCTATTATCGAAGACTCTCCATACGATTCAGAAAATAAATTACTTAGAGCTTAAATGAAAATTTTAGTAGCTGTTAAAAGAGTTATTGATTACAACGTTCAAATTAGAGTCAAAGAGGACGGATCAGGTGTTCATACTGATAATGTTAAAATGTCAACTAACCCACCAGATGATAATGCGGTTGAAGAGTCAGTAAAACTTAAAGAGTCTGGAAAAGTAAAAGAAGTTGTTGCAGTTACAATTGGAGAAGAAAAAGCACAAGAAACTGTTAGAAAAGCTTTGGCAGTTGGTGCTGATAAAGGAATTCATGTTAAATCAGATAACTATATTGAGCCATTAGGCGTAGCAAAAATTTTAAAAAAAGTTGTAGAAAAAGAAAAACCTGACATGGTTTTTTTAGGCAAGCAAGCAATCGATGATGATTGTAATCAAACAGGTCAGATGTTAGCCGCCATGTTGAATTGGCCACAAGCTACCTTTAGTTCAAAAGTAACTTTAAAAGATAAGAGCATGGAAATAGTAAGAGAAATTGATGAAGGTTTAGAGACAGTTGAGGTAAATTTACCAGCGGTTGTCACTTGTGATTTAAGACTTAATGAACCTCGATATGCCTCTTTACCAAATATTATGAAAGCTAAAAAGAAACCGATTGAACAAATGACAGCTAAAGATTTAGGCGTAGATATTACAAATAGAGTTCAGCAATTAAAAGTAGAAGAGCCGCCAAAAAGAAAAGCAGGAATTAAAGTGGCAAATGTTGCAGAATTAGTAAGCAAACTTAAAAATGAGGCGAAGGTAATTTAATGTCAGTATTATTAATAGCAGAGCATAATAACAAAAATCTTAAACCATTTACTTTAAATGCAATAAGCGCAGCATCAAAAATTGATGCCGAGGTACATGTATTGGTTGCTGGCAGTGGATGCGAAAGTGTTGCAAAAGAAGTTGCTGCAGTTCCTTTAGTCAAAAAAGTTTTACTCTGCGATTCAACTAATTATCAAAACTATTTACCAGAAAACTTAGCTCCTTTAGTAACTAAGAATGCAGATAAATATGATCATATTGTTGCATCAGCAAATACATTTGGAAAAAACTTTATGCCAAGAGTTGCTGCTGCATTAGATACATCACAAGTAAGCGATGTAATAAAAGTAAACTCACCTGATACTTTTGTTAGACCTATTTATGCAGGTAATGCTTTTGCTACAGTAAAAAGTAATGACAAAAAAAGATGCGTAACAATTAGACCAACCTCATTTGAACCTGCTCCAAAAACAGGAGGATCTGCTCAAATTGAAAAAGTAGATGCAGTTGATGTACCTAATTTTTCAAAATTTATTAAAAGAGAAGAAACAAAATCAGAAAGACCCGAACTAGGTACTGCTAGAATAGTAGTTTCTGGTGGAAGAGGATTAGAAAGTGGAGAGAACTTTAAACTCATAACTGATATTGCAGACAAACTAAACGCAGCAGTAGGTGCATCACGTGCAGCTGTTGATGCTGGTTACATAAGTAATGATCATCAAGTTGGTCAAACAGGAAAAGTTGTTGTGCCAGATTTATATATTGCAGTTGGTATCTCAGGAGCGATTCAGCACTTAGCTGGAATGAAAGAGAGCAAAATAATTGTCGCAATTAACAAAGATGGTGAAGCTCCAATATTCAGTATCGCTGATTATGGTTTAGAAGCAGACTTATTTAAAGCTCTTCCCGAGTTCCTTTCTGAGTTAAACAAACTCAATACTATCCAAAAATAATTAGTTTGATATAGTCCCGTCATGGCACGAGAAGCAACAGAATATGATGTAGTAATTGTAGGAGCTGGTCCAGCAGGTTTATCTACAGCAATTAAATTAAAACAATTAGATCCCAAACTAAATGTATGTATTTTAGAAAAAGGATCTGAAGTAGGTGCTCATATTTTAAGTGGAAATGTTTTAGAAACAAGATCTCTCGATGAATTATTACCAAAATGGAGAGAGCAGGAAGCGCCAATTAAAACAAAAGTTTCAAAGGAAAAATTTTTATTTTTAGGAAAAAATTCCTCATTAAGTTGGCCAACTTGGCTTTTACCGGCAGTACAAAAAAATCATAACAATTATATCGTTAGTCTTGCTAACCTTTGTCGTTGGCTGGCGGAACAAGCTGAAAAATTAGGAGTTGAAATTTTTCCTGGATTTCCAGCAAGCGAAGTTCTGTATAACGAAGATGGATCTATAAAAGGGGTAGCAACCCTAGATATGGGTTTAGACAAAGATGGAAATAAAAAGGATGGTTATCAAGAAGGGATGGAATTACATGCAAAGGTTACTGTTTTTTCTGAGGGTTGCAGAGGACATTTAGGAAAAGAATTAATTAAAAAATTTAATCTTGATGAAGGAAAAAACCCTCAACAATATGGAATAGGTTTAAAAGAAATTTGGGAAGTAAGTGACGAACAGCATCAAGAAGGTTTAGTTATGCATACTGCGGGTTGGCCTTTAGATAGCAAAACATATGGCGGAAGTTTTATTTATCACGCTGAAAAAAAACAAATTTATATTGGTTATGTCATAGGTCTTGATTACCAAAACCCACATCTTTCACCTTTTGATGAGTTCCAAAGATTCAAAACGCACAAAGCAATAAGAAAAATGTTAGAGGGTGGAAAAAGAATTTCATTTGGAGCACGTGCTTTAATTGAGGGTGGTCTTCAAAGTTTACCCAAAATGTATATGCCTGGCGCATTGTTAGTTGGATGTGATGCAGGAACTTTAAATATGCCAAAGATTAAAGGAACACATACTGCAATGAAAAGCGGAATGATTGCAGCAGAAACTATTAACGAACATATAAAAAATAAAAGGAAACTCTCTTTATATGAAGAATTATTTAAAAAAAGTTGGGTTTATGAAGAACTTCATGCTGCCAGAAATGTTAAACCAAGTTTTAGCTGGGGTTTAATTTTAGGAATTATTTTTACAGGTTTAGATCAAATTTTGTTTAGAGGAAAATTACCTTTTACTTTAAAACATAAGCATGCAGATCACGAAGCATTAAAACCTGCAAACAAAATGCCGAAAATAGATTACCCAAAACCTGATGGTAAACTTACTTTTGACAAGACTAGCTCAGTTTATTTAACGGGAACTAATCACACGGAAAATCAACCTGTTCATCTAAAGTTGAAGAATAAATATTTGCCAGTTCAATATACACTTAAAGAATATGACGAACCTGCTCAAAGATATTGTCCAGTTGGTGTTTACGAAATCCAGCAAAAACAGTTTGTTATTAATTCACAGAACTGTATTCACTGTAAAACTTGCGATATTAAAGAACCTTCACAGAATATCACTTGGGTAGCCCCAGAAGGCGGCGGCGGTCCTAAGTACGGTAATATGTGATGTCAAAAAATAAAGTTAACTCAGCTATGCTTTTTGTTTTATTAGCTGGGCTAATCTGGTCTTTCGGGCCCTTGATAGTTAGAAACATTAATAATGCAGAATTAATTCCTTGGCAGTATTCTTTAATTAGGGGCTCAGCGATCTTTTTAATTTTGAATATATATTTATTTTTAAATGAGGGAATAAAATTTACAAATAATTATTATAGAATTGGTTTCTCAGGATTAATTGGTGGAACATGTCTTGGGATTGCTAATATAACATTTGTGTTTTCAATAACCACAACTACAGCAGCTGTTACTTTGATGATGTTAGGAGCCATGCCTTTTATCGCAGCTTTACTGGCATATATTTTTTTAAAAGAAAAAATTTCAAAAAGTACCCTAGTAGCTATGATTATTGCAGCTACAGGAATTATCCTTATTTCTTTTGATAGTAAAGAAGCTGGAACGTTGTTTGGCATGATTAATGGACTAATTTCTTCATCAGCTTTTGCAGGATTTACTGTTTCTCTCCGTTGGAGAAAAAAAGTTCCAAAACTTACAACCGTATCTTTAGGAGGAATTATTGCAGCCAGTATTTCACTTTTAGTTTTATTTTTTTATGACAGTAATATTTTAATATCACTAAAAAATACTTCTTTATCGGCGTTACATGGATTTTTTGTTTGCTTTGCTCTTATTTTATATTCTTCGAATGCAAAATATTTACCAGCAGCTGATTTAACTCTTCTTTCGCTAACAGAAGTTATAGGTGGAATTTTTTGGGTATGGCTCCCATTATTTGGTATTAATGAAATTCCAAGTGTAAACACATTAATTGGTGGAATAATTATAATTATTGCGATTATGTTTTATGGTTTTAATGCTAGACGCTATAGATTTAGATATTAATTAGACTTAGCAATTTCTTCTAGCTCATCAGACTCAAAGACTGTTTTATTTGGTTCATTTTTAGAAATATAAATTATTGATTTCACAACATTTTTGATCTTTATAGGTTTATATTTTTTTAAACTTCCAAAAGCAAAAAAAGTAAGTGTATTCATAATAGGAGTAAAGATTACCTCGCCCAGTCTAAATGATTTTCTATTTCCAACTAGCAAGGACGGTCTGATAATGGCAAGTCGAGGAAAATTTAAATTTTTTAACTCCTCTTCAACTTGTCCTTTATTTTTTAAATAGTTACTTGATGCATTAGGATTAGCTCCAATTGAAGAGATATAAAAAAAAGAATTTACAGAATTTTCTTTTGCTATTTTGGCAACATTTATTGGAATATTATATTCAATTCTTCTGTATTCATCTTTATTAGGTGTATCTTTTTTGGTTGTTCCAATACAAAAAAAACATTCGTCGCCTTTAATTTTGTCTTTATACTGTTTCAAATTAGTAAAATCAGTTTTTATAATCTCTACTTTTGGGTTATTTATTTCTGGTATAGAACGAACAAATACTTTAATTTTTTCATAAGAGTTATTTAAAATAATAGTTTTAAACAGTTCATTTCCAATTAATCCTGACGATCCAAATATTATTGCGGTTTTCATAAATTAAATACAGATATCTAAGAAAGATCTACTGCAAATTCTTTTAATTTTTCAATTGGAATCAATTCTAAAGTTTTTTCGTGAGTTCCCTTTAAATATATTGCACAACCTTTTCCAGCATCAAGAGCTCTTGCATACCAACTTGCACAAACACACCACTTGTCTCCATCTTTAAGACCAGGGAAACCAAATTCAGGATTAGGCGTTATTAAATCGTTACCGGACTCTTTGCACCATTCTAAAAATTCGTCACTTACTTTTACACAGACTGTGTGAAGTCCTCGGTCATTTTTATCTGTATTACAACAACCATCCCTGAACCAACCAGTCATAGGATCGGTTGAACAGCTTTCTAAAGTTTCTCCTAATACGTTTTTTTGTTTTTTCATTATAAATCTATTGTGTCTTGTAAACGATCTTTGAAGTAATCCTCAAACGAGCTATGACAAGTTAAAAGATATTTATCCTTAAAATGATATAAACAACAATCAATTCTGGCGATTAGTGTTTGCGCCATAGTTGATAACGGGAATTTTTTTGCTCGTAAATCAAAGTGAGTAAGCTTACTTAAATAATGGTTTTTATTTTCCCCGGTAATTTCAAAATAAGTTGTGTTAGAATAATCAGAAGCTAAAACTTCCTCATGTGAATTAAAAGCTGATACTAACCTAAATATTTCCTTTTCTGTTTTTGGTTTTAAACATATTAAAATCCATTGATCAAATGATTGCTTAGCCAAAAGAAACTCGTCATTATTTATCATTCTGAGATTATCAGTAGGAGGTAGAAGAGATATTTCTTTATTAACTATATCAGCAAAGCTGCCATCTCCCTTTCCTCTCAACAAGATTTGCTGCTTATCGTGCTGAACAATTTCCATACCTTTTGCTACAAATGTTCTAGTCATGATACCAACTTATCGTTTTGAGGATCAATAAAATTAGGTTTGACCACTTCTACTGGAATTACGTTTAGATCAGACGTTGATACATAAAGTTGGCTTCCAATTTTTCTATTACCACCTTTTATCAAAGCCATTGCCACACAATGATTAAGTGTTGGGCTAAAATAACTTGAAGTAACATGACCAAGCATTTTTACGGGTTTTTTGATCGGAGTTTCTAAATTCTTTTCTTCAATAATATGTTGTCCTTCTTCAATACCATACGACTTATCTAAAGGGATCAAACCCACTAATTGTTTTCTTTCTGAACTAATTATATCACTTCTAGTTAAAGATCTTTTTCCGATGAAATCTTTTTTATTTTTACCAATCATCCAATTAAGATTAAGGTCAACAGGGGTTACTGTTCCATCAGTTTCTTGACCAACAATGATGTAACCTTTTTCAGCTCTTAATAAATGCATGGTTTCAGTTCCGTAGGGAACAAGATTAACATCTCTACTATAATGAAAAATTCTTTCCCAAAGTGTTAAAGCACGCTTGGGCGAAATATAAATTTCATATCCTTGTTCCCCAGTAAAACTTGCTCGAAGTATTCTGACGCTTGTGTTTAGATAATCGAAATTATTAAAAGTCATATAAGGAAATTTCTCATTACTAAAATCAACATTGCTAAAAACTCTTTCCATTATGGTTTTGGCTTTTGGTCCGCTGATATTAAATGTGGCAAACTGTTCTGTTATTGAATTCATATAAACACTCATATCTGGCCATTCTGTTTGAGCATATTCCTCCATATGTGCCAAAACATTTGCAGCCCCTCCGGTAGTGGTTGTAGTTATAAAGTGTTGGTCATTTATTTTACAAACGATACCATCGTCCTTAACCATACCATCTTCACCAAGCATAAGAGCATATCTTGCTGTCATCGGTTTCATTTTCGTAAAGCTATTCGTATAAATTAGATTTATAAATGCCAAAGCGTCTTTACCTTTGATCTCTATTTTTCCAAGTGTGCTACCATCTAGTATTCCTGCAGACTCCCTAACTTGTTTTGACTCTCTTTGAACTGCTTCATACATAGTTTCATTTTCATATTTTTTAAAATACCAAGGCCTCTTCCACTGTCCAACATCTTCAAAGACAGCATTATGTTTTATATGCCAAGGATGAATGGGAGTTTTTCTAATTGGATCGTAAAATTCATATGTACTTCTTCCGGCGATTGCTGAAAAATTTAGCGGAGCATATGGCGGTCTATAAGTTGTTGTTCCAACTTCCGAAATATTTTTCTTAAGTATTTTAGATACAATTCCAAGCGCATTAATGCTACTTATTTTTCCTTGATCAGTTCCCATACTATTAGTTGTGAAACGCTTTAAGTGTTCTATACGATTAAAACCTTCAGTAACTGCTTGTTTAAGATCTTTCGTTGTCACATCATTTTGAAGATCTATAAATGATTTAGACCACAAAGATTTTTTTGCATTTTTAGTTTCCCAAAGCTCTTTGATATGAAAATTTATCGGCCCATCAATATCTAATTTTATTTCTAAATCATTCACTCCATCTAGAAAATTAAGTTTTTCGTTTATTTCCTTAATAACTTTTTGATAGCTAAAATTTCCGCTAACTGATCCCAAGGTAATAGTATTTTGAAAAATTTTATCAGGTTTAAATGTCAGAAGACTTTCGTCCCACTTTAGAAGACCTTTAGATTGCGTAAATAAATGTATATCTGGATTAAAACCTCCTGAGACACAAAGCATAGATGTTTTAATTTTAACAGTTTCATTTTTTTTAACACGGATGGTAACTCTTTTTATTTCATTTTTTCCATCACAACCTTCAATTTCAGATTTTGCATAAAAAGGAACATTATATTTAGTTAAAAGTTCTACTATTTCTGTTTCAATTTTTTTTTGATCTCTAACATCAATATAAGCTTTAGGTTTATGACCAAGATCAATAAGTGATTTTACAAGGCTGAAAGTTGAGGAATTATTTGTGAAAATTACAGGGCTTTCGTCTGGAACTACCCCATACCTATGAATATATTTTTCAAAAGATGCTGCAAGCATTACACCAGGCAAATCATTATTTCTAAATGAAATAAATCTTTCAATGTGTCCGTTAGCTAGAACAGTTTGTTTAGTTCTTATTTTATGTAAAACAAGCTCAGGTTTATTATTATCTTGAGGCTTTCCTACCGATTTATCTTCAAGTGCAATTAAGTGATCTTTAAAATTATAGGTATTGACCAATGTATTTTTTAAAATTTTTATATTATTTGAATTTTCGATAAGTCTTTGTGTTTTTTTAACCCAATCGTTTGGAATTTGATCATTTATAAACTTAATTTTTTTGGAATTTTTTAAAATTCCACCTAAAGAACTTTCTCTTTCAATTAATAAAACATCATATTTAGTTCCAGCGAATTTTTTTGCAGCTAATAAACCAGCTAAGCCAGCACCCACAATTACAATATCCACGTTATGTTGTAGATGTATACTCTTTGATCTAAATTCCCTTGGGGGTCTACCTAACCCAGCAGTTTTTCTGATAAGAGGCTCGTAAACATTTTTCCAAAAGCCTTTAGGCCCCATAAATGTTTTATAATAAAATCCTGCTGAGAATATTGGTGACAAAAGATTATTTATTGAACCTAAATCTCTTTTTAAAGAGGGCCATCTGTTTTGACTTTTAATAACCATTCCCTCATAAATTTTTTTAACTGTAGCTCTTACATTTGGCTCATTATATTCATTAACTATCTGTACAAGAGCATTTGGTTCTTCTATTCCGCAAGTATAAATTCCTCTAGGCCTATGATATTTAAAACTTCTACCAATCAACTTTACGTTATTTCTTAGCAATGCTGCAGCTATAGTATCACCCTCGTTACCTTCAAACGTTTTACCATCAAATTTAAAATAAATTTTATTTTCAATCATATTTACTATTTGAGTATTTTCTTTTTTGCCTTCTCATATTCATATCCAGTGATTACGCCATCTTTATAGAGGTCCATAAGTTTTTTTAATTGATCAGAAGCCTCATCACTAATGACTTTATTAGTTCCTATTTTATTAGATTTTTCTGCGTTTATATTTTCAGAGAATAAAGAGAAAAAAAATGTGATTAAAAAAAGGATTTTAATTTTTTTCATGTCTTTTTCACCGCAAAATTTCCTGATCCAACATCAGGCTCTCCTGATGGAGATTTAAGAGTGTTTTTAAATTCTTTTATTGGGGGAGGAGGGTCACCTATTTTATAAACTTTTAAAATTTCATCTGTTGAAGTATTTCTTACTGCATTAAACCATTTTTTACATCCATGTGTATGTACCCAACGTTCATAATAAATTCCCTTAGGATTAGCTCTTATAAAAACATACTCTGACCACTCTCTATCACTTACTAGGCTAGGATCTTTTGGTCTGGCTACGTGAGCTTCTCCACCATTTGTAAATTCTATTTGATCTCTTTCACCGCAGTATGGGCAATTTATTAAAAGCATTTTAATGAGCTACAGCTGCTGCTCCATGTTCGTCAACTAATCTACCACTTACAAATCTTTCTAAACTAAAGGGAGCATTAATTGAGTGAGGTTTATCCTTAGCAACAGTGTATGCAAATAGGTTTGCACTTCCTGGAGTTGCTTTAAATCCTCCTGTTCCCCATCCACAATTAAAATATAATCCTTCTATTTCACATTTGCTTATTATGGGACTTGCATCTGGACAAATATCTACTATACCTCCCCACTGGCGAAGCATTTTCATTTTTCCAAATATTGGATAGAGTTCTATTATAGCTCTCAAGGTATCTTCGACAATATTATACCCTCCTCTTTGAGTAAAAGAATTATAACCATCTGTTCCAGCACCAATAACAAGTTCACCTTTATCAGATTGACTCACATATGCATGAACTGCGTTAGACATTACGACAGTATTGATTACTGGTTTAATTGGTTCTGAAACCAAAGCTTGGAGCGGTTTGCTTTGAAGTGGCAGTTTAATTCCAGCTGTATCAGCTAAAACACTAGTATGTCCTGACGCTACAACACCAACTCTTTTAGCTCTTATTATTCCTTTAGTCGTCTCAATTCCATAAACTTTACCGTTTTTCGTTCTGATTTTTTTTACTTCACAATTCTGTATGATATCAACACCTAATTCATCAGCTCTCATTGCATAACCCCAGGCCACAGCATCATGACGAGCTGTACCAGCTCTAGGCTGATAAGAAGCACCTAGCACCGGGTATCTACAGTTCTCAATATTCATAATTGGTACAAGTTTTTTAATCTGTTTTGGATCAGCCCAGTGAGAATCAATTCCATTTAGTTTGTTCGCACTCACTCTTCTTTTAATCTCTTTTACATCATGCTCATTGTGCGCGAGGTTCAATACACCTCTTTGACTAAACATAACATTATAATTTAATTCTGAAGATAAATTTTCCCAAAGCTTTAAAGAATGTTCGTAAAGATGAGCACTTTCATCCCATAGATAATTTGATCTTATTATTGTTGTATTACGACCAGTATTACCACCACCTAACCATCCTTTTTCAATGACGGCAATATTTTTCAAACCATGCTCTTTAGCAAGGTAGTAAGCAGTACCAAGACCGTGACCCCCACCACCAATAATTATAATATCATAAAATTTTCGCGGCTCAGGATTGCGCCACATCTTTTTCCAATTTTCATTGTTAGAAAAAGCATTTCTTATAATATTAAAAATGGAGTATTTTTTTTTCACAACTCAAAATTAGCAAAAAAATATGATTTCATCTACTAAATTTAAGTCGATGATCCCAAAGGAATTGGCTGCGAAACTACTGTAGTAAGCCAACAATTTTTCAAAGGCCCTTTATCTAAAAACTTTTCCACTTGCCATCTAAATTTGAAGTATTTCTTATTTAAATCTAAAATAGTCACTTCATATACTGCTTTCTTATCATCATTATATGTTTCTTTAATTTCATGACCGAGATGATTTATAAGCATGTTATAAGAATCTCCTTTAATCATTTCTTTAAATCTATTGAGCGGACCAGTAAATCTTTGGTTATTCGGGTGAGCAAATTCCCAGGTTTGCTCTATACCTCGATCTCTTCTAGGAATGTCATTTTTCTTTAGACCCTCTAACTGTATTTTAATTACTTGAGCAGGTTTTATATTAATATTTGGTTTTATTATTTCTGATGAAGCAAAACTTATGTTTGTTAAAAAAAATATAATAGAAAACTTAAATATTTTAGACATTAAACATTTTTAATTTAAACTATTGATACGTCAAGTAGACTACTTGACGTATCAACAAAAAAATTATTTACGCAGCTAAAGCTTGTTTGATATCAGATATAATATCGTCTGGATGTTCTATTCCAATAGAAAGCCTTACATAACCGGGCGTTACACCAGCTTCTGCCAACTGTTTCTCATTTAATTGACTATGAGTTGTAGATGCAGGATGTATTGCTAAACTTCTAGCATCACCGATATTAGCTACGTGATAAAGAAGTTTTAAGTTGTCAATAAATTTAGCCCCTAACTCTTTACTTCCTAAATCCATTCCAACTAAAGATCCATAGCCACCCTTCATATATCTCTTAGCTCTGTCTCTAATTTCTCCTTGATGGTTTGTAGGATAGATAACATTCTTAACTTTCTTCTGTGTTTCTAAGAATTTCACAACTTTCTCAGCATTGGCACAGTGTTGTTTCATTCTTAATGCAACAGTTTCTAATCCTTGAATGATTTGGAATGCATTGAAAGGTGATAGTGGAGCACCGAGGTCTCTTAAGAGAACAACTCTTGCTCTTACAGCAAACGCAACATTTGCACCTGTCATTTTAGGAACATCTCTTCCCCAAATTGCACCATTATAACTTGGATCAGGCGTATTAAACAAAGGTTGTCTTTTTGCATTTCTTACCCAATCAAAATTTCCACCATCAACAATTATTCCACCAATTGAAGTACCATGTCCTCCAATATATTTTGTCAGTGAGTGCATTACTACAGCGGCACCATGTTCTAATGGTCTACAAATTACTGGTGCTGCAGTATTATCAATGATCAAAGGTATTCCATGTTTCTTTCCAATATCAGCAACTTCTTTAATTGGAAAAACTCTAAGATAAGGATTAGGACAAGACTCACCGTAGTAAGCTCTTGTTTTTTCATCTGTTAGCTTTTCAAAGTTTTTTGGATCTTTTGGATCAGCAAATCTCACCTCAATACCCTGCATACTTAAAGTATTTTTAAACAAGTTTACTGTTCCACCGTATAGATCAGTTGACGAGACAATGTTGTCTCCAGCTTGACAAACATTTTGTACACAAAATGCCGATGCAGCCTGGCCTGATCCAACCGCAACAGCAGCTAAACCACCTTCTAATGCCGCAACTCTTTTTTCAAGAATATCGCAAGTTGGATTATTTATTCTTGTATAAATATTTCCAAACTCCTTTAGTCCGAATAAATTTGCAGCTGTTTTTGCATCTTTAAATTGATAAGAGGTAGTTTGATAAATTGGAACTGCCACAGCTGTTGTAGCTGGATCGCTCCTATACTCTCCTCCATGCAAACCTATCGTTTCAGGATTTTTAATTTTACTCATTTTTTTTCTCCTTTTTTAGTACTTCGACAAAATGTCAGGCGTACAATACAGTTCAAATGCCCGGTTTTAGTTTAAGTTATTCTCAAAAAAAAACCACCGGCTAAAGCGGTGGTCTCGAAAGATTTGACGCTTTAGCGGATTTTATAAAGCGCTCGCAATTTGTATTAAATCAGCGCTACAATTGAAATTATATTAGATTCAACATCATAAAGTCAATACTAATTTGCTTAATTTTTAATAGCTAAAAAATGATGTAATATTAAGTATGTCTACTAAATGGAACAATGACTTAACCCCTGAGCAAAATTATATTCTTAAGGAAGAGGGTACAGAACCTGCTGGATCTAGCCCATTAAATCAAGAAAAAAGAGAGGGAGATTATCATTGTGCTGGATGCGGAACTAAACTTTTTAGTTCAACAATGAAATACGAAAGTGGTTCTGGTTGGCCTTCTTTCTACTCCTCTTTACCAGAAGTTTTTGAAACTAAAACAGATACTCTTATTGGCTACGAAAGAACAGAATATCATTGTAAAAAATGTGGTGGACATCATGGACACCTATTTGATGATGGCCCCAAACCTACGGGAAAAAGGTTCTGCAACAACGGTCTTTGCTTGGTATTTAAGCCTAAAAAATAATAAAATAAACAATAAAAAAAATAAGAGAATATTCTAAAATAGTCTTTGATTTTTCTAACTTATCTGCACCAAGCTTGTTTTCTAAATATTTTTTTGAAAAATAAAACATCAAATGAACTATAATAATAGATATACCAATTCCTATTAAAGTCGCCTTTACACTGAAATTTTTGTATCCAAAATAGCAAGCTAATATGAAAGTTATCCAAGAAACTTTAGAAATAAAGACTTTAAATAAAATTGCCGTTTTTTTACTGAAAATAGACTGTGTCTTAATGAAAGAGTAGGACCAAATAAGACCTAGCAGGAAGCTTAAATATTTTATAATCATCATATTAATAGTATCATTATATTATGTTAATTAAATCTTTCTTAGCTTTTGGCGCAGGGTTTATTAGTTTTTTATCTCCATGTGTTTTACCATTAATACCTGGTTACATTTCTTATATTTCTGGAGAAAGTCTTGGGGATATAGTCGAAAAACAAAAAAAAGTTATTTTAAAAACAGTTTTATTTTCTCTAGGCTTCTCACTTGTATTTATTAGTTTTGGTGCTACGGCATCTTTAATCGGAAATATATTGTTAGAAAACTCAAATACTCTAAGAATAATTGCAGGAATTATAATAATAATTTTTTCTCTTCAACTGATTGGTATATTAAATCTTAATTTTTTAAACCAAGAAAAAAGATTTCAGACAAAAAACTATTCAAATAATTTATTTTTTCCAGTTCTTGTAGGTGCAGCCTTTGGTTTTGGTTGGACACCATGTATTGGGCCTGTGCTTGGATCAATTTTAACACTTGCTGCTGTCGAAAGTAGTATAGGAAAAGGAATTTTACTATTAAGCTTTTACTCTTTAGGTTTAGCAATACCTTTTATCTTGTCAGGTTATGGTATTTCCAAATTCTTGGCGTTTTCTAAAAATTTTAGAAAAAATATCAAAGTCGTGTCTGTTACTGGAGGAGTAATTTTATTAATTACTGGGATATTAATTTTAACTAATAAATTGCAATCAATAGGTTACTATATATTAGAAAATTTACCGTTTTTAGCTAATTTTGGATAATAAAAATTTAGAGATTTGTAGACTCTAAAAAAATTTTACATTAAAATTATTATATGAAAATTTGGGCAAATATAGTGCTCATAAGTTTTTTATTTGCGACAAGCGTATTTGCAAAAACTTTAGAGCAAAAAAAAACAGATCTGAAAAAAGCCTATGAAACTGGTCAAATAACTAAGATCGAATACAATAGATCTAAAGATTATTTGAAGAATTTAGACAATAAAAACAAAGAAAATAAACCAAAAAAAACTTTATCTTTAAATCAAAAAAAATCAAAAAAAACAGCAATAACAAGTCTTTTAAAAAAAAAAGATAAAGACGAAGAAGAAATTACTCTAAAAAAGATAGAAGAGCTGGGCAAGATCGTGAAGTTTGATAATACATATTATCCTGATGCAATGCTTAAAAAACTTTCAAAAGGCTGCAAAGGATTTAAATGTCAAGGTAGCAAAGCTGGTCAAGCTTTGTATAAAACCTTTAATAAATCTAAATCTTATTCACAACGAAATCCTGGCCAAATGATTAAAGCAATGGCTATGTTTGAAGTCTTTTATTCATCAAAACTTTGGTACGATAGAAAGTCAATAGAAAGATATAAAAAGGATGATTACCAAGGAGCAAAAAAATTTTTTAAAAAAACAGATGAAAAAAAAATTCGATCTTTATTCGGCATAAACAAAGGCAGAAAATCTATGCGAGAAGCTCTTGGAATGACAATGGAAACACCATCAAAAGAAGCAATCAATAAATTTTGGTTACTTGGGGAATTTTTAGACCTTGGAACGGGTGTTAAAAATAAAAAATTAGCTAAAGATTTAAAACAAAGACAGGAAAAAATAGCAAATTATAAATCTCAAATAGCTAAATTGAGAAAAAAACTTCAAGATGATTTAGAATAGGAAGAAGATGAAAAGCCAGTTGAATAAAATTTTAAAGATTGTATTTGTAATTTTATTTTTTACTATATCCAAGTCTTATTCTATTGAGGACGTTACCGAATTTACCGATGCGATTACTGAGGCAAGGGAAGAGTTTGAAAATGTTTCAGCAGCTTCAACAGATCAATCAAAAATAATCGATGAAGCTTTAAAAGAAATTGATAAAGCTACAGAATATGCTCAGGAAGCAATCAATAAAAATAATGCCGAAGATGCAATTAAAACTTTAGAGTTTATTGAGAAATCCTTAACTGACGTTGAAAGTATTATTCCTCAAGAATTTGGCTCTGATATGAGCAAAATAGATACTTCAGTATTATCAAAAGAAGATATGGAGACTGTAAATGAATTAACAGCTCAAATGAAATCTTCAAAAGAAATAAAAGAAAAAGAATTTAAAGCAAATTTAATAGAAATTAATTTAAAAGGAATTGATACAGCTTCTATATCTGAAAAACTTAATGATTTAGGAGTTAACACAATTAAACTCGATATAGTTTTAGATAAAGATAAAAAAATCGAAACGTGGACTAAAAAAGATTGGGCAGATGCCTATACAGGCTCCGTCTTAACATATGATGGTAAAGAAGTAGTTGCTGATAAAGCAGTAACCTCAAGGATGGCAGAGTTAGAGACAAAGTTTCAAAAAAATGCGACTTTAATTGAAAATAAAAAAAACGAGTTGTCACTTTTAAATAGCCAGTTAAATCCTGTTAGTGCAGAATTAGAAAGTTTAAATGAAAAAAAATCATTGTTAACTGCTCAATATAATCTTGAAATTGAAAAATTAAGTACAGCAGATTTGACTAATTTAGAAACGCAAAAATCAATTGAAATATCTGATAAATTAAAAGGTGAGCTTAACAATATAACAAGCGAAATTTCAGGGGTCGAACAACAATCTGCATCACTAAAAGAAAATATTTCAAAACTAAATCTTGAAATAAGCACTGAACGAGATGCATTAAATAAAATATCATCTGAATTAGCAAATTCTCAAAAAGAGCTAAATAATAGATATGCTGCAATTAGTTCAAGAGAGTCAGAGTTAGAAAGTTTGTTAAACAATGATATTGCTAAAACCAATGATGCATTAAATCAACAGCTTAATCAGGTAACTCGTGAAAAGGATTTTATCGAGTCACAATTTGAAAAATCTATAGATAAAGAAGTAGAGGCTCTAGAGAGATATTACGCTGCACTTGGAGATATAGAGAGCGAATATTTTGCAGAAGAAATGGAGTTTTCATTGAGAGAGGTCGGAGTAATTTTAGATGCCGACCCAAGAAAAGCAAGGGCATTTGATATTGAAAGATATGGAACTTACGCAGGTCTATCTCAAGATGCTATTCAAAGAGGTATTGATGCAGTTAATAAAGACGACTGGGATACACAAGAAGTTGTTATGAAAGAAATTTATACAGGATTATCAAAGAGTAAAGAATGGGTTGTAGATGTTCCTACTGCAGCAGAATTTAGAGTTATGATGATAGAAGAAAAAGCAGAACAAGCAGCCATTCTAGCGTCTTTAAACGTTGAGACGATGAATAAAAATTGGAATGAAAAACTAAAAGCAGAAGCCAAAGAATTCGAACCTTTAGCAACTTTGAATACGAGAATGTTACAAAATAGATCTTATTTTAAAGGATCAGCTGAACAAGAATTCTTCCAAAGCGAATATGATAAAGTTTTAAGTGGAGAGCTTGGCGCTAAATTAAATGAGTTAAAAAATGAAATTACTGAAAAAGCAAATAAATATGATGAAATAATGGAGTTTGACAAACAAAGAAGAGAAAAAATCAGCAAAGAAGTAGCCAAAATAAATGATCAAATAACATCTAACGACTCATTAAGAGTCGAAATAAATTCGAATTATAACGATGTAAGAAGAGAATATAGATCTGCATATGATAAAGCCATGGCTGACGCTTATGCAGCTGTTTATGGAGCCGGAAATACTCCGGGTACAACATCAGGACCAAGCGCTGCATTTAATGCATTATCTCCAGAAGCACAAACTGCTGCTTTTGATAGAATATCGAGTCTACGAGATGGAAGTGTAGCATTTATGAATGGAAGAAATTTGCAAGGTGTTAAACAGGATATGAGTGCATTTACTCCAGAAATGAATAAAGCCGCTAAACAAATTGTTAATATTGATAAGCAGATGGATAATGTAATGAAAACTGCCGAAAGCTTGTATACACAAAGATCTGATGTATATAAAAATAATCCAGAAGCAGTTGATTTTAAGACAAGATGGGATTTAGGGGGAGAATTACGTACCGCACGAATGAGTACCATCTCTGTTGAGAGTCAAATAACTAAACAAACTGTTGAAAACGCTGTAAAACAAGTTGAAGAAGCTAAAACAAAATATAATGAGGTAATGTCCAAAGAAAATCCTGAATATATTGCTGTTAAAGATAAAGTAACATCAATATTAAAAGATGTACCAACTTATGCCGATAAAGCGGAAAGTTTAGCAGGATTAGACGCGGTATCTTTAAGAGCACATTTACGTGATATATCAGCTGGTGACAAAACTGAAACTGCTGCTTTAGCAGCAGCAAGAGAAGCAATGTCAGAGATGGGCAAGACGACTGGAAGTCGATATATGACTGGACCTTATTGGGAAATGACAAATGTAAAAGCTGCAGCAATAGTAAGATCTAAAAAATTTGATTATGTTGATGATTACGCTTACGTAAACGCTTACTACAAAGATCCATTACAACTAGATACCAATGATAGAAAAGAAGTAGAGGAAGGATTTAGAGAGTTTCTTGGACAAGATAATCCAAAACTGAATGCTCTTAATGAAAAAACTGCTTCTTTAAAATCAGAGATTTCTACTAACAACTCACAATTGGCCAATATAAGCACAAATATTTCAACATTAGAAAAAGAAATAAGTGCAATAAAATCTTCTGAGAAAGATATTAAGAGCCAAATAGCTAAATTAAATAAAGATTTTGCATCTAAACAATCATTAATAGACAAGAAAACCAACTCATTAAGCGAACTTCAAAAAAATTTAGATCCAATTAATGACAAAATAACTGAACTACAAACGCAAAAGAGTGAATTAGATAGCAATATACAAAATGAAATTAGTGCTATTTCACAGAATTTAGAAAAAACCCCTACAGCAAAGTCTGCAGAAATAGATAAATTAAATGCAGATTATAAAGCTCAAATGGCAAGTCTTGATGATCAAATTTCTAATTTTGAAAATCAAGCTAAGGATTTAAATCAAACTGCAAAAGCTTTAAATGATGAGATTAAATCTTATGAGATTGAAACGCCACAAATTACAGAACAAATTGTAAGTTTAAGTGAACAGTATCAATATTTAGATAACGTAAAAGCAAATTTAGCTATGGCTACCGCAAAAAATATTGGGATAAAAATTGATGAAAAAGCAATGAAATCCCTTGGAAAACTTGAAGGTAAAGCAATCATTTCAATTAAAGGAACTCAGCTAGTAAGAGTTGTTGATGAAAGATTATTAAAAGATAAAGCTATAGATTTTATTGATCCTATTTCATCATTTTCATTAAATACAAAAATATATTCTGCAGAAGCGTTAAAACCTGAGGTGTTTGTAGTTGAAGAAGTAACACAGGCATACTCAAAAGCAAAAACAACACGTGAAATAGCTCGAGAAAATTTAGCAGCAGTTGAAGCAAAATCGGGAGCAACTAAAGAGGAGATACAAGCCGCTGAAGATGCTGTAGCGGAGGCAAAATATGCTGAAATTGCAGCTGGTCAAGCTTTTGTATCAAATACAGGAATGGCATCAGTAATATCACAAAAACAAACTTTAGAAAACTTAAAGGCAATTAGAAACACGCCAGGAATGAATAAGTGGGATGTAAGACGTACGGAAGCTGCAATTAAAGCAGCTGAAGCACAAATTGCAGGAAAGAGCTACAACTATCAAAATGCTCTTAGCGGTATTAAAAACCAAGAAACGAAATGGAATGCGTGGCGTGCAGATCTTTATAGAAAAGATATAGAAATTGCAAAGGCAGCTGGAAAAACAAGAGAGGCAAGTCTTCTTCAAAGAGACTTAGAAAGATTCCAAACGAGATTAGTTGATGAACGTAAAGCATTTGAGTCTGTTCAAACGAAACAAACTGAATATCTTCAAGCCTTAAATAATGTTGCAACAAGAAATGTAGCTTTAACTGGTGTATCTTTACAAGACACTGTAAGTTCTTCAATTCAAGCTTCAGTAAATACTCGTTCAGCGTCTATTTCTAAAGAGGCTAAAGCAACAGTGCAGTCACAAGCAAGTGCACTTCAAGCAGCTGGAGCAACAACACAACAAGCATCTACTTATGCAGCTGCAAAAGCAGCACAACTCGAAGCTAGAGCAAATTGGGATGCTGCAATGGCAACTGGAGACAAAGCAGCTCAACAAGCCGCGGAGGCTGCATTCATGTCAGCAAGAGACGCTGCATCCGTAGCTGGTCAGGCAGCAGCAGACGCAGCAGCGCAAGCATCAGCAGCAGCTCAAGCAGCAACTGAAGCTGCAGCAGTAGCATCAGCAGCAGCAACTGAGGTTGCATCAGCAGCATCAGATGCAGCAGAAGCAGCGGCAGACGCAACTCGAGCAGCACAAGAAGCTACCTTAGCCGCATTACAAGAAATAGAGGCAACGCCAGGAGGATCTACTTGGGACGCATGGAGAGCTCAAGCGGCAATAGAACAAGTTAAAGCAGAAATGGAAGGCAGAGGTTTTGATGGACAATTTGGTAGCAGTTACGACGATGCTATGAAAGAAATTGATCGAATGGAAAAATCTGGTAAAAGTGCTGTCGAGTGTTTATCTCAATCTGGTTGTTAATAAGATACTAAATAAAACTGTTAAGTTTATAAAAGAAAATTTAAATTAATTATTACGCTAGCAACTTATCGAGTTCACCGCTTTTGTTAGCTGCTTGTAATTCAGCGTTACCGCCAACGTGATGATCGCCTATGAAAATTTGAGGTACAGAGGTCCTTCCTCCACTTTTTTTTAACATTTCTGCTCTTTTACTTTCATCTTCCCAAACATTTATTTCTTGGTAAGGAATTTTTTTTGAATCAAGCAATGCTCTCGCGTAAACGCAATATGGACAGGGATTACCAGTATACATGACAACTTTTTTCATAATTAATATATATCACTTATTCTAACTTTTTCTCTCATTTTTTTTCTCTCGAGTTTAAATTTTTTCCTATGTTTTATACTCGTCTTGTGAACTCTTTTCCTCCACAACCTAAATGAACTAGGTTTCAAGTTTCTTCTCATTATTTTTATTACTTGGGATTCATTTTTTCCTGTTTTCTTTTCTATTTCCTCAAATGTAATACGGTCTGCCCAACCTGCCCAAATTATCCAATCTTCATTATAATTTTTAGGTTCCGGGTTTTTTACTCTCGTTTCTGGAATTAAGCTTCTTTTCTTCATGAAAAAATATATAGTATTTTTAATGTTTCCTGAAAATTATATTCTTTATCTTCAATTATTATTATTTTATTTTATTACCCCTGGGCCTCCCAGAGTTATTATTGTCACAAATACTATAAATTATGGTTTAAAAAAATCTGTTTGGACAGCTCTTGGGGATATATCGGCCAATTTTGTTCAAGCATCTCTAACCACTTTTGTAATTGGGAGTTTGTTAATAGACAATCCAGATATATATGTATTTTTCAAGTGGGCAGGTATTTCTTATATATTATATCTTTCTTACGAGACATATGCTTTAAAAATTAAGCAAACAAATCAAAAAAATAAAATAATTAAAAGTAATTTTGCAATGTACAGAGATGGTTTTGTAGTTGCAGGTTTGAGTCCAAAAGCTTTAGTCTTCTTTGGGACAATATTTATTACATTTATAAATTTTGAGGGAAATGTAATTTCACAATTTTTTATTTTAATTTTAACTTGGATGTCTTTAGATTTTTTAAGTTTAATGATGTACGGACTTGCCGCCCGAAAAATTGCGATATGGCTAAAGGGTAATCCAAGGTTATTAAATACAATCTCAGCGTGTGTATTAATTATCATTGCGATATTTGTTGCGATCAGAACTTAATTTTTTCATTTTAACCTGTTGTCTAAAAAGACAAAAATTGTTTTAATAATTTAAATTAATTAATTAATTAAAGGGGGAAATAATGAATAAAATAGCAAAACTATTTATTACATTTATTTCAGCTATTACTCTAGCATTAGCAAGTATCACTTCTTCTTTCGCAAAAGTTGAAGACGGTATGATCGTGTTAGGTTCTGCGATATCTCTTACAGGAAAATACTCTTCTAATGGAGTACACACTCAAAACGGCTATAACATGGCTGTTGATAGAATTAACAAAATGGGTGGCGTAAAAGTTGGAGGAAAAAGTTATAAATTTGAAATCATTTATTACGATGATGAATCAAATCCTAAAAGAGCTGCTCAATTAGCTGAAAGACTAATTAAACAAGACGGCGTTCATTATATGCTTGGACCATACAGTTCAGGTTTAACGAAAGCCATTGCACCAGTAACCGAGAAATATAAAATTCCTATGGTTGAAGCAAATGGTGCATCAAGATCTTTATTTACAAAAGGATACAAATATTTGTTCGCGGTGTTATCACCTGCTAACCAATACCTTGAAGTAGCAATTGATCTTGCAGTCGAAAAAAATGGTGGTAAGCCAGTAAAAATTGCACAAGCATTTGAACAAGATGCTTTCTCACAAGACGTGAGACTTGGTATCTTGGATGCAGCAAAAAGAACTGGATCTAAAATCATCATTGATGACAAATTACCAAAAGAGCTAAATGATATGGCTGCTACATTGGCAAAAGTAAAAGCTACTAAGCCAGATGTACTAGTAGTATCAGGGCACACAAAAGGTGCATTAACTGCAATCAGACAAATATCTGAAATGAAAGTTGATGTTCCAATGTTAGCGATGACACACTGCGATGCTGCAAAACTTTCTAAACAACATGGAAAGAAATCAGAATACGCATTGTGCGCTTCTCAATGGCATAAAAACTTAAGCTACAAAGATAAATTCTTTGGAAGTGGTAAGAAGTATGACAAAGACTTTAAAAAAGAATTTGGTTATGCTCCACCTTACCAATCAGCTGAGTCATCTGCCGCTTTACTAGTGTTTAAAGATGCGTTCGAAAGAGCAAATTCTTTTGACAGAGATAAAGTTAGAGATGCTCTTAAGGCTACAGAAATGCAAACTTTCTATGGAAACATTAAATTTGGTCCTGGCGGTCAAAACGTTGCTAAGCCAATGATCTTGTTCCAAGTAAGATGTAAAGGTGATACGTGTGAGAATAAAGTTGTTGCTCCTACAAAATGGGCATCAGACAAATTCTTCCACCCAATTCCACCTTGGTCTGAAAGAAGTTAATATCTAATTAAATTATTAAATGCCCCCTAAATTTTAGGGGGCATTTTTTTTAAAGATAATTTTTATGGATTTTTTAATTTTTCAAGCTCCAATGTTAATGGTCCAAGCTTCATTGGACGGAATTCTTCTAGGGATTTTATTTGCACTAATTGCCTACGGAATGGCCCTCCAGTGGGGAGTAATGAATATAATCAATATTGCACAAGGTGATTTAGTAATACTCGGAGGTTATATTGCATACACTATGTATCTTGCTGGAATTCATCCAGCTTGGGGAGTTATTGTTTCTCCAATTTTAATGTATTTTGTTGGTTGGGGACTTTATAAACTAGTAATTAATAAAGTTGTGGATCGAGACTTATTTATTTCAATTTTAGCAACTTTCGGTATCGCAATTGTATTTCAACAATTAATGAATTTTATTTTTGGCGCAGATGTAGTTGTTGCACAATCTGAATACGGAACAACAATGTTATTTGATAATTCAGTTACCCTACCAAATTCAAAAATATTCTCTGCTTTTGTAAGTCTAGCATACGCAGTAGCTTTGGTTATTTATATGAAAAAATCTAAACTTGGACGAGCCATAAGAGCAACAGCGCAAAATGCTAGAGCTGCAAAAATTCTTGGTGTAGATACTGAAAAAGTTTATGCTGCAACTTTTGGCATTAATGCAGCGTTGTGTGGTATTGCAGGAGCTCTTATTTCAATCACTCTTACTCTTCATCCGTATGTAGGACTTCCTTATACAGTTAGATCGTTCATGATAGTTATTGTAGCAGGTCTTGGTAATTTACCGGCGGTTGCAATTTCAGGAATGGGATTAGGATTATTTGAAGAGTTCGCAGATTATATTTTAGGCACAGAATTTAGAATTGGCGCAGTATTTATGCTCCTAGTTTTCATATTAGTTTACAGAAGATTTAAACTATCTAAAAAAAGAGAGTACTTAAAATGAGAAAAATTATTTTATTTTTAACTTTGCTTATGGTTTCAACTGCGTTTGCTGATGAAAAACCAGGTAGATTTTTTAAAGATCAGCCAGATGTAACAAAAGAGCCTCAAGTTCATTTCATATACTTGCTGAATAAAAACAGTAAAGATAGGGAGTGGGATATTAACGGAAAAATGGAAGCCGAACTTATGGAAATTAATGAAAAATTTTTTAAAATGACAAAGGGAAAACAAAAATTTAGATATGATATGAGAAAAGATGGAAAACTAGATATCTCATTTGTTCGTTTTGATAAAAAATTCAAAGGAAATTATGGAATGAATTATCCAGATGCTTTTCTTTCTAAAAATGGATTTAACAATCCAAATAAACTTTATTTTATATGGGCTGATGTTGGTCATCAAGATGGCGGCCAAGGATCTGTTCATCATGGATACATATTTCTTAAAAGTAAATATATTAGTGGAAAAGCAAAAAGAAGTATTATGACACTGCATGAGCTAGCTCACGTGGCTAGTTTTGCTTGGTCATGCAACAAAGGGGTTTACGGAAACAGTCATATAATAAATACAATTATTGGAGGACCTCAGAGTGGTGATAAATACAGTTTACGAGGTATTTATGATCACGGAGATCCTACCTGTCCAGATATGAAAGACTTGGTTTTTTTAACACCAACCTCGAACACACCTTTTAATCCAGTGGAATTAAAATGTGCTATGGCAGCAGAAGTTGGAAGGGGTATCGCACCCAACCCTGATTATAAATGGAGAGAGAGATATTCTCATAAAAAATTACAAAAAGTAAATAAGAAAAGAATTTGGTGTACTTATAACAGGCATGTAAACTTCAAAGAAGGCCATCATTAAAAATGAAACAAAAAGATTTAATATTATATACTGGTTTAATTATTTTAGGTTTAGCAGCTCCCTATTTATTTTCTGCTTTTAAAGTTCAGCTTACATATCTTTGTGTCTTGATTGTTCTGGCGATGACTTGGAATTTACAGGGTGGAGAAATGGGCTACAATAGTTTTGGAAATATCCTTTTCTACGGTCTTGGAATGTATCTAACCGCATCAGTTCAAGTAGGTATGTTTTTCCCATTAGCAGAATGGACAGAGAGCGGTGGAGAAAAAACATTCGTGCATACTACAGCACAATATTTTCAAGGAATAGGTGTTGGTTTATTAGTTGCAGCTATTGTCCCAGCATTAGTCGCTGGCGCCATAGGTTATGCTATTTTAGGTTTAAGAGGTCATTACTTTGCTATTTGTACTTTAGGTCTTGGGATTGCGGCAGGTGAAATTGCTGGAGGGATAGAAATAATTGGAGCTGGTCAAGGCTTTACTACACCACCTTTTCCTGCAGAAATAGTTGATCCTGAAGCAAGAGGAAAATTTTTCTACTTTACAAGTTTTATTGTATTAGTTTTAGCATTTATTTTTGTAAAATATATTTACGGTTCTAGATTTAGATTAATTTTAAATGCGATAAGAGATAACGAAGATAAAGCAGAGGCAATGGGTATTCAGACAATGAAATATAAAATTGTTGGCTGGATGGTATCTGCATTTTTCTGTGGTCTAGCCGGTGGAATTATGGGTGGACTAATTGGATATATAGATTCAACGGATGTAGCATTTGATGGAAGAGAGATGGGAGTGTTTATGGTCTTAATGGCAATACTTGGTGGAAAAGGAACTTTGTGGGGGCCAATTATTGGTGCAACTTTATTCCATTTCTTCAAGGAAGGTCTTTGGACTTTTATATTAGGTTGGCAATATGTTGCGTTAGGAGTTTTGATTGTTGTAATTGTAATTTACTTCCCAGAAGGATTAATGGGTTGGTTAAGGGAAAAATATCCTGAAAGATTTGGAGAAGTAATAGACGAAAAGGATCGTAAATCACAGGTGGAATTAAAATGAGTCTTTTAGAAGTAAAAAATGTAAGTAAATCTTTTGGAGGTGTGAAAGCCAATGTAGATATTTCTGTTTCTGTGAAGCAAGGTTCAATAGTTGGCTTAATCGGACCAAACGGTTCTGGCAAAACAACGTTATTTAATTCAATCGTTGGAACTCATCCAATTGACCAAGGGTCTATCGTTTTTAATAATACTGAAGTTTCAGAAATGCCTGTCCCTGCAGTAGCTAAACTGGGATTATTAAGAACATTTCAGCAAACAAGAATTTATTCTAAACTTAACTGCGTAGAAAATATGTTAATAAGCCATAAGGCTAGTGACTCAGGTTTTATATTTGCAAAAATACCGCCTGAGCTTACTGAAAAAGCAGAAAATCTTTTAAACTTTGTAGGACTCTATCAAAAAAGAAATTTAAGAGGAGGAGATTTATCATTTGGCCAGCAAAAACTTTTAGAATTAGCAATGGCATTAATGAATGAGCCTAAAATGTTATTATTAGACGAACCTACGGCAGGTATTAATCCAACCTTAATAAATGGAATTATAGATAGACTTATAAAGGTTAATAAAGATTATGGAATTACTTTGTTAGTAATAGAGCATAATATGAAAGTTATAATGAGTTTAGCTCAAAGTATTTTTTGTTTAGCTCATGGAAAACTTTTGGCGGAAGGCTCACCAGAACAAATTAAAAATGATAAGCGAGTTGTTGATGCTTATTTAGGAGCTCAATAATGGCAAATCAGTACGAAGTATTAGGGAAAGCACCAGATATTAAAGATTTACAAAAACTTTCTGGATCTAACTTGCATTTACAGATTAAAAATTTAAATGCTGGTTATGGTAAAATGGAAATACTTCATAACTTTGATTTATTAGTAGATAAAGCTCAATCATTATGTCTAATAGGGCCGAATGGTGCAGGAAAATCTACAATACTTCATTCTATTTATGGTTTTACAAATATCTTCTCGGGTAAAATTGAAATTGATGGAAATGAGATTACCAAACTTACACCAGCCCAAAAATTAAAAAGCTGTGGCATTGCTTATATTCTTCAGGATAATTCCGTATTTCCAGATATGACAGTTGAAGAAAATTTACTTATGGGAGGATATATTAAAGATAAAACTGAAGAGTCTTACGCAGAAGCTAAAAGAGTTTTGGAAAAATATGAAAGATTGAACAAAAGAAGAAACCAGCCAGCAAAAGTATTATCAGGTGGAGAGAGAAGACTTCTCGAGATTTCAAGAGCTTTGGTAATGCGTCCATCAATACTTTTAGTAGATGAGCCTTCGATAGGTTTGGAACCAAGATACATTGAAATGGTATTTGAAATTTTAGAAGATCTACAAAAAAATGAAAAAAAAACCATTATAATGGTTGAACAAAATGCAAAAAAAGGTCTTGAGTTTGCAGATATTGGTTATGTATTAGTTTCAGGCCAAACTGCAATCGTTGGTAAAGGAAACGATTTGTTAAAAAATCCTGATGTAGGAAGATTGTTTCTTGGCGGTTAATGATTAGATCTGGATATTTTCTAAAAGGTTTATACTCAGTTAGATCATTCGATAGCCCAGCAATAGCATTAGCGTGTAGTTTTATAGCTATAGGGGCTTTACTAAAAAACATTGGTTTCAATTTTCAACAAAGCTTTTTTTCTACGTTCTTTACTTACGCATTACCTGGTCAGTTGGTAATGGCCGAATCTTTTTTAGTCGGAGCTTCATTAATAAATATTTTTATTGGAGTTTGGTTAGTAAATGCTCGTTTATTTCCAATGGCAGTTTCAATGTTTCCATTATTAAAAAGTAAAAAACAACCAAAATGGAAATATTATATCTCCTGTCATTTTCTCGCAGTTTCTTCGTGGTTGATAATGAAAAAAGATTATAAAACCATAAGCGAAGATTATAGAATAGATTTTTGGATGGGTATCGGAACAGCAACTTGGTCCATTGCTATTTTTTCAACCGTTTTAGGTTATGTAGTTTCTGATTATTTAAGCAAAGATATGATGATTGGTTTGGCCATCGTTAATCCTATTTATTTTTTTTGCATGTTGTTAGGTTCAATGAAAAATATTGTTATAGGAACTTCAGTTATTTTAGGGACAATTCTTGGTCCTGTTTTTTATTTAATATCACCCGAATGGTGTATTTTATATGGAGGAGTAACTGCAGGTGTGATTGCATTTTTAATTGGAGAGTTTAATGACTAGTTTATCCTCAAATATTATTTTAGTTATAGCGGTAACTTCTATAGCTACTTATTTATCTAGATCATTAGGAGTTTTATTTTCTGAAAAAATTGATGAAAATTCTAAAATATTTAGATTATTTGATTGTATAGCTTATTCAACGTTGGCAGCTTTAATTTCTAAAGTCGTAGTTTTTCCAGCAGGTGACTTAGGAGAAGTAAGCAATTTAATAAGATTAATAGTAGTTTTTGTTTGTGTAGCAGTATTTTTTATAGCCAAAAGAAACCTTGTCTACCCAACGGTGCTATCTGCTATACTTTTGACTGTTTTAATTAAATTTGTATGAAAAAAATATTATTAATTATAATTTTTTCTATTTTGATCACCCCGCTTTATGCAGGACCTAAAGACAAAGTAAGAGATGGTTTCATTTCAAAAAAGAACGTTCATCCTGTAAAAAATGATTTTAATATTAGCGATCCTAAAAACAAAATAATTTTGATTTATAATCACGGACAAAATGAAAATGATATGGCATTACAGTCATGTGCGTGGGTATCAATGCTTAGAAATTCTGCTTCATTAATCGATGAAGAAATTGATGGAAAAAGAATAATGGTTTACAATTTTTGCACCAATCACTTAGCTGGTGACATGTCACCAAAAAAAGATTGGTGGACCTTAAAAACTCCAGAAGTTTATAAAGGTAAACACAAACTAGATAAAAGGGTTGAAGCCAATCTTGATTTAATTAATAAATTTGTAAAAGCAGGTGTTCCAAGAAAACAAATTTTTATTACAGGACATTCTTGTGGAGGCAAGACTACTTTGCTTTTTATGAGTAGATACCCCGACAAAGTAGGAGGAGGTATATCTTATATGCATGCTTGTTTTGGAAAGCTTTCACATAAATATAAAGTTAAAAAACTGGGTGTTGAAAAAGCAATGGAGAAATTTAGAAAAAAATGGAAAGGACCTCACGATTTAAGACAAAAAATGAACGATGAAATTAAAAATAATTTAAAAACTCCAGTTTTAGCTTTTACACATCCTAGAGATAAATATGAGGGTTTGCTTTCTGATTGGTTGGAGGAAATACCTGGAATGAAAAGAATAGTAATTTCAGAAAACTATAAAATTAATGGAAAAAAATGTATTCGAAAGGGAGATGACTGGTCAGAACCTGTTAAAAAAGGTCATGATATGGATACAGGACTTTGTTTTCAATACTACAACCCTGTAATTTTAGATTATATAGCATCAAGAATGAAATGAGTTTAGATATCAAAGATCATTCAATATCAAAAAGAATTAAAGTTATTAAAATTCAAGAAACCGAATTAGATAAATTAATCTTCCCTTTTAATAAACACAGTATTCAGTCCTTAGAATACAAACCTTTTTCTAGATTTTCATTAGCGAAAAGTGTTGATGATGTTTTCTCAGGGGAACTTAGTAAAGTTTTAAATTCTACTCTAAAAGATAGAAGTACTGGCACAGCTATAATTGAACCTGATATTAAAAATTCAAAATTTAATAAAGACTTTTTAGTAAAACTTTCAACTGCGTTAGTATATTTAGTAGGTCTTCCTAATTTTGACTCTATGACAGGAAAATATTATGCACGTTTTCATGTTAAACATTCTGACGCAAGTGACTCTTATCTTCGAAAAGCGTATAGAAATTTAGATCTTCATACAGATGGAACATTTGTAAAAGAAAAGACAGACTGGCTTTTAATGACAAAAATGGAAGAAATTAATGTGAAGGGTGGAGAAAGTACTTTGCTTCATTTAGATGATTGGGAGCATTGTGAGGAATTGAGTAGCGATCCTATAGGAAAAGAAAATTTTACTTGGGGGTCACCAAAAAGTAAAAATATTGAATATAAAGTTGAACACCCAGTATTTTCAAAAGATAAAAATGGTAAAACCATAATTTCATATATTGATCAGTTTCCTGAGCCCAAAAATATGAAGCAAGGATTATTTTTGCAAAAATTATCTGACGCTCTCGAAGAGAGTAAAAATAAGCTTGTCTTTCCTCTAATTCCCGGATCAACAATTTTTTCAAATAATTATTTTTGGTTACACGGTAGAAAGGCGTTTAAAAAAGATATGAATCTCAGCAGGGAACTTTTAAGAATTAGAGGAACGTTTATTAATAATTAAAAGAAAACTTAGCTTTAAATTTTTGAGAAATTTTGTGATAATTCACTTTATTTTTTAGTGTTGCAAAATTGTCATATAAAAAACGTTGATTTTATTGATTTTTTGAGCATTTTTTCATTATGTGCGTAATTTAGGGGCTTTTTAGTTCATTTTTCAATAATCGACATGACATTTTCTAACTACTCTGTTACGAATCCAACATTATTTTAAAATAATACTTTTAAGGAAGAATATGAAAAAAATTATAACAGCCGTCGCATTCATTTTTTTACTTGGCAACACAAGCGCATTTGCCGGGGGTATTGGAGTAGGATTTACTGCTCAGTACTTAAATATTGAAGCCGATGGTAAAGAAGTAGGTTCTGTAACAGGTAGTGAAACAGATTCTTCAACTAACACTGCATCTGTTGACAATTCAGCAGGTATTGGATCTTTCTATGTAGAATACGCTTTAGATAATAACTTTACATTAGGTTATGAATCAGTTCCAGGAGCAGCTGACGTGAGTGGAAAAACTCATATCAGGGTTGATACTGAAACATCTGTATCAGGTACGGCAGCTGAAACTTCAAATAGCAGACAGTTTAAAGCTGGAGCGGAAGTTGAAAACTATTCAGTAATTTATGCAGAAGTTCCATTATTCAGAGGTATGTACGCTAGAGTTGGTTACAACGAAATAGATGTTAACACTTTAGAAGTAGCATCTGGAAACGGTGGTAGCTATGGTAATGTAACTCTAAATGGAATGAACTATGGTATCGGTATTAAAATGGGAGAGTCTGGCGGTATAGTCGGTAAACTTTCATATGAAATTAACGATTTCGATGACCTAAGCGTAACATCTACTGGTAACAGTGCCGATTCAGGAACTAACACACTAACTGCTGATTTAGATACAAGTGCACTTAAATTAGCAATTGGTTATCAGTTTTAAGTTACACAGATAAATTTTAAAAAAAATTAACCTCGTGGATAAATTCCACGAGGTTTTTTTTTATCTATTATTTAAAAATCTTAAAATTATTGGGACAATAAATAATATTAAAAGCAATCTTATTATGTGATGAAATGACACAAACTCAGGGTCAAGATTAAAAAAAATAGCGATTACTGCAACCTCGTAAATTCCACCGGGACAATAGGATAGCAATAAAGTGAAAAAATTCTTTTCAATAACAAGACCAGCAACAAAGGCTGCTATCAAACCAAGTATAACCAAAAGAAAAGTCGCTATAAAACTATGAACTGCATTATTAGCTATTTCTCCAAAAGTTTTGTTAGCAAATCTGCACCCAACAGACGAACCAAGAATTAACAGGCAATAATCGATAATATTTTCTGGAAGTTTAAAAGAAGCAATCTCGGTTATTTGCAAAAAACCACTAGCAACCAAAGTTCCAGCCAGCAGCGCAGCAGGAATTTTTAATTTATCAAAAAAAATAATCAAAACTATTGAAAATACTACCAGCATCAACAAATGAAAAATATTTTGACTTTCCACAATTGTTTCAGTTGTTTTAACACTAACCGTGTCGTTGAAGCTATTTACTATAAAAGGGATAACAGTAATTATAATAATTAATCTTATAAGATGTGAAGTTGCGACCTGACTTAAGTCTGATTTCTGATCTTCAGCTAATATTAATAAAGGTCCTAATGCACCAGGTGCGGCTGAAAATATTGAGGTTTTTTTTTCATATCCTGAAAATTTCTGGAGATATTTTGAAACTATCAAAACACTAACGATAATATAAATCAGCATAATCAAAGAAGTCCAAACCCACTGATGTATTTGTGAGAAAAGATTTTTGTCAATGTAATTGCCAATATAAAGTCCTAAAAAAATTAAAACTGTGCTCAAAACTAATCTGGGCATTTTGGTTTTAAGTCCTCCCAGGGTTACAACCGATGTAACTAGCATTGGGCCTAAAAACCAAGCAAGTGGAACATTAAAATATTCAGCAATAAAAGCACCTGGAATCGATACAATTATTACTAATGCGAATTCCTTAGATAAGATTTGTTTAAAATTTTCTTTATTAAATGGAATTGCTTGGTTATTCTGCATGATTAATGAAAATAGGTTTTTTGGGGACTGGACATATTACCTCTTCAGTTATTGAAGGTATTTTTAAATCAAAATTAAAAATCAAAAAAATTTATATCTCTCCTCGTAATAGATTAATATCAAAAAAACTAAGCAGAAAGTTTAAAAAAATAGCTGTTTCAAAGAATAATCAACAATTGATAAATAGGTCTAATTGGCTGTTTTTAGCTGTTACTCCTAAGGTTGGGCATAAAATTTTAGAAAAACTTAACTTTAGATCAAATCAGAAGATTGTTAGCTTTATTTCTACTATTAATTTAGAAAAGTTAAAAAAATACACTAAGAATAAAAAGGTAACACGAGTAATCCCTATGCCATTTATTGGTATTAAAAAGGGACCAATAATAATTTGCCCTAAAGACAAAAAAGTTAAAAAATTTTTTGATAAATTAGGAAAGACAATTGAGATAAAAAATGAAAAAATTTCCAAAAACTTTTGGACCACATCTTCTTTTATGGCTCCTTTCTATCAAATGATGGTGACCACTAGTGATTGGCTTGTTAAAAAAGGTGTGAGCAGAAAATCTGCCGAAGATTATACAAGAGAATTTTTTTTAGCTTTGTCAGAAGATTCATTAAATAAAAATAAACTCTCTTTGAAACAACTTGTAAGCGAATCTCAAACTCCAGGCGGCATTAATGCCCAAGCATTGAAAGAATTAAAAAAAAAGAAATTTTACAAAATCCAACAAAAAGTTTTAAATAGCATCTTAAAAAGATTTTAAAATTTTTTAGGGGGAGGACACGTGGAGTATTTTCTACAACAGCTGATAAACGGCGTTACCCTAGGATCCGTTTATGGACTAATCGCTATTGGATATACAATGGTTTATGGAATCATTGGTATGATAAATTTTGCTCACGGTGACATCTTTATGGTGGGAGCATTCGTAGCCTTAATTTCATTTATTCTTTTTGCACTTACGGGAATTTCATTGCCAATAGTATTAATATTAGTCTTGCTAATAGCTATGGTTTTTACAGCTTGTTATGGCTGGACAGTAGAGAAGTTAGCTTACAAACCTCTGAGAAAATCTTTTAGATTAGCCCCACTAATTTCTGCATTAGGAATGTCCATCGTTCTTCAAAATTATGTGCAAGCAGCTCAAGGTGCTAGAATAAAAACTTTACAGCCTGTAATTCAAGGCGGGTTTAATTTTTTCAAAGAATCAGACTTTGTAGTTACATTGAGTTATCTTCAAATTTTTATAGTTTTAGTAACCATAGTTTTAATGGCTATCTTTACATTGTTAATTACCAGAACAGCTTTGGGAAGAGCTCAACGTGCATGTGAACAGGATAGAACCATGACGGCACTAATGGGAATAAATGTAGACAGAACAATCTCCATGACATTTATTATTGGATCTTCACTTGCCTCAGTTGCAGGCGTGATGTTCGTTATGTATTACGGTGTAATAGATTTCTATATTGGATTTTTAGCAGGAATTAAAGCATTTACTGCCGCTGTATTGGGTGGAATAGGATCAATTCCCGGAGCAATGCTCGGAGGTTTGCTGATTGGATTAATCGAAACTTTTTGGTCAGGATACATTTCAATTGAATATAAAGATATTGCTGCCTTCACTACTTTAGTTATAGTTTTAATATTTTTCCCAACAGGTTTCTTAGGCAAACCAGATATTGAAAAAGTATAAAAATGGGAAAAGATTTAATTCAAAAATCACTTAAAGATAGTTTATTTACTGGAATTATTGCACTAGCTTTATTCGGTCCTATTGTTGGACTCAGAACGGTCGCTAAAAATGAAGTATTAGTTGTCGAACCAAAATGGTTTATTGTTTTACTTATAGTTGCCTTTTGTGCCGTAGGTAGATTTTTTATAAATATTTATTCATATAAAAAAGAACAAAGGAGAGGGGAACCATCTTCTCTAGGAAAAGCAATTTCAAATTTTTTAGATGAAAAAGGAGCTCAAATAGCTATTGCAGCTATAGCTTTTTCAATAATCTTTCCTTTCATGCCATTTGCAGATCGTTATTGGATGGATATAGCCATCATGATGATGACTTATATAATGTTAGGCTGGGGATTGAATATTGTTATAGGTTTAGCTGGACTCTTAGACTTAGGATACGTCGCTTTTTATGCTGTAGGCGCTTACTCCTACGCTCTTTTTGCTATTCATTTTGGTTGGTCTTTTTGGATCTGCCTTCCGATTGCCGGTCTTTTTGCAGGTATGTTTGGAATTCTATTAGGTTTTCCGGTTTTAAGATTAAGAGGAGATTATCTTGCTATTGTTACACTTGCTTTTGGTGAAATGATAAGAATTCTTCTTTTGAATTGGTATGAATTAACGAAAGGTCCTGATGGTCTTACAGGAATTCCAAGACCATCATTTTTTGGTTTGCCATTTAAACGCTATCCAGATGAAGGAGTAGAAACCTTTCACACTTTTTTCGGATTGGAATATGATCCGATGCAAAGAATTATTTTTCTGTATTACTTAATTCTTGTTTTGGCACTAATAACAAACGCTTTTACAATAAAGATAAGAAGATTACCCGTTGGTAGAGCTTGGGAAGCGTT
>CACHVP010000006.1:0-40027 GCA_902583355.1 uncultured Pelagibacteraceae bacterium
GCCCAGACCGGCGATGTCCAGTTTGGTAATTCAAATAAGAAATCTTATAATATTAATAGAGCAGGTACCGGATCGTCTGATTTACCAGATTTAAAAGCAGAATTTAATAATATTCCCCATGATAGAGGAATTCTTTCTATGGCTAGATCGTCAAATCCAAATAGTGCTAATAGTCAATTCTTTATTTGTTTTGAAGCCTCCCCTCATCTTGATAGGCAATACACTGTTTTTGGAAAAGTAATTAGTGGAATGGATTTAGTTGATAAAATTAAAAAAGGTGACGGTCCTAATGGATCCGTTAAAGATCCTGATAAAATAATTTCTATTTCAATTAAAAAATAAATGTAAATGAATTCAAAAAAATTTTTTTTTGAATTAATCAAAAATAAAAATAATTGCAGATTAGGAAAAATAATTACGTCCCGAGGATATATTGATACCCCGGCATTTATGCCAGTAGGTACACTAGGTACAATAAAAGGCATTTTTACAGATGATATTCTTAAAACAGGAACACAAATTATTTTGGGCAATACATATCATTTATTTTTAAGGCCAGGAATAGAGACAATCAAAAATTTTGGAGGCCTTCATCAATTTATGAATTGGAACAATCCTATACTTACCGATTCAGGTGGCTTTCAAATAATGTCTTTGTCAAAATTAAACAAAATTGATAAAAAAAAAGGAGCTTATTTTTCATCCCATATTGATGGAAAAAAATTTCTTTTAAGTCCTGAAAAAAGCATTGAAATTCAACAAGCAATTAATTCTGATATAATGATGGTTTTAGATGAATGCCCTAAACTAACAAATGATAAAAAAATAATATCAGATGCAATTGATACATCAACTCATTGGGCAGAAAGATCTAAAATTGCATTTGGAAATAATGAACACAAAGCTTTATTTGGCATAGTTCAGGGTGGAGTCTTTGAAGATTTAAGAAAAGAAAGTTTAGAAAAACTTCTAGAAATAAATTTTGATGGTTATTCAATAGGCGGCCTAGCTGTTGGAGAAACTCAAGAGCAAATGTTTAATACTTTAGATAGCATAACTAAATTTATGCCTGAAAACAAACCCAGATATCTAATGGGTGTTGGAACTCCTTCTGATATTTTAGGTGCTGTCAAAAGAGGCATTGATATGTTCGACTGCGTCATGCCTACACGTTCAGGCAGAACAGGTTTGGCTTTCACCTGGGAGGGAAAGCTTAATTTAAGAAATGCCAAATTTAAAACTGATGAATCGCCGTTAGATATTAATTGTTCATTGAAAAATTTAAACAAATATTCAAAAAGTTATTTAAATCATTTAATTAATTCTAATGAAATTTTAGCTTCTATGCTCATATCTCTACATAATGTAAATTTTTATCAAGAATTTATGAGAAAAATTCGTGAGACTATCAAAAATGGAACATTTGACACATTTTACAAAAAAAACATAAATAAGTATAATTAGTAAATTTATTAATTGAAATTTATCTTTTTTAAATATAAAAAGAATTTCTTTTACGGGCCGTTAGCTCAGCTGGTAGAGCACTTCCCTTTTAAGGAAGGTGTCGTTGGTTCGAATCCAACACGGCTCACCAAACTAGATTTTAAGAGGCGGATATTCTAAAATTATTTTAGATATCCATTTGTTTAAATTTTCAATTCTGTTTTTACTAGAAGGGTGGGTGCTTAAAAACTGAGGCGGTTCTTTACCTTTATTTGCTTCTCTCATTCGTTCCCAAAGAGAAACAGACTCTTTTATATTGTATCCTGATAGTGAAGCAAAAATTAAGCCTAAGTAATCTGCCTCTGTTTCTTGCTTTCTACCAAAAGGATTCATTATACCTAACTGAAGTACATCCATTCCTGTAGCTCTTCCGACTGCATTTCTTGTTTGAGATATTTGACCACCTGTAAAAATATCTACTATTTGTGTAGTAACATTTACTGCCATTGCCGCACTCATTCTCTCTACAGAATGCTTAGCGACAGCATGTGCAATTTCATGACCCATAATTGTAGCTAGACCATTAGTATTTTTAGCAACTTCCAAAATTCCAGTATAAACAGCAATTTTGCCGCCTGGCATGCACCAAGCGTTTTTAATTTTTTTATCATCTATAAGAATATAATCCCATTCAAAATTTAAAGTAGGGTCAGGAGTATTTTTTCTTTTAAAAAAAACACTAACAGACTCAGCTATTTTTTCTCCAATGTCTATAATGTTATTTAAGTCTTTTCCTTCGTTGATTAGTTTGATTTTTTTAGAGTTTTTTAATTTTTGATATGCAGCAGCTGCCTGTCGATTTATTACACTTTCTGGATATAAGGCTAGTTGTTTCCTTTCAGTTATAGGCACTGTTCCACAAGATGATGTTAAAAAACCACAACAAGAACATCCAAAAAGCTCAAGAAATTTTCTTCTATTTATGTTATATTTTTTCATTGTTGAATCTTAACACAAATAATAAAAGTTTGTATTTGAAAGAATAGTTTATATGACAAAGAAAAAACAAAAAAAATCGTTTTTTGGGTCAATACGTAATAATTTTATTGCCGGTATAGTTGTTTTAATACCTATTGGCATAACTTTATATTTAACATTATTTTTTGTAAAAATATCATCAAATATAATACCAAAAGAAATTAATCCCAACCACTACTTACCTTATAACATACCAGGATTGGAAATTGTTATTGCCGTATTTTTGATCACAGTTATTGGTTGGATATCTTTATCTTTTTTAGGAAAAAGGCTTTTTAATTTTGTTGAAGCGATATTAAACAAAATCCCAATAATCAGAACAATTTATTCTGCTGTTGAACAATTAATAGAGACTTTTACAAAAAGTAAGTCTGATAAAAAAAATGTCGTTTTGGTTGAATATCCTAGAAAAGGTGTCTATGCAGTTGGATTTGCAACAAAAGAAAATACTGGTGAAATTAAAAAAAAATCGGGTAAAGAAATGGTTAATGTTTTTGTACCAACAACACCTAATCCTACAAGTGGTTTTTTATTGATGTTTCCAAAAGATGAGATAATTTATTTAGACCTAACATTTGAAGAAGCTTCAAAATTTATAGTTTCAGCCGGAAGTATTAATCCTTAAAATTAATTAGCAATTTCATTTATAATTTCAGCTTTATCATAAAATTTAATTAAATTTTCATATTTTTTAACATCACCTTTGTTCATATTTTTGATATTTCTTTCGGCCTGAATAAATAAATCTTTATGATGAATTGGATCAGCAAATCTAAAATTTTTAATTCCACTTTGTTGGTAACCTAAAAGGTCACCATGACCTCTAATTTTTAAATCTTCTTCTGCAATTAAAAAACCATCGTTAGTTTTCTTTAAGATTTTTAATCTTTTCCTTGCATTTTCACTTAAATTATTTTTGTACAACATTATACAATAAGACTCTACTTGACCTCTTCCAACCCTGCCTCTTAGCTGATGCAATTGCGAAAGACCAAATTTATTTGAATTTTCTATAATTATCGTATTAGCATCTGGAAAATTTATTCCAACTTCTATAATAGTTGTGCTAACTAATATTTTAATCTTTTTTTTCAGAAAATTATTTAATATTAAATCTTTATCTTCTTTTTTAATGTTTCCATGGATTAGGCCAACATTATTTGGAAAAATTTTTTTGATCTCCTCATATTTGTCTATAGCAGATGAGTAATTTAGTTTTTTAGATTTTTCTATAAGAGGGCAGACCCAAAATATCTGGTTGTTTAATGATATTTGATTTCTTATCAATGGTATTAATTCAGAAATTTTATTTTCCGGTTTAATAAAAGTTTTTATTTCCTTCCGATATTTTGGTTTTTCTTTCAATAACGAAACATCCATATCACCAAAAAAAGACAGCATCATTGTTCTGGGTATTGGTGTAGCCGACATGGATAAAACATCGCAATTATCTCCGCCCTTTTTTGCTAATGCCATTCTTTGTTTAACTCCAAATTTATGTTGCTCATCAATAATGATAAATCCTAATTTATTAAATTTTATATTTTTTTGAAAAAGAGAATGAGTCCCAAATAAAAAATTTGTTTTTCCTGCTTTATTTTCATTTAAAATGTTTTTTTTATCATGAGCCAATGTTTTACTTGTTAATAATGCCATGTTAATATTGCAATTTAAAAATAACTTTTTTGCTAAATCAAAATGTTGTTTAGCCAAAATTTCAGTTGGGGCCATAAAAGCAACCTGGTATTTAGATTCAATAACATTTGCAGCTGCTATTAAAGCCAATATCGTCTTACCTGAGCCTACGTCTCCTTGTAAAAGTCTAAACATTCTATTTTTTGATTTAATATCTCTATTTATTTCTTCTAAAACTTTTATTTGGTCTTTTGTTAAATTATGTGTGAAGTTTTTTAATACAATTTTTGAGTATAAATTATTAAAAATTTTAATTTTTTTCTTTTTATTTTTTATAACGCTTCTTGCGTTAAATAAGGTTAATAGATTAGAGAAAATTTCATCATAGGCTATTCTTCTGAAATCATTTGAAAAAATATCAATTTCTTTTTTGGGTCTATGTAAATTTAAATATGTTTTTTTAAAATTATTAAATTTATTCTTTATTAGAAATTCTTCTTGATACCATTCAAAATCATCTTCAATTTTACAAAGAACGTTGTCAACAAGTTTACGATACACCTTTTCAATCAAACCTTCTGTTAAAGAATATTTTGGAAATATTTTAATAATTTCATCCTTATCCTTTATTGGTTTGATGTATGTTGGGTTTGTTATCTGATATTGATTTTTATAATAGTTAATTTTACCACTTATTATGATCTCTTTTCCAATAGGTAAAACTTTTTTTATATATCCCTCATAACTATTAAAAAATATAATATTAATTTTCTTACCAGATTTGCCACAAATAACTTTGTTTGGAAGATTTCTTATTCTTGGAAAATTATATTTAATTACTTCTACTTTGATAGTCGTAATTTTACCTATTTCTAACTTATCTAAAGTTGTAATTTTAGATCTATCTATTATGGTATAAGGAAGATCCCACAAAAGATCCTTAATTTTTTCAATTTTTTTCTTTTGTAAATATTTTTTAGTTTTATTTCCAACACCTTTTAATGATGATATTTCATTAAATAAAAAACTGTTTTTGTTTATATTCATTGCAATAATTCTTATAATACAAATTCATTAAATATGAAAAAAATAGATTCAATAAAAAAAAAAATTAAATATCGCTCTGAATATAGAGGTATAAAAGAGATGGATATAATTTTGAGCAAATTTGTTAAAAAATATATTGATTTATTCAATTATGAGGAGTTATTAGAATTACACAATATACTAGAAAAGGATGATGATTTAATTTTTAAATGGTACATAGGAAAAGAAAATAATTCAATTAAAGAAACGAAAGTAAGTAAATTATTAAAAAATTTTAAAATTGATTAGTGGCGGAGGGGGTGGGATTCGAACCCACGAATGAGTTGCCCCATTGCTAGTTTTCAAGACTAGTGCTTTCAACCGCTCAGCCACCCCTCCAGAATATCGTTTTATAAGCAAAATTTAATAAATCATCAATTGAAATCGTTAGAAGTTAATATATTGTTTTTTTTGTTATTAAAATGAATAAAATATTACGCTACATAAGTCTCATAACTTTTATTTTTTCATTAAATATTTTTTCTACAGCATATGGATCAGATGGTTTTGATCATTGGTTGGATAATTTTAAAAAAAAGGCTATTGATAACGGAATTTCTACTAAAACTGTAAATCAAGTTATGGATAATGCAAAATTTTTACCTAAAGTAATTGAATACGACAGATATCAGCCAGAATTTTATGAAGATACTTTTACATATATTAAAAAAAGAACAGGCAAAGACAGGGTTAAAAAAGGAGTTTCTTTGTATCAAAAAGAAAAAGTTTTAATAAACAAAATAGAAAATAAATTCACTGTAGAAAAAGAACTTTTGCTTGCATTAATGGCTATTGAAACAAATTATGGAAAATATCTGGGGAAAATGGATATTGTTTCTTCCTTGGCAACTTTGAGTTTCGATAAAAGAAGAAGTGAGTTTTTTACTAATGAGTTAATTGTTCTTCTTAAGTTAATTGACAAAGGTGTTATAGATAAAAATATTCTATATGGATCTTGGGCTGGTGCTTTTGGCAATTTTCAATTTATGCCTTCAACAATAAAAACTTACGCAATTGATTATGATAGTGACTCAAGTATAGAACTCAAACAAATGGACGATTCATTTGCATCAGCAGCAAATTATATTAAAAAAATTGGTTGGAAAAAGAATCAACCATGTTTTTATAAAATTGAACTTACAGAAAATATTCCAAAAAAAATATCTTAATAGTTCAGCAAGAAAAATTGAAAATAAAAGGAAAATGAAGTTTTTTAAAAAATACCTTAAAAATTCAGATCAATTCAATATAAATGAAAATACAATCTCCGCAATAATTACGCCTGATAAAGACATTGTACCCGGATCAAAAAATTTAAAGCCAGCTTTTATTGTTTTTAATAATTATGAAAAAATACTTAAATGGAATAGATCTTTAAGATTTGCTTTGGCTGTATGTACTTTAAAAAATAAATTTAAAAATGAAATTTAAACTTTTTTATTTATTTATAATCTGTGCTTTTATATTATCATGCACAAACTCAAATCTTAAAAAAAATAAGGCTAATTATAATCCATATAAATCAACTGGCTTTGCTTTAGTATATGATGAAGGTGATTACAAAGGAAAAATCATTTCCAGAAAATTAAATGAAGATAATTATGAAATCGGTCACAATAGTATTAGGAAAAACTCTTATGTAAAAATTACCAATCCAAACAATATGAAATCAATTAAATTGAAAGTTACAAAAAAAATTGATTACCCGTCTTTTTTCAATGTTTTGATTACTAAAAAGGTATCTGATGAACTAAATTTAAATAAAGATTTACCTTATGTTGAAATTACTGAAATAATTAAAAATAAGTCGTTTATAGCAAAAAAAGCGGTTACTTTCTCTGAAGAACAAAATGTATTTAATAAGGCCCCTGTTACGAAAGTTAAAATAGATAATATTTCATTGGAAAAAAATAAAAATAAAGAAAAAATAAAAAAATTTTCAATAATTATAGGAACATTTTATTCAAAAGAATCTACTGAAGAGCTTAAATATATTTTAGAAAGAGGTTATTTAAAAAAAGATAAATTGCTGATAAAAAAGCTTGGAAAGAACAAGTATGTGCTGTCCTCTAGGCCTCATTCTTCAATTAATACTTTAAAAAAAGTTTACTTTGAGTTAAACAAGTATGGACTCGAAGATCTTGATATTAAAGAAAATGATTAAAATTAAAACTTTAACTCTATTTATATATTTATTTTTTACCTTCAATTTGTTTTCAGCACCAGAAATTAAGGTTAAAACTGGAATTTTGGTTGATTACCACTCAGGAAAAATTTTATACGAGTTAGAACCTGACATGAGCATATATCCAGCCTCTATGACTAAAATTATGACATCTATAATTGCTTTTGATTTACTGAAAAATGGTAAAATTAAATTGGATGACGAAGTCGTTGTTTCTGAAAACGCTTGGAGAATGTCTAAAAGCGGTTATTCATCTCAATTTATAATGTTAAATGACAAAGTTAGCATTGAAGATCTTTTAAGAGGGATAATTGTAGTTTCAGGTAATGACTCATGTATAGCATTAGCCGAAGGTATAGCGGGAACAGAGTCAAATTTTGTTGATATGATGAATGAAAAAGCAGATGAAATTGGTTTAACAAATACAAATTTTACTAACTCATCAGGGATAAATGATCCTGATAATTATTCAACTGTTAGAGATATTGCCATAATGTCAAAATATTTAATTGAAAATTATCCAAAATATTATGAATATTTTAAAGAAACTGAATTTACATGGGATAGAACAGGGGGTGATCCTATTACACAGGGAAATAGAAATCCACTTTTGTATAAAAATTTTGGAGCAGACGGAATAAAAACAGGATATTTAGCTGTTGAAAAATATTCTTTAGCAAGCAGTGTAGTAGGTGAAAAGAGAAGATTGATCTCAGTTGGTAGTGGCTTTACAACAAAACAATCTAGATCGACAGAATCGATAAAATTAATTTCTTGGGGGCTAAGAAATACAAATACATATGAAATATCGGATAAGAATATTCCAAAATTTGAGTTTAAAACATGGCTAGGAAAAAAAGATTATGTAAAAGGCAAAACCAAAGAAGATGTTTACATTACACTAAACAAAAAAGAAGTTAGAAAGTTCAATGTTTTTATTAAATACAACGGTCCTATTAAAGCTCCAATTAATAAAGATGACGAAATTGGGAATATAATTGTTCAAATAGGTGACCAAGAGGAAAAAATAATACCTGTTTATGCTTCTGAGGATGTAAAAAAACTTAATTTTTTTAAAAGTCTCTTCATGTCATTTAATTATATGATTTGGGGAGATGTTTAAAAAAAAACCTTTCTTTATAGTTTTTGAGGGAATTGAGGGATGTGGAAAATCCTATCAAAGTAAGAAATTATTTAAAAATCTTAAAAAAAAAGGTTTGCAAACTATTTTGACTAGAGAGCCTGGTGGCACAAAAGGTGCAGAAATAATTAGAAAACTGATATTAAAGGATTATTTTCATAAAAAATCAAAAGAACAATTTGATAAATATACGGACACATTGTTATATCTGGCCGCAAGAAATGAACATATAAAGAATAAAATAAAACCTAGTTTATTGAAAAATAAATTAGTAATTTGCGATAGATTTATTGACTCCACTATTGCATATCAAGTTTATGGTAAAAAAGTAAATAAAGCTTTCATTAACAACATACACAAAATGATATTAAATAAAATAAAACCAAACTTGACAATTATTTTAACTGTTAATATTAACAAAGCCATTAAAAGAATAAATAAAAGAAAATACAAAAATAGATACGATAGATTTTCCAAATCTTTTTACTCAAAGGTTCAAAAATCTTTTCTAAAAATAGCAAAAAATAATAAAAAAAATTATCTTATTTTGGATAATTCAAATGATGATAATAATTTGGAAAAAAGAATCCTCCGTTTAGTTTTAAAAAAGATTGGATTTAAAAATGGCTAAAAAAATTGAAAAAATAAATGAAAACAAGGTTTCACTTAAACTTTTTGGATATGATAAGTATTTTAATGATTTTTTTAATTTATATGATAAATCAAAATTTCCGAAGGTTTCATTATTATCTGGAGATAAAGGTTTGGGCAAATACACCTTTATTTTTCATCTTATAAATTGTTTTTTATCAACCAAAGATAGAAATCCATATAATCTTAGCGATAAAAGGATTAATGAAGATAATCAAATATACAAACAAATAATATCTAATGTTTCACAGAATTTTTTTTATGTTTCAAACGAAAATAATAGCAAGACCAATATTGAAGATATAAGAAATTTAAAAAATCTTTTAAATAATTCAACTTTAAATAATACACCAAGATTTATAATTTTTGATGATGTTGAATTTTTAAATATAAATTCTGCTAATTCTCTTTTAAAATTAATAGAGGAGCCATCTTCTACGAATTTCTTCATCTTAATTAATAACAATAGAAGAAAAGTTCTCGAAACAATTAAATCAAGATCTATAGAGACCAAAATATTTCTGAATAAAACTCAAAAAAAAATAATATTATCAAAACTTATTAGTCATTTTAATATTGATGAACATTACTCACATCAATACTTTTCATATACAACTCCCGGTCTTTTAATTGAATTTTCTAAAATCTTAAATGAAAATAAGATTGAAATAAATACTTCATTTTATGAAATGGCTTCAACTTTTTTAGACAAATATAAAAAAAATAAAAATGAAGTATATTTAGAATGTATAAAATTTTTCTTAGAAATTAAAAGCAAAGGTATTTATAACAAATCTAAAAATGATTTGTTTATAGCAATTAATGAAAAAAACGATTTAATGAAAATTCTTTATAATTATAAAATATTTAATTTAACTAATGCTGCGATATTGGATTATATAAAAAAAAGTAAAAATAGTCTCTATGTCTAAGAAAAACTTTTACATAACAACTCCAATTTATTATCCTTCTGGAAAACCACACATGGGTCATGCGTATTCAAGCATTGTTGCTGATATTTTTGCCCGCTTTAAACGTATAGATGATTATAATGTAATGTTTTTAACAGGCACTGACGAACACGGCCTGAAAATGCAAAGAGAAGCGAAAAAAAAATCTAAAGATACAAAGTTATTTTGTGATGAACTTTCATCAAAATTTAGAGATTTAACAAAAATATTAAACTTGTCTAATGATGATTTTATTCGAACAACAGAAAAAAGACATTACACCTCTGTTATAGATATATGGTCTAGATTAGAAAAATCAAAAGATATTTATTTATCTAAATATAAGGGTTGGTATTCAGTCTCTGATGAGGCCTATTATGATGAAGAAGAAATAGAATCAAAAAATAATATTAAATGCGCAAAAATTTCTGGTTCAAAAGTTGAGTGGGTTGAGGAAGAATCATATTTTTTTAAATTATCAGCATGGGAGAATAAATTACTTAAACTATATGAGAATAATAAAAAATTTATCTTACCTGAATCAAGAAAAAATGAGGTTGTGCAATTTGTAAAAAAAGGCCTTAAAGATTTATCTGTAAGTCGTACATCCTTTTCTTGGGGCATTCCTGTACCTAAAAATTCTAAACATGTAATATATGTCTGGCTTGACGCTTTAACAAATTACTTAAGCGCAGTTAATTATCCAAATACAGATGATGAAAAATATAAAAGTTTTTGGCCTGCAAATGTTCATATTATTGGAAAAGATATTTTAAGATTTCATGCTGTATACTGGCCTGCTTTCTTAATGGCAGCAAATATACCTGTCCCAAATAGAGTATATGGACATGGCTGGATACTTTCAGATGATAAGAAAATGTCTAAATCTTTAGGCAATATTCTTGATCCAATAGAAATAATAAAAAATTTTGGTATAGATCAACTTAGATATTATTTAACTAAAGAAGTTTCTTTGGGCAATGATGGAAATATTTCATTAAAAAGTCTAACTGATTGTATTAACAATGATCTAGCAAATAATTATGGAAATTTGTGTCAAAGAGTTTTTTCATTTATTGAAAAAAATAGCAATTCGAAAATTCCTAAGATTAAAAAGTTAGATTTAGATGACAAAAAAATATCTGATGAAATTATAAATAAATTACCAAAACTTAGAACATTAATGGACAATCAAGAATTAAATTTATACTTAAAAGAAGTTATTAAATTTTCCTTTAATGCTAACAAATATTTTAATGATCAGGCACCATGGAAACTAAAAAAAAATAATCCTGAGAAAATGAATATGGTTTTGTATAATATATTGAACCAGATCAGAGCTATAAGTATATTGCTGTATCCGATAATACCAAGTTCGGCGGCTAAAATACTGGATATATTAAATATAAGTCAAAAAGACATAAATTTAAAAACAATAGAAAATATCAATTTTTTAGTCTCAGGAAAGGAACTAAAAAAATCAAATATTTTGTTTAGAAAAGTTGAAAATGATAATTGATTCACATTGTCATTTAGATTTCGATGTTCTAAATAAAAAATTAGATCGTGTTATTAAAGATGCTAACGATGTTGGGGTAAAGACTTTTCTTACTATATGTACGAATAATAAAAGTTTTATAAAGATATTAAGTATACTTGAAAAATACTCAAATGTTTATGGCACATATGGAATACATCCTCACGAGACAAAAGATTATGAAGATTTATCATTGGAAAATATAAAAACAAATCTATCTAAAAATCCAAAAATAATTGGAGTAGGAGAGAGTGGATTAGATTTTTTTTATAATCATTCAAAAACTGAAATCCAAAAAAAAATTTTCATAAAACATATAAATGCATCACAAGAAACCTCAAAACCTATTGTAGTACATACGAGAAATGCAGAAAATGAAACTTATGAAATACTTAAATCTGAAATTAAAAATAAAAATTTCAAAATATTAATGCACTGTTTCACCGGTAGCAAAGAATTTGCAAAAAAACTTTTAGATATTGGAAGTTACTTTTCCGCAAGTGGTATTATTACTTTTAAAAAAAATTACGAATTAGTTGAAACATTTAAATATATTCCAACTGAAAGAATTTTAGTTGAGACGGATTCACCTTATTTATCACCAGAACCTTTAAGAGGAAAAACGAATGAACCTAAAAATATAATTTATACTACTAAATTTCTTTCTGTTGTAAAAAAAGTTGACGAAAATAGTTTTAATAAGTTTACAACAAATAATTTTATAAATTTATTTAATTTAAATCCAAGTATATGAAAATTACTATATTAGGTTGTGGCAGTTCACTTGGATCACCCTGGATTACAAATTATTGGGGCAAACTAAATAAAAAAAACCCTTTAAATAAAAGAACAAGATGTTCTGCGATAATTCGGAATGGAGATTTATCAATATTAATAGATACATCGCCTGATATTAAAAAGCAGATTTTAGACAATAAAATCAAAAATATTGATTACGTTTTGTATACACATGAGCACGCGGATCAGACCAATGGAATTTTTGAGCTCAGACCTTTTTTTTGGAAACAAAAAAAGAGAATAAATATATACGCAAACAAAAGAACATTAAGATTATTAATGAGTAGACATGATTATTGTTTCTATGGAGGTCAAGGATATATCCCGATATTAAAAGGTAACTTAATTAAAAATAATTTTTTATTAAAAAAAAATAAAAATAAAGTAAAATTTAGGTCATTTTCTGTTGATCATGGACAAATAAAATCAACCGCTTATGTTTTTAATAAAACTGCTTATATAAGTGATTGTAATGGAATTGATGAGAAATACTTTAAATATTTATATAATTTAAAATATCTGATCATAGACAGTTTAAAAATTGATAAACATCCTTCTCATTTTAATTTAGATCAAGCTATTCATTTCAATTATTTACTCAAGCCTAAATTTACAATTTTGACTAATTTGCATACTGATTTAGATTATAATTTTTTAAAAAAAAATTTACCAAAAAATATTATTCCTGCTTATGACGGAATGTCGATTAAAATATAGTTTAACTTTTTAAAGCTTTTTCTATTGAAGCTATAAATCTTTTTGAAGTTGGTTTTGTAATAGAGGAAAATGTATCAAATACCTTCCCGTCTTTTCCGATAATAATTTTATGAAAGTTCCATTTAGGAATCGATGCTTTTCCATGATTTTCTTTAGCCCATTTAAAGAAGCTATGTGCACCATCGCCAGTTACCTCAACTTTTTCTGTCATTGGAAAACTTATTCCAAATTTAGCTTCACAAAAATTTTTAATCTCTTTGTTAGTTTCTTTTTCCTGATTAAAAGAATTAGATGGTACACCAATAACTATTAAGCCTTTTGTCTCATATTTTTCCCATATAGTTTGTAGATCTTCATATTGAGATGTAAAACCACAATAACTTGCAACGTTTGTAACAATTAAAACTTTATTTTTAAATTCTGATAATTTTAATGGACTTCCGTCTAAATCTTTAAAAGAAAAATCGTATGCTAATTTTTTATATGCAGAATTGGAGTTTGATGTAATAAAAGTGAACATTATTAAAATAAGTATTAATTTTTTCATTTTTTTGGGTTTGCAAGTATTAACATATAACCAAAAATTGTTGATAACAACGAGCCAAGTAGCACACCAATTTTTACTCCATTCATGTGGCTTGTAGCATCTGCAAAAGCCAAATTTCCTACAAATAAGCTCATTGTAAATCCTATGCCTGTTAAAACTCCAACTCCATATAGAGTTAACCAATTAGCATTATTTGGCATTGCTGCAAATTTAAGCTTTATTGACAAATAAGAAAAAAGAAAAACACCAATTTGTTTTCCAAAAAAGAGACCGCATAAAATTCCTAATGGTACCGGGTTGAGTAGACTTGCATAAGTAATTCCTTCTAGAGATACGCCAGCATTAGCAAATGCAAAAATAGGCATAATACCAAATGCCACATAAGGTGAAATGCTGTGCTCAAGCTTGAGAAGTAACGAATTATCATGATTTTTTTTATTATTTTTATGCGGAATTGTTAAAGCAAGTAAAACACCAGCTATTGTCGCATGAATGCCAGATTGATGAGTAAATTCCCAGAGTAACAATCCAATAAATAAATAAGGTATAAAATTTTTTATATTAAATTTATTAAATAATATTAATACGATCATACAGGCTAACATTAACAACAAGTAAATAAATTGAACTTTTCCAGAGTAAAAAAAAGCAATAATTACTATTGCTCCTAAATCATCAATAATTGCCAAGGCTGTTAGAAATACTTTTAATGATAAAGGAACTCTTTTTCCTAACAAAGATAACACCCCTAATGAGAAAGCAATATCTGTAGCAGAAGGAATTGCCCAGCCATTTAGCGTTACAGGGTCTTTGTAGTTAATCGCAATATAAATTAATGCTGGAACAAGCATTCCACCTACGGCACCAATAATTGGCAATAGTGCCTGTTTGGGATTTGATAGTTCACCTTGAATAAATTCCCTTTTAATTTCTAAAGAGACTAAAAAAAAGAAAATTGCCATCAAAACATCATTAATCCAATGTAATATGGATAAATTGATAGAAAATTTTCCAATTCCTAAACCAATTTTTTTATTTAAAATATCTGTATAGTAAGAATATAAATCACTATTACTTACTAGAAGGGCGATAATTGCTGCAAAAAGCAAGACGAGGCCAGAAGCTGCCTCCAATTTAAAAAACCACTTAAATGGCTTAGAAATATATTGTATCATATTACCATACTATGAAATTGAATGTTTCCCTATACATACCTATATATAATGGGGAATCAACAATTGAAAGTGTTTTAAAAGCCGCTATAAAACTTGATCCCGCGCCAGATGAAATAATAGTCGTTAATGATGGCTCTACAGATAAAACGGCTAAAATTTTAGAGAAGTTTGGCGATCAAATTAAAATAATAAATAATGAATCAAATAAAGGTTTAGCCTATTCTAGAAATATTGGTGTATTAAACTCTAAAAATGAAAATGTTGCATCTATAGACTCGGATGTAGAAGTTCATAAAGAATGGCTCAAAAATTTATTTGATATTAAAGAAAAATATAAAAGTGCAATTTCAGGCGGTATATTAATTGAAAAATTAAAAGACGAAAACATATATAACTATTGGAGACATATACATGCCACACAAAATAATTATGGGAATAGTGATATAGAAAATTTAGGAAGACCTTTAGCTGGATCAAATACCTTATTATCAAAATTAGCGTGGGATAAGGTGGGTGGATATGATATTCAATATAAAACAAATGGTGAAGATGCAACATTTTGTCAAAAACTTTTATCTTTAAATTATAAAATTTCATATAGTTGCATGGCAAAATCTTATCATTTAAGAAATGATGACCTTAGATCGTTGGTTGACTCTGTTAGAAGGGCATACATTTATGGTGCAGGACTCAAAAAACCAACTTTAATGAGATTTATACAAAGAACGATAAGGCATTTTAAAGGTTTTATAATTTATTCATATAAAGACATTAAAATTATGAAATTTAAATTAATATATATAAATCTAATGATATTTTTAAATTTAGCATTAAAAGAATTTTTGGGTCTTATAAAAAATAAAAGTGATTATGTCTGATCCAAATATTGATATTATTGTTCCAAATTATAATAAAGCTAATTATTTAGATGAGTGTATTGGTTCAGTTCTTAACCAAACTTACGTAAATTGGTCGCTTTATATTATAGACGACTGTTCGACTGATAATTCGTCAAATATATTAAATAAATACAAAAATGAAAAAAAAATTAAAATTATAAAATTAAAAAAAAATAAAGGACCATCTTTTTGCAGAAATTTAGGAATGAGATTGTCTAAAGCAGAATATATATCTTTTTTGGACTCCGATGATTACTGGACAAATGAGAAATTACAAATTCAGATTTTATACATGATTAAAAATAATTTGAATTTTACTTACACAGATTATATTCCATTTATAACAAAAAATAATCAAAAAGTTTACAAAAAAGAAACAAACTTAAAAAAAAGTTTTAGATTTGATGACTTTATAATTAACTCCTCAATTAATTCATCTACAATGATTATTGCAAAAAAAATAATTAAAACTAAAAAATTTAAAAAAATTAGATTATTGGAAGACTATTTGTTTAAATGCGATTTATTAAAAAGTAATATAGAAGCAGAGAAAATTGATAATTCATTAGCATATTACAGAATACTGCCAGGAAATCGATCATCTAATAAAGTGTTAAATTTATTTTATCTTTGGAAAATAAATAGAAGATATAACAATTTAAATTTATATAGAAACTTAATATCGATTATTGGAATTGTTGTAAATTCAATAAAAAAATACGGAATAAAATAAATTGTTTTGGGTGTATTTAATTATTTCAATTAATAATAGGGCAGTTAGATCATATGTCGGTTATACTAATAACTTAAAAAAGAGATTGGATTTACACAACAAAAGTATGGGCGCCAAAAGTACTAGGGGGAGAAATTGGCAAATAGCCTTTAAAAAGAAATTCAAAAGTAAATCAAAAGCTATGAAATACGAATATTTTCTTAAAAATAATAATGTTTTGAGAAAAAAAATTAAGGAAAATTATGTCAAATGAAACAATTGTTATTTTTAAAAATGATGCAGTTGGTGATTTAGTACATAGTATCCCAGCAATACATAAAATTATAGAAAACAGTGGTGATAAAAAAATAACTGTGTTTTTATCTAAAAGAAGTAAAAATTTCAGTTTTTTGATTAATGGTAAAAATATTGCAATAAAAATCTTGAATTATGACCTTACTCTGTACGACAGGTTTTTAATTTTAAAATATCTTTTTAATAATAAAATTAAAAATGCTTACATTTTGACTCCAAAAAACTTTTATTACTTTCTTCCCCTAATTTTTAAAAAAATTAAATTTTTTGCCATATGCGTAAATAATATAAATAATTATAAACGCCCGAGTGAATTTTTTAGAAAATTCTTATTCAGATATGTAATAAATAATAGAGCTCTTAAAATGAGAAAATCTTCTTCTGAAATTCAAATGGAATTGATCAATAATGGTATAAATGAAGTGACAACATATAACTATCAATCTTTTTTAAAAGTAAATACAAACACAATTAAGATTTTACCTAAAAATTATATCTATTTTCATTTTACTAAAAATAAATTTCATAGACTAGGGTGGGGTATTAACGAAGTGTTAATTTTATTAAAAGAATTAAAAAAATATAATAAATTTATTTTTGTAACTAAAGATATTGAAAAAGATAAATATGATGATTTATTTAAGAAAAATTTTAATTATTACAATTTTAAGTCAAACCAATTTATTAACAATCAAAAAAATATCTATTTTTTAGATGATATTGAGGGATTAAATTTATTTAATATTATCGGATACGCAGAAAATATTGTGGCTTGTCACGGTATGGTTACTAATCTTGCTTCTTTGCTTAATAAACCAGTTTTAGATATATTTGATTTTAGAATGGAAACACCAGAACTATATAGAACTGCTAGAAGTTCATTTTATGAATTTAAACCTAAATACAAGGGATATAATTTTATTTTGCCTAAAAGAAATATTAATAAAATATTAAAAAAATTTAAATTTGCTTTAGCTAAATCTTAATTTTATTAAGAGCATTATTTTTAAATAAATTAGCTTCCTTGATATACCTTCTAACCATTTGTGTTGTTTTGTGACCAGTCATAGCCATAATACTTCTTTCTTCTGCGCCCTGTTCTGCTGTTGATGTTGCAAAACCTGATCTTAAACTATGACCAGAGTATTTATTTTCATCCAGTCCAGCTACACGAGCATATCTTTTTATAATTAATGCTACATTTCTATCAGACATATCAAAAATTTTATCTGATTTAACATCGCCTTCTTCGATCCATTTTTTTAAAGAAACTACTGGACAGTAATCGGGATTAGAAAAGTAGGGGATGCCCTTTGTCATACCTTCTCCAGATTGGTCGGTTTTTGATTTTTTAACGAAAATTTTGACACCTTCGGGCACAAACTCTAAGTCTTCATATTGAATTTCTACTAACTCTGATCTTCTAAACCCTCCTGCAAACCCAATTAATAACAATGCTTTGTTTTTTAAAATATTTTTTTTGTTTTTATCTTTATTTATTACTTCAATAATTTTTTTTAAATCATTGATTAATATAGGTTTTTTAGCTCTTTGATATGTGCCTTTTATCCTTTTTATACCTAAAAGATTTTCTGTAATTACTGGGTGTTTAGTGTCTAGATAATGACCATTTAATTTATGAATGACGCTTATTGATGCTAATCTACGTTTTAAAGTGCTGTATTTAGAGTATTTAGACAGTTGTGTAAGATAAAGCGTAAGTACTTTAGGGTCAGTAGGCATTGAGCTAAATCCATTTTGCTGACAAAATAAAGAAAAATCTCTAAAATCTGCCTTATAAGCTCTTAAGGTATTATTGGCTTTAGAATTTTTTAAATTCTTTAAGGTTTCAATTTCTAAGCTTTTAACATCTGTTACTAAATCATTCATATATATTTCCGATAACCATTAATTATCGGAACAATATAAATAATCATTTTTAAGATGTCAAGCTATGATTTATTATAACAAATTATGCTTTTTAAAAATCGTAAACGAGTTGTGCTAGACAGAGGTCCAAGTTGGCCAGACTATGATAAGGCTGAGCCATTTATGGTACGTTATTATCCATTATTTCGCAAAAGACCCAAATGGTTCCCTTTTAATATCTTCGTACATAAGATCTTAAAAAGCGATAGAGGCGATCTACATGATCATTATTGGTCATATTTTACTATCATCCTAAAAGGTGGATATTGGGAAACTAGGGAAAATGGCACTTTTTGGAGAGGCCCTGGGTACATGGGCTTCAGAAAAGGCACTGATAGACACAGTTTAAGGATACCGGAGGGTAAATCAACATGGACCTTAATATTAGTGGGTCCAAACAAAGGATCTAAGAAGTACTCTAGATACCAAAAAAACAGCTAAAATAGCCCACTTTTTACCCTTAAAACCCTTATTTTTCAACGTTTTTTTCAATCTGAAGATGTATTTTATTAAAAAACATAGTTTTACGCAGTATATTAGAGCCTATATGCCTAAACGCTTAAAATAGACCCATATACGGCCCATTAATCGATATATTCTAATATTGCAAACCTCTTTGATTATCTGAATTAAATAACATTTCAAACAGTTATTTTGATCATAAAAAGGTATATTTCTTCGTTAAATTAACTGTTTTTGGTTATTTTACGCCCTTTATTAATTATAATTTATTTAATTACTTTAAAAACTATATAATTCAGTTTTCCTTTATAACTTTAAGTATAAGTACAAATTATTCAATTAAAACAATGGTTTATATAAATAACTTAAACTAATACTTCAAATTATAAGACAATAAAGCTTACCTAATTAAAAAATCTGAGAGCTATGTAAACAATAAAAGGAAGGGTTACGAAAGATATAGAGGTAGATACAAATATAGTGCTGGCGATACTATCAACTACTTTTTTGGGCGAATACATAGAACCAACCAAATAACAGAGAATAGCGCTGGGCATGGCACTTTGAATAAACAAAACGCCCGCCTCTACCCCGCTGAGATTAAAAAATGATATCATTAAGAGACCAATAATTGGACCCAAAACCATTCTTGTAAAAGAATTTATTAAAGATAATCTGAAAGAAAAAACCTTTAATCTTGTTAAGGCAATACCTAGAGCCATTAAAACCAAAAAGATAGTAGCGTATGAAATTAGAAATGTAGCATTTTCTAAAAAAATAGGGACATCAAATTCAAAATAAAGAAAAATTAATGCTAACAAAATCCCGTATATTGGACCGTTCTTAAACAAAACTTTTAAATCAAATTCTTTTTTTGCAAGAAATATACCCAAAGTGAAGTGTAGAAGCATTATTACAGAGGCAATTGCGCCAGCTATTCCTAAACCTAGATCACCATAAGCAAATAAGCATACTGATAAGCCTATATTGCCATTATTAGGTAAAATTAGTGGAGGGAGTTCATAAATAATATCTCTTTTTGTTAGAAACAAAGTTAATATTCCCGCCAATGAAAATCCAGTAACTAAAATTACTTTATAAGTAAAAAACTCTACGAATGTATCTAAATTTACTCCTGTTGAGGTCAAAGAATAAAAGATTAGCGCAGGAGTTCCGAAAGTTCCTGTTAGCTTAGTTATAAAATCTGTATCAAATTTTGGATTTTTTCTTCCAAGATAAAAACCAATTCCAATAATTAAAAAGACCGGGAAAAGTACATCTATTAACTTAAGGTAGAGCTCCATTAAGCTCTTACATCAGATTTTCTTGGTTTTCTCAAGGGTTTATTAAAATGTATTGCTTTTTCAAATTCATTCAGCCTTTTATAAATTGACCTAAGTTCAGTAATTCTTGTCCAATTCTGTAAAAATAATGAAAAACTGCTTTGAACTTCTCTAAATGCACTAGATGTTTGTATTAGGATTCCAAGAGTCATTGCTCCTGTAAACAAACCTGGACCCATCAATATATATGGAACGATAATCATCGATTGATTATACATAATCAACCAAAGATCAAAATAACCATAATGTAAAAACAGTCTATGATAGTTAAACTTAATACCTGTAAATAACTCCAGAACTGTTGGTGGTTTTACATAATTCTTTCTATCATCTTCACCATAAACAAGTTCTTTTCTAAACGCTGCCTCAACTTTTTGATTATTATATTCAAGACCAGGTAATTTTATACCAACCAACCAACTAATAATTAAACCACCCAAACTAGCAGTCAAAGAAACCCAAACTAGCGAACCAGATATGTCTTTAAAAAAAGGAATAACAACATTTGATGACAAACCCCACAAAATAGGTATAAATGCAATTAACAACATAATTGCTCTAACAACCTGCAAACCAAGACTTTCAACAATTTTTGCAAAATTCATACAGTCCTCTTGGATTCTTTGAGATGCACCTTCGACTTTTGCATCAATTTTTCTCCAATAAGGCATATAAGAGAAAGTCATAGCCTCTCTCCATCTAAAAGCCCATAGTCTGGTAAAATAATTAGTAACTGTATAAATAATTACATAAGGAATAGCCAACTTCATAAAAAGAATGAGGCCATCGTAAAACTCAGAAATATCTCTTTCCGTGGCTTTTTGAAGAAGATCGTAAAATCCTTTATACCATTCATTAATTTTTACATCTATCCATGTTTGCGAAAGTAGAGAGAGAAATATAAAAAGAGCTCCACCCCAGGACCATAAAAGCCACTTTCTCTCTGTAAAAAAACTTCTCCACATATTAGTCTTTCAAAAAATTATCAGCGTATGATTTAATAATAAAATCAGATTTCTTTGGCTCTACCAATTCATAAAGAATATTATTTTTTTTTGCATAATTAATCGCTTTTTCTCTTGTTGAAAACTCTAATATAACTTCATTTAACGTATCATCTCCCGACTCCCATCCCATAAGTGGATTTGTAACCCCATGTCTAGTATCAAATTTTAATATCCATTTTTTTGTTTTGCCCCTGCCCGATTGCATAGCAGTTTTTGTTGGTATATATATTTTTGCCTTTTTCATAAATTTATAATATTGGTAAATTGCAAATTACTCCCGATGCAACTTTTTCATTTATTTTGACTTTAAACACTTGAGCAACATTGCAGTATTTAGATTTAATCATTGCAATGCCAACTACTTTTTGAAATTTAGGGGAGAAAGCTGCTGATCTTAGAAAGCCTATAATATTATCATTTGCATCTAAAAGATTCTCTTCTTTAGTTAGGTTTATCTCGTCTAAATCAATTTTTACACCCATTAATTTTTTTTCTATTCCTTTTTTTTTAATATCCTGAAGAGCTTTTTTTCCTAAATAATCAATTCCATTATCAAGACAAATATACTTATCAAAACCACATTCGAATGGATTATCATTATTATCCATATCGTTACCATATGATAGAAGTGCACCTTCGATTCTTTCAATTGCGTTAGGACAACCAGGTTTAATATTTAAATCTTTTCCTTCTTTCATTAATTGATCATATAATTTTAGTCCCGAGTTTATATCTTCAATATAAATTTCATAACCTCCTTGTTTTGAAAAACCTGATTTTGAAATCATATGCTTAACACCATTAAATTCAAAGTAATCATAACTAAAAAATTTTAATTTGCTTATACTAATACCAAATACTTTTTTCATTACCTCTTCAGATTTTGGTCCTTGAATAGCCAAAGTTGCTATATTTGTTTCAAAAATTTTTACATCTAAATTAAATGAACCTGCTATTCCTTTAGCAAAAAACAATACATCGGAGTCAGCAATACAAATACGCCATTTGTTTTCATTAATTTTTAAAACTAAAGGGTCATTTACCATATTTCCATCTTTATCAATTAAAGGTACATAATAACATTTATTAATTTTTGCTTCAGAAAGATCTCTGCATGTCATTAGTTGAATTAATTTGTATGAGTCTTTGCCGCTAATCTCAATTTGTCTTTGAACAGTTACATCCCATAACTGAACATGATTTTTCAAATGCTCGTATTCTGTTTCAACTGACTCAAAAAAAGTAGGTAAAAGCATATGATTGTAAACGGTGTAGCCACCTACTCCATATTTTTCTAATCTTGAGGTAAAAGGTGTACTTCTAAGTCTTCTTGTTTTTGAGATTAAAAATTTTTTCATCATTTTAAAAATTTAGCTACTTGTTCTCTCATTTCAAATGCATTTTCCAGTATTATCATATGACCACAATCTTTGATGATATGTGTTTTTGACCCATTTATTAAGCCTGAAAATTCTTTGCCTTTATCTAATTTAATCATCTTATCCAATTCTCCAAATATAAAAAAGGTAGGACATTTAATTTTCTTAACACAATTGATTCCGTTCTTATAATTATTACAGGCAATTAAGTCTACAGCTAAAACCTCACGTACTTCTCTAGAGGAATTCAAGATCTTCTGAAGTGGATTGCCACCAATAAATTGTTTTGAATATCCATACCCCCATTTCATCATTAAATTTAGCGACTCCATATCTCCTGAATTAGCGAGATCTATTAAACTTTTATTAACGGGTATTTGATAAGAACCTGCAACAAAAATTAAATTTTTAATATTTTTAGAAAATTTATTTGCATATTCTAAAGCTACCAAACAACCTTGGGAATGACCTAAAATAGTCAAATCTTTAATTCCAATAACTTGAACAACTTTGTTAAGCCAATCAGCCATATCTTCAATTGATTTTAGTGAAGAACCCTCTGAATTACCATGACCTGGTAAATCTAGTGCAAATACATTAAAGCCCTGATCAAAAAGAAATTGATCAGTTAAAGACCAAACAACATGTGACTGGCCGCTTCCATGAAGTAATATGATAGAATGTTTTTTTTGATCAAAAGTTTGACCGATGTCGGAAGAAAAAACTTTTTTGTTTTCTACTTCAAAAATCATTTATCTTGCCAATTAGGATTTCTTTTGTTTATAAAAGCATCTATTCCCTCTTCGGCATCAATTTTAAGCATATTTTGAACCATTACATTTGATGCATAATCATATGCTTCTGACAAGTTCATGTTTATTTGATTATAAAAAGCTTGTTTGCCAATTTTTAACGTCATAGATGATTTTTTAGAAATTTTTAGTGCTTTTTGTAACACTATATTTTTTAGTTCATTATCCTCTACTACCTCATTGATTAAACCAATTTCAGCAGCTTTTTTTGAAGAAATTAAATCTCCATTTAGAAGCATTTCCATAGAATGTTTATTTGATACGGTTCTGGACAAAGCAACCATTGGTGTTGAACAAAATAAGCCGATATTAACTCCTGGTGTTGCAAATCTGGATGATGTTCCACCATACGCTAAATCGCAACTCGCAACTAATTGACAGCCAGCAGCAGTAGCGGTACCAGCAACCTCTGCAATAATAGGTTTTGGATTATTAATGATTGATTGCATAAGTTTTGAACATTTTTGCATAACTTTCTTAAAATAGTCCTTACCCTTATCAGAATTAAGACGTCCTTTTTTTAATTGTTTTAAATCATGTCCTGCGGAGTATGTTTTTCCCTCAGCGGAAATAATAATCACTCTTATTAATTTATCGTTAACAGATTTATCCAAAACTGACTGAATATCTGACATCATTTCATCTGATAAAACGTTATGTTGTGACGGATTATTTAAAGTAAGTCGAAGAATGCAGTCAGAGTGAACTGTAGTTTTTACCAATTTATTATTCTTAACATCATTCATAAATTAATTAATTTTAACTTTGACCTCTTGTGAAAGTGAATTTGATATAAAACAATATCGATGTGCTCTATCCTGTACTTCTCTCATTTTTGTTACATCAACAGAGAAGCCATTTGAAAACTCAACTTTAGGATTGAGTTGAATTTCAGTAACTGACATTAAACCTTTTAGATTTTTTCCAAGTGTAGCTATTGCTGTATCTTTATAAGTTTTAACTGGCCATTTCATTTTAGCAGCAAGTGCTAAAAAGGTCATCATATGACAACTGCTTACTGAAGCTGCGAGTGTTTGTTCAGGATTTGTGTTTAATTCATTTCCTCTCCAATCTGGAGCAGAATCTGCTACAATTTTGGTATTAGGAGTAAAAATTATTTCATGTTGGTTTGAATACTTTCCTGGTGACATAGCTCCATTTTCAAGTTTCCAAATAAGATCGATTGATATTTTTGACATTTCAGAGTTAATTTATTTCTTTAGCTTTTTTTCTAAGTTCAAATTTTTGAATTTTACCGGTTGAAGTTTTTGGTAATTCACAAAATTGAACTTTTTTAGGAACTTTAAATCCCGCAAGTGTCTCTTTGCAAAAAGAAATTAGTTCTTTTTCGGAAACTTTTTTATCTTTTACCGTTTCTATAAATGCACAAGGTACTTCTCCCCATTTATCATCTGGTTTAGCAACTACTGCGGCAATAGATACGGAAGGATGTTTTGATAAAGTATTTTCTATCTCTATAGACGATATATTTTCACCACCTGAAATAATTATATCTTTGGATCTATCTTGAATTTTTACATAACCATCTTCGTGCATTACAGCCAAATCTCCAGAGTGAAACCAACCACCTTTCATTGCCTTGTCGGTTGAGTCCTTGTCTTTAAAATAACCTTTCATTACAACATTTGCTCTTATCATTATTTCACCGATAGTTTTTCCATCCCTTGGAACTTCTTTCATGGTTTCAGGATTCATAATTTTAACTCCTTCAGTATTAGGATATCTTACTCCTTGCCGTGCCTTTATCTCATTTTTCTTTTCCTCATCAAAATTGTTCCAGGTTTCGTTCCAAGCACATTGTGTTACATGACCATAAGTTTCGGTTAATCCGTACACATGCATTACTTCAAATCCAAGAGCCTCCATTTTTTTAAAAATAATACTTGGTGGAGGAGCGCCCGCTGTTAAAACATGTACTTTATGTTTTAATTTTTTACGCTCATTCTCTGATGCTCCAGTTATCATATTTAATACTATTGGCGCACCACCAAAATGAGTAACGTTATATTTATCTATTAATTCAAAAATTTTTTTAATATCAATATTACGTAAACAAATTGTACGACCATTTAACATTGGTACAGTCCAAGGATAACCCCAGCCATTGCAATGAAACATGGGTACAACTGTTAAAAAATTTAATCTATTTGGCATATTCCATGCTGCTGCACTGCCCGTAGACATTAAATATGATCCTCTATGATGATAGACAACACCCTTTGGATTTCCAGTCGTTCCAGAAGTATAACTTAATGATATTGCTTGCCACTCATCATCAGGCATTTTCCAAATATAATTATTATCGCCAGATTTTAGAAACTCCTCATACTCTAAATCTCCAATTTTTTCCAATTTTGACTGATCGGCATATTTATCAACTATATCAATTATTTTTATATTTTTTTTTAAAGAACTTAATGCTTTTCTAACCTCTTTATGTAGTTGTCGATCGACAACTAGAACTTTCGCATCGCTATGATCTAAAATATAAGCAATTGTTTTTGCATCTAGTCTAATATTGATTGTGTTCAATACAGCACCTGTCATAGGAACTGAATAGTGGGCTTCGAAAATCTCAGGAGTATTAAAAGCTAAAAAAGAAACTGTATCACCTTTTTTAATACCAATTTTTTCTAAAGCACTAGCAAATTTTACACATCTATTAAAAACCTCGCTCCAAGTATATTTGCGATCCTCATAAATTAAAGCTTCATAAGTTGGATATATATCTTTTGCCCTTTGCAAAAATGATAAAGGTGTAAGTGGTACAAAATTTGCACTATTTTTGTTTAAGTTTGTATCGTAATGACTCATTTTTAATTAAAATTTGATTTCATAATAGTATCACTGCCTGTAATAGCTGAAAGGTAATGACTTTGAGCTCTTGGAAGTATTTTGTCGAAATAATATTTAGCTGTATTAATCTTATCCTCAAAAAATGCTTTATTTTTGTCAATTTTTTCATAACTTACTTTTAATATTTTGAGCCACGAATGTGCCAGGCTTATATAACCAAGAACTTTTAAGTAGTCATTACATGCTGAACTAACATCATCTTTTGAATTTTTATTTTTTTCTGAAAGCCAAGAAGTAAAATTATTCAGCAATTCAATATATTTCTGAAATTTTTGGACAAATAATTCAAGATTTTTATTATTTGTATAGTCTTTAACTTCATCTGTAATTTGAGAAATGTATTTATCAAAAATTTTATTATTCAATATTTTTCTATAAACTAAATCTATAGCCTGAATAGAATTGGTGCCTTCATAAATAGGTGTTATCCTATTGTCTCTAAATAACTGTTCAATACCTTGATCTTTTGTATAACCATAACCACCGAATACTTGGATTGCGTCGTTTGTAATTTCCATTCCAATATCTGTGAAAAAAGATTTAATTAAAGGTGTCATTAAAGAAACTAAATCGTTTGCATAACCTTTAATTTTTTGATCTGAATGGTTCAAACTAACATCTATCTGTTGTGATACCCAAAAAGCAAGTGATCTTTGTCCCTCGATTAGTGATTTCATGTTCATTAAACTCCGTCTTATATCAGCATGTTTTATTATTAAATCTGCATCTTTATTTTTGCTATTATTGGCTTTGCCTTGTTTTCGTTCTTTTGCATAAGCTAATGCATTTTGATAAGCAGTTTCAGCAATCCCTAGACCTTGGATACCAACAATTATTCTTTCTAAATTCATCATTGTAAACATTGAGTTCAATCCTTTATTTTCAGGGCCAATCATATATCCCGTGGCATTATCAAAATTTAGAACACATGTTGGTGATCCCTTGATGCCCATTTTTGTTTCGATTGATCCGGTGTTAACGCCATTTCGAGAACCTACTTCGCCATTCTCTTTGACAATATATTTTGGAACTAAAAATAAACTTATGCCTTTTGTTCCAGGAGGTGAACCGGGTATTCTCGCTAAAACAAGATGGATAATATTTTCTGTTAAATCATGATCTCCTGAAGTTATAAATATTTTTTGTCCTGTAATTTTATACGAACCATCATTTTGTTTTAAAGCTTTAGTTTTCAAAAGTCCAAGATCGGTACCGCAATGAGATTCAGTCAAACACATTGTGCCACTCCATTTGCCTTCAACAATTTTAGGAAGAAATTTATCTTTTATTTTTTGATCTGCATGGTGAAGAATACAATTGTAAGCTCCGATACTTAATTCGCTATACAATTTAAAAGATAAGCTTGATGAAGATAACATTTCTTCAAAAAAAGTACTGACAGTTTTAGGCATACCTTGACCTCCATACTTAGGATCACAAGATAATGAGGTCCATCCATCCGCAATAAATTTTTTATACGCTTCTTTATAACCGGGAGGGGATCTAACAATTCCATTTTCATAAATACATGGTTTTTCATCGCCTGTTTTTGCTAGAGGTAGTATAATATCTTTATTTATTTTAGCTGCCTCAACTAAGATATCTTTAACTAAATCTGAATTAATTTCTTTTAGTTTGTCTATTTCATTATAATTTTTGTTATCTTTTAAGTTTTCAAACAAAAACATCATTTCTTCGACTGGTGCATTATAAATAGTCATTTAATTAATTAATGGTTTTCCTGTTTTTAAAGTATGAATTATTCTATTTTGAGTTTTTTCTTTATCTAATAATTTCATAAAACTTTCTAGCTCTAATTTATACATTTGATCTTCGCTAATTTCGTTGCTCAAATTTGTATCACCACCACTTAAAACATATGCTAATTCTTTTCCAACCACCATACCATGATCTTTAATTTTTTGGCTATTATATAAATCATCAAGAAGTTTATGCATTTTTTTTCTTACTTTTTCGCCTGACAATTTAAATTTGCATTTTATAGGAGGTTTAAGGTTCTTATTTTTTTTAATGAAAGATCTAGCAACAGGCAAGAGATTATTTCTGTTAATTATTACTTCGTGGTTTGAGTCTAGGAATAAAAGGGGTTTGGCCTCTTGAGGTGATGAGGCAGTTTTGGCATAACCAATAATATCAAAGACTTTCAATGGTCCAAAGTCAGGGTCGCTTTTACCTTCATCGCTTTGAGTCCATCTCCATAATAATTCTTTACACCCGCCACCAGCTGGTACTAAACCAACTATTGTTTCAACTAAACCCATTACAATATTTGTGTGCGAAACAACATAGTTACTTTGCAACAAAACCTCTTCTCCCCCACCCAATGCTAGTCCTGACGGTGCAGAAATAACCGGATTTTTACAATATTTTAAATGTTTACAGGTTTCTTGAAAATATTTTATAAATTTTTCAACTGATTTAAAATCTTTCTTTTCAACAAATTCCATAACATAATTTAAATTTACACCAGCTGAAAATTGCATACTTTCATTAATTATAATTAACGGTTTGTCTGTTGCCTTCATTAATGCATCCATAGAATTATAATCTAATGCATTAGCTTTTGTATTAAACTCGACAATATTAAAATCTTTAAATCTATAAATTTCAGCAGAATCATTTTTTTCCATTTTAATAACGGACTTTTTAATTTTTCCTAATGTTTCAATATCTGTATACTTTTGTCTTTGATCATAAAATTTTTCTAAATTTTGATCTTTCAAATTTTTTAGAAAATCATTGTTGTTCAAATTTTGTATTTTTGAAAAAAAATTATCAAGCCCTATTGATTCTAACATCTCAAAAGGACCCATTGACCAGTTAAATCCAAGTCTTAAAGCTTCATCTATATCGTTATATTCTTTTGTTATTTGTGGAATCAAAGATGAAGAATACAATATTATTTTTGATATTACTGACCATGCATATACACCATATTTATCATTTCTGTTTATTAATTCTAAAAGATTTACTTTATTTATTTGAAGATCTATTTTTTTAGCAGGAAAATATCTATTTTTATTTAAATCAAATGCCTCTAAAACTTTTTTACCATCTGATTTATTGATTCTGTAGAATCCTCCTTTACCTTTTCTACCTGTATAGCCAGTTTCAATTAACTTTTGTATTATTGGAATACCATCAGCAACATTCAAGAACTCGTCATTTTTTGGCAATTCTTTCTTGAAACTTTTTAATACATCTGACATTAAATCAATACCGATTAAATCATATAATGCAAAAACGCCTGTTTTTGGTATACCCATAGGTCTACCAAAAACGGCATCGGCTTCTTCAATTGATAAATTCATTTTAATTGCTTCAGTCATAGCTATTTGCATCGCGTATACACCGATCCTGTTACCTAAAAACCCAGGTGTATCACCACACACAATCACACCTTTACCTAGATTGCTTTCACAAAAATTTTTTAATAAATCAATTTTTTTTTTATCGTTTGACTCTTCTCTAACAATTTCGAGTAGCCCCATGTATCGAACTGGATTAAAAAAATGTGTTATACAAAAATCTTTCTTGTCAGAACTGGTTAATTTTTGAGAAAGAATTTTTAAAGGTATTGTTGAAGTGTTTGAAGATACAATAGATTCTTTCTTTCTTTTTTGAAATATTTTTTTGTAAATATTATGTTTTATATCTATTCTTTCAACCACGGCTTCAATAATCCAATCTGCATCTGCTACATTTTCAAAATCATCTGAAATATTTCCAGTTTTTAAAATATTTATTTTTGTTTTTTCAAACAATAATGGTGGGCGTGATTTTAGTATTCTTTCTTTTGCTTTTTCAGCAATTTCTGTTTTCAAATCAAGAAGTACAACGGGAATATTTGCATTACACAAGTGTGCAGCTATTCCACTTCCCATTGTTCCAGATCCTATAATAACAACTTTTTGTATTTTCATAAAAATGGTCGGGGCGGCAGGATTTGAACCTGCGACCCTCTGGTCCCAAACCAGATGCGCTACCAGACTGCGCTACGCCCCGAATTTAAAGTTTATAGCTATATATACTTAATCAGCACAAGAATAAATAATTAATTAATTAGTCAATTTTTCTCACAATAAAAACATAAACTAATGAGGTCATAAACATCACTATTGCGTAAGTAGCGGTGGGTATTAGATAGACTATATCGTTGAAGAGTTGGCTTGCTACAAATACAGCCAAAGTTCCGTTTTGAAGTCCACACTCAAGTGAAATAGATTTTCTTTGTGCAACTCCACTGGCAAGAAACTTTGCAACATAATAACCAATAAACATCATAACAATATTTAAAACGAGAGTAATTAATCCTGCTTGTTTAATATAGCCCATTATATTCTGCCACTCTTCAACCCATATAGCAGCAAAAACAATTACAAATAAAAGAACTGAAATTCTTTCGACAAGTTGAGATTTAGACGTAATAAAATTTGTTGCGAATTTTCTTATTAACATTCCAATAAGTACTGGAAGAGTTACAACCAAAAACATTTTCATTGATATTCCTATCATAGAAATTTCTTTTGAAATTTCTGCTATTTCTAATAATTCTGCAGATTTAAATACAATAAATGGAACTGAAATAATGCTTATTAAACTTATAATTGCTGTTAATGAAATTGAAAGAGCAACATCTCCGTTAGCAAATTTTGTAAGAACATTTGATGTTACGCCTCCGGGTGCAGCAGCAATAATCATTACACCGAGGGCAATCTCTAAAGGTAAATTAAAAATTTTAAGTAATAGAAAAGCAATAATCGGAAGTAATATTAACTGGCAAATTAATCCAACTAAAAAATCTTTTGGTTGTTTTACTACTCTTAAAAAATCTTGACCAGTTAAACCCAATCCAAGAGCCAACATTATTAGTGCAAGCGCTATAGGAGCAATTTTAGTTACTACTTCCATTTATTAAATAAGCTTTGAAATTTGTATTGATGTATCACACATACGATTTGAAAAACCCCATTCGTTATCATACCAAGATAGTACTCTGCTAAATTTATTTTTGACAACCTGAGTTTGGGTTACATCAAATATTGAACTGTGTCTATCATGATTAAAGTCTTTTGAAACTAATGGATCTTTATTAATTCCAAGAATACCTTTTAATTCACCATTAGCAGCTTTTGTCATGGCTTCATTTATAGTGTCAGCTGTAACATCTTTTTTTGTTACTAATGTAAAATCAATTAAAGAAACATTTGGTGTTGGAACTCTTATAGCCGTACCATCAAGTTTTCCTTTAAGGCTTGGTAAAACTAAACTCATTGCTTTCGCTGCCCCTGTTGAGGTAGGTATCATTGCTCCCTCAGTGGATCTTGCCCTTCTTAAATCTTTATGAAGAGTATCTAATAATTTTTGATCTCCTGTATAACTATGAATAGTAGTCATATATCCATACTCAATACCAAAACTATTCTCCAAAACCATTGCAACTGGTGCTAAACAATTTGTTGTGCAAGATCCATTAGAAATAACATTGTGCTCTTTTTTTAAATCTTTGCTATTTACTCCTTGCACAATCGTAAAATCTACATCTTTTCCAGGAGCCGATATAATAACTTTTTTAGCTCCAGCTTTTAAATGTTTGCCTGCAGTTTCTTTGTTTAAAAATAACCCTGTACATTCTAAAACAATATCTGCACCAACTTTATCCCAAGGTAAATTAGCAGGATCTCTTTCAGCAAAGACTTTTATATTTTGATTTAAAATTTTAAAACCGTCTTTTGATGTACTCACATCGTGTGGAAGAGTTCCGTGTGTACTATCGTATTTGATTAAATGTGCGTTAGTATCAATAGAACCAAGATCATTAATACCAACAACTTGTATTTTATCTTTATAATTCTCTAATAAAGCCCTGAGAATTAGCCTGCCTATTCTTCCAAAACCGTTAATTCCAATTTTTACCATTTATAAATTCACCTCGTATTCTTTAATCCGCTTTGATGATTTCATCAACAATTATTTTAGTAATTTAAATGTAAATAGTCTTGTTATAAAAAGTTAATAACAAATTTTTTATCCTTACATATAGACTCTACAAGTGAATACATAATAGGAAAATCTTTTTTAGAAAAGTCTTTTAAAATTTTTGGTCCTATTTCAAATGCTAATTCAGCACCTTCAACTGTATCGTTTGGCATGAACTTTTTCTTTGCTTGGGTATATGTATGGCCTTCACCTAAGTATTGTCCCATTTTACGGTTTCTTCCACCTGCAATACTTACATATAAATCCCCTAAGCCAGCTAATCCATAAACAGTTTGTTCCGATCCACCAAATAATTTGATAAATTTTCCCATTTCTAATACTGACTTTTGCATAAGAATTGCCGCAGTGTTAAGATCTTTTGATGAACCAATAACCATTGAATACAAATTTTTAATTGCCGCACACATTTCAACGCCAATAATATCATCAGAATAATCCATAAAATAATAATTTGTTTTAACCAATTTGCCTATATCCTCTGCTGAAGAAATATTTTTATTAGTGAAAACTACACCTGTTTTATTTCTTTTAGATAAATCTTTTGCTAAACAAGGTCCAGCAACTGCAGTAATATTATTATTTTTAAACAAATTAGTTAATATTTCTAATTTATCATTTTTGACGGACAAGCCTTTGGTAAGTAACAGTGTTGGGGTTTTAGAATTTATCAAATTTAGTTCATTTGATATCCAATTAACACCTTTAGAATTGACGCCAACAACCACTAAATCATAATTATTTCTGATTTCTTGATTTATATTATCTGCCTTCACAAATTTAATTTTATCTGAAAGTTTGCAATTAAGATATTTATGAAAACTATTTTTTTTTAAACTTTCAATTTGATTATTTTCAAGTGGAGATCCTATTAGTGTAACATCATGTTTATTATCTACACATGGAAATGAAAAAGCTGAACCCATTGATCCTGCTCCAATAATTAATATTTTACCCATAATTAATTTTTAAAAAAAACCTTTCTAATTATTATAAAAATTGCGAGTAATTCAACTTTGGCAATTACCATAAAGATAATAAGTGAAATTTTGGTAAAAGTGAATAATTCTGAAAACATTATTTTTTCAATACCATAAATATTAGACACATTTGTGTTTGTAAGAGTAAGAATTGATAATTTAAATGAATTTTCAAAATTAAGTGTATCTAAAAGTAATATGCTACTTAAAATGAACAAACTTAGAAAAAATAGAATAAATATTAAGAAGGATATTTTTATATTATCTGTATTAATTTTTTTTTCAGAAAATATTAATTTATTATTTAAAACAACATTTGGTTTAAATAGACTATACATTTCCATGAAGAAAGCTTTTACTAAAATATAGATTCTTATAAATTTTAATCCTGATGTTGTCGATAAAACAGAGCCACCAAATAATGTTAATAAGATGAAAAATAAACCAAAGTTATCAGGTATTTGACTAATACTTATTCCAGAATTTCCAATACTGCTAAGGACGTTTATAGATACAGTAGTTAAATTTTTCCCACTGATTAAATAAAATAAAATAGAGAAAAATAGTATTAAAATAATTAGATAAAGATCTTCAGAATGGTGTTTAATATTATCCCTTCTTAAAAAAATATTATAGAATATATATAAATTAAGTATTGATAAAAGAAATGTAAATGACAACAAAACTGATTGAAAGTTATTTCTTATAATTTCACTTAGAGAATTTGTGGGAAGAAACCCTCCAGATGAAATAACTGTCATAGTTAAATTTAAACTGTCAAAAAGTCTTACGTCTGAAATTAAAAAAAGTAAAAAAATAAAAATTGTAAGCAAGAAATAAATGAAAAAGATTCTACCAGTTACAGATAATAAATTTGACGAGAGATATATCTTTTTTTCTAGATTAAAAGAAAAATCAACCATTTTGAAATTAATTTGTTTATTTGAAAATATTAATACGAGAAATATTAAAAAATAAAAACCTCCAAGCCATTGTGATGAAGACCTCCATAATATTAATGGTTCATCTAGAATTCTAATATCATTAAAAATACTGAACCCTGTTCCGGTAATTCCAGAAATGGATTCAAAAAAAGAATCAATAAAATTAACATCATAACTGCTTTGATAAAAAGGTATTAAAACAAAAAAAGACATTAATAGGTAGACTAATAGAATTAAAAAAAGTTGATCAAAAAAGTTTATGTTTGATGATTCTTTTTTTCCAATTTTGAAGAGAAATAATCCTAAAACGGAAGATAATAATAAAACTAATAAATAAGATTTAATATTTAGCAAATAGTCAAAATAAAATGAATAAAAAATATTTATTACTGACATTAAACTAATTGGAAAACAACTGAGTCCTAAAAAATATAAACAGGATTTAATTTTCATTTTTACGAAGTTATTCTAAAAATATCTTCAACTTCTTTTAATTGTTCTCTCTTTGATAAAACAATAACAATATCTTCTTTATCGAAAATGAAATCTGACTTTGGCATTAAAACTTTGTTTTTTCTAACTATAGCACCTATTCTTACTTCGTTAGGTAAGTTTGAATCTTTAATAGATTTATTAACAAGATCGGAAGATTCTAAAATTTTAGCCTCTAAAAATTCATACTGTCCATCTAATAAAGAATAAACTGTATCTATTGTTCCCATATGAACGTGCTTCATAATTGTGGAGACCGTTGCCATCCTTGGATCAACCAAATCATCAATTTTTAAAGACTCTTGTAAAAGATTATAGTTATGCTTATTAATTATTGCTATCGTTCTTTTTGAAGGAGTATATTTTTCAGCTAAAACACATGCCATTATATTATCTTCGTCATCATCTGTTAAAGCAAAAACAGTTTCGACTTCTTCAATATTAGCTTCTTTTAAAATTTTTTCATCTAATGGATCGCCACAAATTACAATAGATGATGAAAGTTCGCTTGCAATTTGTTGTGCTCTATCTTTGTTTTTTTCAATAATTTTTGTTCTCAAGCCTTCCGTGGTTTCCAATAGCTTTGCTAAATGAAGCCCAATATTCCCACCGCCAATTATTAAGATCTTTTGAGCAACTTTTTCATCATGACCGAAAACTGATAAAAGTTTATTTATCTGTTCGGTGCTTACGACGAGGTACACTTTATCACCTACTTTCAGTTGATCGTTTTTTTTAAAAAAAACAAAGTTTTCTTTCCTAACTGCACCAAAAATATATGCTTTAAATTCTGGAAATTTTTTTGTTAAATCTTTTAAAGAAATATTTGCAATTGGACATTTTTGTTCAATCAAAATTTCTAATAATTTAACTCTGTCCTTTACGAATGGAACGTTATCAAGTGCACCTGGGGCTTCTAGTTTTCGGAATAAAGATTTAGCCACCTCACGTTCGGGAGAAATAATAACATCTATAGGAATGTTTGATTTGCTATATAATTTACTCCACTTTCCCTCTAAAAATTCCTGCGATCTAATTCTTGCAATTTTTTTTGATATATTAAAAAGAGAACTGGCTATTTGACAAACGATCATGTTTATCTCATCATTTTTAGTAACAGCAATGATCATATCAGTGTCTTTGGCGCCAGCATTTTCTAAAACAGAGGGTAAAGTTGCTCTACCTACAATTCCTTTAACATCCTGTGTTTCATTTATTTTTTTAATATCTTCAGATGATTGATCAATAACGGTAACAGAATGCCCTTGAGCTTGAAGTTGTTTACTAATTGAAAAGCCGACCATGCCGGCACCACATATTATAATATTCATTATTAGTTAATACCTTTAATACCCAAAGATTTAAGTTTTCTATGAAGAGCGGAACGTTCCATGCCAATAAATTCAGCAGTCTTGGAGATATTTCCTTTGTTTTTTTTAAGTTGGGTCAATAAATAGTTTTTTTCAAAATTTTCTCTGGCCTGTTTTAATGGGTAATTCATAGAAACATTTGTGTTTTCAAAATTTTCAGAAGTATTTTTGCTTAAAATTTCATGAAGAAGTCTTCCAATATTTGATTTATTTTCATTTTGAGAAAGTATCGTGATTCTCTCAACTAAATTTCTTAGTTCTCTGACATTGCCGGGCCATTGGTAAGAATAAAGTAAATCATCTTCTGCGTTGATTTCAACTTCAGGAATTCCATTAATTTCGGAAATTTTCTTTTGAAAATATTTAATTAATAAAGGTATATCATCCGTTCTTGCACTTAAACTTGGGATTTCAATTGGTACAACATTTAATCGATGGTATAAATCTTCTCTAAAATTACCTAATAAAAGTTCATTTTTTAAATCTTTAGATGTAGATGATATAATTCTAACATTAACGTAAATATCCTCTTTTCCACCAAGTCTTCTAAATTTTTGATCAATTAAAACTCTTAAAATTTTTGCTTGTGTGTCTAAAGGTATTTCAGAAACTTCGTCAATTAAAAGTGTACCACCTTTTGCTTTTTCTAAAAAACCATAACTTTTTGTGTTATCTGAATTTTCAGATCCAAAAAATTCACTTTCATAGTTATCTCTTTGTAATGAAGCTCCATTTAACACAATAAAAGGACCATTTTTTCTTTGAGAGCTTTTATGAATTTTTCTTGCTAACAATTCTTTTCCAGAGCCAGTGGGACCTGAAATCAATATCCGGCTTTCAGCAGATGAAAGTTTCGAAACTAACTTTTTAATTTTTGTAATTTGATTATTATTTCCAATAAAATCAAAAGAGTGGAAAGATCTATTTTCTAAATTAGAATTTTCTTTTTTTAAACTAATATTTTCCAACCCTCTCCTAATAACATTAATTAATTGCTCAGGGGCAAAAGGTTTTGTAATAAATTCGTAAGCGCCCAATTTTAAGGATTCAACAGCCATTTCAACATTGGCATGACCAGATATCATGATAACAGGAACAAGATCGCTAAGTAGTTTTATTTTTTTAAGAAGATCTATTCCATCTTTATCACCTTTATCAAGTTTTACATCTATTACAGCAATATCAGGTAATTTTTTGTTTATTTCAAAAGTTGCTTGATCATAATTTGCTGCTTCACGTACATTGTAATTCTTATCTTTTAATATTTCTGAAATTAGATTTCGAATATCAAAATTATCATCAATAACTAATACTTCTTGTTTCATCTGATTATTGGAAGAGAAATCGTAATCTCTGCTCCTTTAGAATTTTTAATGAAATTAATTTCGCCATTATGATCATTTATAATTTTTGATACAATCGGTAAACCTAAACCAGTTCCATGTTTTTTAGTTGTGTAATAAGGTTTAGTAATATTTTTAATATCATTAAAGCCAGTACCATTGTCTAGCATTTTGATCTCTATATATTCGTTATTTTTATCTATTTCTAGAGTAATTTTACCTTGTAAATTGGCATCTTTTTGTTTTTTTTCTTCTATTGCCTCCATAGAATTTTTAATTAAATTTAAAAAAACTCGATATAATTGATCACCATCAGCATTAATATAAAAATTATCTTTAGTCTTATTTATTAAAAATAAATTTAAATTTTTATCAGACATTTTATAAAAATTAATTGCTCTATTTAGAATATCATCAATTTTAGTTTTCTTTAAAATAGGCCTAGGCATTCTGGCAAAATCAGAAAATTCATTTACAAGTTTTTTAATATCTATAATCTGTCTATTGATAGTTTCTAAATATTTAGAAAATTCTGACTTTTGATCTTTTAAGCTATCTGAATATTTTTCTTTCAATCTATCTATGGAAAGTTGAATTGGTGTTAGGGGATTTTTAATTTCATGGGCAAGTTTTCTTGCAACAGACTCCCAGGCTGAATACCTTTCTGCTATTAAAAGCTTATCTTGTTGTTTTTTTAACCTATCAATCATATTGTTAAAATTTTCATTCAAAATTTTAATTTCTTCATCAGATTCAATTATAGGGACTTTAGTGTCTAACTTTCCTGAGCTTATATTTTTAGATGCTGCAACTAAATTTATTATTGGTTTAGTTAATCTTCCAGCAAAAGCAATTGCCAATACAACTGTTAAAAACAATAATAAAGAGACAATTACTATATAAATAATAGCAAATGTAATTTTTATTCCTGTTCTATTATTTTCAACAGTATAATAAAAATTTACAGCCTGCTTTGTATCATTAAGATATTGAAGAAGTTGTGGTTGTATATCTCTTGAAATATAAAGGTAAGTATCAATAAAATTATTAAGTCTTAGCATGACAGCCGTTTTGTCTTCGCCCGAACCCACAATAGATACTGGCTTTCCATCCAATGCTTTATCAAATTCTTCTTCTGTTGGGAGTATGAAATCAGTTTCAGGATTATTTGTGTCTCCAAGAAGAATTGTACCTGAGCTATCAAGTAAATAAATTTCATCTAATCTTCTTAATAGCTTTTGTGCTCTTATACTTTTTTTAACTCTATTTGGATTTGAAAACAAAATACCAGAATATCTATTAAGATCTACTGCAACTAAGAAGACATCGGCATTAACTGATTGTTTAGTTTCACTAATATAATTTTGTGCAACTTCATAGGAATTATTAACTGCTGAAGTTATTTTATTATCAAAATACTTTTGAAGTCCAACATTAAAAAGAATTAAAGAAAAAATTGCTATTGCTAATGATGGCAGAAAGGCAAATAAAGAAAATTGCAAAACATAATTTAAGCTAGTCTTTGATCCAATTTTTTTAGATCTGTACTGTAAAAATAGTTTAGATGTCTCTTTTATGAGTAATAAAAAAAATATTATAAGTACTGTGACATCAAGAATAAGAAGATATTGAAGATTATCTTCATTGAGAAAAAAAAAGTTTTGATTTATGAAAGTTATAAAAGTAAATATACACAATAGAACCGATATAATCGAAATAACAAAAAACCATTTAAAATTTTTTATAGTATTTAACATTTTAATTTCTTAACATTTTACATAAATATAGGGTAAATTAACACAATGAGTTTTTGCTTAATTTTGTTAGCCGCTGGAAACAGTAGAAGATTTGGTTCTAAGATACCAAAACCATACATAAAAGTTGGAGCAAAAACCTTAATAGAGCATTCTTTGAATAAATTTGATAAAGTTAAACAAATAAAAAATATTATACTTGTTGTTAATAGGAAACATTCTAAATATTTTAAAAAAATTCAATTTAATAATTTAATAAAAATATCAGGTGGAAAAACTAGACAAGACTCAACATTTAAAGCATTAAAATATATTAAAAATAAATCCATTAAATGTAAATCTGTTTTAATACACGACTCAGCAAGACCTAATATCTCAATAAATTTGATTAGAAAAATTACTCAATTATCAAAAAAAAATACTGTAATTCCAATAGTTAAAATTAATGATGCATTAAAAAAATATAATAATAATAAAACGATACTTAA
>CACHVP010000007.1:0-34078 GCA_902583355.1 uncultured Pelagibacteraceae bacterium
AAGTACCAATGATAATTTATGATCCTAACGAATATGCAAATAATACAAGGGGGAAAAAAGAAAATCGTTTTGTGGAAGCTATAGATCTCCTTCCGACATTTCTTGATTTCGTCGGTAGTAAAGTGAGTAAACATAGGTTGGAAGGGGTTTCCTTGATGCCATTTATTAAGGGAGAAAGAAAAATAAAATATAAAGAAATGGTATTTAGCGAAATCGATTATTCATTTAATGAAGCAAGAAAGATGCTCAATTTAGGAGCTTCTGATGCAAGAGCTTACATGTGTAGAACAAAAGAATGGAAATATATTTATTATAAAGGATTTCCTGCTCAATTATTTGATTTAAAAAACGATCCTGATGAGTTCAAAGATCTTGGCCGGTCTAAGGACTACTTAAAAGTCAGGGAAGAACTGAAAGAATTATTATTAAGAAGATTGATAGATAGAAAAAATAGAGTAGCAGCAACAGATGAATTTGTTTTAAAGGAAAGAGATTACAGTAAGGAAGATGATATAATGATAGGTATTTGGTAGATGATAAGAAACTTTTACTTAATTTTGGAAATTAATTTATCATAAATACAATTTGCAACGTACTTGTGTGCGGTGCCATTCGGGTGACCTTCTCCAATGACTCTATATTGTTTTCCAGAAGGAAAATGGCAATTTATATATTGAATTGAATTTTTTTTTAAAAATTCGGCGTATAGATCTGACTTTTCTGGGGACAGCTTATTTAGAAAGATTAAAACGAATTTTGATCCGTTTTTTTTAGAAACACTTCGCATTTCTAACAAAATTTTTTTTGAAATCTCTAATTCCTGAAAAGTTCTTTTAAAAGAGCTTAGTTTTAAAATTCTTTTTTCAATTTTTGTTACTAATGCTGATTTTTCTCCTAAAGGTAACTTTAAATATTTTTTTGGTTTGTAAATTTTAAGTTTTTCATCTTTGATAGATGCATATGGAATAAATACATTAGGCTCTTTTTCTTGAGATGCTCTTAATAAAAGATGCATCCATGAACCGGATGCAATATTTCTTACTTCGTGATGGGGTATAAAACCGTATACTACTATTTTAATATCTTTTTGACTTTTAAAAATATTTTTTAATTTTAATAATGATTGAACCCCGCCGTAACCACCTACTCCATAGTTTTTAATTTTAAATTTTTCAGTTTTTTTTTGTAATGCCCATGAAAAAGTATCTTTGTCATCTACTGCCCACCCTTGGGTCAAAGAACCACCTATAAATATAATTTTTTTTTTTTCTGAAGAACCGCTTATTAACCTACTCCCATCTTTAAGATTTGTAAGATTAATAGTTTGTCCGCCATCGGCCCAAGGCCTAAAAGTAAATTTGCCGATTTTAGGTTTCCAACCTAAAATTTCATCTTCTGTAAAAGCTATAGGTTGGTCTTTAAAATCTGACGTATAAGCGCCTCGAGGTGTATCTTTTAAAATTAACCTAATAAATAATTCTAAAAAAATTAAAACTAAAAATATGCTTAAAAAAACTAGAATAAAATTTTTTAAAAATTTGTTTAAAATCATGTTTTATATTTTAATCAACCCATCATTAGACTTGGCAGATATAAACATATAGCTGGAAATGCAATAATTAAACCGAGTCTGATCACGTCTGTAATTAAAAAAGGAACAGTACCAAACCATATAGTTTGCAGAGGAGTTTTTTGCATGACACCCTTGATCACAAATAAGTTCATACCAACTGGGGGTGATATCAAACCAAATTCAACAACGATTACAGCGAAAATTCCAAACCAAATTGGATCTATACCGGCATCAGCAATTACTGGATAAAAGACAGGTATCGTTAAAAATAACATCGCGAGAGAGTCCATAACTGTTCCTAGTACTAAATAAATTGCACAAATTACTAAAATGATACCTATTTTACTTAGCTGTAAATCATTTATAAAATCAACAACAGTAAATGGCAATTGAGTTACTGTTATAAGAACATTAAAAACTGCGGCACCTACGACAATAAGATACAAGGCACCTACAGTTTTTATTGTATCCCAAACCGAATTTCTTAACATTTCTAGAGTTAATTGACGTCTTAGAAAAACGAATAGCATAACTAAAATTACTCCAACTGCAGCACTTTCGGTTGCTGTAAAAAAACCTAAATAAAGTCCGCCCATAATGATTGCAAAAATTAAAAATATAGGAAACACTTTCCAAACAGCAGTGAGTCTTTGTTTTAGAGGCATTTTTTTTCCATAGCCTCCTTGGTCAGGGAAGAATAAAAGATAAACTCTAATTGCAATCATGTACAAGATAACTGCTATTAAACCGGGTATTAAAGCTGCAAAAAAAAGTTTTTGAATAGACTGCTCAGTCAAGTAAGCATAAATAACTAAAATAACACTTGGTGGAATTATAATTCCTAAAGTCCCCCCTGATGCAATTGATCCGCTAATTAATGCGTCACTGTAACCATGTCTTCTCATCTCTGGGCCTGCCATTTGAGACATAGTGGCTGCTGTTGCAATTGAGGAACCACAAATCATTCCAAAACCTGCGCAAGCGCCTATTGTCGACATTGCAAGCCCACCTTTATAGTGGCCGACCACTGCATATGCTGCATCATATAAATTTCGTGAGAGGTTTGCTCTATTTGCAAGATTCCCCATCAAAACAAATAATGGCAAAACAGATAATGAATACTTTGATACCGCCTCAAAAGGCGCTGTTCCTATAACAAAAACTGCCTGCTCAAAACCAGTAATTAATGCAAATCCTGTAAAACCAACAACTAACATTGAAATACCAATTGGAACATTTAGAGCCATTAGAACTAAAACAGCTGCAAAGGATAATGCTCCACTAGTTATTGGGTCTAAATTCATTAGGAAGCTTCCTTGTTTATATTTATTTCTGAAATAATTTTTAAAAACCAAAAAATAATTGCTAAGACACTCAGCCACATACCTAAAGCAGCAGCAAAATAAAATGGATAAAAATTTAGTTCAAGATCAATAGTTACTCTATCATTTTTTAAAAATGCAAATGCTTCGATTGTGGTTCCATATGCCATGAAAGACATAATTATGAGCATCAAAATAAACCTGAGGACCATAATCAACATTTCTGTTTTACCACTGATAATATTTTTTATAAAATCTGCAGATACATGTGCATTTAAAAAAAAAGCTCTGGGCATAGCAAGAAAGGCTACTAAAGCCATCCCAAACTCAACAAGCTCAATAGTGCCTGCAACAGGAGAGTTTAGAAAGCGTCTACCAAATACATCGCAAAAAGTTAATATTGCAAGTAAAAATAAAACTAATCCTGAAGCTATTGCTGCATAGTCAAATATTTTATTTATTTTAATTTGCATAAGAATAATATAGCCTAACAGAGTTTAATAGATAAAGGCATACAAAATAGATTATGAAATTTGTTTCTTTTTTACAAAATAACCAGGCAAAATTTGGTATTTCAGACGGTAAAAATATTACTGATCTTACAGGAAAAATTAATGGTTCTAACACTTTGAAAGAACTCATTTCTGATAAAGCAATTCAGAAAGCCAAAGAATATGCAAAAAAGAATCCGGGCAACATAAGTATAGAAAAAATTGAATACCTGCCAGTGATACCGAACCCAGGTAAAATTATATGTGTGGGATTAAATTACAGTGAACATGTTAAAGAAACTGGACGCACTGTTGAACAGAATCCGGTTATATTTCTTCGAGTTCCTGAAAGCCAAACTGCACACAAGCAACCTATACAAAGACCTAAAGTTTCAACAAGTTTGGACTATGAGTGTGAGATGGCTGTTATAATGGGAGAAGGTGGTAAACATATTAAAACTGAAGATGCTTTAAAACATATAGTGGGTTATTCTTGTTACAACGAATGTACTGTAAGAGAATGGCAACAACACACAAGGCAGTTTGGTATGGGAAAAAACTTTGAGAAAACAGGTAGCTTTGGTCCATACATGGTCTTAGCTGAAAATATTCCTGATTATACAAAACTTAAAATTCAAACTCGTTTAAATGGCAAAGTTATGCAAGACGCAAAGCTGAGCCAACTTATTTTTGATATTCCAACTTTAATTTCATATGTGTCTAAAGCTGTACCATGGAGGGCGGGAGATGTTTTAGTTACAGGCACCCCAGGTGGAGTTGGTTTTAAGAGAAAACCCCCAATTTTTATGAAAGAAGGAGACCAAGTAGAGGTAGAAATATCAGAAATTGGTATACTTTCGAACATAATTAAGGATGAAATAATCTAAAATTGAAGCTAAGCTAAATAATTAAATTAATTTATTTGGGGGAAAAATGATTAAGAAAAAAATAATTGGTTTTGTATTAGGAGTTTTCTCTTTAGGTTTAGTTAGCTCAGCATCGGCTACTGAACTTAAATTGGCAACTTTCGAACCACCTAAAGCTTTTATTGCTAGCCAAATACTTGGGGCATGGGCTGATAGGGTTAATAAATGTGCAGGAGGCGAAGTAACTGTTAAAATGTTTGCTGGTGGTGTTTTAGGAAGCCCGCCCAAGCAATACGACATAGTGACAAAAGGTGTCGCAGATATTTCATGGACTGTACTTGGTTATATTGGAGGTCAGTTTCCTTTGAGTTCAGTAATTGAATTACCATTTCTTACAAGAACATCAAAGGCGGGTTCAAAAGCTTTGAACACTTTATATGACGAGGGATATTTAGATAAGGAAATGTCTGGTATCCATTTAATAGGATTACATTCAAATCCTGCATATCAAATACATATGAAGAACGTAAAAGTTATGGATCCAGCAGACTTCAAAGGGAAAAAAATGAGAGTTCCAAGTAAAATAGCTGGAACAATTCTTAAGACTTTGGGGGCAACAGGAGTAAGAGTTCCTGCGCCAGGTACTTACGAAGCGCTCAATAAAGGTGTTATAGACGGAACGCCTTTTCCTTATACTGCGGTTGGTTCATTTAAATTATTTGAGGTAACTAAATATCACACAGAGGTAAACATAACGAATGCTACATTTGGTCTAATAATGAACAAAGAGAAGTACAATAGTTTATCTCCTAAAGGTAAAAAGTGTATTGATAATAATAGCGGTCATGCTTTTGGTGATTGGGCTGCACATAAAATTGATACACAAAATGCAAAAATGAAAAAAGTTGTTGCTGGAACTCCAGGGCATGAGATTGAGGTAGCGCCTAAAGCAGTAATCAGCAAATACAAGAAAATATTGAAGCCTATCGAAAAAGATTGGTTGGCTGAAATGAAAGACAAAGGTCTTGATGGTGCTGGTGTGCTAAAAAGAGCCAGAGAAATCATTAAGAAAATTGACGGCTAAACATTAAAAAATATTTTGAGCCCGCGTTATCTATAGCGGGCTCAAATAAATTCTAGTATAATACTCAAATGGCAATAAAAGCTTTAAGTTATATAGGTGTAAATTCCGACAAACTGGAAGATTGGTCAGATTATTCTCAGAAATGTTTAGGAATGCAAAGAGTCGATAGAGGAAAAGGAACTTTATCTTTTCGAATGGATAACCATAAGCAAAGATTGGCAATAACCGGCGATACTGGAGATAGTTTGGCTTTTGTTGGTTTTGAAGTAGAGAAAAAAGAAGATCTCCAAACCTATGCAAAAAGACTTGAAGAAAAAAATATTAAGGTAACTTTAGGTAATTCATCTTATTCAGATAAAAGATTTGTTGAAGAATTAATTCATTTTAATGATCCACAAGGCAATCGTGTAGAGTTAGTTTATAGTCCAATGATGGACACTGAGCCATTTAAGCCTTCTCGTCCAATTTCAGGATTTAAAACTGGAGCTTTAGGTATGGGTCATGTTGTTTTGCATGTAAAAGATTTCGACAAGGTTGTTCCTTTTTATAAAGACATATTAGGTTTTAAAATTAGTGATTACAGTCATACACCTATCTCACTATGTTTTTTTCACATAAATGGTCGTCATCACAGCCTTGCACTATTTGGTTCAGGTAAAGTTGGTTTTCATCATTTTATGGTTGAGTACAACAGTCTTGATGATGTTGGGCAGGGTTATGACTTGGTACAATATGAGGATAACGCAATTGCTTACACTATGGGTCGTCACACAAATGATTACATGACATCTTTTTATTCAATAACACCTTCTGGTTTTTTTGTAGAAAATGGATGGGGTGGTCGAATAATTGATCCTAGCACTTGGAAATCTCATGAGACCTTTGAAGGACCAAGTTTTTGGGGTCATGAGCGCCTTTATCTTCCAAAAGAAGAAAGATTGAAATTTAGAAACAAAAGAATGGATACTGCGGCTAAAGGAAAACAAGCTCCTTTGCTAGTAGACTGTCCTTGGCTTTATTCAAAGATCAATAAAAAACAATAAGCTTGAAATTATTTAAGTCTGAATTAATGAAAAAATATGATGTTGTTATAGTAGGGCTTGGACCAACAGGTGGAACTCTAGCAAACCTATTAGCTCTAAATGGCTTTTCTATTTTAATTTTAGAGCGTGAAAAAAGTCTTTATTCTTTACCAAGAGCTGTTCACTTTGATGATGAAATTATGAGAGTTTTTCAAACTATTGGGATTACAAAAAAATTTTTGAAAAACACGATAGTCAATAAAGGTACAAAATTTGTAAATACCAAAGGTAAAATATTGCTTGATTGGCCTCGGCCTCGCACAGTTACAGAAAATGGTTGGTATCCAAGTTATAGATTTCACCAACCTGATTTAGAAAGAAACCTTCGTGATCGTTTAAGTAAATTTAATAAAGTTTTGATAAAACAAAACTCTGAGGTATGTGAAATTATAAGTAAAAAAGATGGGGTAAATTTAACTTTTAAAGACATCACAAACCAGAAACTACATAATATATCATCTAAATATGTCGTTGGTTGTGATGGAGCTCGTTCAACTACAAGAACACAAATAGGAACTGAGCTTAATAATCTTGGATTTACACAAAAATGGGTGGTTGTAGATTTAATATTAAAGAAAAAGAAAGATGGATTACCTGATAGAACCATTCAATATTCTAATCCTAAGAGACCAGCTACTTATTGTAGAAATGTGGGAAGAAGAAGACGTTGGGAGTTTGCTATTCGTGACCATGAAAATGAAGATGAGATCTTGTCAGACAAATATATTTGGAATTTTTTAAAACCATGGTTATCCCCTAAAGAAGCTCGCTTGGAGAGAAAAACTATTTATACATTTCAATCAGCTATAGCCAAAAAATGGAGAAAGGGTAGAATTTTTATTGCCGGCGATGCGGCACATCTTATGCCTCCATTTATGGGACAAGGTATGTGTGCCGGAATTAGAGATGCTTCAAATTTAGCATGGAAAATTAGTTTATGTATAAAAAATAAGCATAGTGAGGATTTTTTAGATTCATATCAAAGAGAGCGTTTCTCTAATGCTAAAGAGTATATAGAAACTACTATGCGGATGGGTGAATTTGTTAATGCTATCGGGTCAGAAAAAATCACAGATAATATATCTTCAAAACCTGATGGAACAAAAAAAATGGAATCAATAAAACCAAAATTAGGTTTTGGTCTGGGTGACAAAGGAGACATGAATAGAGGCAAGATTTTCCCACAATTAAAAATGAAAAGTGGAAAAACATTAGATGATAAATTTTCAACAACACCTATGGTGATTTTGTCTTCGGAAATTAAAAAAAGGAAATCAAAAAATAGGATACCAATAGTTACTGATAAAGAAGTTGTAGGCCTTTCTACTATATTAAAAGGTTATAAGGCTAAAGCAGTTATTGTAAGGCCAGATAGATTTATTCTTAAAACTTATAAGACTACTAAAGAGATTAATCAAATCCAAAACCTTTCAGTAAAGCATCTCCCACTCTAACTTTAGTTTCATTATTTGGTGCAATTCTCCCGTCTGGCATAAGCATTGAATTTTCAAAACCCACTCTGATTTTTCCTCCAAGTTTAATTGCCATTTCAAGACAGGATATTTCTTCTTTGCCGAAGGCACAAACGGCCCAGTCAGCTTTTATTTTATTGTCCTTAAGTTTTTCAATAAAGGAATTTATTCTTTCTGGTTTGCTAATTTTTCCAGAGTAATGACCTATTACAAACATGCACCATGTACCTATTTTAGAAATTTTTGATTTATCCAAAAGGTCAGACAATAAATTAATATCATTTGGTTCATAACATATATGTTGAATTTTTATTCCGGACTCTGTCAGGTGTTTATAGAGTTTAATATCCTCAGAATTTGGTTTATTTGTTGGTATCATTTCTTTTAAACCAATTGATATACCTGGTGGCATTACGTCATATGCAAGTTTTCTCATTTGATCTGGCGAATACCTGCCAACAGCTTCTGTGGTTATTTGCAGATGCATTTTTGGGACCACTTTTTGAAGTTCTACCAAAGCCTCCCTGCAAAGAACAGGATCTAAAACATGTTTTTCCTCTCTATCTCTAATATGAAAATGAATTGCCCCCGCTCCTGCATTAAAGCATGTTTTTGCCGTGCTCACTATTTCAGAAATAGTTACAGGAACTTCGGAGTGATCTTTCTTTTTTGGTCTAGCACCATTAGGTGCGACCATTAAACGTGGTAAAACTTTTGGCTTATAAAAGTTCACAATTTAAAAAATTCCTTTATTCGCAAAATTTAGACTAATATTTTTTAAAAAATTCAATTTATTTATGTCTTTTAAAACCATTTTTTTAATAGGATTTGTTACCTTATTATTCTGCAAAAACTTATGAACAAAACTTACACCTAAACCAAAAAGAAGATTTTCTGGTTTTCTTGATAACATGAATTTATTTAGTAAAAGGGAGTCCTTAATTTGAAGTCCCAGCGATAGGTGGTCGAAAATTTCTCTATCTAGCTCTTTAATATCCCTAATGATTAAATTAAAACCCTGTCCAGCGACAGGGTGAATATTATAAAGTCCCTCTCCTAAAACAAGGACATTTTTCTTGAGAAAGTTTGAATTGAATTTAAATGTTATAGGGAAAAAATCTATTTTTGAGATATTAATACTCTTTTTAAAAGCTAAAATTTTTTTCAATCTAGTCTCGATTAAAGTTTTCATCATTTCTAAATTGTGATTTTTATTAACACTCCATACCAAAGAAAACTCTTTAGAGTTCAAAGGCAGTATGGCCAGGGGACCCTCCTTGAGAAAATATTGTTTAGCGCTATTAATATTCAAATTATGTTTTACAGTTGCGGTGAAAGCAACCTCATTAAAATTATTATAAACAATTCTTTGACCAATTAATTTTCTGATTAGCTCAGATCTACTTCCAACACATAACAATATAATATCACTATTAATTTTTTTATTTTTACAGTAAACAATAGATCTTTTTTCGTCTATTTTCTTTACTTCATTATTAATTATTCTAATTTTTTTATTTTTCTTTATTTTTTTTAGAACTATTTCTCTGAGTTTACTATTCTTAATTGTATACATTATGTTCCGACCTTTATTATCAAAATTCATAAAATTAAAATATCTATCACTATCTTGGTAATAGAGATTAATTTTCTTTGAGGGCCAAAAATATTTGGAGTTATTACTTTCTAAAAATTTAATTAAAAAGTTGTAATTACTGGGTGATATCGCCGTAGTTCTACGGTCTTTTTGGTTTTTTTTGTTTTTAAAATTTCCAATCAGGTTAATTTGCAAATCTAGTCTACCAAGTATCAGCGCGGTAGTTAAACCTGTTAACCCATTACCTACAATTGTAATTTTATTTTTTTCCATTTTTTCCTCTAATAATTTCAACTATATGTTTAATAGTTCCCGGGTTCGTCTCAGGTAAGACGCCATGGCCGAGATTAAAAATATATGGGTAATCAGAAAAAACATCTAAGTATTTTTGTACTGTTTTTTCTATATCGTTTTTATCTGATAATAGAATTTTAGGGTCCATTCCACCTTGTATGGCTATGCCTTTGGATTTTTCCCGCATCCATTCTGGATCTATGCTTGGGTCTATACTAATACAATTTGGTTTTACATCTGAGCAAAAATTTTCATAGTTTTTTCCTATTCCTTTAGGAAAACAAATCACTGGTATTTTTAAAGATTTTATGTATTCAACTATTTTTTTTGTTGGCTCAAAACAATAGTCTGGTATTTCTTTTTGTGGTAAAAGTCCGGCCCAAGAGTCGAATATTTGTATGATATTTGCGCCTGCCTCTATTTGTTTCTGAACATGCCAACATACGCTTTCTTGTAATTTTTTTAATAATTTTTGTGTCAATCCTTTGTCTTTAATAATTGAATTAAAATTAAAATCTTTTTTTGGCGATTGTTTGTTAATCATATATACCAACAACGTCCATGGGGCTCCTGCAAAACCGATTAGACTTTCATTTTTTGTTTTTTTTTTAACTTTAGTTATTGATGAATAAACAGGAGATAGTTTTTTAATAAAACTTTCTTTTTTAATTTCTAATAATTGATCTAAGTTAAAATTTCCTAGTGATGGTCCATATCCTTTTTTGAATTCAACAAATTGGCCAAGACCATAAGGAACCATTAAGATATCTGAAAAAATAATTGTTGCATCCAAATTAAATCTTTTTATAGGCTGTAAAGTGATATCTTCAACCAGCTCTGGAGTTAGACATAACTTTATAAAATCTTGATTATGTAATCTTATTTCTCTAAATTCAGGCAAATATCTACCTGCCTGTCTCATAAACCAAATTGGCACCGGAGAGGTCTTTCTTTCTTTTATACATTCATACAATTTACTCATTAATTAATATTATAGTTTTAAACTTTAGTAGTTGTAATAGGTTATGTTAGTTATGGTAAATTCAATAATCTTTGATTTATCTACATTTTTATACTCATAATTTATCTAAAATTCATTGATTTTTGCTTGTTATACACAATGTTGAATATTACTTATGAAATTATAAACAAAGAATAAAGTGTTTATAACTTGTTAACCTTGTATGAATAAAAAATCTATATTTAGAGTGTTTATTTATATCTCTTACTTATTATAAAGTAATTAACATAATTAATGACATTGAAATATAATATATTTTTAATTTCGGACTCTACAGGGGAAACCCTAGGTAGAATATTTCTTGCGTTACAATCACAGTTTGCAAATTTTGAATATGAAAAAAAAGAATACGTCTTTATAAGAACAGAGCAACAAATTGATAAAATTATTAAAGAATGTAATGAAAAGAAAAACCCAATAATTTTATATACAGTTGTTGATACTAAACTTGCTAAGTTTTTAGCCAACGAAAGTTTAAAAAATAACATTCCTTGTTTTGGAGTTCTAGGGAATTTAATTTTGAGTTTTTCTAAATTACTCAATCAAAAAGCAATTTATAAGCCAAGTGCACAGCACGTCCTAGACGAAGATTATTATAGGAGAATAGAGGCGATACAATTTACAATGTCACACGACGATGGTAAAAAAAATGAAGATATTCAAGCAGCAGACATAATTTTATTGGGTGTTAGCAGAACAAGCAAAACACCAACGTCTATATACTTGGCCAACCGTGGCTTCAAAACACTTAATATACCATTGGTTTTAGATCAGAATATTCCCGAGGCCTTAAAAACACAAAGCTCCAAATTATGTGTAATTGGATTGTACGCTGATCCACAAAGGTTATCAGAAATTAGAAAGACTAGAGCAAATGTTAACCAAACAATAGATCTCAAAACTTACACAGACGTTGAAAAGATCCAGGATGAGGTTGAAAATTCAAAAAAAATGTTCAAAAAATTTAATTGGCCTTCCATTGACGTTACTCGTAGATCAGTTGAAGAAACAGCGGCTTCCATAATAAAAATTTTTGAAATTAAAAAAAATAAATGAAAATTATATTGGCATCCAAAAGCGGAGTTAGAAAAAAGATTTTAGATGAAAATAATATTGAGAACGAGGTAAGGCCATCAAATATTAATGAAGAAGAAATTAAATTGTCACTTATTTCTGAAGGCGCAAACCCAATGTTAATCTCAAAAAATCTTGCAGAACTTAAAGCAAATAAAATCAGTTTAAATATGCCTGACCATATCGTTCTAGGAGCAGATAGTGTAATTGATCTTAACGGCCAGTTAATCTCAAAACCAAAGAATAGACCAGAAGCCTTAGATATACTTAAAAAATTAAGCGGAAACAAACATCAATTAATTAGCTCGGTGTGCATCTCTAAAAATGGATCTATGATCTGGAATTACACAGATACTTCTAATTTAATAATGAAGGAACTTAATTTAGACGAAATTAAATCTTATTTAAGTAAAATAAATGACAAAGAGTTATATGCTTATGGTGTTTACCAAATAGAGGCCAATGGTAGGTCGTTATTTTCCAAAATTGAAGGAGATGAAAATTCTATAATGGGTCTTCCTATTGCAAAAATTAAGGAATATTTGAATAATATAAAATGAAAAAATTTTTAGTTATAGGAAATCCCATTGATCATTCACTCTCTCCAAAATTACATAATCACTGGCTAAAAGAGAACAATATTGATGCTGTTTATGAAAAATTACTGCTAACAGAAAGTGACATCAAAGAAATAGTTTCAGAAATTAGAAATAATAAAATACAAGGAGCCAATGTAACTGTTCCATTTAAGGTTTCTGTTAAACCATTTATGGACGAATTGTCTCCACTTGCTAAACAAACAGGTTCAATAAATACTATCTATAAAAAAAATAACAAAATCATTGGTGATAATACCGACGTCGGCGGTTTTGAGAATGCAATAAAACATATAGGGTACAATGTATCTGGCAAAAAGGCTTTTATATTAGGAGCTGGTGGCGTTGCACCTTCAATTATTTCTGCTTTGAATAAAATGGGAGTTGCCGAAATTTTTTTAAGTAATCGTACAAAAGAAAAAGCAGAAAATTTAAAAAAAACATATCCGAATTTAAAAATTATTAGCTGGGGGCAAACTCCAAAGAGCGATTTAATAATAAATGCAACAAGTTTGGGATTAAAAAAAACAGATAATATACCAATAGATTATAGCAAAGTAAGTTCTCAAGAACTTTTTTATGATGTCATATATAATCCAGAAAGGACCCAATTTCTTTTGGAAGCTAAAAAACTTGGAAAGAAAATAGAAAATGGGAAAATTATGTTTATTTACCAGGCCCAATTAGCATTTGAAATATGGAACAATTTAAAACCAAAAATCGACAAAAAAATTCTTAACTTACTCGCAAATGAATAAAATTGGTATAACAGGATCTATTGCTTCTGGAAAATCATCTGTAGCAAAAATTTTATCAAAAAATAATTACCCAATTTTTGATGCAGATTTAGAAGTAAAAAAAATTTACCACAAAAAAATTTTTAAAAATAAAGCTTTAAAAAAATTAGGTGTTGATAATAAAGATAAGATTAAAAAACTTTTAAGCAAATATCCTAATAAATTAAGAATACTCGAAAAAATCATACATCCTATGGTTAGACTAGAGTTAAAGAGTTTTATCAAGAAAAATAAAAGGGAAAAAATTCTAATTTTCGAAATTCCTCTTTTAATAGAAAGTAAACTTATGAAGAATTTTAATAAGATAATATTTGTTAACTCAAAGAGACGAAAAAGGTTAGCGAGATTTAAAAAGAGAGGAAAAAATAAGAAACTTTTTGATATTTTAGATAAAAGACAACTTAGACCTGTAAAAAAAATAAAATTCTGTGATTTTATTATCAACAATAATTATTCATTAAAAAAATTAAAAAAAAATGTTAATCTCATTCAAAAAAAAATATGAATGAAATTATATTAGATACTGAAACCACAGGATTATCAGTAAAAGATGATCATAGAATTATTGAGATTGCTTGTATTGAAACAAAAAATTTAATACCAACGAATAAAATTTTTTATAAACTTTTAAATCCAGAAAGAGAAATTTCAAAAGATGCACTAAAAATTCACGGCTATACTAATGAAAAATTGCAAAACAAACCAAAATTTTCAGAAATTGCCAAAGATTTAATCAAATTTATTTCTGGGAAAAAATTAATAATACACAATGCACCTTTTGATATAGGTTTTTTAAATCATGAATTAAAAAAAATTAATTTAAATGTAATTGATCAAAAAGAAAATATTGTTGATACACTTGAATTGGCCAGATCAAAATATCCTGGTTCCTCGAACTCCTTAGATAATTTGTGTAAGAAATTTAATATAGATTTATCAAAAAGGATTAGACACAATGCATTATTAGACTGTGAATTATTAAGACAAGTCTATATTAATCTGGTAGATGAAAAAGAACCTTCTCTTGTATTTAAAAATAGTAACATTGAAAATAATTCTACTGAATTGAAAAAAAATTCAAGATATTCAAAGAAAATAGTCAAACCGAAGGATGAGGAAATCCAACTTCATAAAATTTTTCTTAAAAAAGAAATGAAAAAAAATTATTTTTGAGTATTTCTATTCTCATATAATTTTGAGAAATCAATGTTACCAGCTATATTAATTTTACTGAAACCCGACTTTTCAAATAAAAACATTATAATATTTCTTATCTCTGGGTAAACATCAGATGGTACTTTAATAAGAACTATTTTTTCTAATTCTTCTTTTCCAATTTTTTTCTCTAACTGAATTACAGACGCAAATTCTACAGAAACATCAATATTTTTGTTCGTTTCTTTTTCTATTGGCACCAATCTCAAATTTATATCTATTTGAATTATATTTTGCTTAATTTCTTTACTTTTGATGTCACAAACAAAAGTATAATTTTTAATATTTTTTTCTAAAAGGAAATAAGATTTTGTACTGTGAATTTCAAAAGATAAATCTTTTATGTATTTAGTTACAATTTTATAACTCATCTTTGTCTTTTTCCTCTTTTTCTGTGATTTCTCCTTCAATATAATCTTTATTTTTAAAAGTCGTTATATCTTTTTTCATTAAAAAAAAATTAATAATTATCTTTCTTGTAAAAGGTATAAGAAATAAAAATCCAATAAAGTCTGTTAAGAAACCAGGTATTATGAGTAGCAAGGCCGCAAAAGCAATCGATGCCCCTGAAAGCATTTCAAAAATAGGTATTTTATTTTTGTATAAATTAATAATTCCAGATCTAAGGGTATTTATTCCTTCTATTTTTGCAAAATATATACCTATTATTGCTGTCAAAAAAATAATCCCAACAGTATTCAAAGCACCGATATTCTGGCCAATTTTTATCATTAAAAATATTTCAATTGCTGGTATTACGATTAAAAATAATAAAACTGTGTTCATTTGACAGTTTCCAAATTATATTATTAATGTATATTTATCAAATAATGAGTAATAGCTTTGGATATCTTGACATCATACTTCTAGCAATGATTGCTGGATTTATAATACTTAGACTAAGAAATATTTTGGGCAGAAAAACAGGACACCAGAATAAAGTTTACTCAAATTTTTCTAGTGAAAAGTTTGAGAAATTTAAAAAACCAATCAAACCAGAAAAAAATGAACCTACAACAGAATTTGATACTAAAGGAAAAAAACAGTTTCTAAAAGGCGCTGAGATTGCTTATGAGACTATTTTAACTTCCTTTTCGAAAGGAGACGAAAAAAGTCTTAAGGGTTTACTTACTGATACAATGCAGAAAAATTTTAAACAGGCTATCAATGATAGAGCTTCGAGAAATATAAAATCTGAGTTAACATTCATTGGAATAAAATCATCTGCAATCGAAAAATTTGAAAAAACTGCAGAAGCTCTTTTTTTCACAGTAAAATTTGTAAGTGAAATCATTTCAGTTAAAAGAGATAAAAATAATAAGATAATAGAAGGTGATCCTAATAAAATTAAAACAGTAATTGATCACTGGAAGTTTACACGAAAAGTCACGAGCATGAACCCGAATTGGTACCTTGCTGAAATCAAAAGTTCTTGAATAAAAAAAATAAACAACCAGACTCGGATCAAAAAGTCTGGGAGGAATTTGTAAAAAATCCAATTAATATTGAAGACAAAGACAATTTTCAAAATGAAAATAATCTAAAAAAAAATTATAAATTTGATTTCCACGGTTATTCAATCCAACAAGCAAATTTAAAGATAAGCAAAATAATTCCTGAATGTTATGAAAAAGGTATAAATGAAATACTAGTTATAACTGGGAAAGGTATTCATTCTACAGAAAATCAAAATGTTTATAGCTCTTTAGATTTGAACAAATTAAAAAATACAATTCCTGATTTTATTAAAAATAACATTGATTTATCCTCTAAAATTCAAAATATAAAACAGGCTCCAAGAGAGCTTGGCGGAGAAGGAGCATTAATTATTAAAATCAAAAAGTTATAGGATAAACTTCGATAGATCTGTGTCCTTAACAAGATCACCTAAATTTTTAGTGACATAATCTTTATTTATCAAAATTTTTTGACCTGTTTTATCCGATGCAGTAAAACTGATTTCATCTAAAACTTTTTCTATAATGGTATGTAATCTTCTTGCTCCTATATTCTCAACACTTGAATTAATTTCAGTAGAAAGTTTTGCCAACATATCTATGCCATCATCTGAAAACTCTAAATCAACGTCCTCAGTTTTTAGCAAAGCCTTATATTGTTTAATTAAACTGTTATCGGGCTCTTTTAAAATTCTTTTGAAGTCTTCTTCAGTAAGCGCACTCAGTTCTACTCTTATCGGCAACCTTCCTTGTAATTCAGGTAAAAGATCGGATGGTTTTGCTAATTGGAAAGCACCTGAAGCAATGAATAAAATATGATCTGTTTTCACTGGTCCATATTTAGTATTTACAGTAGTTCCTTCTATAAGTGGAAGTAGATCTCTTTGAACTCCTTCTCTAGATACATCTCCCCCAACTCTATCTGATCTTGCAGATACTTTGTCTATTTCATCCAAAAAAACTATTCCATTATTTTCAGTCGAGTCTTTCGCCTGTTTTATAATTTTATCTTGCTCAATCATTTTATCTGACTCCTGAGCTAAAAGAATTTCATGGGACTCTTTAACAGACATTTTCTTTTTCTTTCCTTTAGGGCCCATCGATTTTCCAAGCATTTCACCAATATTCACCATTCCTATGTTTGCCCCAGGCATTCCGGGAATTTCGAAACTAGGCATTCCAGAGCTTGCATCATTTACTTCAATTTCAATTTCATTTTTATCTAAATCTCCAGAACGCAATCTCTTTCTAAAACTTTCTCTTGTTGCTAAACTTGCTTTTTTTCCTACAAGTGCATCTAAAACTTTTTCTTCTGCTGCCTGTTGAGCTTTTGCGTAAACCTCTTTTCTTCTTTTCTCTTTTTCCATTGCTATTGCAATTTCTATTAAATCTCGAATTATTTGCTCAACATCTCTCCCAACATATCCTACTTCTGTAAATCTTGTTGCTTCTACTTTTATGAATGGTGCTTGAGCTAATTTTGATAATCTTCTTGAAATTTCTGTTTTACCTACTCCTGTAGGACCTATCATTAAAATATTTTTTGGAAGTACTTCTTCTTTCATATGGTCTGTGAGCGCTTGTCTTCTCCATCTATTTCTAAGCGCTACTGCAACGGCTCTTTTGGCGCTGTTTTGACCTATAACATATCTATCTAATTCTGAAACGATCTCTCTTGGAGATAAAGCGCTAACTTTGGAAGCGTCCTTGCTTTTAGCATCCTTTACTACTTTTAGATTTGGAGCTTTCTGAATCATAATTAAATTTTTTCGCTCGTAATATTGTTATTTGTAAATACACAAATTTCTGAAGCTACTTTTAATGATTTTTTTGCAATCTCCTCTGCAGACATTTTTGTTTCTAATAGTACTTTCGCTGCTGCAAGAGCATAGTTGCCACCTGAACCTATTCCAATCAAACCATCTTCTGGTTCCAAAACATCTCCAGTTCCAGAAATTATAAAACTCTTCTCCTTATCTGCAACAGCCATTAATGCCTCAAGTCTTCTTAAATATTTATCAGTTCTCCAATCTTTTGCTAATTCGACAGCTGCTCTAGTTAAGTTTCCAGCATGTTTTTCTAATTTTGCCTCTAATCTTTCAAAAAGAGTTAGAGCATCTGCAGTAGATCCTGCAAAGCCAGCAATAACATTTCTTTTCTCTATTTTTCTTACTTTTTTAGCTTTACTTTTTAATACAGTATTCCCTAAGCTAACTTGGCCATCACCAGCTACAATTGTTTGGCCATCTTTTCTTATCAGAACTATAGTAGTTCCATGCCAATTTTGATTTGCGTTCATACTGTGTATGTGGAGATTTAATTTGATTCTTCAAGGCCATGCGTCGGATTTATTGCTAAAATATGAATTTAGCTATATATCTTTGTATAAATCTCAAAGGTTATGAGTAGAAAAGCTAAAATTTTAAGAAAAACAAAAGAAACCAATATATCTGTCGAAATAAACTTAGATGGTAAAGGCAAATATCAAATAAAGACCAAAATAGGTTTTCTAGATCATATGCTTGAACAGCTTTCAAAACATTCTTTGATAGATATGAAAATTGTTGCTAAGGGTGACACACATATTGATTTACATCACACTACAGAAGATACCGGTATAGCAATAGGGGAAGCGATTAAAAAAGCAGCAGGAAATCGAAGGGGAATTAAACGCTATTCAAGTGCAACTATTCCAATGGATGAAACTTTAACAAGAGTCTCATTAGATATTTCTAATAGACCATATTTAATATGGAACGTTGATTTGAAAGTAGAAAAGCTGGGAGAGATGCAAACTGAGCTTTTCAAGGAATGGTTTCAAGCTTTTTCTCAAGCCGCAGGAATTACTTTGCATGTTGAAAATATCTATGGAGATAATAGTCACCATAAAATCGAGTCGTGTTTTAAAGCTTTAGCAAGATCATTAAGAGATGCTTTAGAAATTGATAAAAGAATTAAAAATATTCTTCCTTCGACAAAAGGAAAACTTTAAAAGAATTAATGAAAATATTTCCTGCTATAGATATCAAAGGGGGGAAGTGTGTTCGACTTCTAAAAGGAGATTTTGATAAATCTACAGAATATAAAAAGTCTCCTATAGACCAAGCAAAGGAATTTTCAGAATCAGGATTTCAAGATCTTCATATAGTTGATTTGGATGGCGCTCTAAAAGGAGAACCAGTAAATGGTGAGTTAATTGATGAGATATGTAAATTAACAAAAATAAGAGTTCAAATTGGCGGGGGAATTAGATCAATTGATCATATAAAAAAATTAATTGATATTGGTGTTGATAGAGTAGTTCTAGGCACTATAGCTGTCGAGGATACAAAATTATTAGAGAATATTTGTAGTAAATTTAAAAATAAAATCGCAGTCGCTATTGATGTTCGTAATGGATTTATCGCATTAAGAGGTTGGAAAGAACAAACAAAAATTTTGGCCTCAGATTTTTTAATGAAAATTAAAAACATAGGTGTTTCAAGAATAATTTATACAGATATTGAAAGAGACGGAACTTTAACACGGCCTAATTTTGAAGAAACTATTAAAATCGTTAAACTTCTTGAAAATAAGATTCCAGTTGTAGTTTCAGGAGGTGTAGGATCTATAAATGATATAGTTGCAGTAAAACAACATCCGGAATACTTTGAAGGAGTAATAGTTGGTAAAGCAATATATGATGGACGTTTGTCGGTTTCAGGAAATATAGTTAACTTATTAAGCTAATTTTAAATGCTAAAAAGAATTATACCTTGTTTAGATGTTAATAATGGCAGAGTTGTTAAGGGAATTAATTTCATTAACTTGGTTGATGCCGGAGATCCAACTGAGCAAGCTAAATTTTATAGCGAAAATGGTGCCGATGAAATTTGTTTTTTAGACATAACTGCATCAAGCGAAAATAGAAATACCATTTTAGATATTGTAAAAAAAACATCTCAACAATGTTTTGTTCCATTGACCGTTGGAGGTGGAGTTAGAAATATAAATGATATTTCAAATTTACTAAGTTCTGGTGCAGATAAAGTTTCCATTAATACAGCGGCAGTAAAAGATAAAAAAATAGTAAAAGAATCAGCTGAAAACTTTGGATCCCAGTGCACTGTTATTGCAATTGATGCAAAAAAGACTGGTGAAAATAAATGGGAAGTATTTACTCATGGAGGAAGAAATTCTACTGGTAAAGATGTTCTTAGTTATGCCAAAGAAGTAGAGGCACTTGGTGCAGGCGAAATACTTTTAACTTCTATGGATAGAGATGGAACAAAAAAAGGATATGATTTAGAGTTAACTGAGCTAATTTCTAATTCAGTAAATATTCCAGTTATAGCTTCAGGTGGTGTTGGAAATCTTGAACATTTACATGATGGTATTAAAAAGGGCAAAGCTAGTGCGGTATTGGCAGCATCAATATTTCATTTTGGTGAATTTTCAATACTAGACGCAAAAAAATATTTAGACTCAAAAGGAATTCCTGTAAGAATTTAAAAATGTTTAAAACATTAGAAGAATTAATTTCTGTTATTCGTCAACGAAGAGAGTTTCCATCTGAGAAATCCTATACGAGTAAATTATTAAGTAATCAAAAGCTAAGTATTGAAAAAGTAAAAGAAGAGGTAGCAGAACTCATCGAAGCAATTGAAAAAAATTCAAATAAAGTTCATGAAGCATCCGATGTTTTGTATCATTTATTCGTGCTCTTAGAAGCAAATGATATTAAAATCGAAGATGTAATGGATGAATTAAAGAAAAGGAAAAAAAAATAAAATGGAATATGATAAAAACAATATTTTTGCTAAAATATTAAGAGGAGAAATACCTTGTAAAAAAATTTATGAGAATGAATTCGTCCTTTCATTCCATGACATAAGTCCTCAAAAAAAGATTCATGCTTTAATTATTCCTAAAGGGCCATATGTAGATCTGGATGACTTCATTCAAAACGGCAAAGAAAAAGAAATTACAGAATTCTTCAAGGCAATCTCTCATGTTGCTAAGTTACTCAAAGTATCTAATGCAAGTGGCGGATATAGAGCTTTATCTAATATAGGTAAAAATGGAGGACAGGAAGTCCCTCATTTACATTTTCACATTTTTGGCGGAGAAAATGTTGGAAAAATGGTTTCTAGTTAATTATTGGAATATTAAATAGCTTTTTATCTAAATTCTGGTTTTTATCAAGATTGCTGATTTTAAAGTTAGTATTATTACCATTTAGATCGATGACTTGCCATCCAGAAAGATTAAAACTTTCTTTATCAAAAAAAAATATTATTTCCCCCTTATTTTCTGATGAATGTTTTATTTCAAAAATTTCTTCATTCAATCTTAAATCTCCATCTAAAATTAGATTTTCAAATTTTTTTTTATCTAAAATATCTGCAAAATATGATTTTGAAACTGGATAAAAATATGTTTTGTTATATTTTTTATGATATATAACAAGATTTTTTCTGTTAACTATAAGCTCTTTTTGTTTTTTATCTTCATATATGCATTTTAAGAAATGAGGTCTTTTTAAAAAACAAATTCCATTTTCTTTATTATTAAAAGAAATTTGAATGAAATTAAATTTAAGAGTCTCTATATTATTTATATTTTCAATAATTTTTAACTTTTCGTTGGCTACTAAACCTGTAGCACTAAAAAACAAAATAATTATAAAAGTTAGTATAGATTTTTTTCTTTGCAAAAACTACAAAACCTCTCTTTTACCAGTGTGATTTGCTTTACTTACCACACCTTTCTCTTCCATTTGTTCCATTATTCTTGCAGCTCTATTGTACCCAATCTGAAGTTTTCTTTGTAAGAAACTAGTTGATGCTTTTTTTTCTGTTTGGATTATTTTAATAGCAGACTCATAAAGCTCATCATTCTCGTCGCTTGAAGAAACATCAGAAATATCATTACCTTTGTTTATTGTTATTTCTTCAACATAATCAGGATTTCCCTGGGATCTTAAAAAACTTGATATTTTTTCTATTTCACTTTCAGATATATAAGGACCATGAATTCTAAAAATTTTGTTCGCTGACGACATAAAAAGCATGTCTCCTTTGCCAAGAAGTTGTTCGGCTCCTTGTTCACCCAAAACAGTTTTGCTATCAATTTTAGAACTTACTTGAAAAGATATTCTGGTTGGAAAATTAGCTTTAATTGTTCCAGTTATAACATCTACACTTGGTCTTTGAGTAGCCATAATTATATGAATACCAGCAGCCCTTGCCATAGCAGATAATTTCTGAACATAACTTTCAATTTCTTTTCCAGAAATTAACATTAAATCTGACATTTCATCAACGACAACAATAATGTAAGGCATTTTCAGTTTGTGTTTCATGTTATATCCATCAATATTTCTAACGCCTTCAGAACTCATTAATTTATATCTATTTTCCATTTCTCTTACAGTCCAACTGAGAGCAGCAGTTGCTTTTTTTGACTCTGTGATTACTGGAGACAAAAGATGAGGTATACCTTCATAAGATGAAAGCTCTAACATTTTTGGATCAATTAAAATAAACTTACAAATATCCGGGCTATGTCTATAAAGAAGTGAGGTGATGATAGTATTTATGCAAACTGATTTACCAGATCCAGTTGTACCAGCAATTAATAAATGAGGCATGGATGTTAAATCAGCAACCAAAGGAGATCCGGAAATACTTTTACCAAGAGCTATTGGTAACTTAATTTCTTTTTTATAAAAATTATCAGATTCTAAAATTTCAGACAAAACAACACCGTCTCTTTTCTCATTTGGAATTTCTATTCCCACTGTATTTTTCCCAGGTATAATTGATACCCTTGCCGAAACAGAACTGGTGTTTCTAGCTATATCATCAGATAAATTAATTATTTTAGATACTTTAACACCAGCAGCAGGTTCAAATTCATACAAGCTTACTACAGGTCCATTACTTACTTTTTTAATTTTTCCTTTTATACCAAAATCTAATAAAATTTTTTCAATAAAATCAGGTTTAGGATTTTTTGAGTTTATACTTTTTGTGATTTGTTTTTTTTCTAGTAACTTAATAGAAGGAAGCACATAATCATCTTTTTTTATTTTTTTGCTTTCAGATAAATTTTTAAATGAAAAAGATTGTTGTTTAGACTCAATTTTATCAATATCTTCTATTGATCGATCATTATCGTAAGTATCTAAATCACTTTCTTTAATATTTTTTTTAAAAATTTTTCCAATAATTACTTTAATATTTATACCCGATCCTAAAAAAAAGAAAATTAAGGTAAAAAATAATAGAAAAACTTTAAATATATCATTTTCAATAATTGGTGCGAAAGTTCTTACTAAATCAAAACTTTGTTCTCCGACAAAACCGGAATTCCCATTATCGATCAGCCAGAAAGAATTGTTATTAGTTAAATAAATAAACAGACATCCTAAAATTATATATAGAACGATGTAAAAAGTTCTGCTTAAAAAATTATAAATTTTTTTATTTATAATCAAATTAATTCCCCAAGAGAAAATGCTTAGCGCAATCAAAAAGGATATCAAACCGAAAGATTGAAGAAAAAAATCAGCAACCATATTTAAATATGCTTGGAAAGTACTGTATGAAAATCCAGCGTCAATTTTGTAAATCAAGGTAGGATTTTCTGGAGAGTATTTAAGTAAGGAGTAAGAAAATATCAAAAAAGTACTTATTAGAAGAAGTCCACAAAGTTCTATAAATCTCTTTTTAAAAAAACTGAGAGTATTGCTATAAATCCCTTTATCTAATTTAATTTTACGAATCATTTTCTTTACTTTGTATCATTTATAAAAAATTGATAAAGTTCTTAAAAAATATAAAAAAACCATGGAAAAAAACCACCCTAAAGTAAATTTTGGTAAAACAGGCGTGCTACTAGTAAATCTGGGAACGCCCGATTCAACAAGTTGGTTAGATATTAGAAGATATTTAAAAGAATTTTTGTCTGACAAAAGAGTAATTGAAGTAAATCCAATAATTTGGAAAATTATTCTAAATTTGTTTATTTTGAATTTTAGACCTTCAAAAACAGCAGAGGCATATAAAAAAATTTGGATGCAAAAAGAAAATATGTCTCCATTAAGATATTATACAATTATGCAAACAAAAAAGTTGCAAAAAAAAATTATCAAAGAATCAATAATAATTGATTATGCCATGAGATATGGGAGTCCAAGTATAGCTAGTAAAATGAATTTGCTTCGAGAAAAAGGGTGTGAAAATATAATTATATTACCTCTCTATCCACAATACTCATCGGCAACAACCGCAACAGTTTGTGATGAGGTTTACAGAACTATTATGAAAATGAGATGGCAACCAAGTTTGCAAATAATACCTCATTATGAGTCTGAGCCATTATACATAGAGGGTTTAAAAAAGAGTATTGAAAAAAAAATTTCAGAAATAAATTGGAAACCAGATTTAATAATCGCATCTTATCATGGGATACCAAAAAAATATTTTCAAAAAGGTGACCCTTACCACTGTTATTGTCAAAAAACATCTAGACTTCTTAAAGAAAAATTAAAAAGTGATATACCTATTGAGACTACATTTCAGTCTAGATTTGGACCCCAAGAATGGCTGCAGCCTTATACTGATAAAACTTTGGAAAAATTGCCAAAAGAAAATAAAAAAAATATTTTAGTAATATGTCCGGGATTTTCTTCCGATTGTGTTGAAACATTGGAGGAAATTTTAATACAAGGCAAAGAGAGTTTTGTGAAAAATGGAGGAAAAAACTTTGATTTAGTTCCCTGCCTTAATGATAATAATGACCATATAGAATTATTATCTTATCTAATTGATAAATATTTAATCAAAAAATAATGAATACATATTTGCTTTTTAAGTCTTTACATTTAATAGCGGTTATATCCTGGATGGCTGGATTATTATACTTACCAAGAATATTTGTTTATCATGCAGAAACAAAAGACAACCAAGATAAGTACAATACTTTTAATATTATGGAAAAAAGACTTTTTGTTTATATCATGAATCCATCAATGATACTTTCTTGGATTTTTGGTTTATTATTACTCCATTCACTAGGTCTAGAGACCCTAAAAGAATTTTGGTTATTGGTAAAAATAATCTTAGTAATTTCGCTCACTTTTTATCATTTTTTCCTTTTTAGTTGCCTTAAAAGCTTTAGTGAAAACAAAAACAGACATTCACCTAAATTTTTCAGATTTATCAACGAAGTACCTACTGTTTTGCTAATTGCAATAATATTTATTGTGATTTTTAAGCCAATTTAGACTTGAAAATAGCATTTAAATCACTATATTTATATTACTTACCTATATTAAGAACAATCAAAAATGAACTTACAAGAACTAAAACAGAAGTCGCCATCAGAGTTGATAACTCAAGCTGAAAAGCTTGGAATAGAAAATCCTAGTACTTTAAGAAAACAGGAAATTCTTTTTTCAATCCTAAAAAAGCTAGCTGATAAAAACGAACAAATAACTGGAGGAGGAGTTCTAGAAGTCTTACAAGATGGTTTTGGTTTTTTAAGAGCAATAGAGTCTAATTATCTACCTGGACCCGATGATATTTATGTTAGCCCAAGTCAAATTAGAAAATTTGGCTTAAGAACTGGGGATTCAGTTGAAGGAGAAATAAGGGCACCAAAAGATGCCGAAAGGTACTTTGCACTTTTAAAAGTAAGTCAAATTAATTTTGAAAATCCAGAAAAAGGAAGAAACAAGATAGCCTTTGATAACCTAACTCCTCTTTATCCTGAAAATAGATTAAAAATGGAAGTGGAAAAAAATACTACAGAAAAAAAACCTGACCAAACAGCTAGGTTAATTGATCTTGTAAGTCCTATTGGAAAAGGTCAGAGATCATTAATAATTTCTCCCCCTAAGGCTGGAAAAACAATAATTCTTCAAAATATAGCAAACTCATTAGAAGTTAATCATCCAGAATGTTATTTGATGGTACTTTTAATTGATGAGAGACCTGAAGAAGTTACTGATATGCAAAGAACAGTTAAAGGAGAAGTCATAAGTTCTACTTTCGATGAGCCCGCATCAAGGCATGTTGCTGTTGCTGAAATGGTGATTGAAAAAGCAAAAAGATTAGTTGAACATAAAAAGGATGTAGTAATTTTATTAGATTCCATTACTAGATTGGGAAGAGCATATAATGCTGTTGTACCTAGTTCAGGAAAAGTTCTAACCGGAGGTGTAGACGCAAATGCACTTCAGCGTCCCAAAAGATTTTTTGGTGCTGCAAGAAATGTAGAACAAGGTGGATCGTTAACCATTATATCAACCGCTTTGATAGATACAGGAAGCAGAATGGACGAGGTAATATTTGAAGAATTTAAAGGTACCGGAAATTCAGAGTTAATTTTAGACAGAAAAATTGCAGATAAAAGAATCTATCCAGCTATAGACATAACCCGTTCAGGAACTAGAAGAGAAGAGCTGCTCTTTAAAAAAGAAGATCTCTCAAAAGTTAATGTTCTAAGAAGAATTATAAGTCCGATGGGCACAATGGACGGAATAGAATTTTTAATGTCCAAACTTAAAAACACTAAGAATAATTCAGATTTCTTTGTTTCAATGAATAAACCTAGTTAGATAAAAATACCTTCAAATTCCAACAATTTTCTTTTTAATTTTATACCTCCAGGGGCAGAAAACCCTCCCAAAGTCTTGTCAGATCTTATAATCCTATGGCAAGGAACAACCAATAAATGTTTGTTTTCACCACAAACTCTGCCTACGTATCTTGGTGAAATTTTAAATTTTTTAGCAATTTCTCCATAAGTTTTTATCTTGCCCTTTTTAATTTTTTTTAACTCCCTCCATATTTTCTTTTGCATGGAATTTCCATCAAAAAGAATTTTGGCATCTAATTTGTTCGTCTTCTTTTTAAAAAATGAAGTAATTTTTTTTTTGATAGTTTTTAAGTTTTTGCTTTTCTTTCCCAACACTTTTTCTCTGCGAAATTGGATTTTTGTTATCTTATTGTTTATTTCAGTGGCAGAAATCCAGCCAAACTTAGTATTAAAAGAAATGGTATTTTCCATATATTCTATGCTATGAAAAAACATAAAAATTACAAATGAATATATTTGCATTATCAACAGGAAAGGGACCTTCGGGGATTGCAATTTTGAGATTGTCCGGAAAAGACAGCTTAAAAATTTCAAAAATAATAACAAAGAAAAATGACATCAAATCCAAAGAGGTTAATCTTTGTAAATTTTATGATCCCTCAAATGGAAAAATGATCGACGAAGGATTATTGGTTTGGTCGCCTGGTCCAAATAGCTATACAGGAGAGGATTTGGCAGAATTTCATACCCATGGAAGTAATGCTGTTGTCGGTTGTTTTTTGAGAGTACTTGGCGAACAAGATGATTGCAGGTTGGCAGAACCAGGAGAATTTACCAAGATTGCATTCCAGAACAATAAAATGGATTTAATCGAAGCTGAAAGTATAGGAGATCTTATACATGCCGAAACTGAGCTTCAAAGACAGCAGGCCATAAAGCTTATCCAGGGAAATGCCTCAAATCACTATAATTCTTTAAGGGAAAAGTTAGTTAAATCTCTGTCTTATATTGAGGCCAAAATAGACTTTGCCGAGGAAGATCTACCGGCGAATGTTTTAAAAGAGGTTCAATCATCCATAAAACAAGTACATAGTGATATTAAAAATATATTAGAGGATCAAAAAATTGGAGAAAAAATTAGAGATGGATTCAGAATATCCATCATCGGAGATGTAAATGCAGGAAAATCATCTTTATTGAATCTTCTTTCTAAAAGAGAAGCCGCAATTGTGTCTGAACAAGAAGGTACAACGCGAGACGTAATAGAAACCTATCTTAATATTGATGGATATCCTGTCATTCTGGCAGATACCGCAGGCATAAGAAAGGTTAAAAATAAGGTCGAAAAAGAAGGAATAAAAAGGGCTATTAAGAAAGCCAAAGATGCCGATTTAACATTGGTAATGATAGATGCGTCTAAAAAAATAATTAACAAAGATCTTAAAAAATTGATTAATAAAGACTGTATCCTTGTTTTTAATAAATCAGATTTAAGTAAAAAAAATCCAAAAAACGAATTTAAGAAAAATGATCAAATTTTGATCTCAGTAAAAACTAATAAAAATATTAATAGTCTTATTAAAATCATAAAAGAGAGGTTAAGTAAAAAATTTATGAAAGCAAACAACATTCTTGTTACTAGAGAAAGGCATCGAAATAAACTTAATGCAGCACTAAAAGAAATAGAGAAATTTTTAAAGAAAGATCAAAAAAAAGAGATCGAAACGGCTGCTGAAGACCTTAGACTAGCTACCAGACATCTTGGGAGTATAGTGGGGAAGGTTGATGTAGAAGAAATACTAGGTTCTATATTTCAAGACTTTTGTATCGGTAAATAAACGATCTTTAGCCTTGTAAAATTATATTTCATCGATACATTTACTCTATGAGCAATAAAATAACCTTCAATGTAGCTGTAATAGGAGGAGGGCACGCTGGATGCGAGGCTGCAGCTGCATCTGCCAGAATGGGCGTAAATACTGGACTTTTTACACATAAAATAGAAACAATTGGCGAAATGTCGTGTAATCCTGCCATAGGGGGGCTAGGTAAAGGTCATTTGGTACGAGAAATCGATGCTCTAGACGGAGTTATGGGTGTTGTTGCCGACAAATCAGGGATTCAGTTTAGACTATTGAATAGAAGTAGGGGTCCTGCAGTCAGAGGACCGCGAACTCAGTCTGACAGAAAGCTTTACAAAAAACATATGCAAGATTTATTATTAAACTATCCTAATTTAAAAGTGATAGCTGATCCTGTTGTAAAATTTATTTTTCAAAAGGATAAAATTAAAGGTTTTATTTGTAAAAGTGGAAAAGAGGTAGCATGCGATCAATTGATTCTTACCACAGGTACCTTTTTAAATGGTTTGATCCATATAGGTGAAAAACAGATACCAGCGGGTAGATATGATGAAAAACCTTCTACAGGTCTGAGCGAACAATTGGAGAAATTTAACATTAAAATTGGAAGACTTAAAACAGGAACACCCCCAAGACTAGACGGAAGAACTATCAATTATAATGGTTTAGAAATGCAGCCAGCAGATAAAGAGCCATATTTTTTTTCATCTTTAACCACACAGTCAACAAACAAGCAGATTAGTTGTGGTATGACTTATACTAATGATCAAGTACATAAAATAATTAACGAGAATATTTCACGTAGCGCAATGTATTCTGGTAACATTAAAGGGGTAGGCCCGAGATACTGTCCGTCCATTGAAGACAAAATAGTCAAGTTTAGAGAAAAACAAAAACACCAAATTTTTCTGGAGCCCGAAGGATTGGACGACCATACAGTTTACCCAAATGGTATTTCAACTTCCCTACCAGAAGACGTTCAGTTCAAAATACTGTCTAAAATCAAGGGTTTAGAGGAGGTTAAAATGGTAAGAGCTGGGTATGCTATAGAGTATGACTATGTAGACCCAAGAGAGCTAAAAGCGAGTCTAGAAGCCAAAAAAATAAGGTCACTATTCTTAGCTGGCCAAATTAACGGAACAACGGGATATGAAGAAGCTGCAGCACAAGGACTGATAGCTGGGATTAATGCAGCTTTAAAAACTAAAAAAAGTGAAGAATTTATTTTGGATAGATCAAGCTCATATATAGGAGTGATGATAGATGACCTCATCACAAAGGGTGTCTCGGAACCTTATAGGATGTTTACATCTCGAGCCGAATATAGATTATCTTTGAGAGCAGATAATGCGGACCAAAGACTAACCCCTGTAGGTATAAAAATGAATTTAGTAAAAGTTAAGAGAAAAAAACTATTTAATGAAAAGCTAAAAAAAATAAATAGTCTACAATCCATTTTGTCTAAAAAATCTATGACACCTAATGCTGCTGCAAAGCACTCTATTAAAATAGCTATGGATGGCGTCAAAAGATCTGGATTAGACATCCTAGGAATAAAAAATGTCAATTTAGCAGACCTAAGATTGATTTGGGCTGATATACCCCATTATGGACAGTCTATTGATGAGCAGGTTGAAATTAATGCCCACTATTCAGGTTATTTGCCCAAACAGGAAAAGGACATTAAAACTTTTAAGAAAGATGAAAATTTAGTCATACCTAATGAGATCGACTATGACTCTTTTAGCGGATTGTCTAATGAAGTTAAGTCAAAATTGAAATTAATAAGGCCTAAGACTATAGGACAGGCCCTAAGGATCGATGGAGTCACCCCAGCTGCAGCAATAATTATTTTAGGAGCTATAAAAAAGACAAAACATAGGGTATCAGCCTAGAATCCTTATGATTTCTAGTGAATCTAAGGTTAAATCAAAAACAATTTTATTAGAAAAACTCAATTTTAATCAAGATAAACTCCAAAAGCTGGAATTATTTGTTAATGAAGTAATTAGCTACAACAAAAAATACAATTTAATCTCAAAACACTCTCAAAACGATATTTGGCATAGGCATGTCTTAGATTCCGCGCAGCTTGTAAAACATATAGATCATAATAATTTTAGCAGTTTGTCTGATTTAGGTACCGGAGCTGGATTTCCTGGAATTGTACTAGCTATTTTTTATTCCGATATTAACAAGTTTCACGTGAAACTTTTCGAAAAATCTAAGGTAAAAATTAAATTTATTAATAATGTTAAAAAAAAAATAGGACTAACAAATGTTTACATATATGATAATGATTATCAATCTCATGAAATTGATAGTGACTATATTGTATGTAGGGCTTTTAAAAATTTAACTGAAATACTTAGAATTTCACGTGAAACTGCAAAAAAAACCCATAATTTGATTGTCATGTTAGGAAAGAGTGCACAGGAAGAAATAAATAAAGCTTCAAAGGATATGATTTATAAGTATAAGCTAGTATCTAGCATCACGCAGAGTGATTCAAAAATACTTTTAGTTGATGCCAAAAAATAAATTGTGGCTAGATCTATAATATCAGTGATTAATCAAAAAGGTGGAGTAGGCAAAACTACGACTGTTATCAACCTTGCAACTGCTCTTGCCAAAAAAGGGAAGAAAATTTTAGTAATTGATCTGGACCCGCAAGGTAATGCTACTACTGGTCTTGGCAAGTCAAACAACAATGAGGATAATAGCATTTATAATGTTCTTATAGGAAAGAATTCGGCTCAGAATGCTATTCAAGAAAGTAGTGTACCTGGGCTTGATCTTATAGGTTCGAATGTAAATTTATCTGGGCTTGAGGTTGAAACAGCAAACGATGCTAATAGAGCTTTTTTGCTTAAAGAGATTTTAAAAAAAGAAAATAGTCCATACCTAAACAAATATGAAAATATTTTTATTGATTGCCCTCCTTCTTTGAGTTTGTTGACGGTAATGTCTTTAGTATCAGCGGATGAGTTATTAATACCTCTTCAAACAGAATTTTTTGCCTTAGAGGGAATTACTCAACTCGTTAAAACTATAGATAGAATAAAGGTTAATTTAAATCCTAATCTTGGAATTAGAGGGGTTCTTTTAACCATGTTTGATAAAAGAAATAAGCTCTCATCACAAGTAGATTTGGAGGCAAGAAAACATTTTAAAGAAAAGGTCTACAAAACTGTTGTTCCTAGAAATGTGCGACTATCAGAAGCCCCCTCACACGGAATGCCTTGTTTGATTTATGATAAAAATTGTTCAGGCAGCAAATCCTATATTAATTTAGCTGAGGAATTTATTGGTCAAAATAATAATAGTGAACCAATAGGGAGCGCTGCATGAATGCTGCTAAAAAAGGTCTCGGAAGAGGCTTGTCAGCCTTGTTTGGTGACATAGAAAACAAATCTAACCTTAACGAAATTCAAAAAAACAAATTACCTATTTCCGATCTTCAACGTAATCAGTATCAACCAAGAACTATATTTGATGAAGATAAACTAGCTGAGTTGACTTCATCAATAAAAGAAAATGGCGTGGTCCAGCCAATAGCAGTAAGACCAAATAAGTACGAGCCAGGAAAATTTGAAATAATTGCTGGAGAAAGAAGATGGCTAGCAGCTCAAAAAGCTGGTCTTAATGAAGTCCCTGTTCTTATTTTAGATATAAACGATCAGAAAAGTTTGGAGATTGCCATTGTAGAGAATATTCAAAGGCAAGATTTAAATGTTATCGAAGAGGGCAAGGGATATATGAGATTAATAAAAGAATTTGGATACGATCATGAAAAGATTGCCAAATTTATGTCAAAAAGCAGAAGCCACGTGAGTAACACTCTAAGATTACTAACTTTGCCTCAAGATATTATTGGATTGATAGAGGAGGGTAAGCTTACAGCTGGTCAAGCCAGACCTCTAATTGGAATGGCTAATGCCTCAGAAGTGGCAGAAAATATAGTAAAAAAGAGGGTTGCTGCAAGAGAGGTAGAGTCTATTGCTAAGAGCACTAAAAAGGGCAGTCAAAAGATCAAAGACCCGAATGTTGAATTTGTAAGGAATGAGATTGAAAGCAAACTTGGTCTTAATATAGAAATTAATAATAAAAAAAATAATTCAGGCAAAATTATTATCAAATATGAGTCTTTAGAACAGTTTGAATTAATTTCAAAGCTTCTTAGGAAGTAGAATTCGCTAGTCTGTAGAGTTTTATCAGTAAATTTTTTATAATAATGGTGTTGTAACTATTCATTTTTGTTTTCATTCTTATTTCTGTTTCAATTATACTTTGTCTTGCTTTCTCTAGTTTTTTCATATTCCATTTTTTAATCTGTTCCATTATTATGGGTTTATCTTTCCAAAATATTTTTGGTTTCAAATTATTTATTGCTAAATCTACACTTTTATCTTTTTTATATTGATCTAATAATTGAGTAAGTTTTTGAACTCTTAAATTCAAGGTATTTAAATAAAAATATACATCTTCATTTTGAAGAGCAATATTGCCCAAACTCTTATTTAATTTTTCTTTATTTCCTTCTAAACAAGAATCTCTTAAGTTGTTAAAATCCAAATTGTAGGCATTGTTGAGAAGATTAATTATTTTTTCCTGATCAATGTTTTTGTCTTTAAATAAAGATTTAATTTTCTCGATCTCATGTGAAATAACTTTTCTATCTAGCCCTGAGTTCTCAATTAAAAAATTAATTATTTCTTGATTTAACCCATTGTAACCTTTTAGTTTTTTTTGCAAATACTCAGATAAAGTTCTATGATTATCTTGGTAGCAAGGAATTATCGCAACAGTATTATTTTTTTCAAAAAGAGATTTTAATTCTGATTTTCTATCAAATGCTTTTCCAAATAAATAAATTCTCACATCATCATTTGGTTTTTCAATAATTTCGTCAATTTTCTTTTTAATTTTTTCTGATATTTCACTTATAAAAATTACTTTTTTGCTATTAAATAGGGATTTATTATTTAACTGATCATCTAATAAATCTGGTTTTTTGATTATTTCTTCTTGATCAAAACTAATCTGTTCAGTGTTAGAAAATCTTTTTTTTATTTCAGATTTTAACTCATCTTTAAGCCCAATATTTTCGCCTGATATCAAAACTAAATTATAATTTTCAATAAGAGATAAATTTTTTTCAACTAAAAAACTCTTTAAAATCATTTTTTAATTATAGATTAAATTAAGTTTAATTGTTATTTGATCAGCTATGTTTTTAACAATATTATCCACAATTTTCCTCTCACGATTAAGAGTATCTAAGTGTAATTTTGAAGCTTTATAAGTGTCACTTTGAGAAAAATTTTGAGTTAGTATTTCTTTGCCATCATTGTCGGAAGTAACTGATATATGAAAATTTACACTTAAATTATATTCTAAAGGCGTTCCCTTCGAGCTTCGATTTGCAATTTCCTTTTTTTTACTTGCTTCTACTTGAAAAGTTAAATTATTTTTAGCATTTTCTATTTCACTAAAATTATTTATTAAGTTTTGTCCAAGTTTTCTATCGCCAATTATATTAAAATTTTTGATATTAAATTTTTGAAATTTTTCGGTTAATAATGGCTGATATCCACACCCCGAAAATAATATTAAGATATATATTGAAAATACTATATTAAAAAATTTTTTCATCATTTTAAGTGGTAATAAAATTAATTATCTTAT
>CACHVP010000008.1:0-29866 GCA_902583355.1 uncultured Pelagibacteraceae bacterium
AAAATTTTGTATAGATTAGAGTTTTTTTACAAAAAAAAAGCATATAATCATAATTTATTTGAAGAAAGACAAAATAATATTTTTAAAAAATTAAACCTAGACAGAAATTTAGGCCTGACAAAGCTTGATGATCTTAAAGAAAAAAATAGTTTTTTAAATCGCGAAATGTCATCAGAGCATGAGGTTTTATTTTCATCTTTGTCTATTAAAACAGATACTAAAATTAAAGAAATTCTTGAGATAGGCACTTTTGATGGATTGAATGCTAATTTACTATCTTTATTATTTAAAGACTCAAATGTAGATACAATAGATCTAAAAAGCAGTGAATCAAATTTCAAAAATTTTTACAATAGAAATGACAAAGTGGAAGAATTCATTAAATTTAGAGAAAAAAATTTAGCAAAGAATGATAAAATAAATTTTCAAGAAACAAACTCTATTAATTTGATAAATGCCAACAAAAAATATGATTTAATTTGGATAGACGGAGCCCATGGTTACCCTATGGTTTGTATTGATATTATAAATTCACTTAGGTTAATTAACAAAAATGGATTTATAATTTGTGATGATGTTTATACTAGCCAAATAAATTCTGATAAAATTTATAATTCTTATGGAGCTTATGAAACTTTAGAAGAACTTAAAAAAGAAAATTTAATTTGGTTCAATCTAATTTACAAGAGACTAGATCCATCTTCAAATTGTTTGGAAAAAAAAAGAAAGTTTGTTGCAATTTTCAAAAAGGTGAATTAAATTAAGTATTACATTTATACTGCAATTAATGATTAAATATAAAGTTGAAACGGTCGATAACTTTCTTGATAGGGATGACTTTGAGAGTTTGTGTAAATTAAAAGTAGATACAGAAATAAATAGTGGAACAAAAGTCTACCACAATGTTATCAAGAACAACAAAGTTGATGTTGGTTGTTTAGATAAAAATCTTATTGAGAAACTTCATGAGAAATACCATAATAAAGCAATTAATATTCTAAAGAATTTAAGTCCAGAAAAAGTTCCTTTGTACGATTATTCAGATTTTTCAATAATTATAACAAATAAGGATAGCAAATTTCCTTTTCACGATGATACACCAAATAAATTACTTTCTGGAGTAATTTATCTTTATCCAGAAAAAAATACCGGAACTATTTTTGGTAATAATAAAAAAGGTGATGAAAAATATACTGTTGATTGGAAACAAAATAGAGCTGTTTTCTTTTCAAGAAAAGAAAAAGAAACTTGGCATTCTTATAAAGGCGATGGAAAAAATAACAGAGTTGTTTTAGTTTATAATTTAAATACTTATCGTATAAAAGATGTTTATAAGATTGAAAACAAAAACTATTTTATTGGAAATTTAAGGTACAAAATTAATCCTTACATTTATCAATTTTTTAAAATAACTTTATAAAATTTAAACTTGAAGTAATTATAAAACCCTTATAAATATTATATTGTTTAGGGGCCTGTAGCTCAGCTGGTTAGAGCAGTACACTCATAATGTATTGGTCCCAGGTTCGAATCCTGGCGGGCCCACCAACTACTCGGACATCATTCCAATAAGCCAAAGTGATATAACTAAGTACCAGATCATTTAATTATTAATAAAATCTTCTAAAGTTTTGAAAAGCACATTAATATCGTTATTGTTAGTGTTTAAAATAGATGCAAACTCTTCTTTCTGAGTTCTCGCCAAACTTAAGCCTTCAACTATTAAGTCTCTTATTAAAGGTTTATTAGGATCTTTTGTATAAACTCTCCAATCAATTTTAACCTCAGGTTTTTTAGAAGTTGCGAGCAGCATAGTCTTAACGATTGTATATTTTTCATTTACAATTTCTGAAGACAAAACATTTATTTTTGGGTCAGAGTAGTCTGTAAGCCTTGATGTGAAACTTTTTAAAAAATATTTTTCAAATATAATTTTATATTTTTCTAGTTCTTCTTTGCTAAGCTCTTTTCTTTTCTTACCAAGTGTATAATAAGCAAGGCCATTAATATCTACTGTTTTTAAAGCAATCTCTGAAAGTCTTTCTGATTTCCGTTCTTTTGTTTCTTTGCTATTTAAGATTGATTTTGCTTCATCTATTATCTCACTAATAAATTTTTCAGGATCAGCGCTGTATGAGTTAGCTTTATTTGGTGTTGAAGCAAATATTAAGGATAATAAAAGAAAAGATATAATTACTCTTTTCATATGGAGTTTTACTGATTATCTATTTCTTCCCAATCGCTATCATCTTGGCCTTTGTTAGAAATTGGTGAATTTGCTATTTTTTGAGCTCTATTTTGTAAGTAAAGACTTTTAACAGATGCGTAAAAATCTATTGAATTTTTTTCAAGACTATCAAGAGACTCTATATTTTTTGATCTAAAATCAACTGCATCAGTTCCTTTGTAAAAATAGTAATTATGTTCTGAAAGATTTTCATTTCCAATAATTACGTCTGTTTCAGTATTGTGTGTAAGTTGATAAACTGGATCTATAAAAACGTTTCCAACCATACCTATAGCATCTCTTGTTGTTGTTGGCCCTAAAACTGGTAATACGAAATAGCAACCAGTATTATTCCCCCAAACCCCGAGAGTCTGACCAAAATCTTCTCTACCTCTTTTCTCAAATCCCATTTTGGATGCAGGATCAAAAACACCTAAAATTCCTACCGTGGTATTTATTGCAAATCTGCCAGCTGTGTTGCCCGCTCCGTTAAAGTCACCCTGTAGAATATTATTTGAAAAAGTTAATAGCGAACGTAAGTTGTTTACGAAATTAGATGTACCTGTCCTTACAGGTATAGGTAAAGTCCTATAACCTTTGGCTATAGGCTTAAATATTGCTTTGTCTAAACCTTGATTGAATTTTAGTGTTCCCCTGCTAAATTTTTCAAAACATTCGTTTGCTGTATACTTTTCGTCTGCAAAAGATTTTTGCGATAAAAAAGCTAATATTATTACGAGCAAACTCGCTATGATTTTTATACGTTTTAGCATAGATTTTTATGCTATATATTTTTTTTATGTTAATTACAAAATATTATTCTCCTAATTTTGACTTAAAACAAAGGAGTAACAATAAAATAACGCATATAATAATACACTATACAGGAATGCAATCTGAACGAGAATCTATCAAAAAACTCTGTTCACCAAAATCTAAAGTAAGCTGTCACTATTTGATCAATAGAAATGGACAAATTTTTAATCTGGTAAAGGATAAAAACATCGCCTGGCACTCTGGCAAATCTATGTGGGGCAAACATAAAAATTTAAATAATCGCTCATTAGGTATTGAGCTTGTTAATAAAGGACATCGACATGGATATCAGTCTTTTACAAAAATTCAGATATTAAAGTTAATAAAACTTTGCAAATATCTTAAGAAAAAATACAGAATAAAAAACAAATTTATTCTTGGACACTCTGATATCGCCCCTTTAAGAAAAGTAGACCCTGGAGAAAAGTTTCCTTGGAGCTATTTATCTTTGAAGGGCATAGGAATTTATCCAAAAAAAATAAAAAAGAAAAAAATAAAGCCTTATAACATCAGAGTTTTTTATAAAAATTTATATAAAATAGGTTATCGTTATTTAGAGGTAAAATTTCAAAAAAAGATTATCAAAAATTTCCAAAGGAAATTTAGGCAAAAAAGAGTGGATGGAGTTTTAGATCAAGAAACTATCAATATTAGTGAAATTTTAGCTAAAAAGCCAAATATAGCTTGATTTTTTTAATATAAAGATTATAGAGAGAACCGCTAGGCAATTGGATTGTCGCTGCTTAATTGTAGAGGAAAGTCCGGGCTCCATAAAGACACAGTGCCAGTTAATGGCTGGCAGGGGTGACCCTAGGGATAGTGCCACAGAGAATAGACCGCCTAATCAAGGTAAGGGTGAAACGGTGTGGTAAGAGCACACCGGTTTTTTGGTAACAAAAAACGCACGGCAAACCCCACTGGGAGCAAGACTAAAAAGAGATGACACTGCGAAAGCTAAAAACAGTCTTTAGTTAGTCATCAGGGTTAGTCGCTTGAATTTGAGCGCGAGCTTAAATCTAGATAAATGACATCTTAAATGACAGAACCCGGCTTAAAGATTGCCTAGCAAATCCACTATAAATGTTCATGTTTTGTATCAACAGGTATAGCTAAAGCTATAACCTTTTAGGTATTGACTATAATTAAATATACCCATAGTATCCCATAAATTCCCAAATTAATGGGAGTTGGGAGATTTAGAGAGAAAGATGAAATATGTTTTTGTCAAGTTACGAGAACAGATTAGACAAAAAGGGAAGGGTGTCCGTGCCATCTAGTTTTAGAGCATATCTAAATTCTATGGGTTACAATGGTTTTATTACTTACCCTTCTTTTAATCACTCAGCTTTAGATGGTTGTGCCCAAGACAGAATCGAAAAATTATCAGAAAGTATCGATTCTTTAGGACCTTTCGAAGATAAAAGAGATTATTTTGCAACATCTGTTTTATCAGAAAGTATAAATCTTAATTTTGATAGCGAAGGTAGAGTATCAATTCCAACTAAATTATTAAAACACGCAAAAATCAAATCAAGTATTATTTTTGTTGGCTTAGGAAAAGTTTTTCAAATGTGGGATCCTAAAACTTTTGAGAATTTCAAGTCAATAGCAAGAAAAAAATCTTATATTAATAGATCAGCTTTAAAATGGGATAATAAATTTAAAAAGGAGGGTGTATGACGATTAATATTGGTGGTGGAGAGTTGAAAGAATTAAAACCAAGAATATTGGTTATGGGAGTTGGTGGAGCAGGTGGTAACGCAATTAATGCAATGATCGAAGACGGTATGCAAGGAGTAGAGTTTGTGGCAGTAAATACCGATGCTCAAGATTTAAAAGTCAATAAAGCAGATGCAAAAATACAAATAGGAATGAATTTAACAAAAGGTCTTGGTGCAGGGGCAAAACATGATATCGGACAAGCTGCTGCTGACGAATCTTTAAATGAAATAGTAACTTACCTTCAAGGAGCCAACATGGTTTTCATTACCGCTGGAATGGGGGGTGGAACAGGTACAGGCGCATCTCATGTAATAGCTAGAGCTGCTAAAGAATTAAATATTTTGACTGTGGGAGTAATCACTTTACCTTTTTCTTATGAGGGACCAAAAAGAATGAGAAGAGCAACAGAGGGTTGGGCAAAATTGAAACAACATTTAGATGCGTCAATAGTTGTACCTAATCAAAATCTTTTTAAAATCGCAAATGAGGCAACTACTTTTGAAAAATCTTTTTCTTTATCAAATGATGTTTTAAAACATGGTGTTCGAAGTGTCACAGATCTTATGGTGAGACCTGGTTTAATCAATTTAGATTTTGCTGATGTTGAAACTGTTATGAGTTCTATGGGCAAAGCCATGATGGGAACGGGTGAAGCAGAAGGTGAAAACCGAGCAATCGCAGCAACAGAACTTGCATTAAATAATCCTTTAATTGATGATTACTCATTAAAGGGTGCAAAAGGATTACTTGTAAACATTACAGGCGGAGAAGATATAAAACTTTTTGAGGTTGATCAGGCAGTTAACACAATAAGAGCCGAAGTTGACCCGGAAGCGGAACTAATATTTGGAGCAATAAAAGATGAAAATCTAAACGGAAAAATGAGAGTTTCTATCGTTGCAACATCTCTTGATGGAGAAACGCCAGAGTCAAAATCAGTTTTAGATAATGTTCACAGAATTCATACAAGAAATTCCGGATATTCTGATGACTTATCAAATAAGACAAATATTCCTAGAATGCCAGATCTTGGATCGATTCAAGGTGCAACTGCATTAAAATTAAATGAGGAAATTAAAGATGATAATGTTTTAAATAAACAAGAAGATTTAATTTCAGGAGTTTCATTAGAGAATGCAGCTTATTTTGAAAATTCTGAAAACCAAGAATTGATAAAAGAGGAAAAAGTCGACCAACCTGAAGAGGTAATTATTGAAGATATTTCTATTTATGAAGAAAAGTCAAATAATATTTCTGGAGCCGATGTTGCTCAAGATGATAGTGCCCCCCAATTATTTTCTGATGAAGGTGTCTCTGACATCTCATCAGAAAATAATGAAGATGCTATATTAAAAGAAGACGAGGACTTTGAAATACCGGCTTTTTTAAGAAAACAAAAATTCTAATTCTGAAATAGATGAAATATGTTTCATCTCTAAAAAGTTCTCCTCATTACCCTGTAATGTTAGATCAGATATTGAGTATCTGCAATCCTCAGAAAGGCGGAATATTTATTGATTGTACTTTTGGGGCCGGCGGGTACAGCAATGCTTTACTTTCTTTTCCTAAAACCAAAGTTATTGCCTTAGACCGTGATGCTCAGACAGAAAAGTATGTTAATAAAATCAAAAAAAAATACAAGAAGCGATTTAATTTTTACAATTTAAAATTTAGCGATCTAGAGAAGGTGGTAAATAAAAATACCAAAATTGACTGTATCATTTTTGATCTTGGGATTTCCTCCTTACAAATTTCTGACTTAGATAGAGGATTTTCATTTAATTCTAAGGGAAAAGCTGACATGCGCATGGGTTTAAATTCGATAAGCGCTTTAGATGTTTTAAATAATTTAGAACTTAAAACTCTCACTGATATTTTTAGATTATTCGGAGAAGAAAAAGAGGCTTTTAACATTGCATCTAACATAGTAAAACAAAGAGCAAATAAACCATTCAGCTCAGTTCCTGAATTAATAGATATAATTAAAAAAAGCAAGAAAAGAAATTTTAAAAAAAAAATTAATATATCAACACAGGTTTTTCAGGCCATAAGAATTTTTGTAAATAGGGAAAATTCTGAACTTGTGGATGGTCTTATTGCAGCAAGCAAAGTTTTAAAAGAGAATGGAAAAATAATAGTTGTAACATTTCATTCTATCGAAGATAAAATAGCCAAGTTTTTCTTTTCAAATTATTCTTCGAATAAATCAAGAAGTTCTAGATATTATCCAGATAATGATAAAAAAAAAGTTCTTTTTCAAAATTATAAAAACAAAATAATAAGACCTTCTAGTAAAGAAATAAAAGAAAATAACAGATCAAGATCGGCTAAACTTAGATTTGCTACCAGGAGTAAAGATAATTATTTTTATCCAGAGGAGTTTAAAAATAAATTTTTTCAATATTTAGAATTGGAGAAAAGAAATGTTTAATAGATATATTTTAATTTCCTTATCAATTTTTTTTACTTTTATGATCTTAACTTCTGTAGTTAAAAATAATACAAGGAATATCGAAAAAACGATTGAAAAATTAAATCTTCAAGTTAATGTTTTAGAAAAAGAGCTAATGGATGCTGAGATAGACTATATATATCTTTCGAGCCCAGAAAACTTGAATAAAAAAATTTCAAATTTTGAAAATGGAAAATATTTTGAATTTGATCACTCAAGAATATTTTTGTCTACAAAAGAATATATAAATTATAATTCAAAACAAACCAAGAATTTTACAGAGAACAAAAAATATGGAAAAAAATAAAAAAAAATCCAATCAAAAAAGTTTTTTTTTTAAGGATTACAATCATTATTCGAGCAAATCATTAAGCAAAATAGGTTTAAAGATAAGTGAAGATAGGGTTTATTTACTTTTTTTTGTTTTTTTTTGTTTAATTTCAATTTTCTCAATTAAAATTCTTGCAATATCTCTAAAAGAGTCAAATTTTAAAAATACTCAAAACTATTACAATAAAATTTTTAAACCAATAAGATCAGACATTGTTGATAGAAATGGAATTATAATTGCAAAAAATATAAGAGTTTATAATGCAGCTGTTAAACCAAATCTTATTAAAGATAAAAAAAAATTTATTTTAAAAATAAAATTACTTTACCCAGAAATAAACACTTTAAATATTAAAAATAAAATTGATAAAAATAAATATTTTTATTTGAAAAAAAATATAAGCGAAGATGAAAAACTAAAATTATGGTCACTGGGAGAAAAGGGTATATTATTTGAAAAGACTCAAACTAGAATATATCCTCACAAAAATTTATTTAGTCATGTCCTAGGGCAGATTGATGATGATAATATTGGAATATCCGGGCTAGAACGGTCTTTTGATAAGCAATTAAGATTAAATAAAAAACCATTAGTTATATCTTTAGATACGAATATTCAATATTTAATAAGAGAAGAACTAGTTAAATTTCAAAAAGTTTTCAATAATATTGGAAGCGCATCAATTTTAATGAATATAGATAATGGAGAAATACTTTCAATGGTTTCATTACCTGATTTTGACATAAATAAAAGAAAAACAATTGATGATGTAAATTATATTAATAGAGCTACAAAAGGTGTTTATGAACTTGGTTCAGTTTTTAAAACTTTTACTTTAGCTGGAGCTTTAAACGAAGGTGTCGTAGAAACCAATACATTATTTAAAAATCTTCCAAAAAAAATAAGCTGTGCTGGAAGACCCATTGGCGAATACGACGAAAAAATTCCATCTGATCTTACTGCAGAACAAATTTTAATTAGATCAGGTAATATTGGATCAGTAAGAATTGCTCAGAAAATTGGTGGAGAAAAGATGAAAAATTTTCTCCAGAATATAGGTGTTTTAAATAAAATAGAATTTGATATCGACGAAGTTGGTGTGCCAATATCTTTCAGATGGGGAAAATGCAAGCTAGCAACAGCATCTTTTGGCCACGGAATTACCACGACACTTTTACAGTTAGCGAAAGGTTATTCAATTATATCTAACGGTGGTTTTAATTTAAAACCGACTTTAATTAAAAACGAGCACAAAGTTGAGAAAAAAGTTAGAGTTTTAAATGAAGAAGTTTCAAAAAAAATTAATCCAATTTTAAGAAAAATTGTATCCACAAAAGAAGGTACTGCTAATTTTGCAAATATAAAGGGATATGAAGTTGGTGGAAAAACAGGCACAGCTCAAAAATCATTTAATGGAATTTATTCAAAAAATAAAATTAATACATTTGTTGCTGTTTTTCCTATATCAAAACCAAAATATATTTTATTGGTGCTTTTGGACGAACCAAAACCTAGTGAAGATTATGTATATCATTATAAAGATGGTAGTGGCTGGAAATACAAAGGAACACCCTATAATACAGCTGGATGGACATCAGTTGAAATAGCAGGCAAAATTATAGAAAAAATTGGACCTATTTTAGCCATAAAGAAAATCGATTTTTATGACAACTATGTTGTTAAAAAATCTAATTAGTAATCTGAAACCACAAATTGCTGATACCAAAATTAATGGTATTTCTTTTGATAGTAGAAAAATTAAAAAAGGAAATTTATTCGTTTCTATTAAAGGAAATAAATTTAATGGAAATGATTACATAAAAGAAGCAATTTCTAAAGGTGCAAAAGTAGTAATTAGTTCTCAAAAAATAAAAGAAAATACTAAGGCATTATTTATAAAATCTAAAGATACAAGAAATATCCTTGCCAAAATAAGTTCAAGGTTTTTTAAAAATAAACCAAAAAATATTATTGCTGTAACTGGAACAAATGGCAAAACCTCAATAGCGGATTTTTTTTGCCAAATTTTTATTTTACAAAAGAAAAAAACTGGTTTTATCGGAACTCTGGGTTTAAGAACAAATAAGATACTAAAACAAAGAAATTTAACAACATTAGACTCTTTAACACTTAACAAAGATCTGAATGAAATTTGGAAAAGAGGAATTAATAATATTATTGTTGAGGCTTCTAGTCACGGATTAAAACAGAAAAGATTAAATTATTTGAATATCAAAGCAGGTATTTTTACCAACTTAAGTCATGATCATTTGGATTATCACAAGAATATGAACGATTATTTCAAATCTAAACTTTTGCTATTCAAAAATCTTGTAAAAAAAAAGGGAGCAGTGATTACAGATACTGATATTAAACAATATAAAATTATTAAAAAAATTCAAAAAAAAAGAAAATTAAAGATTTATACTATTGGATCAAAAAGTAATTCATTCAAGATTCAAAATCATAAAATTTTCAAAAACTTTCAAATTTTAGAAATTAAATTAAACAATAGAATATATAAACTCAAAATTAATTTATATGGATCTATACAAATAAAAAATTTATTAATGGCAATTTTAGCATCAAGTATATGTGGTTTAAAAATAAAAGATATTTTTAAGAAAATTCAAGGTATTAAAAGTGTTGATGGTAGATTACAATTAATACGCACCTTACCAAATCAATCCAAAATATTTTTAGATTATGCCCATACTCCTGATGCATTACGAAATGCAATATTATCTTTAAGAGAACATTTCCAAAAAAAAATTACAGTAATTTTTGGTTGTGGCGGGGATAGAGATAAAAGAAAAAGAAAAATCATGGGAACCGTTGCAAAAAAATATTGTGATAAAATTTACATCACGGATGATAATCCAAGAAATGAGAGTTCAAAAAAAATAAGAGAAGATATTTTGAAAGGATTAAAAAATTCATCCGCAAAAAGTATTGGAGGAAGAAAAAGAGCAATAATTTACGCATTAAAAAATTCAAGTCCATATGAAATAATTCTAATTGCAGGCAAGGGTCATGAGACCTACCAAGATTTAGGTAAAAAGAGGATTTTTTTAAGTGATAAAAATATAGTAAAAAATTTTAAAATTAAAAATGATTTATTTGATAAAAAAAACAATTATTCGAAGTACAATGGTCAAATTTTAAAAAGCATTTTAAAAACAAAAAAGAATTTATTATTTGATCAAATTTCAATTAATTCCAGAACTATAAAAAAAAATAATCTATTTATTGCTTTAAAAGGTAGAAGAAAAGATGGTCATAATTTTTTAAATCAAGCGATCAAAAATAAAGCTAATTATTGCATAATATCTAGACCGACTGGAAAAAAACCAAAATTTATTCGGGTTAAAAATACAATGAAATTTTTAAATCATTTTGCTGAAAAGAAAAGAAACTTGTCTTCAGCAAAATTTATAGCTGTTACAGGCAGTTCGGGAAAAACTACAGTTAAAACTATGCTGGGTAATTTATTAATGCAATATTCAAAAACTTACTTTTCACCAAAGTCATATAATAATCATTATGGTGTTCCTTTAAGTATTTCAAATATAGATCCAGATGATGATTTTGGAGTTTTTGAAATCGGAATGAGTAAATTTAATGAAATTAATAAGCTTTCGAAACTAGTAAAACCACACATTGGAATAATAACAAATGTTTCAGAAGCGCACCTAGAAAACTTTAAAAATATTAAGGGCATTGCTAAAGCAAAGAGTGAAATTATATATAATATACAAAAAAACGGAACTATAATTTTAAATAGGGATGACAAATTTTTTAATTATTTTAGCAAGATAGCAAAAAGAAACAAAATTAAAATTTTATCCTTTGGTTATTCGAAAAAATCAGATATCAGATTTATTAATTTAATAAAAAAACAAGGCTCTTTACTCTTAAATGTCATGATAAACAAGAAAAGAATTACATTAAAAATAAACAATCCGAATAAAAATAATATAATGAATATTTTATCGTGTATTGCAGTAGTTAATGAGCTAAATTTAGATTTAGGTAATCTAAAAAATTTTTTTAAAAAACAAACTCTTCTTAAAGGAAGAGGAAAAATTAATAAAGTAAGTAAATTTAACAAAAAGTTTTATCTAATTGACGAAAGTTATAATGCCAATCCATTATCCGTGAAATCTGCAATTGAGAATTTTTCTGATATTCAAAAAAAAGGCAAAAAAAAATACTTTCTTTTTGGGGATATGTTGGAACTTGGTAAGAATTCACTAATTTATCACAAAAAAATCTCTAAACTGATAAATAACAGTGATATTGATAAAACTTTTACTTATGGAGAAAAATCTTTGGAAACATATAAATTTTTAAAAAAAAACAAAAAGGGTGCAGTGGTGAAAGATTTGAAGTTATTCAAAAATCAGATTTTAAAAATTTTAAGAAATGGAGATTTTTTAATGATCAAAGGATCTAACGCAACTAATCTGCATAATTTCTCAAAGAGATTTGCGGGTGGAATAATTTAAATGCTTTATAGTTTCCTAACATCTTTAGTTGACACTTTTTCTTTTCTAAATGTATTTAAATATATTACTTTCAGAATAGGACTTTCAGTTATCACATCACTTATTATCATTTTTTTAATTGGAGATCCTTTAATTAGATATTTTTCAAAAAAACAAATTACCGGTCCAATTAGACAAGACGGCCCAATAGACCATATCGTAAAAAAAAGTGGAACACCGACTATGGGAGGATTAATGATTCTTATTGGCATTATAATCAGTACACTTATGTGGGCAGATCTTAATAACATATATGTTTGGATAGTACTTTTTGTTTGTACAAGTTTAGGTTTATTAGGTTTTGTTGATGATTATTATAAAATCAAACTAAAAAATTCTTCAGGTATCAATGCTAAGATTAAATTTCTCGGCCAACTAATAATTTCTTTAATAACTATTTTGGCACTATTTTATTACACAGATCACGAAAGTATATCGAACTTATATTTTCCATTTTTCAAAAATTTTGTACTACATTTGGGTTTATTTTTTATACCTTTTGGAATTTTTGTGATTATTGGATCTTCGAATGCAGTTAATTTGACCGATGGTCTTGATGGTTTGGCTACAGTTCCAGTTATGTTGGTAGCTTTGTCATTTGCTTTAATATGTTATTTAGTTGGTAATGCTATTTTTTCAAACTATTTACAAATTCAGTACGTTTCAAACGTTGGTGAACTATCAATTTTCTGTGGATCAATAGTTGGCTCATGCTTGGGTTTTTTGTGGTACAACGCCCCTCCAGCCAAAATATTTATGGGTGATACGGGTTCATTATCTTTAGGCGGATCCATTGCTTCAGTAGCAATAATTGTAAAACACGAAATAGTTCTTGCAATCGTGGGAGGTTTGTTTGTGCTAGAAACTGTTTCAGTAATTATTCAAGTAATTTCTTTTAAATTAACGGGGAAAAGAGTTTTCATGATGGCGCCCATACACCACCACTTTGAAAAAAAGGGTTGGGCCGAGTCCACAATAGTAATTAGATTTTGGATAATTGCCATTATTTTAGCTTTGGTAGGCTTAGCTACATTAAAATTACGTTAAATAAATTTGATGAAAATACCCTCAGTTTTAACCAATAAAAGTTTTGCAATTTATGGTCTTGGAAATACTGGAAGATCAGTAATTAATTTCTTTAATAAAATTAAATTTAAAAATTATTTAATATGGGATGATAATAAATCAATACGAAATTTATGGAATCTAAACAAACATAAAAAAAAAACTTTTTTTAAATCAATCAATTCTGTTGATTACATTATTATAAGTCCTGGAATTAACATTAAAAAGAAAGGAATTAAAAGAGAGTTATTCAAAAATAAACATAAAATTATTACTGATCTTGACTTATTTTTTTTAATATATCCAAAAATAAAATCAATTGTAGTTACAGGTACTAATGGAAAGTCAACAACATGCAAAATTATAGAACACGTTCTTAAAAAAAATAATTTCAATGTAAAACTTGGAGGAAATATTGGTAAACCAATCTTAAGTTTAAAATTAAATAAAAATTCATTTTTAGTTATTGAAGCATCATCCTTTCAATTAGCTTATTCTAAATATATTAATCCCAAGTATGCTTTATTAATAAATATAACACATGACCACTTAGATTGGCATGAATCTATGAAAAATTATATTCAATCAAAAATTAAAATCTTTTCTCTCCAAAAAAAGAATAGTTATGCTTTACTAAATTCGAGTAAATTATTGAAGCTATTTAAAAAAAACCATTTTAAAGCAAAATTAAAATTTGTAAAAATTATAAATTATAAAAAAATTAAAAATAAAATTCTCAACAGATACTTAAATTTACAAGCAAATGATGAAAATGTCAGTTTTGTATATGAATTATCAAAACTATTAAAAATAAAAAAAAAATCTTTTATTAAATCTCTTAAATCCTTCAAGGGATTAGATCATAGACATGAAATTTTTTACAAAAAAGAAAACAAAACCTTTATTAACGATTCAAAAGCAACGAGCTTTGAAGCAACCAGATTTGCTTTAAAAAATTATAAAAATATTTTTTGGATTGTTGGCGGGCTACCTAAAGTTGGTGACAAATTCAAGACTGATAGTGTTACAAAAAATGTTAGTAAAGCATATATAATTGGAAAAAACATGAAAACTTATAAAAATTTTTTAAGAGGAAAAGTACAAATGAAATTTTGTAGAACATTAAATTATGCAGTAATTTCAATTTTTAAAGATATAAAAAATATTAAGAGAGAAAAAGTTGTTATATTATTAAGCCCTGCAGCAGCATCATATGATCAATTTAAAAATTTTGAGGAAAGAGGGTATGAGTTTAAAAAATTAATTAAAAGATACGTAAATAAGAGGTTCTGAGATATGGAAAATTTTTTTAATATAAAAAATTATTGGAGAAATATTGATAAATATATTCTAATTAGTTTTATATTGTTATTTCTTTTAGGAATTTTTTTTTCTTTCTCCTCAACATCCTTTCTTGCAGATGAAAGACTTAATAAAGGATATTATTTCTTCTTTCAAAAACATCTTATTTATTCATTTTTTTCGTTTTTTTTGATGATTTTGGTTTCTATGATGAACACAAAAATAATTAATAAAAGCTTATTAATAATCTTCATTTTTTTTTTAACATTATTATTTCTAGTTCCTTTTTTTGGGATAGAAGTTAAAGGAGCAAAAAGATGGCTGAGTCTGTATTTATTTAGATTTCAACCAATTGAATTTATAAAGCCATTTTTTGTATTATTGATCGCTCAAATTATTTCTTCTGAACGTATTAAGAATTTAAACTTTGCACACCTAATTTCATTTTCAATCTTATCGATTATAACTTTAATGTTGTTAATTCAACCTGATATAGGCCAAACAGTTTTGCTTGTTTGTACTTGGATTTCTATAATATTTGTCTCAGGTTTTAGTGTTGTATTTCTTTTTTTAATATTAATTATTTTTACACTTCTTTTTTTTGGATTACTCTACATTGCTCCTGATAGATTTAATTATATTATCTCACGTTTAACCTCCTTTATGGATCCTGAAAAATCAGGAAATTTTCAGTCTCAAAAAGCTATCGACGCAATAAAACAAGGTGGTTTGAAGGGCCAAGGAATGGGTGAAGGTATACTTAAAGAGAGAGTTCCTGAAGCTCATACCGATTATATTATTGCTGTTGTAAGTGAGGAATTTGGATCAATTGTATCTATATTAATTGTAACAATTTTTCTTTTTATATCTTTTAGAATAGTTAAAAAGGCGGTTAGCTTTACAAATAATTTTTATAAACTATCGATTTGCGGTTTAGCATCTTTATTAATTTTTCAAACTTTTATACACATCGGTGTCAATGCAAATCTACTACCCACAACTGGAATGACTCTTCCATTCCTGAGTTATGGCGGTTCATCTTTATTATCAAGTGGGATTATTGCAGGTGTTCTTCTAAATTATACATCACTAAATGAAAAGATAGAATGAAAGACAGTATGAATAAAATTATTATAGCAACTGGTGGTACAGGCGGGCACATATTTCCCTCTTTAAGTTTAGCAAATTATTTAAAAGAAAAATATGAAATTGAGTTAACCACAGATAAGAGAGGCTTTTTTTATCTAAAAAATTTTAAAAAATATAAAGTTACTGTAATTAACTCTGATACTATCTTTGGAAAAAATATTTTTAAAGTATTTTTAGGAACAATTAAAATTATTTCTTCATTAATTTTTTCAATTTTTTTAATACTTAAAATTAAGCCAAAACTCATAATTGGAATGGGTGGTTATTCCTCTTTCCCTATTTGTTTAGCAGGTTTTTTAATGAGAATTCCAATAATTATATATGAAAATAATTTAGTATTAGGTCGAGCAAATAAATTACTTTTACCATTGGCTAGAAAAATTTTAGTTTCCAGTAAAGAAGTAAAGGGAGTTAACTTAAAAGATTATAAAAAAATCTCATTTTGTGGATATTTAATAAGAGATGAGATTTTGAATTTAAGAAAATATCCAGAAGAAATTTCAAGTAAAAAAGATTTATCTGTTTTAATTATGGGAGGAAGTCAGTCTGCAAAAATATTTGGAGAAATTTTACCAGGCATTATTGTCAAGTGTTTCCAGAAAGGAATTAATTTAAAAATTTACCAGCAATGTTTAGAAGAACAGATTGGGCCAATAAAAAAAATATATGAAAAATTTAAAATTAAATTTGAATTATTTTCTTTTTCAGGCAATATATCAAAATATTACAGACAAGCAGATTTAGCGATAACGAGATCCGGGGCTTCGTCTTTGGCAGAATTAATAAATTTAAGAATTCCTTTTATAGCTATACCTTTGCCATCTTCTGCAGATAATCATCAATTTGAAAATGCAAACTATTTTTATAAAAAAGGATATTGTATTTTGTTAGAGCAAAGATTTATTTCTAATAGACTTTTTGAAATTTTGCTGGATTTAAATAAAAATGAAAAAAAATTATTATTAATGAGAGAAAAAATGAAAGAACACTCTGATAAAAATAGCTTCCTACAAATTGAAAAATTGATAAAAGAAATATTATATGAGAAAATTTGAAATAGGACTTAAAGAAAAAATTCATTTTATTGGTATCGGAGGGATAGGTATGAGCGGCTTAGCCCAGGTTATGAAAACTATGGGCTTTAATGTTCAAGGAAGTGATTTGACTTTAAGTAAAAATGTTGAAAGGTGTAAAAAAATTGGGATTAAAGTTTTCAAAACACATAGTAGAAAAAATATAAATGACTCAAGTATAGTTGTCAGGTCTACGGCAATAAAAAATAATAATCCAGAAATTAAAGCCGCGAAAGAAAGAAAAATAAATATTCTTAAGCGAGCAGAAATGTTAGCTCAGGTAGTATCTTTAAAAACAAATATAGTAATTACCGGTTCACATGGGAAGACGACAACTACATCTTTAATATCTAAAGTATTAACTTCTTCAGGTTTAGATCCAACAATAATTAATGGAGGAGTAATAAATTCATTTAAAAGTAGTGCTAGATTAGGAAAAGGACAATGGGCAGTTTTAGAAGCAGATGAATCAGATGGAAGTTTTTTAAATTTTCCAGTTAATTATTCTGTGATAACCAATCTTGATAAAGAACATTTAGATTATTATAAAAGTTTTAACAATTTAAAAAAATCTTTTATTAAATTTTTACATAAAACTCCGCCAATTGGAAAATCTTTTATATGTATAGATGATTATGAATTAAGAAAATTAATCAAAAAAATCAATAAAAAGAATATTTTAACTTATGGTTTTTCTAAAGGAGCTAATTTTCAAATTTTAAAACCTATTTATAAAAAAGACTACTCTTTATTTAATTTAAAAATTTCAGTTCCAGGATTGAAAAACAAGACTATTAAAAAAATTAAATTAAATCTTATAGGTAAACACAATATTTTGAATTCTGCTGCAGCTATAGCACTATCGTTGCATATAGGTGTAAAAATAAAAATTATAAAAAATTCTTTAAAAAAATTCTCAGGAATTCAAAGAAGATTAACTAAGGTTTTTTCTATAAAAGGTAGAGAATTTTTTGATGATTATGCTCATCATCCAACGGAGATAAAATCAGTGTTAAAAAGTTTAAAAGCTACATCGTTAGATAGAAAATTAGTTTCAGTCTTTCAACCCCATAGATACTCTAGATTAAAATCATTAAAAAAAGATTTTATATCGGCTTTCAAGGATTCAGATTTGGTGGTTTTATGTCCTGTTTACTCTGCAGGAGAAAAGACAGATAGAAAATATAATGCAATAGAATTTGCTAAATCTATTTCAAAGAGCTCTAATGTCCAAGTTATAATTGTCAAAAATGAGAATGAGTTAAAAAAATTTTTTAATAAAAATTTAATTGAAAATGAAATAGTTGTATGTATGGGTGCTGGATCTATATCAAAGTGGATTAGAGAAATGAATTTATAGGTTAAATTATGATTTATAAAAATGAAATTCTCTCAAAATATAATTGGTTTAATCTTGGTGGGCCAGCTAAAATTTTGTTTAAACCAAATTCAATACATGATCTTGAGAATTTTTTAAAAAAAAATAACAAAGAAAATAAAATATATGTATTGGGGGCTGGATCTAATATTCTTTTTAGAGACTCAGGATTTGACGGAGCAATAATCAAGCTTGGGAATGGTTTTAATTACACAAAACTTTTAGATGATGGAAAGATCGAAGTTGGTGCTGCAACTCTAGATAAAAAAATTGCTGAATTTGCAATTGAAAACTCTATATCAGGTTTAGAATTTCTATCATGTATACCAGGTAGTATTGGTGGAGGAATTTTAATGAACAGTGGTTGTTATGGGCACGATATATCTAAAGTTTTTTTTTCACTTCAAGCTATGAATTTAAACGGTGAATTAAAAACTTTTAGCAAAGATGAAATAAAATTTTCTTATAGAAGAAGTGATTTTGGAGATAATTTAATAATTTTGAATGTTGTACTTCAGGGTAAAAATGGAAATAAAGATGATATAAAAAAAAACCAAGAGCAACTAATAACTAAAAAAAAACAAAGTCAACCTAGCAGAATCAAAACATGTGGAAGTACATTTAAAAATCCAAGAGACAAAAAAGCCTGGGAACTAATTAAATCAGCTAATTGTTCACATTTTACTATAGGTGGAGCCAGCATTTCACAGAAACATAATAATTTTTTTATAAATAATGGAAATGCTACATCTTTGGATATTGAAAATTTAATCAACAAAGTAAAAGAAGAGGTTTTTTTAAAAACTGGTACCAAGCTGGAATTAGAGATAAAGATAATAGGCGGTAAATAAATTGGCTAAAAAAAAAATACTTGTCATTTTAGGAGGTAATTCTAAAGAAAGAAAAGTTAGTGTTGATTCTGGTAAATCATGTATATCAGCCTTAAAAAAACTTGGTTATCATGTAATAAAATTTGATCCTAAATTCTTATTAATAAACGATATTAAAAAAAAAAAGCCCGATGTAATATTTAATGCTTTACACGGAAAAAATGGGGAAGATGGCAAGGTTCAAAGTATCTTTGAATATTTAAAAATCCCATATACACATTCAGGAGTTATATCATCGATGATTGCTATGAATAAATATTTTTCTAAGCAATTATTTATCAAAAATAAAATTAAAACACCAAACTTTTTCTTTTTAAATAAACAAAATTTCTTAGGTATAAATTTACGAAAAAAAATAAAAAAAAACAAATTAGCTTTTCCAATAGTCATCAAGCCAAATGACGAAGGATCAAGTATAGGTGTTAAGATCTGTAAAAATTTGTTTTCCCTAAAAAGAGAATTTGAAAAATTAAGTAAAAATTATAATAATTTAATTTTCGAGACATATATACCCGGTAAAGAAATTCAAGTAGCTGTGATGGGAGGTAAATCTATTGGCGCAATTGAATTAAGACCAAAAAGAAGATTTTATGATTACAAAGCTAAGTATAAAAAATCAGCAAAAACTCAGCACTTGATGCCGGCTCCAATTTCAAAAATGAAATATAAAGAAGTATTAAAAATTTCTGAGAAAGCTAACAGAATTTTAAAATGTAAAGGTATTGTTAGATGTGATTTTAGATTTTATAAAAATAATTTTTTTCTTTTAGAATTAAATACTCAACCTGGAATGACAAATTTGTCTCTTGTTCCAGAAATAGCAAATCATTCTAAAATTTCATTTATGAAATTGGTAAAATGGATGGTTAATGATGCCGGAATAAATAGATGAAAGGAAAAAACCACTTAATATTATGGTTAGTATTATTTATTTTCCTCACAACATTTAGTTATAATTTAGATAAAAAAGAAAAACACTCTATATTACCAATTAAAATCATAAATATTGAAGGGATAATTAATTCAAATGAAAAAGAATTAAATAAAAATTTAGAGAAGTTGAAAGGAAAAAGCTTAATTTTTATTAGCAGAAATATTATTAAGGAAAGTATAAACGATTTAAATTTCATAAAAGAAATTAAAGTAAAAAAAATTTATCCCGACACTATTAAAATAATAGTTGTTGAGTTAAAACCACTTGGAAATTTTATTAATAAAGATAGTAAATTTTTAATTCTTGAGAGTGGAGATTTAATTGAAAATTCATCTGAAAATAAATTTGATAAGTTGCCAATCATATTAGGTTATGGGGCAGAAAAAAAATTTCATATTTTTTATCAATCATTGATGATGGAAAATTTTGAAATAGATATAATAAAAGAATTCAATTACTTTAAAATTAATAGATGGGATATTGTTTTAAAGGATGGTAAAATAATAAAACTACCAATAAATAAATATGAAGATTCAATCAAGGAATTTTTATCAATCTATAAAAAAAAAGATTATTACAACTTTAAAGTTTTTGATTTTAGAATAAAAGGTCAATTAATATTGAAGTAAAAATTTATGACAGAAGAAAGATTAATAGCAGAAATAACCGAAGATAAAATTCAATATATTTTTTGTAAAAGCGACGATAATTCAGCGTACAAAATATTAAAAAAAAAAATATCCGAAAATAATGGAATAAGAAAAGGAAAGATATTAGATTTTGAGTCTGCGTCAAAAAAAATAAATAACGATGTTAGAGATCTTGAAAAAGAATTAAATAAAATTTTTAAAAATATCTCAATAATAATAAATGAGCCGGAAACATTTTGCACGAACCTCTCTGGTTTTAAAAAATTAAATGGATCCAAAGTAGAAAGAAAAGACTTAGAGTATATTTTAAATGAAGCAAAAAGTTATATTTTAAAAAACCAAGAAAAAAACTCAATAATACATATTCTTAATTCAAATTTTACTCTTGATAAAATAAAAGCAAATAAAATTCCGTTAGGTTTACATGGAGATCATTTAAGTTTACATATTACATTTATATCTTTACCTACAAATAATTTAAAAAATATAAAGGCTCTTTTTAATAGCTGTGATTTAAAAATTGATAGAGTTATAAGCAAACCTCTTGTTTGTGGATTAGATTTATTAACAAAAAATAAGGATACAAAAAATTTTGTTCAAATTAATTTTAATAAAGAATCAAGTAGTATTTCTTTATTCGAAAACTCATCATTGGTTTTTTTAAAAATATTTCCTTTTGGAACTAATTCAATTTATAAAGATGTAATTCAATTGTGCTCTATTAATGAAAAAGAGATAAGGAATATAATAAAAAAAATTAATTTAAATGATAAGAAAAAAGTAGAAAATCAATTCATTGAAAAAAATTTCTTTATCGAATCTGATTTTAAGAAATTAAGTTTAGATCATTTAAAAAATATTATTGAAGCACGAATAATTGATATGATAGATTATATTTTCAATAAAAATAAAAATTTGAATTACGTTAATAGAAGGAATATACGCGCCCATTTGTTTTTTGAAGATGATAATATTTTGGAAAATTTAGGTGAAATTTTTTTAGAAAATTTTAAAATAGATAAGAAAACCAACCAAATACATTTATTGAAATTAAATGATTTTTTAGCCTTATCTGGTGCTGCAGAACTTATTTTCAAAGGCTGGGATAAAGAAGCAATTCCTCTCATTCATAAGAAAAAGTCCCTAATTTCAAGTTTTTTTGAACGTTTTTTTTAAAAAATTTTTTGTAGTTTTTGGAAATATTACGTGTTTTTAAAAAATTTTTTAATTTTTGTATAAATAACGTATGTGGGAAAACAATCAAAAAACTTTAAAAGATAAAATTACTTTTAGTGGAATAGGTCTTCATTCAGGCTCAAAAGTGAAAATTGAGTTAGAACCAGCAGAGGCAAATTTTGGTATAATTTTTAAAAGAACTGATTTAGAAAAGAATAATGAAATTGAAGCTAACTTCAAAAATGTTTCTTCCGCAAAGTTATGCACTAAGATAGAGAATAGTTTTGGAGTTTCAGTTTCTACTATTGAACACTTAATGGCAGCCTTTTATTTATGCGGAATAGATAACTTAGTAGTTAATATTGATGGACCCGAAGTGCCAATAATGGATGGCTCTGCTAAAGATTTTGTCGAAAAGATTCAATCTTGTGGTCTAAGATCATTAAATAAAAAGAGAAAATATTTAAAAATTATTAAAAAAACTGAAATTAATTTAGGTAGTAAGTCAATTAGTATTGAACCAAGTGATGATACTTTTGAAATAAAATTTACATTAACTTATGACAATCCATTAATAAAAACTCAAATTAACAAAACAAATTTTAAAGAAAAAAATTTAAAAGATATATATATGGCAAGAACATTTTGCTTATATGAAGATATTGAAAAAGTAAAATCTTCTGGTTTAGGTAAAGGTGGAGCTTTAGAAAATGCTATCGTAGTTAAGGGAAACAAGGTCATGAACGAGGGTGGTTTAAGATCAAAAGATGAATTCGTAAATCACAAAATTTTAGATTTAGCAGGAGATTTCATGTTAGCCGGTATAAGAGTAATAGGAAATTTAGAATGTGTACATGGAGGACATTCATTAACAAATGATTTTTTAAGAAAAATTTTGTCTGACAAACGAAATTTTACTATTGTTGAAAATTTAGACTCCCAGTCGAATATCAAAAAAATTGCACCTGAGCAAAAAAGAATTGCTGTAAACGCTTAATATCTAGTTAAATTTTACGCGACGTATTTTTTTTGTTATTAATACACAATGCGTATATTTATAAAATTTCTTATTGTAATATTTTTACTTTCTTCATGTAGCAATAAAGATAAATTAGCAGTTCCGCCCGCAACCAAACAAGAAGCATTAATCGTATACCAAGAGGGCATAGAAGCTTTGATGGCAGGACAATATTTTATTGCATCAGAAAAATTTGATCAATCAGAAGCTTTGTTACCACAAACAGAATGGGCAGCCAAATCTGCTTTAATGTCAGCTTATTGTTTTTATAATATGAATTTTTATGATGAGGCAGTGTTAAATTTAAAAAGATTTACCAAACTTTATCCGGCAGACAAAAATAATGATTATGCAAATTACCTTATTGCAATAATATATTATGATCAAATTTTAGATGAAAAGAAAGATATAGAACCATTGATTATAGCAAAAAAAACTATGGAAGATTTTTTAAAAAAATATCCAAACACAGATTATGCAATTGACTTAAAGTTTAAACTGGATTTAGTAATTAATCAGATGGCAGCAAAAGAAATATCTGTTGCAAGATATTATATGAACAATGAGAAATGGATCCCGGCTATTAATAGATTAAAAATTATAGTTGAAAATTACGATAAAACAATTTTTGTAGAGGAAGCCCTATTTAGACTGGTAGAAATTTATTATACTATTGGCTTAGAAAATGAGGCTAAAGCAGCTGCTGCTCTGTTAGGCTATAACTATAATTCAAGTGAATGGTACGAAAGGTCATATAAAGTATTAAACACAAGTTACCAACCTTTGAAAAAATCAAAAGAAAATGAAGAACAAAAGTTAATTAACAGAATAAAAAATATCTTTATTAAATGATTGAGAACGAAAAAATCAAAAAAATATATAAAAAAAAATCAGAAAAATTATTAAAATACAATAGAGCTTATTTTGAAAAAGATAGTCCCATAATCTCAGACTCAGAATTTGATAAATTAAAAGGCGAACTTTTAGAAATGGCTAAAAAAAATCCATTTTTAAAAAATATTAAAAATTTTGATAAACTCATTGGATCTAAACCATCATTTAAATTTAAAAAAATCAGACACTCTAAGCCAATGCTATCTTTGGGAAATGCATTTGAAAAAAATGATATGATAGATTTTCAGAAAAAAATAAAAAATTTTTTGAATATAACATCAAAAATAGAGCTTTCATCTGAACCAAAAATCGATGGCATCTCTGCCTCTCTAAGATATGAAAATGGAAATCTTGTATATGGATTATCCAGAGGTGACGGTGTTTCTGGAGAAGATATTACTGAAAACTTAATGACTATAAATGATATACCTAAAAAAATAACTGGTGCTCCGAAAATATTAGAAATACGGGGAGAAGTTTATATTGGAAAAAATGATTTTAAAAATTTAAAAGATAAATTTGCAAATCCTAGAAATGCCGCTGGAGGCTCCTTGAGGCAAAAAGACTCTAAGGAAACCAAAAAAATACCTCTGAAATTCTTCGCTTATGGTTTTGGGGAGATAAATCCCGAACTATTTAAAAGCCAAACAGATTTTCTCAAAAAACTCAAAACATGGAATTTTCCAATCAATGAGCATTGTAATGTTGCAGAGTCAATAGAAGATATAGAAAAAAATCACTCAAAACTAGAAAGGCTTCGTTCAAGTTTAGATTATGATGTAGACGGTATAGTTTATAAAGTTAATAATTTAAGTTTTCAAAAAAGATTAGGATCTACCTCAAATTCGCCAAGATGGGCAATTGCGTATAAATTTTCGTCTGTAAAAGCTTTTTCAAAAATCAAAGAAATAACAATTCAGGTTGGAAGAACAGGAGCTATTACTCCTGTTGCAAAAATTGATCCTGTTACCGTAGGTGGTGTTGTTATTTCAAATGCTACTTTGCATAATGAGGATGAAATCATTAGAAAAGATATTAGAGTTGGCGATGTTGTCACTATTCAAAGAGCTGGAGATGTAATTCCACAAGTATTATCAGTTGAAAAATCTAAAAGACAAAAAGATAGCAAAAAATTTATTTTTCCGATCAAATGTCTTTGTGGTTGTCCAACAAAAAAAGAAATTAGTTTAACAACAAAAAAAAAAGATGCCGTTAGAAGGTGTACCAGAGGGTACGAGTGTGATTTTATTGCAAGAGAAAAATTAAAACATATTGTATCAAAAAATGCATTTGATATTGAGGGTTTAGGAAAAAAAGTAATAGATAATTTCTGGGATCTTAAATTTATAAGATCACCCGCTGATATTTTTTTGCTAAATTACGAAAAAATAGAAAAGCTTGAGGGATGGGGAAAACTTTCTGTTCAAAATTTAAAAGGAGCTATTAAAAATTCTAAAAATATTGTTTTAGATAAATTCATTTATTCAATAGGTGTAAGACATATTGGACAAGAAAATGCAAAAATTTTAGGTTCATTTTTTAAAACCAGTATAAAATTTTCAGATTTGTTTGACCAAAAAAAGAGGAAAAATATTTTAAGAAATTTGTATGATCTTGATGGAATTGGAGATACCCAAGTAAGGTCCTTAGGGGATTTTTTTTCAAACCAAAAAAATTCCAATATTATTCAATCTTTAATGTCCGTTTTAAATATAGAAGATTTTAAAAAAATTAACAAAAAGGGAAAATTAAGTAACAAAAGTATAATGTTTACAGGTGGATTTAAAAAAATGAGTAGATCTGAAGCTAAAGCTCTAGCGGAAGAAAATGGTGCTAAAATTCTTGGTTCAGTTTCTAAAAAGCTAGATTATCTCGTAATTGGAAATTCAAAACCTACAAAAAAGAAAATTGAAAAAGCTAAAGAACTTAAAATAGATTTAATGACCGAGGACGCTTGGTATGATTTACTTAATAGGTGAACAAGCTTTTGCAAGATCTATTTTTTCATTTGAATTCATAAACGGTGACAAATTTTTCTTTACTTTTTGGTGATAGCTATTTATCCAATTTATCTCAGTTGTATTTAGGATTTTTTTATTTATTAAACTTTTTTCTATAGGGGCCATAGTTAATTCCTGAAATTTGTCTTTTTTAATGTAAACTAAATTTTCAATTCTTATGCCAAAAGAACCTTCCTTATAAAATCCAGGCTCATTAGAGATCACCATACCATTTCTTAAATTAATTTTATTATTTTTGGACAATGATTGTGGTCCTTCATGAACATTTAAAAAACAACCAACACCATGTCCAGTTCCATGCGGATAATCTAAATTTATTTTTTTTAAATGTTTTCTGGCATCACGATCTATTTCTGAACCTGTAGAATTTTTTTTTATTTTAAAACTTGATACAGCAATGTGTCCCTTTAAAACACGAGTGTAAATTTCTTTAATATAATTAGATTGGTTATCCAAAGAAATCGTTCTTGTTACGTCCGTTGTTCCAAAAGAATATTGCCCTCCAGAATCAATTAAATACAAATCTCCTTTTTTAAGAAGCCTATTTGTCTTTTTAGAAGCTTTATAGTGAATGATTGCGCTATTAGGCCCTGATCCTGAGATTGTGCTAAAACTCGGAAATTTGTATGAAGAATTCATTTTTCTAAAATTTTCTAATTTTTTTTGAGCTGACATTTCTGTAATCTTTTCCTTCCCATATTTTTTCTTTATCCAGAAAAGAAATTTGGTCAAGGCTATCCCATCAGTTAGATGGCACTTCTTCATATTTTTTATTTCAGTACTATTTTTAATTGATTTAAAAAAGTGTATTGGATCTATTGTTTCTATAACTTTATTTTTTTTTAGCAGCATATTCTTGTAATAAAATGAACAAGATAAACTATCCAGCCAAATATTTTTTTTTGATAAATGATTTAAGATCTTTTCAACTTTGATTTCATCGTAGATATCTATATTTTTTTTAAAGATTTTTTTTATTTTACTTAATTTTTTTGGATTAGTAAAAAGACTAACCTTTCCTTTATTACTTATTAATAATCTGGCATTTGGAATAGGTGCGTAGGAAGTATCATGACCTCTAATATTTAAAATCCACGCAACATTTTCAGGCGCGGTAACCAATAAGTAGTCAACCTTATTTTTTAAAAGTATTTTTTTAACTTGCGAAATCTTTTTTTCTATTGTTGTACCAGTATTCTTTAAAGAAAGAGAAAAAAAAGGTTTAACTAGTTCTTTAGGTTTATTTGTCCAAACCATGTCTACCAAGTTTCGATTGATAGATTTTAAATCTATATTTTTAGTTTTGAAAAGAAAATTTAATTTTTTTTCTGTATGTAATTTGGGATCAAAACCAATAACAATTTTTTTATTTGTCTTAAGTACATCTTTAGGTAATTTAGTAGGTATTGTAATGACTTTAAATTTCTTTCCTGACTGGTAACGAGCTTGTATAGTGTATCTTCCATCTACAAAAAGGTAATTTTTATTCTTCAAAATTATTGCGAATCCAGCTGAGCCAGAAAAATTTGAGATAAATTTTAGTCTATCATTTGATAAATTGACATATTCATTAAAATATTCATCATTTTTGGGAACTATATATCCATCAACTTTATATTTTTTTAATAATTTTTTAAAACTCATCATTTTCGACAGACTAAATTATATTATCATTTAAGTAATTTTTTTTTAAGTCTTGCCCAACCTGGGCTTCGGTATTCTTCATTATCTTCTATTAAGTTATCTTGATTAAAATCAAAATCATCTGAAACTTCTTTTACAGGTTCTTCATTTTTTTCTATAGCTTCTTCTGGTAATTCACCAATAAATCTCGAAGGCAAAGTGTCCATCCATTCACCATGCCACGCTCTTTGCATAGCAAAAGATATATGTGCGTTTTTTTTTGCTCTTGTAATTCCAACATAAGCCAACCTTCTCTCTTCTTCTAAAGCTAAATCACCTTTTTCCTCCAAAGATTTCTGATGAGGAAACAAACCTTCTTCCCAGCCTGGTAAAAATACTGTATTAAACTCTAAACCTTTTGCGGCATGTATTGTCATTATATTAATTCTTTCATCTTCCCATTTTTGGTCAATTGATGTTGCTAAAGCAACATGTTCTAAGAAACCCTGCAAATTGTCATAGTCATGCATTGCTCTCAAAAGCTCTTTTAAATTTTCTATTCTGTTTTCATTTTCGAGGTCTTTTTTATTTTTTAACATTGCCGAATAACCCGACTCATCTAAAATAAGTTTTAATAAATCAAAATGTTTATTTTTTTTTAAATCAACTCTCCACTTATCTATCAATTCTAAAAGGTGTTTTATTAATATTTTGATTTTGGGTTTAAACTTGTTTAATTCTAATAATTTACGAGCAGCATCTTCCAAACAAACCTTTTCAGTTGATGATAATTCATGTAGATGTTTAATTGTTGCATCCCCGATACCCCTGCGCGGTGTATTTATTATCCTTTCAAAAGCTAAATCATCAAATTTTTGATTTACGATTCTCAAATAACAAATCGCATCCTTTACTTCTGCTCTTTCGTAGAATTTGATACCACCTATGATTCTATAATTTAAGCCTATTTTAAGAAATCTTTCTTCAAACTCTCTAGTCTGATAAATAGCTCTTACAAGTATAGCTATTTCATTTAAAGAATCTTTTCTTTTGATATTTTCTTCTATTGTATTACCTAAAGCTCTAGCTTCCTCTTTTCCATTCTTGTAACAATTAAGTTTTACCAAGTCACCCTTTTTACCTTCAGACCAAAGTTTTTTTCCAAGACGGTCTTTATTATGTGAAATCAAGAAAGAAGCAGTATCCAAAATATTTTTTGTAGATCTATAGTTTTGCTCTAATCTAAAAATTTTAGCATCAGGATATATCTTATCAAAATTTAAAAAGTTTTTAATTTCAGCACCTCTCCAGCTATAAATTGATTGATCATCATCACCAACACAACATATATTTTTATTTTTATTTACGATTAAGTTTAGCCATTTATTTTGTATAAAATTAGTATCCTGGTACTCATCAACAAGAATATACTTAAAATTATTTGAGTAAATATTTCTTATTTCTTCATGATTTTCGAATAGTTTTACGCAATAAAGAATTAAATCGCCAAAGTCACAAGAATTTAACTCTTTAATTTTATTTTGATAAATTTTGTATACTTTAAGAATTTGCGTTTCAAAAATATTTTTTTTAGTTAATCTTACTTCATTTGGCAAAAGACCTTTATTTTTCCAATTATCAATAATAGCTATTATAAATTGTGGAGATATTTTTTTTGCATCTATATTTTCTGCGTTACATATATTTTTAATAAGCTTTTTTTGGTCCTGGGTATCTAAAATTGTGAAATTACTTTTTAAACCAACAGCCTCTGCGTGCCTCCTTAAAAATTTAACACTTATCGAATGAAAAGTTCCTAACCAACCTAGAGAATTTAAATTGCCTCCAAGAATTTTTATAACTCTATTCCTCATCTCATTGGCAGCTTTATTAGTAAATGTCACGCAAAGTATTTGATTTGCCCACGCTTTCTTTTTTTGGACCAAATAAGCAAGTTTAGATGTTAGAACTTTAGTTTTTCCAGACCCTGCACCTGCGACAACTAATGTAGGCCCATCAACGTTCTCTACAGCTGCTTTTTGCTGATCGTTTAGTCCAGTAAGGAAATTTTTTTTTTCTTTCATTATTTAAGATTTATTTTTACATTATAAATCTTATATAACAACAAAATGAAATCCTCAGCATCTAAAGTTATCAAATCTTGGTTGAATAAAGTCAATAATTACAAGACAGCAAAAATTTATAGGAAAAAAATAATCTTAATAGGTATTTTATCAGTTTTCTTATTATTAATTTTTTCTTATTTTCTCAGACCCATATATTTTGATTATGACACTAAAAAACAACTTGTACAAAATAAGATAAATGATTCATTTAAATTAAGCACTGAAATTAAGGGTGATATATTTTTTTCATTTTTGCCATCACCAAGAATCATATTAAATAATATCAACTTAGATTTTGGAAAGTCAAAAAATAACATAATAAATATTGATAAGATTGAAATTTTAATTGCTCCTCTAAGAATAAAAAATATAGAAGATTTTCAACTGAAAAAAATTATAATTTCAAATCAAAATATTAAAATTTATCCGAAAAGTATAAGTAAAATTTTTGAATTTTTTACTTTGCATAATA
>CACHVP010000009.1:0-27075 GCA_902583355.1 uncultured Pelagibacteraceae bacterium
TCCTCATTTTTTAAAATATTTTTTAAAGTTTGGTCTTCGGGATTAAAGGTTTGGTAGATAATAAGTGAATTTTTACTAAATCTTCCTGCTCTTCCACTAAGCTGATTATATAATTGAATATTTTTTTCATTTGATCTTAAATCGAATCCCATTCCGGAAAAGTCTGCATCTACAACTACAATGCAATTTAAATTTGGAAAATTAAAACCTTTTGAAATCAGCTGTGTTCCAACTAGAATATTTACTTTATTTTTTTCAATATCACTTAATAAATTTTCGGTTTCTTTTTTTTTCTTAAGAAAATCGCTTGATAAAATACTAATCTTTTTTTCTGGGAATATTTTTTTTAATTCAGAAAATATTTTTTCAACTCCAGGTCCGTACATCTGAAAATCACATTTTAATTCACCTTTTTTACAATTTTTATATATTGTTTCTTTATGACCGCAGTGATGACACATGGCTTTATTTACGTGCTTATGAAAAGTTAAAAAAATTGAGCAGTTCGGACATGAAAGTTTATATCCACATTTTTTGCATATCATAAAAGGTGCGTATCCACGCCTATTTAAAAAGAAAAGAACCTGTTCCTCTTTATCTAAATATTTTTTTACTAGACTTAAAGTTTTAATATCAAGCCAAATATTTTTATTCTTTTTATCTAAATTTAATTTTACAATTTCAGTAGAAGGTAGAGAAAAATTTTTATATCTTTTTTTTAATCTTGTGAAATTATATTTTTTATTTTTTACATTATTATAGGTTTCTAAAGAAGGGATAGATGTAGATAAAATTACAGGTATATTTTCTATAGAAGCACGAGAGATTGACATGTCTCTCGCATTATATCTGATACCTTCATCTTGTTTGTAGGAAGAGTCATGCTCCTCATCAACTACTATTAATCCAAGATTTTTGAATGGCAAAAATAAAGATGATCTTGCCCCAACAACTAACTTTATTTTCCCATTAATGATATTGTGCCAAATTATTTTTCTTTTTTTTTTCGAAATTTTTGAATGCCAAATTGCTGGCTTGAAACCAAAATAATCCTCGAATCTTTGGTCAAACTGATTTGTCAAAAAAATTTCTGGCAAAAGTACTAAGGCCTGTTTATTTCTACTAATTATCTCTTTTATTTTTTCAAAATATACAATTGTTTTGCCAGAACCTGTTACTCCCTGAAGCAAACTAACATTAAATTTGTTTCCAAAACTATTTAAATCATCTAAACATTTTTTTTGATTTTTATTTAAAGTAAATTTGATTTTTTTCTTAATTTCGTTTTTAAAAGAAAAATTTTTTTCTTTTAAAAAAAGTGATTTATCCCCTAAAAACATTTTTAAAACCATTCCTTTGGGAACCAAATTATAAAGAGAAAACCAATTAATAAATTTAACTAAATTTTCTCCAAACGATACATCTTTTTTTTCTAAAATAGTTTTAAGTTTAAAATTTCGGTTTGTTTCCTGTTGTTCGTTCCAAACTACTCCTAGTTCTTTTTCTTTTCCAAATGGTACTAGAACTAAACATCCTGGTTTTAACTTTTCAATTTTCCCCGATAAATATGTATGGGGATGATCAAAAATTCTTGGTATAAGAACTGGTACTTTCATGAATTGACAAAATAATATTTTAAAAATGAATAGGTCTTTTGTCGACAGCTAACGCAGCTTCTTTTATTGCTTCGGTATGAGTTGGATGAGCATGGCAAGTCCTTGCAATATCCTCTGAACTAGCTCCAAATTCCATAGCTAACGCCATCTCTGCAATCATGTCACCACAATGTGGACCTATTATATGCACTCCTAAAACTTTATCAGTTTTTGAATCTGCTAAAATTTTTACAAATCCCTCTGCCTCATTATTAACTTTTGCTCTTGAATTTGCCAGAAACGGAAACTTTCCAACTTTGTAACTTGTATTTGATTTTTTAAGTTCTTCCTCTGTTTTACCTACTGTGGCAACTTCTGGGGAAGTATATATTACTCCTGGAATTACATCATAATTTACATGACCGTATTGACCCTTTAAATTCTCTGCAACTGCAATTCCTTCTTCTTCAGCTTTATGTGCAAGCATTGGACCTTTTATAACATCACCAATAGCATAAATATTGTCTACAGAAGTTTGGAATTTTTTATTTACTATTATCCTTCCTTTATCATCTCTTTTAACTCCTATTTTCGACAGATTTAATCCGTCTGTGTAAGGTTTTCTACCAACCGACACTAGTACTTTATCACATTCTAAAGTTTCTTTTTTATTATTTTTATTATCAATATATTCTACGGAAATTTCATTTTCTGAATTGTTAACTTTTGTAACTTTGCAATTTAATTTAAATTTTATACCTTGTTTAGTTAAAATTTTTTCAAATTCTTTTGATATCTCTTTATCCATACCTGGAGTGATATGGTCTAAGAATTCAACCACAGTAACTTTTGAGCCTAACCTTGACCATACTGAGCCCATTTCAAGTCCGATATATCCGCCTCCAATAACTACCAAACTGTTTGGAACCTTTTCTAAAGAAATGGCACCGGTTGATGAAATTATGTTTTTTTCATCTATATTGATACCGGGAAGAGATACTGAAGATGAGCCAGTAGCGACAACAATATTTTTTGTGTTATAAGAAGTTTTTTTTCCTTCATTATAAACTACTACGTTATTTTTTGATAACAAAACTCCCTTACCCTTAATATATGTAACTTTATTTTTTTTAAACAAAAACTCTACTCCTTTAGTTAAAACTTGAACAGATTTCAGTTTGTTTATCATCATTTTTTTTAGGTTTAATTTTATATCGCTAGTTTCTATTCCAATATTTGCAAAATTATTTTTGGCTTTTGAGAAAAGCTCAGAAGAATTTAAAAGACTTTTTGATGGAATACATCCTACGTTTAGACATGTGCCTCCGAGTGTTCCCCTAAGTTCAATGCATCCAACTTTTAATCCAAGCTGCGCTGCCCTAATAGCACATACATATCCACCGGGCCCTCCACCAATAACTAAGACGTCAAATATTTTTTCCATGGTATTAAATGTTAAGAAAAAGCCTTCTTGGCTCCTCTAGAGAATCTTTTATATTTTTTAAGAAAGAAACTGCTTCTTTTCCATCAACAATTCTATGATCATAAGATAAAGCTAAATACATCATTGGACGAATTATAACTTCTCCATTGATAGCTACTGGACGTTGGATAATATTATGCATTCCCAAAACGCCAGATTGAGGTGGATTTAATATTGGTGTAGATAACATGGAGCCATAAATACCGCCATTAGTAATTGTAAAAGTTCCACCTTGTAAATCGTTTATTGTAATTTTTCCATTGCGTGCTTTTTCACCTAATGTAAGAATATTTTTTTCTATATCCGCAAAAGACATTTCGTCAGGATTTCTTAAAACGGGAACGACCAATCCTCTTTCAGTACCAACTGCAAAACTGATGTTGTAATAATTTTTATAAACAATCTCTTCATTTTGAATTTCAGCATTTATTGCGGGATAGTTTTTTAGAGCACCGATGCAAGCTTTTACAAAGAAAGACATAAAACCTAATTTTGTAGAATATTTTTTTTGAAACTCTTCTTGATAGTTTTTTCTAATTTCCATTATATTAAACATATCAACTTCATTAAAAGTTGTGAGCATAGCAGCATTATTCTGAGCTTCTTTTAGTCTTTTAGCTATTGTCAACCTTAAACGAGTCATTTTTATTCTTTCTTCAGGTCCATCTTTCATTTTTTTGAAATTTGGACTTGGTTTTGAACCCATAAGATTTACTAAGTCTTCTTTCAAAACTACCCCATGTCTTCCACTTCCTTGGATATCTTCTAAATTAATATTTTTTTCTTCCGCAATCTTTCTAGCAGATGGGGAGGCTGTTTTTTTTCTTAATTTTTTTTCAGGTTTATATTCTTCATGCTCATCTTCTAAAATAAGAGCTGGTTCTAATTTCTCATCTTCCAAAATTACAGGCTCAGCTTCCTCTTTTTCTAAAACTAGTGGTTCTGTGCCGTTAGTATCCTCTTTTTTTTTATTAATTTTAGTTTTATCAACTTCTTCCTCATAAATTGAAAAGTTTTCCTCTTTTTTTTGTGGGGGCACATATTTTTTCTCTTTGATTTCTTTTACTGGTTGTGAATTATTTTCTCCTACACTACCCAGAAGAGCTCCCACCTCAACTGTAGATCCTTCCTTAACGTCAATTGTTTCAAGAACACCACTAGATGGTGACGGAACCTCTACATTAACTTTGTCTGTTTCAAGTTCAACAAGTGGTTCGTCAGAGTCAACTTCTTCTCCAACAGATTTAAGCCATTTGGATACTGTTGCTTCTTTAACTGACTCTCCCAAAGCTGGAACTACTATTTTTTCTGACATTTATTTGCTTAATACCTTTTCTAATATTTCTTTTTGTTCTGCAAGATGTTTATTTAAATTTCCAGTTGCTGGCGATGCCGCAGGATTTCTGCCCACATATTTAACTTTTTCGCCTTTTACTTGAATGATTTTCAAAGTTCTCTCAATATAATATCTCGCAGTATTCCATGCTCCCATATTTTTTGGCTCTTCTTGGCACCAGAAGAATTTTGCATTTTCATATCTTCTTAACTGTTTTCCAAGTTGTTTTACCGGAAAAGGATACAACTGCTCGACCCTGATAATCACAATTTTATCTTCTTTAGCTTTTTCTCTGGCTTCAATTAAATCAAAATAAATTTTTCCAGAACACATAACCACTTTTTTAATTTTTTTGTCTTTGCTAAGTTTAATTAAATTACTGTTTTTTAAGTAAGCACTATCTTCTAAAATTCTGTGGAAAGAATTTACCTTTGTAAAATCTTCAATATTTGAAACGCACTTCTTATGTCTTAATAAAGATTTAGGTGTCATGATTATAAGTGGCTTTCTAAAATCTCTGTGCATCTGTCGTCTTAAAGCATGAAAATAGTTAGCTGGTGTTGTACAATTAATTACTTGCAAATTATCTTGGGCACATAATTGTAAAAACCTTTCTAATCTTGCAGATGAATGTTCTGGCCCCTGACCTTCATAACCATGGGGCAATAGCATTACTAAACCACTTGCTCTTGACCATTTAGACTCCCCAGAAGAAATAAATTGGTCTATGACTACTTGAGCTCCATTCGCAAAATCGCCAAATTGAGCCTCCCATAATACTAATGTTTCGGGTTCAGATAATGAATAACCAAATTCAAAACCTAAAACTCCTAGTTCAGATAAAAGGCTGTCAATAACCTCAAATTTTTTTTGCTTATTTGAAATATGATGTAAAGGAACATATCTATCATGGTTATCCTGATTTCTTAAAACTGAATGTCTCTGACTAAAAGTTCCTCTTCCAGAATCTTGTCCTGATAATCTCACTGAAAAACCATCGTTCAAAAGTGTTCCAAATGCTAATAATTCTGCTGTGGACCAATCAATTGGATAATTATTTGTAAACATTTTTCTTTTATTCTCAAATATTTTTAATAGTGTCTTGTGAATATTAAAGTTTTTTGGAATATCAGTAATTTTTTTACCTACAGATATTAACTCTTTTCTATCTACTCCTGTAACTCCACGTCTATCTTTTCCTATTTCTGGTTTAAAACGTGACCAAACTCCATCGAACCATTTCATTTTGATTTTATAGTCTTTTGCAACAGCAAACTCCTTATCTAAAAAGTTTCTGAATTTTTTCTTTGTTAAATCTACGTGCTCACTTGATATTAAACCTTCATTCACAAGCTTCTTTCCATAGATTTGCAAAGTTGTAGGGTGTGTTTTAATTTTTTTATACATTAAAGGCTGTGTAAATGAAGGCTCATCTCCTTCATTGTGTCCAAATCTTCTATAGCAAACCATATCGATCACAACGTCTCTATTAAATTTTTGTCTAAACTCTGTTGCAATTTTCGCACAATGAACTACTGCTTCGGGATCATCGCCGTTAACATGAAAAATTGGGGCTTGTACCATTTTTGCAAGATCGGAAGGATATGGAGAAGATCTAGCAAACCTTGGGGCAGTGGTAAAACCTATTTGATTATTAACAATAATGTGAATGGTGCCTCCAGTGTTATGACCAGGTAATCCTGACATAGCAAAACACTCTGCAACAACACCTTGTCCAGCAAAAGCTGCGTCACCATGAATTAAAACTGGAATTACTTTCTTTCTTTCTTTGTCTTTATGAAAAAACTGTTTAGCTCTTACTTGTCCTAATACTACTGGATTTACTGCCTCTAAGTGAGATGGATTATCTGTTAAGCTAATATGAACTAAATTTCTATCAAATTCTCTATTGGCAGATGCGCCTAAATGGTATTTTACATCACCTTCAAAATCTCTTTTAGATTCTATTCTCTCTCCAAAAAATTCTTTAAATATGGCTTTAAAAGGTTTCTGCATCATATTTGCCAAAACATTTAACCTGCCTCTATGTGGCATTCCAATTTTTACTTCCTTAACGCCTAAATGTCCTCCTCTCTTAATAATTTGTTCTAATGCTGGGATTAATGACTCTCCACCATCCAGACCAAATCTTTTTGTTCCAACAAATTTAACGTGTAAAAATTTTTCAAATCCTTCGGCTTCTATTAATTTATTTAATATTGCTTTTTTCCCATTTTCTGTAAAATTAATTCCCTTTTCTTTTCCTTCAATTCTATCTCTAATCCATTTTTTTTCATCAGGGTCCCCCATATGCATAAATTCATAACCAATTTTTTGACAATAAGTTTTTTTAGCAATTTTAATAATTTCTTTAAGGGTTGCAGATTGTAAACCCAACACTCCATCTAGATATATTTTTCTATTAATATCTTTATTCGAAAAACCATAAGTTTCAGGTTTTAATTCGGGATGTTCATAATGCTTTAATAATCCAAGTGGATCTAAATCTGAAATTAAATGTCCCCTTATTCTATAAGCTCTAATTAGCATATTGGCTCTTACAGAATCTTGGGCTGCTTCTAAAACATTAGAGCTTTCTGGTTGATCTAAATTAAAATTACTAATGTTTTCAGAAAATTTTTCACCATTTTTAGTTTTTTTTTTCTTTTTTATTTTTGGAGACCAGCTAGGACTCGAAACTGTTTTTAAAATTTCTTCTTTTTTATCTTTTAATCCTTCAAAAAAATCTTTCCATTCACTTGGTATACTATTTGGCCTATTAAGGTAATCGGCATAAAGTTCCTCTATAAATTGAGAACTGTTCGAACCTAAAAATGAAGTTTTTTCAAATATATTGTTATTTTTATTAGTAGACATATTTAATTTTGTTTATAATAGCACAAAAAAAGAAGTTTTAATTATTAAGTTTTTCATAAAGAGTTCTACCAATATCAGCTGGAGATTTAGATATAGTTATACCCGCAGATTTCATTACTTCAATTTTATCTTTTGCCCCACCTTTGCCACCTGAAATTATTGCTCCAGCATGCCCCATTCTTCTACCCGGAGGGGCTGTTAGTCCTGCTATAAAGCCTACAGTTGGTTTTTTAATTTTAGAATTTTTTAAAAATTCTGCCGCTTCTTCCTCTGCGGATCCTCCTATTTCTCCGATCATCACGATTGATTGTGTGTCCTTATCTTTTAAAAAAAGTTCAAGACAATCTATAAAATTAGTTCCATTAATTGGATCTCCTCCAATGCCAATACATGTTGATTGCCCCATTCCATTGCTAGATGTTTGTGCTACAGCTTCATATGTCAAAGTTCCAGATCTAGATACAATTCCAACAGAGCCTTTTTTGTGTATATTTCCAGGCATAATTCCAATCTTACATTCCTCGGGAGTAATAATTCCTGGACAATTAGGTCCGATCAATCTGCTTTTTGATTTGATTAATAATTTTTTGACATTAATCATATCTAAAATTGGAATCCCTTCTGTGATACAGACTATTAAATCAATTTCAGCCTCAATTGCTTCTAAGATTGCCGCAGACGCAAATTTTGGAGGAACATAGATCATTGTAGCATTCGCTCCTGTTTTTTCTTTTGCCTCCAATACCGTATCAAATACAGGAAGTCCCAAATGTTTTTGTCCACCTTTTTTTGGGGTAACTCCTCCGACTAATTTTGTACCATATTTTATGGCTTGTTCTGAGTGGAAGCTTCCATGTGTTCCTGTAAACCCTTGACATATAACTTTGGTATTTTTATTTACTAAAATTGACATTGGTTATTTTATTGCTCCAACAATTTTTTTTGCAGCATCATTTAAATCAGACGCGGACAGAATTTTTAAACCTGACTCATCTAAAATATCTTTTCCTTCTTTAAAATTTGTTCCTGCAAGACGAACTACAAGCGGAATTTTTAAATCAAATTCTTTTGCAGCTTCAACTAAACCTTGAGCAAGCACATCACATCTCATAATACCCCCAAAAATGTTTATTAAGATTCCTTTAACATTTTTATCTGACAAAATTAATTTAAAAGCAGCTGCGACCTGATCTTTTGAAGCTCCGCCTCCAACATCTAAAAAATTTGCAGGTTCTTCTCCATTTAATTTAATTATATCCATTGTTGCCATAGCTAATCCAGCACCGTTAACCATGCAACCGATTGAGCCATTTAACTTTATATAAGCTAAACCAAATTTACTTGCTTCAATCTCTGCAGAATCTTCTTCGTTTAAATCTCTTAATTTAAATATTTCCGGCCTTCTAAATAAAGCATTATCATCGAAATTCATTTTGGCATCTAAACATAGTAATTTTTTTTGTTTGGTAATAACTAATGGGTTTATTTCTATAAGTGATGCGTCTTTCTGTATTAAAATATTATAAAGAGCATTTACTAATCTTATTGCGTCTTCTTTTTGATTTTTATCTAGTTGAAAGATTTTTACTATATCATTGATATCTGTTTCATTAAGATTTTTTTTTAAATCGATTTTGGTAGTTATTATTTTTTCTGGACTTTTTTTTGCTACAGACTCTATATCAACACCACCTTCTGTACTACTTATGAAGGCAATTTTTGAACTTTGTCTATCTATTAAGCATGATAAATAAAACTCTTTTTCAATATCATATGCTTCTTGTAAATATATTCTTTTAACCACTTTTCCCTCTGGTCCTGTTTGATGTGTTACCAAAATTTTACCAAACATTTTTTTAATTTCTGTTTTACAGTCTAATTTATCAACTAGCTTTACACCGCCCGCTTTTCCTCTTCCACCTGCATGAATTTGTGCTTTTATAACTATTTTCTGAGACTTAATTTTTTGAATTATTTTATCCAATTCATTTGTATCCAGTATAACAAACCCATTTGACACGGGTGCGCCAAATTCTTTTAAAATTTCTTTTGCTTGATGTTCGTGTATATTCATTTAATTATTTACAATCTTTAATTTCATAGAAATAAAATCTATTTTCTATCACATTATTATTTTCAAAGCATTTTGAGGTAAAATATGCTTTAAAATCCTCAAATTTCATTTCATTTTCAGTAGAACTTATTAAATAAACAACTTCTATATTATTTTTTTTCAAGTTTTTATTTACTAAATTTATATAATATTTAAAATATTTATTACCAACTTGTGGGTGGGTGTGGTGACGCAAATACCATCTATTTAATAAATTTATATCCTCTTTTAATAACAAAGATAAGAAATGATAATGAGTAATAATAAGCTTGTTTCTTCTATCCTCTTTAAGATGCATGTAAACTTTATTTAAAAATTTTAGTTCTTCCCTTGGATTTTGAGAATATGAGAATGGGGTTATCCATTTTAAATATTTAAGTTTTGGACTTAGTTCATTAGCTGGTACTGCTAAAGATAAATCAACACTTTGCAGGTCCATAAATTTTCTTTCAACGTTAAATCTATAGTGATATTTGATTGTGCAAAATATAATTAATAAAATAATAAAAAATTTATAATAAATTTTATTATTTTCTAAAAAATTTAAATTCATATGTACATATGCTGCTATTACAGGTATTAAACAAAAAATAAATATTTGATTTGCTGTTATTAATTGATGGAAGATAAACAGTATAGTTGAAACAACTAATAAAATATTTATTTTTAATAAATATTTTTTTAATTTTAAAGTTTTTGCAAAAATTTGTTTTGAAGTAATAAAAATTAATGCTACTAAAAATATATGAATAAATTTAAAATCACCAATTAATCTTTTAATATTTAATTGATCTGAAAAACTTAGGTATGCTGATTGCTCATTTAATATTCTGCCACTTCCAATTGATAAAGGAAATAAGATATATTGTATTATAAAATCTTTAATCGATGTTCCTGTAATTATTAAAAATAAAATAAATAAAATAAAAATAGTTAACGCACCAAAAATAAAGTTTTTAATTTGAACATATTTTCGTTCAGAAAAAAAATGATAAAATATTGTTAAAATTAATAAAATATTAATATAAGATGAAGGTGTTTGTTGAGATAAGAAAGACAACAGCATTGGCGTGGGCAACGCAAACCATAAAATATCTTTTTCTCCTTTAATCGCTAAACAAGTTATAAAAATTGAAATTAAAGATAGTATAAATGAATGTTGATAAGCGAAAGGTGTGCCGGCTACTGGGTAACAAAGTGTTGCTACACTTAACGCGTAAAAAAAACTATAAATTCTCTCAATTTTTAAATTTGTAAAAGTGATATATGCTGACAAAGATATAATGATATTAAAAAAAGAAGCGTGACTGACATAGGCAGCCCAATTTTTTCCAAATAAAATAAAAAATAATGCCTGAATATAATCTAATAAGAAACCTGAAAAAATCCAAAAATCTCTAATTGGATATTTTCCATAAAGAATACTATTACCTGTATCCATGAAGCTAAAAGTATCAATTGGCATAACGCCTACATTTCCGCTGACCCAATTAACTAGAAAGGCATAAAAAGAAATTAAAATTATATAAAAGATATTTGACCTAATCATAAATTTAACTATTTTTTTTATCTATTATCAATTTCATATATGGAAATGGTACTTTAAAAAAATCAAATATCAATTTATCCAAATATAAATTTTTAGCAAAAATAGCTAAACGTCCTCCGATACCTTGCCTTCTTTTAAATTCCTTATCCTGGGTAATTCTGTTAAACATCCTTTGCTTAATTTCAAAATCAAAATAATATGAGTAATTATTTGTCGTTAAATATCTTTCTACCTCTTTTTTTCCTAAAAAATATAAGCCTTCCCACAAGCCTATCTCGTTGGTTTTTATCTCACTTCTTTTTATTTTATTCTTAAAAAAAAATTTTGTTATTTTTTTATTTATTATAATTGGTATTACAAAATGAGGCTCGTAAGGAAAATCATAGTTTGGTGCTAAAATAATATTTTTACCATTTTTGTTGAGTAATTTATTTGTTTGTTCGATATATTTTTTCCAATCTCTTACATGCTCAAAGACATTTATTGAAAAAACTAAGTCAAATTTTTTTGTTGTTTCAAATTTTTCTATTTGGGAATTTTCAATTATAAATTCTTTTTTTTTCAAACTTTCGTAAACTTCCTTATATCTGTGAAAACCACTTTCATTTGGATCTACACCTGAAAAATCAATATTTGGGAAAGCTTTTTTTAACTCATTAAGTAATATACCCGCGCCAGAACCAATTTCTAAAACCGATCTAATTTCACTATCGTTTTTTAAAATATCAGAAATTTCAGAAAATCCAAATATTACATCTGTCGAAACAAAATTAAAAAGTTCTTCATTGTTATGAAAATTTTTCTCTAAATATTTTTCTCTAAGATATTCTAAATTAATTAACACCTGTAGATTATTATATTATTTTATAAAAATTTGCATTTCATAATTATTAAATATACTATTTTTTCATTAAATAATGATAAAAATAACTAAAAAAATAAAATTTCCAAAAAATAAGGACCGAATGAAAAAAGTCGGCCACGTAGAAGAAGCAGTAAAATATTTCAATTCAAAAAAAAATAAAAACTTATTTTTTCTAGTAAAAAATAGATATGAATGGATGAATAAATTTATTAATGAAGATGAAAAAGGAATTGAAGTTGGTGCGGGAGCAGGATTATCGAAAAAATTTATTTCAAATAAAAACTTTAAAACTAGTGACTATTCTGAGGGTAAACATTTGGATTTGAAAAATATAGATGCTCAAAGTACCGGGTTTGAAGAAAATTCTTACGATTTTGTAATAGCTGCAAATATGATTCATCACGTTCCTTATCCTTTAAAATTCTTTAAAGAGATGCACAGGATCTTAAAAAAGAATGGAAAATTAGTAATACAAGAAGCTAACTGCTCTATTGTTTTCCAACTAATTACAATCATAATGAAGCACGAAGGATTTGATTTTACAAAAAATCCATGGAGTGAAACCGTGCCAGTAACAGATGCTGATGATTTATGGGCAGGAAATATTGCTGTTCCACATTTAGTTTTTGATAATTTAATTTCTTTTGAAAAAAATTTAGGATCTTATTTTAGAATTGAATATGAAAGTTTTTCTGAATGCATTGTTTTTCTGAATTCAGGTGGGGTATGTTCAAGAACTTTCTACATTCCCATGAATAATTTTTTTTTAAATTTATTTCATAAAATTGATAATTTTCTTACTAAAATTTCACCTAAAATTTTTGCAATGGGAAGAAGAATTGTTCTTATAAAAAAATAAATTTTATAATTCCTTATCTATACTTTTTGCTACTTTATACAAATCTTGTACAGATTTTATTGAGGAGTTGAGCTGTTCTTTTTCTAAATCGGACAAATCTATTTCTATAATTTTTTCAACTCCCTTTTTACCTATAACAACAGGTACACCAGCATACAAATTCTTAAACCCATATTCGCCATTTAAATAAGCGGCACAAGGTAATTTTTTTTTCAAATCTTTTAAGTATGATTCTGCCATTTCAACTCCGGATGCAGCTGGGGCGTAAAAGGCTGAGCCTTTTTCTAGATGCTTGACTATTTCTGCTCCACCTTTCCTTGTCCTGTCTATTATAGAATTTAGTTTCTCTTTTGTTATTTTATTTTCTTTTAATAAAATTGATAATGATTTTTCACCAACTGTTGTGTGATTTGGCAGTGGAACCATGGTGTCTCCGTGACCACCAAGAACTAGGGTTTCAACATCTGTTATAGGGACATTTAATTCCGTTGAAAGAAAATATTTAAATCTTGATGAGTCCAAAATACCTGCCATTCCAACAATTTTATGAGTTGCTAATCCCGAATACTTTTGTAATGCCATAACTATCACGTCTAAAGGATTTGTTATACATATAACAAATGAATCTGGTGAATTTTTTTTAATTCCTTCAGCTACTTGCTTAATTATTTTTAAGTTTATACCTAAAAGATCATCTCTACTCATACCTGGTTTCCTGGGAACACCAGCAGTTATTATTATTACGTCAGAGTCTTTTATGTCTTTATAATTACTTGTTCCAATTAATTTTGCATTAAAACCATCAACCCCAGATGATTGAGCAATATCCAGGGCTTTTCCTTTAGCTATGCCTTCGGCAACATCAAATAAAACTATGTCACCCAAATTTTTTAAAGCTATTAGATGTGCGAGTGTTCCGCCAATTTGGCCAGCACCTATTAAAGAAATTTTTTTATTCATAGTTATTTCATTGTTGGCATTACAAATTCTGGGTCAGATTTTATTCCTGATGGCCATCTTGAAGTTATTGTTTTTAATTTTGTATAGAATCTTACTCCTTCAGGTCCATGTATACTTTGATCTCCAAATAAAGATCTTTTCCAGCCTCCAAAACTATGAAATGCCATAGGCACTGGAATTGGAATGTTTATACCTACCATGCCAATTTTTACATTACTTGCAAATGATCTTCCAGTATCTCCATCTCTTGTAAAAATACTTGTGCCGTTTCCAAATTCGTGATCATTAACTAATGATAATGCTTCATTATAATCTTTTACTCTTACAACTGATAGAACTGGTCCAAATATTTCTTCTTTATAAATTCTCATGTCTTTTTTGACATGATCAAATAAACAACCTCCCATATAAAAACCATTTTCATAACCTTGTAATTTTAAATTTCTTCCATCTACCACTAACTTGGCACCCTCTGTTAATCCTATATCAACATAACCTTTAACTTTTTCTAAATGATCTTTTGTAACTAGTGGACCCATTTGAGATTTCTTATCCAATCCAGGACCAATTTTTAGTGACTCCACTTTTTTAGATAAATCTTTTACAAGAGGATCGGCAATTTTTCCTACTGCTACCGCAACGGATTGTGCCATACATCTTTCCCCGGCAGAACCATAGGCTGCTCCCATTAAACCATTAACGGCTTGATCTAAATCACAATCTGGCATTACTACACAATGATTTTTTGCACCTCCTAAAGCTTGAACTCTTTTTTCATTTTTTGCACAATTTTCATAAATGTATTTGGCTATAGGCGTTGAGCCAACAAAACTTACTGCGGAAATATCTTTATTATTAATTATTGCATCAACAGCCTCTTTGTCACCATTAACAACATTAAACACGCCAGGGGGAAGACCGGCTTCTAAAAATAATTCTGCTAATTTCATTGAACAGGATGGATCTTTCTCTGATGGTTTTAAAACAAATGTGTTTCCACACGCAATTGCTATAGGGAACATCCACATAGGAACCATTGCAGGGAAGTTAAAGGGGGTTATGCCAGCGCATACTCCGAGTGGTTGTCTAGTGGACCAGCTGTCAACATTTGTACCAACATTCTCTGTAAATTCTCCTTTAAGCAACTGTGGTATACCGCAAGCAAACTCCACGACTTCTAAGCCTCTAGTCAAAGAACCTTTGGCGTCCTCATAAACTTTTCCGTGTTCAGAGACTATAATTTTTGTAAGCTCATCATAGTTTTTTTCAATCAATTCTTTAAATTTAAAGAGAACTCTGGCTCTAGATAATGGTGTTTTCTCAGACCAGCTTAGAAAAGCTTTTTTTGCAGCTTTTACTGCTTTATCTAAATCTGCAGTGCTAGCAAGATTCACATTTGAACTTATCTCACCAGTAGCAGGGTTAAATACCTTTCCAGTCCTTTTGGAAGAACCTTTTACAATTTTACCATCAATAAAGTGCTCTATTGAATTCATTTAATTATTAATGATTAATTAAGCTTTTAGCTCGTTGCAAGCATTTTTTTGATAGATCCAATTGCTTTAGCAGGATTCAAACCCTTAGGGCAGGAATTGGTACAATTCATAATCGTATGACATCTGTATAGTTTTAGCTCATCAGCAACTTTTTTTAATCTTTCTTTTCTCTCCTCATCTCTGCTATCTGCAATCCAACGATAAGCTTGTAATAGAACTGCAGGTCCTAAATATTTATCCCCGTTCCACCAATAGCTTGGGCAAGATGTAGAGCAACATGCACAGAGTATACATTCATAATATCCATCAAGTTTTGCTCTATCTTCTTGAGACTGTTTAATTTCTGCTGGCGTTTTTTCCCCAACCTTTGCTTTTAACCATGGTTCAACGGATTCATATTGCTTATAAAGTGTACTTAAATCTCCAACTAAATCTTTCACAACTTTTAAGTGGGGCAATGGATAAATATTTAATTCACCTTTTATATCAGAATGAGATTTTATACATGACAATGTATTTACACCATCAACATTCATAGCGCATGACCCGCAAACCCCGTGTGCACAAGATCTTCTGAAAGTTAATGTTGAATCAATTTCATTTTTGATTTTAAAAAGAATATCTAAAACTTTTGGTCCACATTCATTTAAATCTACATCAAATGTATCAATCCTAGGATTTTCATCACTAGCTGGACTCCATCTATAAACATTAACTCTTTTTAAATTATTTGATCCAGTTTTATCTTTGTAAAATTTACCCTTTAAAATTTTTGAATTTTTTGGAAGGCTAAATTGTACCATCAATATACTCTCTCTCTTGGTGGAAAATATTGTACATCATTTGTCAAAGTTTTGGAGTGTACAGGTCTATAAGCTACTTTAACATCATTACCTTTTTGCCATGCTAGGGTATGGGTCATATATTTTTTGTCATCTCTATTTTTAAAATCTTCTCTTGCGTGAGCTCCTCTGCTCTCTTTTCTGTGATAAGCAGAGTCTATAGTGGTCATTGCTTGTCTTATAAGATTGTCAAATTCTAATGTTTCAACTAAGTCCGTATTAAATAATAATGACTTATCAGATACAGAAATATCACTCATACCATCAAAAGGTTTTCTAATCTGATCCATACCTTCTTTTAATGTTTTTTCGGTTCTAAAAACTGCACACTTAGATTGCATTGTTTTTTGCATTGACAATCTGAGTTCAGAAGTTTTTATAGAACCTGTTGAGTTACGAAACTTATCAAATCTATCTAAACATTTATCAGTTTCACTTTGCGGGAGTGTTTCATGTGGTGTTCCTGGTTTAACAAGTTCAGCTGCACGATTTGCTGCGGATTTTCCAAATACTACTAAATCAATTAAAGAATTTGATCCCAATCTGTTAGCTCCATGAACTGAAACACATGCAGCTTCACCGATAGCCATCAATCCAGGTACTGTGGACTCTTTGCCATTTAAAGTCAAAACTTCAGCCTTGTAGTTAGTTGGTATTCCTCCCATATTGTAATGGACTGTAGGAACTACCGGAATAGGATCTTTTCTAACATCAACTTCACAAAATGTTTTTGCTGACTCTGCTATTCCAGGTAATCTCTCTTCTATAACTTTTGGATCAAGATGGTTTAAATGTAAATTTACATAATCTTTATTTTTACCAACACCTCTGCCCTCGTTTATTTCAACTGCTATTGATCTACTAACAACATCTCTGGATGCTAAGTCTTTAGCCTTAGGAGCATATTTCTCCATAAATCTCTCACCCTTGGAGTTCAAAAGGTAGCCGCCTTCGCCTCTGACACCTTCTGATATTAAAGTTCCTACACCATAAATCCCGGTTGGATGAAACTGAACAAATTCCATATCTTGTAAAGGTAAACCTGCACGTAATGCCATACCATTGCCGTCACCTGTACATGTATGAGCTGAAGTTGCTGTATAATAAACTTTTCCGTAACCACCTGTAGCGAGAATTGTTATGTGCGATCTAAATCTATGTATCGTTCCATCATTTAAGTTCCAGGCAACAAGACCTTTGCACTCACCATTTTTCATAAGCAAGTCTAAAGCGAAGTATTCTATAAAAAATTCTGTATTATGTTTTAAGGCTTGACCGTATAAAGTATGAAGTATTGCATGACCAGTTCTATCTGCGGCAGCACAAGTTCTTTGAACAGACTCATTTCCGTAATTCTTGGTCATTCCTCCAAATGCTCTTTGATAAATTTTTCCTTCTTTTGTCCTGCTAAATGGAACACCATATTTTTCTAATTCAATTACTGCTTTTGGAGCTTCTTTACATAAGTGTTCGATAGCATCTTGGTCACCCAGCCAGTCAGAACCTTTAACTGTATCATACATGTGCCATCTCCAATCATCTTCGCCCATATTTCCTAAAGCAGCAGAAATTCCGCCTTGAGCTGCTGAAGTGTGGCTTCTAGTAGGAAATACTTTAGATATACATGCGGTTTTTAAACCAGCCTCTGATAGTCCAACTGCAGCTCTTAATCCTGATCCACCTGCACCAAGAACTACTACATCGTATTCGTGATCTACAATTTTATAAGCACTCATATAATTAAAAATATTACTAATAATAATGTGATTATTATACTAAATAAAACAAGTAATCTGTTTGCGGCATTTTTGAGTTTAGAATCACTAATATAATCTTCAAAAACCTCGCTTAATGTAAGGGTATAAAAGGTAAAGGCCAATAATATGAATATAGAAAATATAAATTTTGTAGATATTTCATTCATAAAGTTATTTAATTGAGAATGGTTAGCATCAAAAATTGATACCAAGTTTATTATGAACCAAATCATAAAAGGAATTAATAGACCAGATGAGATTTTTATAATTAACCATTTTTTTGTTGCTTTAATCATTTAAATTAAATTACCCCCTATCAGATAAAATAATGTTGCCATAACAAAAGAGCCAACTATGGTTATAATTCCTGTTATTCGAGAAACTTTTAAATCGAAACCATATCCAATGTCCCATGCTAAGTGTCTGATCTCATTTAAAATTTGAAAGCTAAATGACCAACACAAAGCAATTATTAAAAACTTACTAATCAAAGAATTAAAAAATACTTGGAGAGGTTGAGAACTAATGTCAAAAAAAATCAATAGGATAGACAGAATAATAATAGCAAAAAAATTTATAATTCCAATGATTCTATGAGTAATTGAAAGAAGAGAAGATATGTGCCATCTGTAAACCTGAAGATGGGGTGAAAGTGGATTATTTTTATTTTCCATAATAATTTTTTATTAATTTTTCAGCTATCTGCACTGTATTCAATGCTGCCCCTTTCAGTAAATTATCAGAAACAACCCATATATTAAGAGCATTATTATTTGAATCATCTTTTCGAATTCTTGAAACAAAAGTCATATAGCTGTTTTCGGCTTCGAGAGGAGTTATATACCCTCCATTTTTTCTTTCATCCAGGACTTTACAACCTTCTGTTTTACTCAAAATATCTTTTACTTTTTTAATATCGAAGGGTTTTTCAAACTCTACATTAATAGATTCTGAATGAGAAACCATGACAGGTACTCTAACACATGTCGCTGTTAATTTTATTTTTGGATCTAAAATTTTTTTGGTCTCATTTATCATTTTCCATTCTTCTTTTGTATAACCTTCATCGACAAATTCGTCTATGTGTGGAATTAAATTAAAAGCTATCTGTTTAGTAAAATTTTGTGGATTAATTTTTTTTCCTGCTAGAAAATCTTTTGATTGACTAACAAGCTCATCCATAGGCGCTTTACCTGCCCCAGAAACTGACTGATAAGTGGAAACTACAACTCTTTTAATACCAAAATGATCATGTAACGGTTTTAAAACTAAAACCATTTGGATAGTTGAACAATTAGCGTTAGCAATTATATTTTTCTTTTTGTACATAGCTAATTGTTCTGGATTTACCTCAGGAACTACCAAAGGGACATCTCTATCCATTCTAAAAAATTTTGAATTGTCTATTACAATTGTTTTTTTACTTGCTTTAGGAACCCACTTTTCAGCTATTTTACTTCCGGCAGCAAAAAAAGTAATCTCTGCATTAGAAAAATCATATTTTTCAAGGTTCTGAATTTGTATTTCGTTATCTTTAAATTTAATTTTTTTTCCCTCACTTTTTTCTGAAGCGACAAGAAATAGTTTTGATATTTTAATTTTAGATTTTTCTAAAATTTCAATAGTCTTCCTTCCGACGTTGCCGGTGGCACCAATTATAGCAAAATTCATTTTGAGATTATTTTAATTTAAATTTGATACAATTGCATCACCCATATCTGAGGTTGATACCTTTTTCTTTCCTTTTGACATTATATCTGGAGTTCTAAGACCGTCCTCTAGGGTTTTTTCAACAGCTTTATCCAACAAGGTAGACTCTTTTTCTAATCCCAAAGAGTATTTTAAAGCCATAGAAAAGCTTAATATAGTAGCAATTGGATTAGAAATATTTTTTCCAGCTATATCTGGTGCAGAGCCATGAACGGGCTCATACAAAGATCTCATTCTTCCATTTTTATCTTTATCACCAATAGATGCTGAGGGTAGCAAACCAAGAGATCCTGTTAACATTGCGGCTTCATCTGAGAGCATATCTCCAAATAAATTATCAGCAAGTATTACATCGAATTGTTTTGGATTTCTGAGTAATTGCATCGCACAATTGTCTGCTAACATATGATTTAACTCTATTTTTTTATAATCTTTATCTTTTAATAGCTGTACTTCTTCTCTCCAAAGAACTCCTGCTTCCATAACATTTGATTTTTCACATGAAGTGACTTTGTTTTTTCTTTTTGCAGCCAAATCAAAAGCTACTTTTGCAATTCTTTTAATTTCTTTTGTTGTATAAACATGTGTATTTACTCCTCTTCGTTCTCCATTTTCAATCGGTTTAACGCCTCTTGGTTCTCCAAAATAAATTCCTCCTGTTAACTCTCTTACTATCAGTATATCCAAGCCTGAAACTATCTCTGGTTTCAAACTTGAGTTATCAACTAGCTCTTTAAAACAAATTGCTGGTCTTAGATTTGCAAATAATTTTAATTCCTTTCTCAATTTAAGTAATGCTCTCTCAGGTTTTTTTGAAAATTCAAGATTGTCATATTTTGGACCACCACAAGCACCAAATATTACTGCATCACATTCTAAAGCCTTATAAAAAACTTCATCGGTTATTGGAATACCGTGTTTATCTATAGCTGCCCCACCAATAAGACCCTGGTCGATTTTAAAATCTAAAGATTTTTTTTTATTAAACCATTCAATAATTTTTTTTGTCTCGCTAACGACTTCTGGTCCTATACCATCGCCTGGTAATAATAATATTTTTCTTTTGTTGGTTGTCATTATTTAAATCCAAACCTTACTTTTGTTCATATTATACTCAAAACTTTCAATTTTTTTGATTTTTTCGAGTGATAAAGCAATATCATCCAATCCTTCAACTAAACATTTCTTTTTAAAAGAGTCTAATTTAAACTTATACGATTTATTTCCATAAATAATTTCCTGTTCTTCAAGTTTGATCTCTAAATTTTCTTTTCTTCTAGAGTATTCGGCTAATTCTTTAACTGTATTTTCGTCTGCTATTATAGGAAGAATTCCGTTCTTAAAACAGTTATTATAAAAAATATCTGCAAAACTCTCACTCACTATTACTTTAATTCCAAAATCTAGCAAGGCCCAAGGCGCATGTTCTCTTGAAGATCCACAACCAAAATTTTTGCCAGTAATTAATATTTGGCTTTTATTGAAAGGTTCCGTATCTAAAACGAAACCCTTTATAGAATTTCCTTTTTCATCATATCTCATCTCATAAAATAAACTTTTTCCTAATCCAGATCTTTTGATTGTTTTTAAAAATTGTTTTGGAATAATTTTATCAGTATCTATATTCATTAATGGAAGATAAGCTGGAATACTTTTTATGTTTTTAAATTTATCCATATTAATTATCAAATTTCCTTACATCAGATAAATGTCCCTCGATCGCTGCTGCTGCTGCCATTGCAGGACTAACTAAATGAGTTCTTCCCCCACGGCCTTGTCTTCCTTCAAAATTTCTGTTTGATGTAGATGCGCATCTTTCTCTAGGTTTTAGTTGATCCTCATTCATCCCTAGACACATAGAACATCCTGGTTCTCTCCATTCAAACCCAGAACTTTTAAAAATTTTATCTAAGCCTTCTTGTTCTGCTTGATTCTTTACTAAGCCCGAACCAGGAACAACCATTGCATTTACATGTTTAGCTATTTTTTTATCTTTAAGAAGTCTTGCCGCTTCCCTAAGATCTTGTATTCTCCCGTTGGTACAGCTTCCAATAAAAACCTTATCAATTTTTATATCGGTAATTTTTGTATTTGCTTTAAGTCCCATGTATTCTAGAGATCTTTTCATAGACTCACGCCTATCGTTATCTTTTTCTGTATTTGGATCAGGCACTAAACCGTTTACTGGAACTACATCTTGAGGAGACGTCCCCCAAGTTACTTGGGGAACAACTTCGTTCCCATTTATAATAACCTCTTTATCAAATTCACAGCTTTCGTCTGATTTCAATTTGGCCCAATAATCTAAAGCTTTTGTCCAATTTTCTTTTTTGGGAGACATAGGTCTGTTTTCTAAATATTTAAATGTTTTTTCATCTGGCTGTATTAATCCAGCTCTTGCACCACCTTCAATAGTCATATTACAAATTGTCATCCTTTCTTCCATGCTTAAATTTTTTATAACATTTCCAGAAAACTCTATAACAAAACCAGTGCCTCCTGCTGTACCAATGGTTCCAATAATTTTTAATATTACATCTTTAGCTGTAACTCCAATTGGAAGAGAACCATCTACTTTTAGAAGAAAGTTTTTTGATTTCTTCTGGATAAGAGTTTGGGTTGCTAGTACATGTTCAACTTCAGAAGTTCCAATACCAAAAGCAAGTGCTCCGAAAGCTCCATGTGTTGCTGTATGACTGTCACCACAAACTATAACAGTACCTGGTTGAGTAAATCCTTGTTCTGGTCCAATTATATGGACTATTCCTTGTCTCTTATCATTCATATCAAATAAGGGAACTCCAAATTCTTTACAATTATTTCTCAAAGTATCTACTTGTATTTTGGAGTCTTGATCCTCAATACCTTTCGATCTATCAGTTGTTGGAACATTATGATCTGCAACTGCTAAAGTTAATTTTGGTTTCCTAACTTTTCTTTTATTTAATCTTAAACCCTCAAAAGCTTGGGGACTTGTCACTTCATGAATCAGATGTCTGTCAACATAAAGTAAACAAGTACCATCCTCCTGTTGATGTACAAGATGTTCTTCCCAAATTTTATCGTATAAGGTTTTTGACATTAAAAAATTACTTTAAGTTATCTGATTTTTTAACTTCTTTTTTTTCTGTAATTTTTTTACTTGGAGTAACTTTAATCTCCTCTGATTTTTCAGAAGTTTCCTGTTGTGCAGCTTCTGGCTGAGAAGAAGCTTTTACATCTACATCTATTCCAATATTTTTTTTTAATTTTTCAGCTATTCTCGCAGATTTACCTTTTCTGTCTCTTAAATAATAAAGTTTAGCTCTTCGGACTTTTCCGGAACGAACAACTTTGATTGATCCAATTACAGGGCTATATAGAGCAAAAGTTCTTTCGACGCCTTCACCAAAGGAAATTTTTCTTACTGTAAAAGAAGAGTTTATATCTCTATTTTTCTTAGCAATACAGACGCCTTCGAAATTCTGAATTCTTTCTCTTTTGCCCTCTATGATTCTGACACCAACACGAATGGTATCTCCAGGGAAAAAGTTTGGTATTTTTCGCTTTAAAACCATTTTTTGTACGTTAGCTTTATTTATATCTTCTATATTTTTCATTTTTTTTCTTTACCTAAATATTTTTTCCATAAATCAGGTCTTCGGCGTCGTGTTATATCCTTTGATTGTGATAAACGCCAGTCTTTAATTTTGGCATGATCTCCTGATAATAGTACCTCCGGAACACTTTTTTTTTCCCAGATTTGAGGTTTTGTATACTGCGGATATTCTAATAAGCCCTTCTCAAAACTTTCATCAATTTTTGATGTTTCATTACCAAGTACACCTGGTAACAATCTTAAGATAGTATCAACTATTACAAACGAAGCTGACTCGCCTCCTGATAAAATATAATCTCCTAAACTTATCTCTTCTATATTTCTAGTTTGTAAAATTCTTTCATCGACACCCTCAAAATGTCCACAAATTAGATTAATTGTTTTTTCTTTTGATAATTCCTTTGCAATTTTTTGATCAAATTTTTTTCCTTTTGGTGAAAGATAAAAAATTCTTTCATTTTCTTTTTTGTGCTCATCTATTGATTTTCCAAGAACGTCAGCTTTTAATAACATTCCACTGCCTCCGCCAAAAGGCTTATCATCAACTGTTTTGTGTTTGTCAGGAGCAGAATCCCTAATATTTATAACTTCTATACTCCAAAGCCTATTAGATAAAGCTTTCCCGTATAAACCCTGATTTAATGGACCAGGAAACATTTCCGGATACAAAGTAAATATTCGAACTTTCCACATTACTTTCTATTTTTTTTCTTCTTTTTTAGCTTCTTTTTTTGGTTCTTCTTTTTTAGCTTCTTGTTTTAGCGCTTCTTTTTTTGGTTCTTCTTTACCGTCTTTTTTTCTATCTTTTTTAGGAATTGCTTTTTTTGGATTGTTTGCAGGTTTTGGCATTGCAATTATATTTGCCTCTCCTAGAATTCTTGAAACTCTTACTGTTGGTCTTGCACCTTTGCTTAGCCAGTGTTTTACCCTCTCTGTTTCAATTTTAATTCTATCTTTTTTTTCTTTTGGCAAAAGAGGATTAAAAGATCCAAGTTTTTCTATGAATCTTCCATCTCTTGGAAACCTGCTGTCAGCGACTACAATTTTATAGACTGGTCTCTTTCTAACTCCACCCATTGATAATCTTATTTTTAACATTTTGATCCTTTCATTTTAAGTTGTTTAATAATTCATCAGGAATATTGCTTCCCGACATTTTTCCCTTTGACATTTTTTTCATCATTTTAGACGTCATTTTAAACTGCTTAAGCAGCCTATTAATTGTTTGCACATCTGTTCCTGATCCTAGAGATATTCTTTTTCTTCTTGATCCACTTATTATATCAGGATTTTTTCTCTCTTTTTTTGTCATAGATAAAATTATTGCCTCGTTAGCTACTAAAAGTTTTTCATCTATATCCGCATTTTTCATTTGTTCTTTCAATTTGTTTACTCCTGGCAAAAGAGATAATACACTTTCCATTCCTCCCATTTTTTTCATTTGTCTTATCTGCATAAGATAATCATCGAAAGTAAAAGCTCCTTTTTTAAGATTTTCTTCTGCTTCTTTGATTTTTTTTTCATCTAAATCTTGTGAAGCTTTTTCAACTAAAGAAACAATGTCTCCCATCCCAAGAATTCTTTTTGCTAATCTTTCAGGGTGAAATATTTCTAAATCATCTGTCTTTTCTCCAACACCTATAAACTTAATTGGCTTTCCAGTTGATTGTCTCATGCTGAGAGCAGCTCCGCCTCGACCATCTCCGTCTACTCTTGTTAAAATTATACTGCTTAATTCAACTGCTTTATCGAATTCAGAAGCCAAATTAACTGCTATTTGTCCGGTTAAAGAGTCGGCTACCAAAATTGTTTCTACTGGTCTAACTTCAGACTTGATGTTCTTAATTTCTGACATCATATTCAAATCAATTTGAGTTCGGCCTGCAGTATCAAATATTATAACATCTGTACCACTAAGCTGTGCAGCATTCTTTGCTCTTTTTGCTATATCAACTGGCAACTGACCATTAACTGTTGGAAGCACATTTAAATTATTTTTTTCACATAAAATTTTTAATTGTTCTTGTGCGGCGGGTCTGTAAATATCTAAGCTTACTAATAAAATCTTTTTCTTGAAATTTTTTTCTATGTTTTTGGCCAGTTTAACAGAAGTAGTTGTCTTCCCGGATCCTTGTAAACCTACTAGCAATATAGAAGCTGGAGGAACTGCCTTTAAATTTATTTCCTCATTTTTTTCCCCTAACAATTTAATTAATTCATCATGAACTATTTTAACTAGCATTTGGCCTGGCGAAGTAGATCGAATAATCTCCTGGCCTATAGCCTTTGGTTTAATATCCTCAATAAATTTTTTGACTACAGGCAAAGCAACATCTGCAGCTAAAAGTGCTTGTCTAATTTCTTTTAAGCCAGTTTCTACCTGGTCTTCGTTAAGGGAAGGAGCCTTTTTTAATTTATTAAATATTCCTTCTAGTTTACTTGTTAAATTTTCAAACATTTTTTATTCACCCAGCACCAATCGCACTAGTGGGCGAACCCTCGCTGACTAGTGTCGATCCCTTTATTTCTAAAGGCACCGCAAAATCTCATATTTGCGGAAGTGGAGAGAAGCTACAATTAAGGGTTTTAAAAGTCAATGAATAAAGATACTAATCAAATTATGGCACTTATAAACGCTTACAGAATGGATGGGTTGGGTAATGATTTTGTCATTATCGATAGAAGAAAAAATTCTATAGATTTAAAAAAAGAAAAAATTATTGAATTAGGAAGTAGAGCTAATATTGGCTTTGATCAAATAATCTTTATCGAAAAAGAGAAAGAAAATTTTTTTCCAATAACAATTTTTAACTCTGATGGAGGTGAGATAAGCGCATGTGGAAATGGATCTAGATGCGTAGCTTATCTTTTGGGTAAAAATTTAAATACCAAAGAAATTAAATTAAAAACAAAAAACCGACTACTTAATGCAAAAATAGTAGGAAATTTACAAGTAGAACTTGAAATGGGAAAACCTTTATTTAGTTTTAACGAAATCCCATTATCAAAAACAGTAAACCCAGCTGATATAACTTTAGAGATAAATAACAAGAAATTTACAAGTGGATTTTGTGTAAACGTAGGAAATCCACACATAATTTTTTTTGTTAAAGATTGTTTTGAGCACGATTTAAAAATGATAGGTCCAAAAATTGAAAACCATGATCTATTTCCAGAAAAGACCAATGTGACAATGGCTCAAGTTATAGATAAAAATAATATAAATGTTAATGTTTGGGAAAGAGGTGCGGGACTGACCAAAGCTTGTGGTACAGCAGCTTGCGCAACAGCTGTTGCCGCATTAAAAAATAAATTGTCTGATGATAAAGTAGACATAAAATTTAAGCAGGGTTCTTTAAAAATAAAAATAGATAAAACAGATAATATATTTATGATTGGTCCTGTTTCAGAAGTTAAAAAGATTGAATTAGAAGTATAATGAAGTTCTTTGAAAATTTCAGGTTTAATAATTTATTTAGTAAAAAAAAAATAGATGAAAGCTTGCTTAATAAATTTGAAGAACTTCTTATTGAATCTGATGTTGGTACACAAATAGCTTCAGAGTTGAAGGAGAAATTTAAAAAAGAAAAAATAGGCAAACAAATTAAAGATGAAAAAGAGGTATTTGGCTTCCTAGGAAATCAAATTTCTGAAATTCTTACACCCTACGAAAAAAAATTAGATAACATATGTAATCAATCACCAGCTATTATAGTTGTTGCAGGCGTTAATGGTGTTGGAAAAACAACCACAATAGGAAAACTGGGAAAAATATTTAAAGACAAAGGAAAAAAGATAGTTTTTGGTGCTGCAGATACTTTTAGAGCTGCTGCGATTGATCAGCTAGAACTTTGGTCAAAGAAAATTTCAGTTGATATTGTAAAATCAGATATAGGAACAGACCCAGCTTCAGTAAGTTATAAGACTGCAATCTTTGCAGAAAAAAATAATTTGGATTTAGCACTAATTGATACTGCGGGGAGATTACAAAATAAGAAAAATCTCATGGAGGAATACAAAAAGATATTTAATGTT
>CACHVP010000010.1:0-25570 GCA_902583355.1 uncultured Pelagibacteraceae bacterium
ACCGCTAGTGTCGCCGTCAAGGCACACTATAGGGTATGAAAAAAATCTCCAAATTAAATTTATTTGACTTTCGGTCAAAGCGATTCCTGAGTTTGAAACCACGTTTTTTATCCCTTTAGAATAAATACTAATTACATCCATGTATCCTTCAACTATAATTACTTCTTGTATGTTGTTTGTATTTAATTTTGCTTTATCAAGATTAAAGACGTGCCTACCTTTTTTATAAAATTCAGTCTCAGGTGAATTTATATATTTGGCAGTTTTAGAATTTTCGATAACTCTTCCTCCAAAAGCTACTATGTCTCCAACGATATTTTTTATTGGAAATATTATTCTTGAATAAAATCTATTTACAAATTTATTATATTTTTCATTTTTATAAAATAAACCTGTATCTAGTATTTCTTTTTCATTAAATTTTTTTGACAATTCTTTGTAATAATCTGAGTCTCTAGGTACGAAACCTATCTGAAACTCTATTATAGAATCTTTGGTAATGCCCCTCTGATTTAAATAATCTAATGCAGATGAGTTTTTGCTAAAAATAATTTTATGATGATAGTCAGCATAATGTTTTAAAATACTTTTATATGTTTGGTATCTTTTTTCTTTTTCTACATCAAAATTTGTAAATTTATATGGTTGCATTCCCGCCTCTGATGCTAATTGTTTAACTGCTTCGCCAAATTTTAATGATTGTGTCTTCATTAGAAAATCGAAAATATTTCCATGCTCTCCAGAACTAAAACAATGATAAAAACCTTTTTCGTCACTAACGGTAAAAGATGGTGTTTTTTCACTTGTAAAAGGAGACAGGCCTACAAACTCTTTACCCCTTCTATTTAACTTAACTGTTTTTCCCACAACTTGAGAAACTTTGAGCCTTAATTTTATTTCCTCCAAATATTCTTTAGGATATTTCATCATAATTATTTTAAAATTCCTTTTATAATTGTGCTAACTTTGGAAAAATCTATAGCGTCTGCATTACTAGCTTTTTTTAATTGGCCCATAACTTTTCCCATATCTTTGATTGAGGTTGCCCCAACTGATTTAATAGTATCTTCACAAATTTTTTTAATTTCAGTTTCACTTAATTGTTTTGGTAAAAAATGGCTTATAATTTCTATCTCTTTCATTTCTTGTGCCAATAATTCTTCACGACCTGCTTTTTTATAAGCCTCACATGAATCGTTTCTTTGTTTTACCATTTTTTTTAAAAGATTCGTAAGATCCGCATCAGATAGAGCAGTTTTATCTCTGATTTTCTTGGCAATCATAGTGTCTTTTATAGCTGCAATCACAAGTCTAAGTGTCGAATAGGTTTTTTTGTCTTTTGACTTTAAAGCTTCATTTAGCTTATTTTCTATTTTAATCTGAAGGGACATTTTTTTTAACTTACTTTAATCACATTTTATCTTCAAAAGAAAAAAGAAGAGGGTTGACGGCTGTTAACCTTTTTCATATAAAGCGCAAAACCTTATTATAAAGGTTTTTCTTTAACTCATGAGTTGTATTTGAGACAGGCCCTAAAAAGAAAAAGAGATAAATCACATAATTTTTCGACAGGTATTTTAGTTTTTGAGGATGGAACAAAATTTTTTGGCAATGGCATAGGATATGAAGGTAGTGCCGTTGGAGAAGTTTGTTTCAATACATCAATTACTGGTTATCAAGAAATAATAACTGATCCCTCTTACTCAGATCAAATAATCAATTTTACTTTTCCCCATATTGGTAACGTAGGTACAAATATTGAAGACAACGAAGCAGATAAAACTTGGGTGAAAGGTGTTGTGCTCAATTGCAATATTACAGAACCGTCTAATTATAGATCTATTAAAAAGTTAGATATTTGGCTTAAAAAAAGAAAAATTGTAGGTATTTATGGGTTAGATACAAGAGTTATAACTAATTATATAAGAGATGTAGGAGCCCCGAAAGGAATAATACAATTTTTAAAAAAAGGAAATCATAACTTTAAAAATCTTTTAAATAAATCAAGATCCTGGAGTGGACTAATAGGATTGGACTTGGCTAAGAAAGTAACTTGTAAAAAACCTTATAAATGGAAGTCGTTAAAATCTTGGAATAAAAATAAGGGTTACGTTAAAAATAAAAAAAATAAGTACAAAATTATTGCGATTGATTATGGTATAAAAAAAAATCAATTAAGATGTTTTTCAGATATTAATTGTAGTGTTACTGTAGTTCCAGCTAATTTTACTGCCGAAAAAATAATAGAATTTAAACCTGATGGAGTATTTTTATCAAATGGGCCAGGCGACCCAGCAGCAACTGGTAGATATGCCATACCAATTGTGAGAAAATTAATTGAAAAAAAAATACCAATTTTTGGAATATGTCTTGGTCACCAAATTTTATCATTAGCACTTGGAGCAAAAACAAATAAAATGCCACTTGGACATAGAGGTGCAAATCATCCTGTAAAAAATTTAATAACGAATAAAGTTGAAATCACAAGTCAAAATCATGGATTTGAAGTAGACTTAAAATCTATTCCTAAACAAGTCAAAGTTACACACAAATCATTATTCGATGGGTCGATAGAAGGAATAGAAGTTAAAGAAAAAAGATTGTTTTCAGTACAATATCATCCAGAAGCTAATCCCGGCCCCCAAGACAGTAAATATTTATTTGAAAAATTTTTAGACAATATTAGGAAAAGAAAAAATGGGAAAAAGAAAAGATATTAAAAAAATTTTAGTTATAGGTGCCGGTCCGATAGTAATTGGGCAAGCCTGTGAATTTGATTATTCAGGTACACAAGCATGTAAAGCTTTAAAAGACGAAGGTTTTAAAGTTGTTTTGATAAATTCTAATCCAGCAACAATTATGACTGATCCAAATGTTGCTGACAAAACCTATATCGAGCCTATCACATTAGAAGTTCTTGAAAAAATTCTAATTAAAGAAAAACCTGATGCAATTTTGCCAACAATGGGTGGACAAACTGCCTTGAACTTGGCTATGGAGGCTGAAAAAAAAGGCATACTTAAAAAATATAAAATTGAACTGATTGGAGCAAACTCAAAAGCTATTGCAAATGCAGAAGATAGAAAAAAATTTAGAAAAAATATGATCGAAATTGGCTTAGATTTACCTAAATCAAAAATAGTAAACAGTTTTAAACAAGCTTCTCAGGTTTTAAAAAAGATAGGATTACCTGCAATTATAAGACCTGCTTTTACCCTTGGAGGTTTAGGGGGTGGGATTGCGAAAAATAAAAAAGAATTTTTTAAGATAATAAAGAATGGTCTGCATGAATCACCTGTTAACCAAGTTTTAGTTGAAGAGTGTTTAGAGGGTTGGAAAGAATTTGAGATGGAAGTGGTTAGAGACAAAAGAGATAATTGTATAATTATTTGCTCAATAGAAAATTTAGATCCAATGGGAATTCATACTGGAGACTCTGTTACTATTGCTCCAGCGCTTACCTTAACTGATAAAGAGTATCAAGTTATGAGAAATGCCTCCATAGCATGTCTAAGAAAAATTGGAGTAGAGACTGGAGGGTCAAATGTACAATTCGCGATTAATCCAAAAAATGGAAGAATGGTTATAATTGAAATGAATCCCAGAGTCTCAAGATCTTCAGCTTTAGCTTCTAAAGCAACAGGCTTTCCAATAGCAAAAGTGGCTGCAAAGTTAGCCATAGGGTATACTCTTGATGAGTTAAAAAATGAGATAACCAAAGTGACTCCCGCCTCTTTTGAACCTACCATAGACTATGTTGTTACTAAAGTTCCGAGGTTTACTTTCGAAAAATTTTCAACTTCAGCAGCTGTTTTGGGAACGTCAATGAAATCTGTTGGAGAGGCAATGGCAATAGGAAGGAACTTTAAAGAATCTTTGCAAAAAGCCTTGGTGTCTCTTGAAACAGGTTTCTCAGGCCTAGATCAGATATTCAGCTTAAACAAAAAACAGATTGAAAAAAAACTCAAAGAAAATATTCCAAATAAAATATTGCTTGTAGGAGAAGCTATTAGAAAAAAAATTAATATAAAAAAAATACATGCGTTATCAAAAATTGATCCATGGTTTTTAAGTCAAATAAAGGAAATTATTGAATGTGAAAATAGAATCAAAAAAAATGGTCTTCCAAAAAGATTTAATGAATTTAATTATATTAAATCAATTGGTTTTTCAGATAAAAAGTTATCAGAACTTTCCAATATATCAGAAAAAGAGGTAAGAAAAAAAAGATCAGCACTAAAAATTTTACCTGTTTACAAAAAAGTTGATACTTGCGCTGCAGAATTTAAATCTTTTACACCTTACATGTATTCTACATATCAAAGAAATTTTTCTGTAAATTCAGAGTGTGAAGCAAAACCTTCAAATAGAAATAAAATTATAATACTTGGTGGGGGCCCTAATAGAATTGGTCAAGGTATTGAATTTGATTACTGTTGTTGTCAGGCGAGTTTTGCTCTCAAAGAAGCAAAGTACGAAACTATAATGGTTAATTGTAACCCTGAGACTGTGTCTACAGACTATGACACTAGTGACCGTCTTTATTTCGAGCCTTTAATTGAAGAATATGTTTTTAATATAATTCAAAAAGAAAGATCAAAAGGAAACTTAATTGGAATAATCGCACAATTTGGTGGGCAGACACCTATCAAACTGGCAAAATTTTTAAATGATAATAAATTACCAATTTTAGGAACACAATATTCATCTATAGATCTAGCAGAGGATAGAAATAGATTTAGAAGTCTTTTAAGTAAATTAAATTTAAAACAAGCAGAAAGTGGGATCGCTAAAACATTTCCACAGGCATTAAAAATCGCTGACAGAGTTGGATTGCCTCTAATGGTTAGACCTTCTTATGTTTTAGGTGGTAGAGCTATGGAAATAGTGCACGAAAGAAAACAGCTTAAAAAATTTGTTCAAGAAGCTTTTAAAGCAGCAGAAAAAAATCCAATTTTGATTGATAAATTTATTGACCATGCCATGGAAGTGGACGTAGATGCAATATCAGACGGTAAAAAAGTATTTGTAGCTGGGATCATGCAGCATATTGAAGAAGCTGGCATCCATTCTGGTGACTCAGCGTGTAGCTTGCCTCCTGTATCGATAAAACCTTTTTTAATAAAAGAAATTGAAAACCAAACTAGAAAATTGGCTTTAGCTTTAAAAGTAAAAGGCTTAATGAATATTCAATTTGCAGTTAAACAAGATGAGATATTTGTTATAGAAGTAAATCCTAGAGCTAGTAGAACGGTCCCATTCGTTTCAAAGGCAAAAAATATTCCATTTGCAAAAATTGCTTCAAGAATAATGGCGGGAGAACAACTATCTAAATTCAATTTAAGAAGTAAAACTAAAAAAAAAATGTTTGCAGTCAAAGAAGCTGTATTTCCATTTAACAAATTCCCTAATAGTGATCTGCTACTTGGACCAGAAATGAAGTCTACCGGTGAAGTCATGGGTTTTGACGAAAATTTCGGAATGGCTTTTGCTAAAAGTCAAATCGCAGCAGCCAATTCTCTACCAACAAAAGGATTGGCTTTCATTTCCTTAAAAAATAGCCATAAAGAGGAGGGAGTTAAATTAGCAAAACAACTTGTAAAATTAAATTTTAAGCTTTGTGCAACTTCGGGGACCGCAAAATTCATAAATAGACACGGTATAAAATGTAAAAAAAATTAATAAAGTTAATCAAGGATCTCCTCATATAGTTGATGTTCTTAATTCAAAAAAAATATCTTTAGTAATTAATACTGGAGGAGGTAATAGTGAAGCTCAGATAAGTGATGCGATAGCGTTAAGACGAGCAACTTTAGCTAATAAGGTACCTTATTGTACAAATATGTCTACGGCTCTCGTATGTATTGAAGGTATAAAATCTTTAAAATCAAAAGATATGAAAGTAATTTCTCTTCAGGATATTTAGGCGCTACAGCTCATATCTTGACCACAACACAAAGGTGACTTTATCTTTCCATGATCATTTGGGCATTTAGATATTTGAACTTTCTTACCATCTCCTAGTTTCAAAAAATCATTCGCTAGTGGAGAATTACACTTGCCACAAGTTGCGTTGACTGACATTCCGCATTTTGAACATTCATAAGTAGCCATATAAATATACTATACTATTAAACGTCTACTTTCCAGTCAGTTTCGAATGAAACATAATTAATTTGTATACATCGTCTTTCTTTTTTGATTTCTTTTTTCTCCATACCATGCCAGGTATTTGGGCCGCTTGAAAAAAAATAGCCATAGTTGTCTTTATAAGGAACTGTTTTTACTTTGTTTAATTTTTCATCATAAAAATCAGTGCCTAAGTTTTCTGATTCATTAAAACGGTTCACAAATATTAAAGACGATAGAAGTTTTTCTTTTATATCGCAATGAGGCTTAAGCCAAAAACCTTTTCTATCACAAATTACTTCAAGTCTGACATAAGAGTTTGATAAATCTTTTCCTATCAATTTACCAACTTGTTCATATACATTTTTAGAACATAATTCTTGTATAAATTTTGAAAGTTGAGGAAAATTTTTTGAATTTTCTTTCGTTACAAAACATCTATATTTTTTTGCTTTTCCTCCTGATTTTATACCTTCTCTAAATTTCCCTTCTCCACCATCAATTGCTCTTGTTCCATCATACTCTAATCCATCAATTACAGGATTTGAAATTTCTGCATTACAAACTTCTTTAATGGCTAATTCCGTTAAAGGTTGATTAATGGCCCAATGCTTAAAAGGCTTTTCATAGGTTTCTAACCTTGTTTTTAATGAATTAAATAATTCCATTTTTTTTCATTTGCTCTTTTACTTGTAAAGCGGCTCGATTAACTTCTTTTAAGCCATCATACGTCCAATGCTCAATTTTATTTTCTAAATTTCTTATAATACCGAGATCTTTAAACAATTTATAAAATTTTTCAAATCTGTGTATGCTTAATCTGTGGTTCATTTGGGCAACATATACAGGTTTTCCTGTTATTGCCGCCTCTGAAATCATAGAAGTCGAGTCGCATGTTACGATTACAATATTAGCAAGGCCCAATGATGATAAATAAGCTTTTTTATCTCTTTCTCTTATAACAAGATGGTCTTCATTAAAATAATTGTAAGCTAGCTTTAATATATTATCTGGAGTTCTGTAAGATGGAATAACAATTAATTTATATTTCGAAGAAATAAACATGTTTTTTACTTTAGCAAACATTCTGTCCATTTGCTTTTCAGAAAAACTGTAGTATTTATTTGGGCCGCCAAGTATAAATGTAACTACTTTTTTTTCACCCTGATTTGGCTTTAAATAATTAATATTTTTATTTATTTCTTCATTTGTAAGATAGTGTATAGCGCCTTTGGTTTTTATAACATTTTCCCCTTGCAAATCATCATGCTCAGGACAAATAATTGAGTCGAAATTTTTTATATTAACTTTTGGGTCTTGAATATGAATATTAAAAATATCTTTTTTGAATCTTCTTTTTAATAAAATTGATGGAATAACGCTTTTTCTGCCACAAGATATTATGATTTTTGAGTCACAAATAAATTTGTTTTTTAAAACAAAGTCAGACACCGGGGTAAATTTCGGTGGAAAGAAATTCCAAAAGTTATTCAATTCTATTTTTTCATGCTTAAAACTTACATTTAATGCTTTAGCCAAACCCTCTACTTGGCTTATCATGCCATGCATACCTTGGGTCAAAAGAAGTGCTTTCAATTTCAACATTTATAACTATATATCTATATATAATGAATAATAAGTCTTCTAAACACACAAAAGTGTTGATTCTTGGATCTGGCCCAGCAGGATATACTGCTGCGATTTATGCTGCTAGAGCTATGCTTAAGCCGATATTGGTGTTCGGCTCAGAACCTGGTGGACAATTAACCACAACTACTGATGTTGAAAACTTTCCAGGTTATTCAAAAGTAATTCAAGGACCCTGGCTAATGGAAGAAATGAAGGGACAGGCAAAAGCCGTGGGTACTGAAATGATTCAAGATCACATATGCAAAGTAGATCTTTCCAAAAAACCTTTTGAAGCTGTGGGTGATAGCGGTCAGCGATATACAGCTGATAGCTTTATTATATCAACCGGAGCTCAAGCGCGATGGTTAAATATAAAATCAGAAACTGAATTTAGAGGATTTGGTGTATCAGCTTGCGCAACATGTGATGGGTTCTTTTTTAAACAAAAAGAAGTTGCTGTTGTTGGCGGAGGTAATGCAGCAGTAGAAGAAGCTATATTTTTAACAAAATTTGCATCAAAGGTTAAACTTATACATAGAAGAAATGAGTTAAGAGCAGAAAAAATGCTTCAAGCAAAATTAAAGGCAAATAAAAAAATCGAAATTGTATGGGATAGCGTTGTTGAAGACGTATTTGGGGAAAAAAATCCAAAATCAGTTAAAGGTATAAAAATTAAAAATGTTAAAACAAATAAAGTTAGTGAGATTAAGGTAGATGGACTTTTTATTGCTATAGGACATGATCCTGCGACCTCCCTTTTTAAAGGTCAGCTAAATATGGATAAGGAGGGATATATAGTCACAAAGCCAGACTCTACAGTAACTAACGTGCCAGGAGTTTTTGCAGCTGGCGATGTAAAGGACAAAATATTCAGGCAGGCAGTTACTGCGGCCGGGATGGGCTGCATGGCCGCTCTTGAGGCTGAAAAACATTTGTCTTCAAAATGAGAGATAAGGTACTATTAACAGGCATAAGTGGATGGATTGCAAAACATACTACGATAGAATTATTAAATTCTGGCTATGAAGTTTTAGGAACCGTAAGAAACAATAATTTAATTGAGCAAACAAAAGAAACTATAAGTAAATATGCTTCGATTGATAAATTATCATTTGTTGAGCTAGATCTTGTAAAAGATGATGGATGGAGTGAAGCGGCAAAGGGATGTAAATATATATTTCACATTGCCTCACCTTTTCCTATGAAAGTTTCAAGAAATAGAGAAAGTTTATTACCGCCTGCTGTTGATGGAACTTTAAGAGTTTTAAAAGCTGGAGTAAATGCAGGAGTCGAACAAATAATTAAAACTTCTTCAATCGTTGCAATGTTTAGAAAGCCTAACAGAAGCAATCCTTATACTTTTGGTGAAAATGATTGGACTGATGAAAATTGGGTAGAAGGTGTGAATGACTATTTCTTGTCAAAAACAAAAGCAGAAAGATCAGCTTGGGAGTTTATGGAGAGCAAAGGATTAAGAAATAAATTAACTTGTATTTGTCCTGGTGGAGTTTTTGGAGATGCTTTAGATAAAAAAGGAGGTACATCAATAGAATATGTTAGACAATTTATGGCAGGTAAATTTCCAGGTGCACCAAAATTTGCAGTTTTAATTTCTGATGTGAAAGATATAGCAAAAGCACATGTGGCTTGTATTGGAAATAATAAAGTCGGTGGAAGGAGATTAATTGTTGGAAAAGAAGTAAAAAAACTAGTTGAGTTATCTCAAATAATGGCTGAAGCAATGCCTGAGTACGCAAAAAAACTTCCCAAAAAAGAACTTCCAAATTTCATGGTAAAATTAATAAGCTATATAGACTCAAGCGCTAAAATGATGATACCGGATCTAGGAATTTTAATGCAAACTGACACTGCTTATGCGGAAGAATTATTAGGTTTTAAATTTAAACCTGCAAAAGATTGTATGATTGAAAATGCTAAATCAGTCGTTAGACTTGGATTAGTTTAAACTTTCACAAAACGATTTTATTCTATCTAAAGCTTTTTGAAGATTTTCCATGGAGGTAGCATAAGAAATTCTGAAATATCCATCTAAACCAAATGCAGATCCCTGAACTACAGCTACTTCGGCTTTTTCAAGTAACTTTTCTACAAATTCTTTATCTGTTTTTAACTTTGTCTTTTTACTTAACAACTTTTTGCAATTTGGGAAAACATAAAAAGCTCCGCTTGGTTTTAAACAACTTAAACCATTAATACTATTTAAAGTTTCAACAACGTAATCCCTTCTCTCCTTAAAGGAGTCAGATCTTGTTTTTATGAAATCTTGAGTTCCATTCAAAGCTTCTACGGCTGCTGCCTGACTAATCGAAGATGGATTTGTTGTAGATTGAGATTGAATTTTTGCTACAGCTTTAATTATGTCTTTCGGACCAGCTCCATACCCTATTCTCCATCCAGTCATAGAGTAAGATTTACTTACACCATTCATTGTTAATGTTCTGTCTTTTAAAGCTTTAATTTGCGCAATGGTGAAAAATTTAAAATCATCATATGTAATATGCTCATAGATATCGTCACTAAGTATATAAACATTTTTATTTTTTATTAATATTTTTGATAATTCTTCTATCTCATTTCTTGTGTAACAAGATCCAGTTGGATTAGACGGTGAATTTATAATTAACCATTTAGTTTTTTTTCCAATAGCTTTTTTTAATTCATCTGGTGTTATTTTGAATTCATTTTTTTCTGAGCACTTTACTATTTTGGGTTTACCACCAGCTAATAAAACCATATCGGGATAAGATACCCAGTAAGGTGCTGGAATAATAACTTCGTCTCCAGGATTTAATGTGGCCATGAATACATTGTAAAGAACTTGTTTGCCACCAGTTCCTACAGAAATTTGGTCAAGTTCGTAAGATAAATTATTTTCTCTTTTAAATTTTCCTTGAATAGCTTTTTTTAATGTTGGGGTTCCATCAACAGCCGTATATTTGGTGTCACCTCTTTTTATAGCTTCTATAGCTGCTTCTTTAATATTATCAGGAGTGTCAAAATCAGGTTCTCCAGCTCCTAGGCCAATAACGTCTTTGCCGGCTGCCCTCATTTCCCTAGCTTTTGAGGTAACCGCTATAGTTGGGGAGGGTTTAATTCTCTTTAAACTATTGGAAACTATGCTCATTGAAATTTATAATATTTTGTTATTATTAACACAAAATGCAAAATACATACCAAGAAAAAATAGATAATTTAGAGTCTAATAACGCACCTGTTAGGAAAAAACTCGAGGGTGGAATTAAGTTTAAAATAAAAAGCGATTTTCAACCTGCTGGAGATCAACCTGAGGCAATTAAAAAGATACTTAAAAATTTAAAGGATAAACAGAGCGAGCAAGTTCTGTTAGGTGTGACAGGATCTGGAAAAACCTTTACTATGGCTAAAGTAATTGAGGCTTCAAATAGACCCGCATTAGTTTTGGCACCGAATAAAACTTTAGCTGCTCAATTGTATGGGGAGATGAAAAGTTTTTTTCCAAATAATGCTGTTGAGTATTTTGTATCTTATTATGATTATTATACTCCTGAAGCATATGTTCCAAGGTCAGATACTTATATTGAAAAAGAAGCATCCATAAACGAACAAATAGATAGGATGAGACATTCAGCAACGAGGTCTTTGCTTGAACGTGATGATGTAATTATCGTGGCTAGTGTTTCTTGTATCTATGGACTTGGTTCGGTTGAAGCCTACAGCAAGATGACGTTGGCATTAAAAAAAAATTATGAATATGAAAGAGAAGAGATTATTAAAACATTTGTTAATTTACAATATAAGAGAAATGATCAAAATTTTTTCCGAGGCACTTTTAGAGTAAGAGGAGAAAATTTAGAAATATTTCCTTCACACCTAGAAGATCGTGCTTGGAGAATAAGTTTAAATGGAAATAAACTGGAAAAAATTGAAGAGTTTGATCCTCTAACAGGAGACAAAACAAACGACTTTGCAGTAATAAAACTATATGCTAACAGCCATTATATAACTCCAAAACCAACTATTGATCAAGCTATCAAAGAAATAAAAAAAGAATTGGAAGTGACTTTAGAAGACCACAAGGCAAATAATAAACTTCTAGAAGCTCAAAGATTGAGGGAGAGAACTAAGTTTGATCTCGAAATGATTGAAGCAACGGGAACATGTGCGGGAATTGAAAACTATTCAAGATTTTTATCAGGAAGAAACAAGGGTGAACCTCCTCCTACTCTTTTTGAATATTTTCCAGACAATACTATTATATTCGTAGACGAAAGCCATGTTACTGTACCTCAGTTAAATGGTATGTACAAAGGGGACCATACAAGAAAAAAAACTCTTGCTGAGTATGGTTTTAGATTACCTTCTTGCATGGACAATAGACCACTAAAATTTGAGGAGTGGGATGCTATGAGAACTCAAACTGTTTTTGTATCTGCAACACCTGGTCCGTGGGAACTAAAACAAACTCAAAATAAATATATAGATCAAGTTATAAGACCAACAGGTTTAATTGATCCGCCTGTTGAGATGCGACCGGCAAAAACTCAAGTGGATGATTTATTCCATGAGTCTAAAAAAGTTATTGATAAAGGATATAGAATTTTAGTTACAACCCTTACAAAGAAAATGGCAGAAGATTTAACAGAATATCTTCACGAAAACGGTTTGAAAGTAAGATATATGCACTCAGACATAGATACACTTGAGAGAATTGAAATTATCAGAGATTTACGAATGGGTGTTTTTGATATTTTGATTGGTATCAATCTTTTAAGAGAAGGATTAGATATACCGGAATGTGCTTTAGTTGCAATTTTAGACGCAGACAAAGAGGGTTTTTTAAGATCAGAAACTTCGTTAATTCAAACTATTGGTAGGGCTGCAAGAAATGTAGATGGCAAAGTAATTCTTTATGCAGACAAAGTAACAAAAAGTATTGATAAAGCTATTAAAGAGACAGATAGAAGAAGAGGCAGACAAGTCGAATATAATAAAAAAAATAATATAAGCGCAGAGTCAGTTAAGAAGGAGATCACTGATATTTTAGAATCTGTTTATGAAAAAGACTATGTAAAAATTAGTGAAGGCTCAAATGTTGGCGGAAACTTAAAAAAACATTTAAAAGCACTTAATAAAAAAATGAAAGAATCTGCATCAAATTTAGAGTTTGAAGAAGCAGCAAAAATTAGAGACGAAATAAGAAAATTAGAGACAAATGAGCTTGAGATTAACTTGAATCCAAAAATTTCACAGTACAATTTAAATAAAAAGGTATACCCTCAAGGCAGATCAAAGATGGGTATGCCGGGCACTAAACCAAGAAAATCTATAAAAAAATGGAAGCCAAAAAAATAATTATAACTGGTGGCGCTACTAGAATTGGTTCGGCTATAGCAAAAAGTTTAGCTGGATACGACGTTGACATATTAATCCATTTTAATAAATCAAAAAAATTGGCCCAAAAATTAAAGACAGAACTAGAGGAAATCGGTAGCAAAGTTTACTTAATTAAAGCGGATCTAAGTAATATTAATCAAGTTAAAAAAATAGTGCCATTTGCTCACAAAAAAATGAAAGGTTTAGACTGTCTAATTAACAATGCATCTTTATTTGAAAGAGATGATTTAGAAAATTTTAGTGATAAAAGTTTTTCAAAACACATAGATATAAATTTAAAAGCTCCAGCATTTTTAATTAAAGATTTTAAAAGATATGTGAAAAATAAAGAGGCAAATGTTATAAATATTATCGATCAAAGAGTAAAAAAACTTACTCCTTTCTTTTTTTCATATACTTTGAGTAAATCCGCACTTGCAACACTCACAACTACTACTGCTATGAAACTTGCTCCTAATATAAGAGTAAATGGAATTTCGCCAGGTCCTACTTTAAAAAATAAGAGACAGTCAGAAAAACATTTTAAAGCTCAATGGAAGTCTACAATTCTTCAAAAGCAAGTTGATTTAGATAATATATGTGCATCGGTTAAATATTTTATTGAAAATAATAGCATTACAGGTCAAATAATTAGTGTAGATAGCGGCCAAAGTTTAGCATGGAAAACACCCGATATAATAAACTCAAAAGAATGAAAATAATTAAATTTAAACAAAAAAGATCTTATAGTTATAAAAGAAAAATTCTAATAAAGGATCTGGTATTAAATATGTTTGTAGGAATTCATAATTTTGAAAAAAAGAAAAAACAAAGAGTGAGATTTAATTTAATTATAAATATTGATCAAAATCTTATTCCAAATGATAAAGATTTAAAAAGTATTGTTAACTATGAACAAGTTATTAAAACTATAACAAAAATTACATCCAGAAAGCATTATTTACTTCTTGAAACTTTGGCAGAAAAAATATTCTTCAGCCTTTTTGAGAGCCCAAAAATAAGAAAAATTCTTTTAAGAATTGAAAAATTGGATGTTATTAAGAATACTACTTCAGTAGGAATAGAGTTGGAAAAGACTAGATCAAATGAGCATTGAAAAAGGTAAAGAAATAATTCGAAAAAAAATTGTAAATCTCACAAATAATCCTGGGGTTTATAGAATGTTAAGCGATAAAAATGAAATTCTTTATGTAGGTAAGGCTAAAAATATTCCAAATCGTTTAAAAAGCTATGTTTCGGATAGCCATTTACCCATAAGAACCGAAAGAATGCTCTCTCTAACAAGAAAACTTGAGACTACAACTACAACAAATGAGAGCGAAGCTCTATTATTAGAAGCGAATCTTATAAAAAAATACAAGCCAAGATTTAACATTTTATTAAGAGACGATAAGTCTTTCCCATACATATTTATTGGTCAAAAAGATAAATGGCCACAATTAACCAAGTTGAGAGGAAAAAAAAACAGAGAAGGATATTATTTCGGGCCATTTGCATCAGTAGGATCAGCAAACTGGACAATCAAAATTCTACAAAAAATATTTTTGTTAAGAGTTTGCGATGACACAGTTTTTAAAAATAGAGATAGAGCATGTATTTTGTATCAAATAAGAAGATGCTCTGCCCCATGCGTAGGAAAAATTGAGGAAAAAAATTATAAAGAATTAGTTGGTGATGCAGTAGATTTTATTTCCGGAAAATCACAAAGAATTCAAAAAAATTTATCTACAGAAATGGAAAAGGCCAGTGAAGATTTAGACTATGAAAAAGCTGCCATTCTTAGGGATAGAATAAAAGCACTAACGCAAATCCAGTCTTCTCAAAAAATAAATCAAACGAACTTGAAAGAGGCAGATGTTGTATCTATTTTTAAAGAGTCTGGTAAAACTTGTGTTCAAGTTTTCTTTTTTAGATCAAAACAAAATTGGGGTAATCAAGCGTATTTCCCTAAGCATGATCCTGATGAAAAGGAAGAAAAAATTTTGTCTTCTTTTTTAGGTCAATTTTATGAAAATAAAACTTTACCTAAACTTGTTCTTTTAAATATTGAAATTAATGAAAAAACTTTGTTAGAAAAAACATTTTCTGCTAGAGAAAAAAAAGAAATAATTATTAAAAAAGCCTCAACCAAAGATGAAAAAATTGTATCAGAAATGGCTAAAAAAAATGCTAAACAAGCTCTGACTCAGAAAATCTTAGAAACTGAGAGTAATTCAAAATTAATAGATAGCATTTCAGATAAGTTTAATCTTAAATTTAATGTTAACCTTATTGAAGTTTATGACAATAGTCACGTACAAGGTGCTGACTCGGTTGGGGCGCTCATAACATTTGGTAAAGAAGGATTTGTTAAGAAAAAATACAGAAAATTTAATATTAAATCAGAAGCTGTGATGGGTGACGATTATGGAATGATGAAAGAAGTTTTAAAAAGAAGATTTTCTAGAGCGCTTAAAGAAGAAAGTGTTACATTGAATTTACCAGATTTAGTTTTAATAGACGGTGGTAAAGGACAATATTCAGTTAGCAGGGAAACATTGAATGATCTTGGTTTACACGAACTACCCATAATAGCTATTGCAAAAGGCAAAAATAGAAATGCAGGTGATGAAGTTTTTTATCACGATGGAAAAACATTTAAATTTAAAAAAAATGATCCAACGCTCTTTTTCTTGCAAAGATTAAGAGATGAATCACATAGGTTTGCTATTAGCACTCATAGGGCCAAAAGAAGAAGAAATCTCAGCAAATCGTTGCTTGATCAAATTTCTGGCATTGGGAGAGGTAGAAAAAGAGCCTTGCTAAATCATTTTGGTTCTGCAAAATCAGTCGAAGCAGCAAGTTTTGAAGATTTAAAATCTGTTGAAGGAATTGAAGAAAAAGTTGCTAAGAAAATTCATGATTTTTTTCATGAGGATTGATTATGAAAATTAAAATTCCAAATATTTTAACAATTGGACGAATTATAATTGTTCCAATATTTGTTATATCATTTTATATGCCAGGAATAGTTGGAGATCTAGTTCCTTTTTTTCTATTTATTTTAGCAAGTTTTACAGATTTTCTCGATGGATTATTAGCTAGACTTTATAAAGAGGAGTCAAAATTAGGAGAACTTTTAGATCCAATAGCTGATAAAATTCTGGTAGCATCCGCTCTAGTATTGCTCGTTATGAACGGTATCATAAAAAATTATGAGGTAATTGCAGCAATAGTAATTCTTACAAGAGAAATTTTAATTTCGGGCTTAAGAGAATTTTTGGCAAAGAGAAAAGAGGCTAGCCTACCTGTGTCTAGTCTCTCAAAATTCAAAACCTTTATCCAGATGCTTTCTATAGCCATGCTTTTAACAGGAGAAACTGGCAATAAAATTATAAATTTTCAGGACTATAATGCACAAACTGTTGGTATAATTTTACTATGGATTGCTGCATTTTTGACTCTATATACTGGGTACGACTATTTAAGAAAAGGTATCGACAGTGCAATAAATGATGATGAAAAAAAATAAAAATGGATTTATCTGAAATTAATTTAAGAGAAAAAGATTTTCATAACAAGCTTATATCTCAGGGTAACAATAGATCTGAGAATAAATATTACAAAGCATTAAATAATTTATATGTTGATTTTTTTAAATATTTAGAAATGAATATTAAAAATAAAAATATTTTAGATTATGGATGCGGTATTGGGGGATACACTGTTAAAGTGCTGGATTTTGCACCATTAAAGATTACTGGAATTGATATTTCAGAGGAAGCTATAAAGATTGCAAAAAAAAGGAACATTCAAAATAACAAGATAGAGTTCAAGGTAGAAAATTGTGAGAATACTAAATTAAATTCAAATCAATTTGATTTTGTTTATGGAGCTGGCATTCTGCACCATCTTAATTTAGAAAGGTCAATTCAAGAGATAAATCGTATTTTAAAAGCTAATGGAAAATTAGTATTTATTGAACCAATGGGAACAAACCCAATAATAAATTTTTATAGAAAATTAACCCCCAAATCTAGGTCTGAAGATGAACATCCATTTAAATTTAAAGATATAAAATATTTAAAAGGTGTATTTAAAAACGTTGAAGTTTCTTATTATGGATTTTTTACTTTATTATTTCTTCCTTTTTATTCAAAACCTAAAGACTCAAGATTATTTGATCTTTTGAGTAAAATTGATAAATATATTTTGAAAATTCCTATTTTTAAATTTCTGGCTTGGTCTGCAATAATTAAAGCTGAAAAAAACTAAGCTGCAACTTTTTTTCTTACTAGTGAATGATAACTATCGGATAAACCTTTAATTAAATCACAAACATTGAAACTAAATTTGTCAATTTGTGATACCGGTGTAACTTCTGCTGCTGTTCCAGTTAAAAAACAACCAACAAATTTTTCCATTTCATCAGGTTTAATTTTTCTCTCTATAATTTTAATCCCTTTTGACTTTGCAATATCAATTATACATCTTCTTGTAATTCCATCTAAAAATGAATCTGGAATTGGTGTATGTAGATAACCCGAATTATCTTTAAAAAAAATATTTGCACCTGTTGCCTCAGCTATGTTTCCTTGATGATCTAACATTAAAGAATCTGCAAATCCCTTGCTCTCCGCTTCATGTTTAGACAAAGTGCAAATCATATATAGGCCTGCAGCTTTTGTATCCCAGGGTACTGAATTTGGTGCTGGTCTTCTCCAGGACGAAATATCTAATTTAATTCCTTTAAGTTTTAACTTTGGATCAAAATATGATCCCCATTCCCATGCTGCTATGGCAGTGTGTATTTTATTTTTTTGAGCAGATATTGCCATCATTTCACTGCCTCTCCAAACTACAGGTCTTACATAACCATTTTTAACTTTTTGAACTGAGATTACTTCTTTACATACATTATTAATATCCTTTTCACTGTAAGGAATTTTTATACCCATTCTTTTTGCAGAATAGAAAAGTCTTGAGGTATGTTCCTCTAATTTAAAAATTTCTCCATCGTAGACTCTTTCACCTTCAAAAACACAGCTTGCATAATGTAAACCGTGATTTAATATGTGAACTCTAGCATCTTTCCAATCAACAAATTCGGAGTTATACCAAATCCTGCCTGATCTTTTATCGTAGGGAATATTTTCCATTGATTTAAATTAAATAATTTTTATCTAACAAAAAAGTATATTTGTTGTTAAAATATGTCAATATATCTGACCAAATTATGAAAGATTTACTCTATTTAAAAGATGATCAAATAAAAGATTGTATCCAGCTTCTGCTTTATGCTTACAGAGAGACATTTTCTGATCCAAACAAAGTTTTAAAAAAAAATTCATTAGGTGCTGCTCATCACAGAACGTTACATTTAATTGAAAGAAATGAAGGTATTAGTGTTAACGAACTACTAACTAAATTGAAAATTACAAAACAAAGTCTTAATAGAGTTTTGAATGATCTAAAAAAGTCTAAAATTATTAAACAAGTTAAGGATAGTAATGACTCTAGAAGAAAGTTATTATATTTAGATCACGCAGGGAAAAAATTTTATAGTGAAATTTTTGAAAGTCAAAAGAAACGTATTTTTAATGCTCTAAAAAACTCAGACTCAGACTCTGTATTAAAATTTAAAGAGGTCTTAAAAAAAATAATTAATGGAAAAAAATAAATACCATATTTTAGTTGTTGATGATGACGATAAAATAAAAAATTTAATTAAACAGTTTTTAATTGAAAAAGGCTTTATCGTTTCTACTGCTTCAAATGCTAATGAAGCAAAAGAGAAAATTGATATTTTTGAATTTAATTTATTAGTACTCGACGTAATGATGCCAGGCCAAAGTGGTTATGAACTTACAAAAGAACTTAAACAATCAAGAAATATACCTATTATTTTACTTACAGCAAAAGGTGAAGTAGAAAACAGAATACACGGGTTAGAACTTGGAGCAGATGACTACTTAGGAAAACCTTTTGAGCCTAAGGAGCTTTTATTGAGAATAAATAATATTATTAAAGCAAATATAAAGCAAAATATTTCACTAAAAAGTAAAATAGGTATAGCAGAATTAGACTTAAATAGAATGACAATAAAATTAAATCAAAAAATAAAAAAAATTAATTCCTCTGAAAAAAAGGTTTTATTAAAGATGTTGGCATCTCCAGGTAAAATATTTTCTAGAAATGAAATTGGTAAAATTTCGGAAATATCACAGGAAAGGTCTATTGATGTTATGATTACAAGATTAAGAAAAAAAATTGAGGAAGACCCAAAAAATCCGAAATTTTTACAAACAGTGAGAGGTTCAGGATATGTCCTTTGGATTAAATAGTTTATTAAAAAAATTATTACCTAAAGGTCTTTTTTTAAGAGCACTGATTATAGTTGCGGCACCTGTAGTTATTATGCAAATAACAATCTCTATAGTATTTTTTGATAGCATTTGGATAAAAGCAAATAAAGGAATGACAAAATCTCTTGTGAGCGAGGTTAAAACTTTATTTGACGCATACAAATCTGAGGAGATCAATGATGTAAGATTTTTAACCAATCTATATAAAAAAAATTTTGACTTTGTAATAAATATAAAAAAAGGAGAAAAAATTCCTATCACTCGATCTGACAGACGTTTTAGTCCAATGGATAGATCTCTTAGAAGAGAAATGAAACCAGTGTTCGGAAATAATTACTGGTTTGATACCGTTACATATATAGATCTTGTAGATTTAAGAATTCAAAGTAATGAGGAAGTTATTCAAGTTTTTTTTCCAAAGAGCAAAATTGCTCCATCATCAGTAAGGGTATTTGTTATGTGGATTACTCTTCCCTCTCTAGTTTTAATTTTAATAGCAATCCTTTTCCTTCGAAACCAAACTAGACCAATAGTAAAATTATCAAAAGCAGCAGAGAGATTTGGCAGAGGAGAAAGAGTTGATGATTTGAGACCTTCAGGAGCATCTGAAATAAGAAAAGCTACCCTAGAATTTGATAGAATGATGAAAAGAATTAACAAACACTTGAATCAAAGATCAGAAATGCTTTCCGGTATAAGCCATGACTTAAGAACGCCTTTAACAAGATTGAAACTTCAATTGGCAATGAGTGATAAAAAAGATGCAAGTAAAAGAATGGCTTTAGATATAGACGAAATGGAAAAAATGCTAAATGATTATCTGCAGTACGCAAAATCTCAATCAGAAGAAGATTATGTTGAGATAAATATTAATGAATTAATAAATGATATTCTTAAAAATTACGAAAAATCCAAATATAAATTTTCTGTAAAAGAAAATTTGATTATAAACGGTAGAAAAAACTTAATTCGTAGAAGTTTTTCAAATGTTATTGAAAATGGTTTATCATATGGAGATAAAGTTTTTATAGAGCTCAAAAAATCTGTGGGGAGTGCTGTTATTATTTTTGAAGATAACGGGCCTGGAATTCCAAAAAAAGAATATGAAAATGTGTTCAAGCCCTTTTATAGAATTGACAAAAGTAGAAGTCTTAATAAGTCTGGTGTTGGTTTAGGTCTTTCGATTGCACAGGACATAATAAAATCTCACGGTGGAAATATCACCCTATCTGAAAGTAAACATAATGGTTTGGAAGTTAAGATTTCTTTGCCTTTTTAAACTTTTTTAACTTTTTTGAATTTTTTAAATTTTTTATTTCTTTTTGCTGTTTTTCAATTATTTTTTTTAAAATTACAAACTCTTCTCTTGTAACTAAATCTAATTTATTTGCCAAATTATCTCTATTAAACTTCATTGATGTGATTAGTTCCTTTTTTATATCTTGTGAAGTAAGTATCCCAGCTTCCACAAAACTTGATAGCATTTTAAGGATCTTTTGAGAGTTGTTCATAAATTAAGTTTAAATTATAAGTAATTTAAATTCAATTGTGATAAATTTAAACGATGGTTCATAATTTTGATCCAATTTTAATTGATTTAGGTATTTTACAAATCCGATGGTATTCTTTGGCATACATTTTGGGGATTTTAGTCGGCTGGTGGTACGGAAAAATTATAATTCAAAAACAATTAAAAGATACACTTCAGATAAAATATCTGAAAGAGTTTGATGAATTAATTGCATATATAATTATTGGTATTATTGCTGGTGGAAGATTAGGCTACGTAATATTTTATAATCCTAAATTTTTTTTCGAAAATCCATTAGAAATTTTTAAAATATGGACAGGAGGAATGTCATTTCATGGGGGCTTATTAGGAGTAATATTAAGTATTTATTTTTTTTCTTTTTTTAGAAATTTAAATTATAAAATATATTTTGATACCATATGTTGCGTTGCTCCTATTGGAATCTTTTTTGGAAGAACAGCAAATTTTATAAATGGTGAACTATATGGTTTGCCTACTGAAAAACCTTGGGGCATTATTTTTCCAAAAATTGATAATTTGACAAGGCACCCTTCGCAAATTTATGAAGCCTTATTAGAGGGTATATTTTTATTCGTGATACTAAATTTCATTATACTTAAGAAAAATTTTAATCATGGTGTAATATCATCTTTATTTTTAATTATTTATGGAATTTTTAGGATTATTTCTGAGCAGTACAGAGAACCCGATGAACATTTGGGTTATGTTACTGCAAATATTAGCATGGGATCATTACTTAGCATTATAATGATGATTTTTGGAATTTTATTTTTAAGAAAAGTTATTTTTAATGAAAAAAATAGATAAAATTTTTTTTAAAACAAAATCTATGCCTTTAGATTTATATTTAGAAAAGGTTCTATATGATAAGACCGTTGGTTATTATCAAAAAAAAAATCCTTTTGGTGCAAAAGGCGATTATATAACTGCACCAAATTTTTCAAACCTTTTTTGTGAAATGATAACAATATGGTTGATTAGTTTTTGGGAAAATTTAAAAAAACCAAAAAAATTTAATTTTGTGGAGCTTGGTCCTGGAAATGGAGATTTTTGTTTATCACTCTTAAAAACTTTAAAAAATTTTTCAGAAGCATCGGATGCTATAAACATAATTCTATATGAGAAAAGTAATAAATTAAGAAATATTCAAAAAAGGAGAATAAAGTCGTCTAAAGTTTCTTGGATAAATGATTTAAAAAAAATTAAAAAAGGTCCGGTAATATTTTTTGGTAATGAATTTTTAGATGCCCTACCAATTAAACAGTTTAAAAAATATAATGAAAATATTTATGAAAAATATGTAGTTTTAAGAAATAATGAAGTACGTTTTAAATTTGAAAAGATACAAAAAAAACATCTAAAAAAACTTAAAAATTTTAAACTTTTAAATAAAAATGGAATTATTGAATACCCAGAATATGGTTTTAAAGAACTTAAAATAGTGTGCACTAAAATAAAAAAGTTGAATGGAGGAGTACTTTTTATTGACTATGGATATAAAATTAGAAAAAATATTGATACACTTCAATCTGTTAGTAAGCATAGGTACAACCAGATAAGTAGAAATATTGGAGATGCTGATATTACAACTATGGTGAATTTTGATCTATACAAAAGGTACTTTTCTCATAATGGTCTATTAGTTGAAAATATAATAAGTCAAGGCAGGTTCCTCCAAAAAATGGGTATCATTGAAAGAGCTCAAATTTCTAGTAGCAAAATGAGTTATAATGATTTAACGAATTTATATTCGAGACTTAAAAGATTAATTGACCCAAAATTGATGGGTGAAATTTTTAAAGTAATTTTTGCAAAAAATAAAAAAAGCAAATTTTCTCTGGCCTTTAAATAATGTTTTATTCAAATAAATTAAAACAAAATAGTGAAATTCAACATTGTTTTTTTTCTAGAAAAAATGGATCATCAGAAGGTATTTACGAAAGTTTAAATTGTGGAATTGGAAGCCGAGATAAAAAAAACAATGTAGAAAAAAATTTAGATATAGTGGCAACAAAGTTCGGAATCGAAAAAAACCAGCTTGTTATAATGCATCAGACGCACAGTAATAAAGTAAAAATTGTTAATAATGAAAATAATATAAATAGAGTTGAATGCGATGCAATGCTAACAAATAATAGCGAGATTGCATTATCTGTTTTAACTGCTGATTGCGTACCCATTCTAATATATGAAAAAGAAAAAGATATTGTTGGTTGTATACATGCTGGATGGAAAGGGGCAGTAAACGGAATAATAGAAAATACTCTAAAAAAACTGATAGAAATGGGCGGAAGTCCTAAACAACTAATAGTCTCGATAGGCCCTTGTATTTCGCAAAAAAATTACGAAGTAAAAAAAGATTTTTATTTAGAATTTATTAAAAAGAGTAAAGATAATGACTCTTTTTTTTCAAAAAAAGACAAAAAAACTTTTCACTTTGACTTAAGAAGATTCGTGAACGAAAAGTTTCATTTTTTTGGTGTGCCCGAAATAGAGAATATACTTGTTGATACCTTTGCCTCTAAAGATGAATACTTTAGCCATAGAAGGGCCAAAAAGTTAGGTGAAGATGACTACGGAAGATGCATTTCAGTAATAAAAAAAATTAATAGATAAAATTAATTGAAAACTCATATTAATGGATGTATAAAGAAAGTGTCCTAATGAAAATTTTATCAGGAACAAGCAATCTTCCATTAAGCAAAAATATTTCAAAACAGCTCAAACTAAAATTAGTTAATACAAATATTAAAAGTTTTGCGGATGGTGAAATTTATGTTGAGATTAATGAAAATATAAGAGGTAACAGTGTTTTTGTAGTTCAATCCACTTCTACACCAGCAAATGATAATCTAATGGAACTTTTGCTATGTATTGATGCTCTTAGAAGATCTTCTGCAAAAAATATTACAGCAGTAATACCTTACTTTGGTTATGCTAGACAGGACAGAAAAGTTGTGCCAAGAACTTCTATATCGGCAAAACTTGTATCTAATTTGATAACTAATGCGGGAGCAAACAGAGTTGTTACAGTAGACCTACATGCTGGTCAAATTCAAGGTTTTTTTGATATACCGGTAGATAATCTATTTACTACTCCACTTTTTGCAAGATACATAAAAAAGAAACTCAAGAGCAATAATTTAATTTGTGTTTCACCTGATGTCGGTGGTGTACAAAGAACAAGAGGGTTGGCAACAAAAATAAATGCTGATTTAGCAATAATAGACAAAAGGAGACCACAACATGGAAAATCCAAAGTAATGAATATTATTGGTAATGTTAAAAATAAAGATTGTATAATAGTTGATGACATTATTGATAGTGGCGGGACTATAGTAAATGCCGCAGAGGAACTAATTAAGAAAGGTGCAAAAAGTGTAAATGTTTTTGTTACCCACGCCGTACTAAGTGGAGAGGCAATTAATAAAATTAAGAAATCAAAAATAAAAAAATTAGTAATTACAGATACTATCGACAATACAAAAAGAATTAAGAATATTAATAAAATTCAAGTTTTATCTATCGCTTCTCTCATGGCTGAAGCAATTAAGAGAATTTCTAATTCACCTTCGGTATCTAGCCTATTCAATTAAGGCTTGTTTTATTTCAAACTTGGGGTAAATTGGCACATTCAAATGATAAATAATTTAAAAGCCGCTAAGAGAGACACAAAGACTAAAGGACAACTTAATTCTTTGAGAACAAAGGGGTTAATACCTGCAATACTTTATGGCGGCAAAGATCCAAATGTTAAACTAAGTATTGAGGAAAAATTTATTAAAGATGTTTTGAGAACCGAAAACTTTCTATCAACTGTGATTGATCTAGATATTGATGGAAAAAAAGAAAAAGTTATTCCAAGAGATGTTACATATCATGTAACCACTGAACAGCCGTCACATATAGATTTCATGAGGGTGGTTAAGGGTTCAAAAATTATTTTAGAAATTCCAGTAACATTCAAAAATAACAAAGACTGCCCGGGATTAAAAAAAGGAGGAGTTCTCAATATTGTAAGGAGAAAAATAGAATTAAAGTGCCCAGCAGAAAAAATTCCAGGAGATATAGAGGTTAATTTAAGTGGATTAGATATTGGATCAAGTATAAGAATTTCCTCAGTAAAACTTCCAGAAAAATCGGAATTAACAATAACGGATAGAGATTTTGTAGTAGCAACAATTGCTGCACCAACAATAGTAAAAGAACCGGAAAAAGTTGCTGAAGAAACACCTGCTGAAGGTGCCGAAGGTGAAGCTGCAACTCCTGCCGATGGTGAGGCTACTGCTCCAACTAAAGAAGGAGAGGCGGTCAAAAAAGATGAAAAAGGTAAAGAAGGTTCCGCCGATAAAAAACAAGCAGGTGATAAAAAGCCTGCTGCAGAAAAGAAACCAGCAGAAAAAAAATAAAATAATATGCTTTTGTTAGTAGGTTTAGGAAATCCTGGTCCAAATAATACAAATAATAGACACAACATTGGTTTCAAAATTATTGATGCAATCAATCAGGAATTTAATCTTTC
>CACHVP010000011.1:0-18445 GCA_902583355.1 uncultured Pelagibacteraceae bacterium
TTTGAAAAGCACTTTTAGCTTATAAATTTTTGCTGAAAGAGTAGATGCTATTGCTCCTATAGATTTATCATCTCCTTTGGAAAGATCTTTGGCAGACCCAGCTGTATCAGCAGAAATAATTGTTTTGAATTTATATTTTTGAATTATTTTCTGACATTGGTCGATTGCTTGTGAATGGCTTCTGACATATTTAATGTCATTTACTTCTGCATTCTCTTTTACTAAAAGATTATGCTCAACAGTTTGATAATGTTCAGCATAAATTTGTAATTTATATTTTGGTAACAAATAATGAATATCTGCTACTCTTCCAGCTAGAGAATTTTCAATAGGGATGATAATTTTATAATTCTCGTCTTCATATGCTAATTTAAAAGTTTCTTCAAAAGTAGGACAGGCCTTTATTGAAGATCCAGGAAAGAGTTTCTCACAAGCTAAGTGGGAATAAGCCCCCATTTCCCCTTGAAAAGCTACTTTTACTTTAGACATTTTTTTTTTCCATTAATTTTTTAACTTCCTCTAAGTCAGCCTCGGTGTCAACACTAAGTGGATTTGTGTTTGAGTACAGAACATGAATTTTCATATTATTATCTAAGGCTCTCATTTGCTCCAAATTTCTACTCATTTCTGACTTACTTCTTTGTAAATTTACATATCGTATTAAAGCTTCTTTAGTAAAGCCATAAATACCTACGTGATGGTAAATAAACTTTTTTTCAATATTATTTAAATTTCTTTCGAAGTCTATGGCCTCTGAAAAACCTGTTTTTTCAATATTTTTTTTTGTTATCACTTTTACAATATTTTCATTTGTAATTTCATTTTTTTCTTTAATTGAAGAAGCTAAAGTAGCCACATCACAAAGGCCTTTTTGTAAATGATCGTTCAATATTCGAATTGATATGGGATCTAAATTAGGCATATCTCCTTGTAAATTTATAATTATTGAAGGTTCGCTTGAAAAAAATTTTTCAAAAGCCTCAAAAACTCTATCTGTTCCAGTATTATGATTTTCAGTTGAGACGAAAGAGTTTCCACCATTTTTATTTATTAATTGAAAAATTTCCTGATCAGGTGTTGCCACCAAAACTTTTCCAATCCCAGATTCTGCTGCTAATTTATACACATGTAATATCATCTCTTTTTTATTAATAATCTTTAAAGGTTTATTGGGAAGTCTTTTGGCTTTTAATCTAGAAGGAATAATTACAACTGTTTTGCTCATAAATATTTATGCGGCTCAAAGACGCAATGATACTAAATTTACTTAAAGTTTTTTGTCAAAACTCGTGATATATCTAATACATTAATTATCAAATTTATGAATGGTTTTGAAATAAATAAAATCGTAGCGGCAGTAATTTTTACAGTTTTAGTTGTTTTTGGAATTGAAAAAATCACCGATTTAATATTTGATGTTAAAAAACCTTCACAAGCCGCTTATATAGTTGAAGCTCCTGTTGTTAAAAAGGCAAGTTCTGGATCCTCGGTTTCTGGAAGTGTAGATATTAAAGCACTTCTAGCTCTTGGAACAATAGAACATGGTCAAAAAGTATTTAAAAAATGTACAGCCTGTCACGTCGTTGCGAAGGGCGGTAAGAATAAGATTGGGCCCGCTCTCTATGGGGTACTTGGAAGACAGTCAGCGGCAATATCAGATTATAAATATTCAAAAGCACTTGTTGCTCACGGAAAAAAATGGTCATACGGTGAAATGAATGCTTATCTATTAAAACCTCAGGCTCATATAAAAGGAACTAAGATGGCTTTCGCTGGTTTAAAAAGTGAAAAAGATAGAGCCTCAGTAATACTTTATATGAATAGTTTTAGCGATAACCCGCTTCCAAACCCTTAATCTATTTTATACACCACTCTATAATACTCTTCTGAGCATGAATTCTATTAAATGCTTGTAACCAAACAACAGATTGTTTTCCATCCATAACTTCACTTGTTACTTCTTCCTCTCTACTAGCCGGAAGACAGTGCATAAAAATTGCGTCTGATTTTGCAGCTTTCATTAATTTTTTGTTTACTTGATATTTTTTTAAAATTTTCTTTTTTTTCTTTATGTCTCCTTTATCTCCCATTGAAATCCATTTGTCAGTCATAATACAATCTGCATTATCTGCTGCCTTATAAGGATCTTCTGTTATTAAGAGGTCACAATTATTTTTTTTTGCGTATTTTATAATTTTAACATCTGGTTGATATTTTTTAGGGCAAGCTATTTTAATTTTGAATTGAAATTTAGTAGCTGCATGGATAAAAGAATTGGCCACATTATTACCATCTCCTAACCAAGCAATTGTTTTTCCTTTGATATCACCCTTTAACTCCTCAAAAGTAAGAATGTCTGACATGACTTGGCACGGGTGTCCCTCATTAGTAAGGCCATTAATAATAGGAATATCTAAGTATTTTTTAAACTCATCAACGTTTTTATGTGAATTTGTTCTTATCATAATTATGTCTGCGTATTGTGAAAGAACTTTTGCAGTATCTTTTATTGTTTCGTCACCTTTACCGTAATGAATTTCATCTTGATTAAGAATGATTGATGATCCTCCCAACTGTTTTACTGCTAGATCAAAAGATATTCTTGTTCTGGTAGAGGTTTTTTCAAATATCATGATCATTGTCTTTCCTTCAAGTGGTTGATCTACATCTGGTTGGGAATGTGCTTTTTTTCCTCTTTCTGATTTTCTTTTTTTTGCTAAGTCGATAATAGTTCTTAGTTCAACTTTTGATAAATCTGAAATATTTATAAAATGATTCATAAATTAATTTAATTCATTACAAACTTTTCTTATTACTTTAATTGCAATATCTATTTCCTGTTTTTTAACATTTAAAGGAGGCAGGATTCTGACCACATTTTCTCCTGCTCTCATTGTAAGCAATTTATTATCCTGTAATTTTTTTATAAATTGAGTTTGATCACTATAAAGCTGTAAACCTAGCAAAAGACCAATCCCTCTGACTTCCTTGATTATATTTGGATAATCTTCCTTTATTTTATTTAATTCAGAAATAAAGTGTTTGGAAGATTTTTGTACATTTTTTAAAAAACCTTTTTTAAATATTTGATCTAACACCGCATTCCCTACACTCATAGCTAATGGATTTCCTCCAAAAGTACTTCCATGTGATCCTGGTATCATAGCAGATGCTACTTTTTTATTCATTAAAACTGCTCCAATTGGAAAACCTCCTCCTATTCCTTTGGCAATCGGTACAATATCAGGCTTTATTTTTGCATACTCGAAAGCAAAAAATTTTCCTGATCTTCCTACACCACACTGAACCTCATCTAAAATTAGTAAGATTTTTTTCTTATTACAAATTTTTCTTAGACCCCTTAAACACCAGTCAGGTATAACTTTAATCCCTGACTCTCCCATTGTTGTCTCTACCATTATTGCAGCTGTTTTTTTAGTAATAGCTTTTTTTAAACCTTTGTGATCACCAAAATTAAAATGGTCAAAACCAGTTACTTTAGGTCCAAATCCTTCGGTCATTTTTTTTGATCCGCTAGCAAAAATTGCTGCCAAAGTTCTTCCGTGAAAAGAATTTTTTATACAAAGAATTCTATTTTTTTGAGGTTTTCCGATTGAGTAAAAATATCTTCTCACAGCCTTTATGGCAGCTTCTGTTGCTTCAACACCACTATTTTGAAACATTACATAATCTGCAAAAGTTTTTTGCGTTAACCTTTTCGCAAGTTTCTCTCCTTCAGGAATAATAAACGCATTTGAAACATGCCAAACTTTCTTAGCTTGTTTATTCATTGCTTTAGTCAGATAAGGATTTGAGTGACCCAGAGAATTAACGGCTATACCCTGAACAAAATCCAGATATTTTTTACCATTGGTTGAATATAAAAAACTGCCTTTGCCTCTTTTAAAGGCAATCTTTCTTCTGTTGTAGTTTTTAACCAGAGCGCTCATTTTTATTATGACTTTATTTTGTAGCCTTTTTTATAAAGTAAATAAGATAGAAACCATAGCATAATTGCTAATACCGTTAAGTAGATTGAACCAACGAAAATTGATCCATCTGATTTTTCCAAAAAACTGTATCTAAATCCATCAATCATATAAAAAAATGGATTACACTTGCTTATTGTTTGAAGAAATCCTGGTAAATTATCAATTGTATAAAAAGTTCCTGATAAAAATGATAATGGAACAATTATAAAATTCGTTATAGTTGCCATATGGTCAAATTTTTCAGCCCATAATCCTGTAATAATTCCAATTAATCCAAGTATAAATGACGATATAAACGTAAAAAAAATTAAAGTATAAAAATTTTTAATTTCTATATCAACGAGCAAGTAAAATATTAGAATAGAAAATGCTCCAATCATAAAGCTTCTTGTTGTAGCGGCAAGAGCAATAGCAGATATAACCTCCGCAGCCGATAACGGTGCATATAAAATATCAACAATGTTTCCTTGCATTTTGCCTATCATAAAGGATGAAGAAGAATGGGAAAAAGACTGCTGTATAACTTGCATCGCAATCAATCCTGGCGCGAGAAAAACAACAAAGGGAAATCCTAGCATATCAGATCTGACATTCCCAAATGCAACTGACAAAACCAGAAGAAATAACAATGAGGAAATGATTGGGGATAAAAGCGTTTGTATCCAAACGATCAAAAATCTAAGGACTTCTTTCTTGTATAAAGTCCATAAACCTACCCAGTTTATTAAACCAAATCTTCTTACGCCCAATTTATATTTTTTGCTTATTTCAACCATACGTAGTCTTATAACTTCAAAATAAATTTTCTGTGAAAAACTTTTTTTATACCCAGTTTCTTGTACTTATTTATTTTAACACTACTAAATAATGTAATATCTTGAAACAAGAAAACTATATCTAGTTTTTATATTATGAGTAATTGGGATGAAGCACGAGAAGCTAAATTAAAAGAACTTTGGGAAAAAGGTCATACCGCTAGCCAAATTGCCGAGATTTTGGGTGGAACCACAAGAAATGCGGTGATTGGAAAAGCACATCGTCTTAAACTTGCTGGTAGGGCAAAATCCAAAAAACCTGAGAAACAAAAAAGGCAGTTATCAAATGACCAAAACAAAGAGGAAAAATACATAAGCCGAAGAGCAAGATTTAGGTCTTTATTGTTGGATAAAGATTTTGAACCAGAAAATCCAAAGAAATTGGAGGAATTAGATGATAAAAATTGTAGGTGGCCAATTGGGCATCCAGATGAAGAAAATTTTTATTTTTGTGGAAGATCACCCATCGACGGTTTTTCTTACTGTAAATTACATGTTTTGTATGCTTTCCAACCTAAAAATCCTAAAGAAGAACTTATTGCCAAAGAAGATGAAGTACCAGATTTCATAGAGAAAAAAGTTAAAGCTTCTAAGTAATCCTTTAATAAAACCTTAACAATACTTTAATATAATAATCAGGAGAAAAAATATGAATGAAATAACTATAAAATATCTTAAATGGACAAGTACGTTTTTAACCTTGTTTGGAATATTAGCATTCTATTTAGATTACTATCCTTACAGCATGATACCTCACGGACTTGGTATTATTGGATGGACAGTTGTTGGAACCATAACAAAGGATAAACCGCTACTTACAAACTTTGCATTGCAAATACCTATAATGTTTGCGGGTATAATAAAATATTCGATATAGATTTATGAGGAATATTTTGTTTGTGTGCACAGGCAATTCAGCAAGAAGTATTCTTGCAGAAGCTTTGGTCAATAAAAATTATAGTTTAAAATTTAAAGCTTTTAGCGCAGGTAGCAATCCTACAGGGAAAATAAACCCTAATATAAAAAAATATTTAGAAAAAAAAAATTTCGATATATCAAATTATTCTTCAAAGAATTTTGACCAGTTTTTAAAAAATAAAATAAAAATTCATCAAGTTATAACAGTTTGTAACAATGCCCATAATGAGGTCTGTCCGGTCTGGCCTGAAAAAAAAGATATAATTCATTGGGATATTGAAGACCCAGTTGAAAAAATTAAATCTGCTACTTCTGATACAGAGATTGAAAAAGTAATTGATGAAACTTATGAAATATTATCTAATAAGATTAAAGAATGGGTCGCAAATGAAGAATAAAATATTTGTTGGTGAATTTATAGGAAGTTGTTTTTTAGTCATGATAATTGTTGGCTCAGGTTTAATGGCTGAAAACTTAAGTAATGACGTTGCTGTGATGTTAATTGCAAACACAATAGCAACAGGAGCAGGTTTATTTGTGCTTATTACAGTATTTGCTGATGTATCAGGAGCTCACTTTAATCCATTTGTAAGTATTGCCATGACAATAACGGGAAAATTAAAAAAGAAACTGCTACCCTACTATATCATTGCTCAATTGATTGGTTGCTTGATTGGTGTTGGTTTAGCCAATTTCTTTTTTGAACATGACATTTATGAATTATCTACTAAATCAAGAGATGGAATTTACATATTCACATCTGAAGTAATAGCAACATTAGGGCTTATAATAATAATTTTTGGCTCTATGAAGTCAGGAAAAATTGCTGTTGCTGCTAGTGTTGGTCTTTATATTACAGCTGGTTACTGGTTTACTTCGTCTACTTCTTTTGCAAATCCAGCTGTTGCGATTGCTAGAACTTTTACAGAATCGTTTACTGGTATTAGTTATTTAAACACTCCTTATTATATCTTAGCTGAACTTGTAGGAATGTTAATTGCTGTATTTATTGTTAAAAAGTTATTTTTAGTGAAAAATTGAAAAATACAAAACTTGCCAATCGGATAAGTTTAATTAAAAAATATTAAAAATTTGTAAACTACAGGTTGTATAAAATTAACTTTTAGATTTATGAATTCTGTGATTAAATTAATCATCTAATAATCTGGAGGTAAAAATGGGAAAAAAACTAAAAAAAAATGAGAAGAAAAAAACAAAAATTTTAAAAGCAATTGATAGACTGAAAAATAAAATTAAGGCCAAAGAAAAAAAATTGTCAAAAGTTAATATTAAAATTGCTGGTTTAGAAAAAAAGGTTGCAGAAAAAAAAGCAAAAAAGCTTGCTAAGAAAAATGCAGAGAAGTCTCCTGCATCTATAAATAATTAATATCAAAAAATTGTCTTTCTCCCTTCTCTTAAATAAGAGGGAGAAAGTAGTGAATTAACAAGATTTAACGGGGATAATAACGATTTAAACATCAAATTTTGTTAAGACTTCTTTTAAAGAAACTAAGTAACAAAATTTTTTAATTATTATTAAAGTTTTATGAATTTAAACATTATATCTTATAAAGAGATATATATTTGATTTATAATGAAATACGCTCGATAAATTTTACCGAGCGTATTTTGAGGGAAACGTAATAAATTAATTAAAATAAATATTAAGGAAGTCTCATAATTAATTAATAATATAGAAATGCTAAAAAAATATTTAAATTAAGTTAAAGATTTATTAATTTTCAAGAATAAATGATATTAGAGTCGACATTCATCTCTCTTGCCAGGTTTTTAAGTCTTTTAGTTACTTGTTTTGAGACTATATCACTATGATTGTTAGGTATTTTCAAAAAAATAGTCTTATTTCGTTTATAAATTTTAAATTCATCTAACAACAACGAAGACATGCTAGTAAGTGACTCTGCTAATCTTAAAGCAGATCCCACTTGCTTTGAGGATAAAATCTCGTTGTTATTTAATAAGGATAGAAACTCATAATCCGGGTTATATTTTAAGCCACAATGTCTCCAAAAACTTGCTGATGCAACTTTTACCCTATCTTTATGATTTAGTTTTAGTAATGGAGTATTTAATACTTCCATAAAAACTAACTCTGCTTTTTGAAAAGCGCCTAGGCCCCAATCCATTTTACTTAAGATACAAGCCAAAGTTAGTAATCTTCGATTAAAATATTCGTTGTCTTCAAATAATGGTGAAATAAAATTAAAATATTTCTCAAAACTCTTTCCATAGTCCCCTTTTTTAAATGATATACCATCAGTTTTTAATTTGAAAATTTCATCCTCGCTCACTCCTTGGTTTATAATTGTATTCATATGCCCCTCTCTCAGTCCACTGATTGAGCAAATAACTTTTGAGGGGCTTGCTGCTTCAATTATTTCGTTAAGTATTATAGAGCTAAAAGGTAAATAGGGGGTTCTAGATTTAGTAATATATTCCAGTGATTTCAAAGATGATTTATTAAATTTTGAAATCCTATTTAAGTAATTAACTGCTACATCTTTTGAGAGTTTGTATTGATGTAAAATATGTAATGGGTGTTTTTCTTTAAAGAGATGATATTTAAATAATGATCTCCAAGTCCCTCCTACCAAATAAATATTTTTAAATTTCTTTTTAGAAAGCCATTTTTCATCTCTTAAAAGTTTTCTAACATATTTTCCCAAACTTTTTTTTTTTATAATAGGATTATTTTTAAGTCTTAATACTCCAAGAGGTAAAGAGGTTGTTTCAATAATTTGATTTTTAGAAACCCTGGCAAGTTCTAAACTTCCACCTCCTAAATCCGCAACTAGTCCATCTACTTCATCAAATCCTATTATTACACCGTTTGCTGATGTTCTTGCTTCTTCCTCGCCAGATAATACTAGTGGTTTTTTATTAAATATTTTTTCAATTTCTCTTAAAAATTCACTTGCATCAGTGGCCTCTCTAAAAGCTGCTGTAGCAATAATTTCTAAATCTTGAACGTCTGAAATATCTAAAATTTCTTTAAATCTATTTAAAACTTTTAAAGAACTTTTAATTCCATCAGGATTTAATTTTTTAGATTTATCTAAATTTTTTCCAAGTTTGCAGACTGCTTTTTCATTAAAAACTGGAATTGGAGAAATTTTAAAATTGTCATATATGAGCATTCTTACTGAGTTTGATCCAAGATCTATTATGGCTTGTTTAGACTTTTTATTAGACTGAAATTTAAAAAGATTTTTAAATTCTGGTTTCATTTCACCAATCTTAAATTTTGAGGTTTAGCTTTTAAAAGTGACTTACCACGACCTGATAAACTTGAGTTTTCCATAAAATAGGTATGTGCTGAAAAGCCTTTTTCTTGTTCTTTATGATAGTTTCCTAAGCTATCTAAATACCATGTTTCTGATTTATCTTTAAAGTTGGCTAACATAATTTGATCTAAAATTTGCTCATGCACAGTATTGTTTTCTATTGGAATTATAATTTCAATTCTTCTATCTAAATTTCTAGGCATTAAATCTGCAGATGAAATATATACCTGATTCTCTCTAGAGGGCATAGAACTACCATTTGCAAAACAATAAATTCTTGAGTGTTCTAAAAATCTGCCAATAAGGCTTTTTACTTTTATATTTTCAGATTGAGCTTTAATTCCAGGTCTTAAGCAACATACGCCTCTTACTGATAAATTTATTTTAACGCCTGCGTTTGAAGCTTCGTAAAATTTCTTAATAATTCCAGGGTCTACAAGAGAATTCATTTTTGCCCATATTTCTGCAGGTCTTCCTTTATTTGCATTTGCAATTTCATTTTCAATTTTTTTTTCAAAGAAATTCCTACTATTTATTGGTGACATAAAGATTTTATTTAATTTTTTTGGTTTTGCATAACCAGTTACATAATTGAAAAATTTTTCAACATCTTTGGCCAGGTCTTGATTAGAGCTAAACAGTGATAAGTCAGTATAAATTTTTGCATTAATTGGATGATAGTTTCCTGTACCCAAGTGAACATAGCTTCGCGTTTTAGTTCCCTCTTTTCTTAAAACTAAACTTGCCTTTGCATGCGTTTTGTATTTTGCGAATCCATAAACAATTTGAACGCCAGCTTTCTCTAGTTTCCTAGATAATTCAATATTAGCTTCCTCATCAAATCGAGCTTTTATTTCTACTACAGCTGTTACAACTTTTCCGTTTTCTGCTGCTCTACTAAGTGCTTTTACAATAGGAGAGTCAGGAGTGGTTCGATACAAAGTTTGTTTGATACCGATAACTTTGGGATCTTTTGCTGCAGCTTCTAAAAATTGAATTACTACATCAAATGTTTCAAAAGGGTGGTGTACAACAAAATCTTTGCTTCTTATAGCTGAAAAAAATTTATTATCAAATTCTTTCAATCTTTCAACTTCTCTAGGATTAAATTTTTTAAATCTCAGCTTTGGATCTTTCTTTTTACAAATTTCATCTATATCTTGTATTCCAACCAATCCTTCAACCTCATAAATATGATCTTCATCCATTTTAAATTTTTTTGAAATAAAATTTAAAAGTTTTTTGTTTGAATTAGTGAGTACTTCGAGTTTAACTACGTTTCCCCTTCTTCTTTTCTTAATTGCTTTTTCAAAATATCTCACAAGATCAGCAGCTTCATCATCTATATCAATTTCGCTGTCTCTAATTATTTTAAACTGCAAACTTGCCTCGATATTATGGTCTGGAAATATTTCATTAGCAAATTTACAAATTACGTCATCAATTGTGACAAATTCATTTATTGTTTCAGAATTGTTTAGAGATACAAATTTTGGAAGTGCTCTTGGTATAACTATAATTGCATTTAGTTCTCTTTTTTTTTTTATTCTAGTCATTCTTAGTAAAATTGCTTGGCCTTTATTTGGTATAAAAGGAAAGGGATGTGATGGGTCAATGGCAGTAGGTGTTATTATAGGATAAATTGTTTCCTGAAAATATTCTCTTAGATACATAAGATCCTTCTTATTTAGTTCTGATATTTTTCGAATGAAAATTTTTTCTTTCGATAGCTCTTTTTTCAACTCTAGGAATGCTTCGTTTTGCTTCTTTAATAGATCTTTAGTTTTTAATACGACCCTATTCAATTGATCCTCTGCAGTTAATCCATCTGCGCTTAATTCGTCAAAACCATCTTTAATTTGATTAAAAAGTCCAGCGACTCTTACCATAAAAAATTCATCTAAATTTGTACCTGCGATTGATAAAAATTTTACTCTTTCGAATAGAGGATTTGCTTCATCTTTTGACTCTTCTAAAACACGATCATTAAACTGAAGCCAAGATAATTCTCTGTTTATGAGTTGATTGCTAATATTAGATTTTTCTGAAAATAATGCTTTCGACATATATAAATGTTAAATTAAAAATATGTTTAAATTATATGCGATGAGACACGCTAAATCTAGTTGGGATTTTCCAGATTTAGAAGATCATGACAGGCCATTGAATAAAAGGGGGGTAAATTCAGCAAAATTAATTTGTGAATTTTTTATTAAAAATAAGTTAAAATTTGATTTAGTTTATTGCTCATCCTCTAAAAGGACAATGCAAACATTAAATATATTGTCAGAAAAAATAAGTTTTAAAAAAATTATTAAAAAAAAAGCACTTTATCATGCTAGTGAGGATGAAATTATTCATATCTTAAAACAAACAGGTGATAATTATAAAACTTTACTTTTAATTAATCATGAACCTTCAATGAGTGAACTAATAAATCGAATTTGTCTTAAAGAAAATTCTGATCAATTTGAAAATTTAAAAAGAAAATTTCCTACTGCAGCCGTTGCTGAAGTAAACTTTAATTTCAATGATTGGGAGAAGTTATCAAAAGTTAAAGGAAAATTAATATCATTTACAAAACCAAAAGATCTTCAACCATCTAAGGAATAACCGGCAGATCTTACTGTTCTGATAAGATCTTTCTTGCCATCAATATTTATTGCTTTTCTTAGTCTTCTTATATGAACATCTATAGTTCTGGACTCCACATAAATATCATCTCCCCATACGGAATTTAAAAGTTGCTCACGCGAATATACTCTTTTTGGATTTTTAATTAAAAAATCAATTATTTTAAATTCTGTAGGACCAACTATAACTTGCTTATCTGCTCTATAAACTCTTCGTTGAACTCTATCTACTTTTAGATCCTCAAATACTACAACATCAGCAGCAACACTTGGTTTAGATCTCTTTAATAAAGCGTTAACTCTTGCAATAAGTTCTTTTTGGCTGAATGGCTTAGTTACGTAGTCATCAGCTCCTGTTTCAAATCCTTTTAGTTTGTCTTCTTCTTCACCTTTGGCTGTTAACATAATGATTGGGATATTTTTGTGAAGATTGCTTCTTTTCAAATTTTTACAGACTTCAACACCTGAAATATCCGGCAACATCCAATCTAATAAAATTAAATCAGGATTTTTCTCCTTTATATTTCTAATAGCTTCTTCTCCATTGACTGCATAATCAACTTTGTGACCCTCTTTTTCTAAATTGTATTTAAGCAAAGTTACGATGGGCATTTCATCTTCGACAATGAATAAATTTGCCCTCATTATCCTTTTGGTCGGTCTCCCTCTAAATAATCTCCTGTAATCAGAAAATAAACTTGCTCTGCAATATTAGTTGCATGATCTCCAATCCTCTCAATATTTTTAAGCATGAAAAGTAGTTGGGTTACTTTTTGTATATCTTTTTTATTTTTTTCTAAATGCTTTACTGCAGCTTCCATATTACTATTAGTCATTTGATCTATTTCTTCATCAGAATTCCAAACATTTTCTGCTGTATCTTTAGCTCTATGTAAATACGAGTTTAAAACTGCATTGACTTGTTTTGATGCTTTTAAACCAGCTATTTCGAAATTTTTAGTAATATCATTAGGTAAATCAGTTCCAATTTTAGTTAATCGTTTTGAGATGTTTTTTGCTAAATCACCAATTCTCTCTAAGTCTGAAGAAACTTTTAAGGCAACAACTGTTTCTCTTAAATCTATTGCCATAGGTTGCCTTAAGGCAATCAAATTTACAACTTGTTCTTCTATATTTATTTCATACTTATCAGTCAATTCGTCATCTTTGATAGATTTTTCTGCTAAACTAATGTCTTTTTTAACTAAAGATTGAATAGTGTTTTCAAGCTGTTTCTCAACTCCAGTTCCCATTTTCACTATTGTATCTTTTAATAACTGAAGTTGCTCTTCGTAAGATTTTACAATGTGCGGTTTTTCACTCATTAACCAAACCTTCCTGTAATATAATCCTGAGTTTGCTGATTATCAGGATTTTTAAATATTTTATCTGTTGGTCCAAATTCTATAAGTTTTCCCAAATGAAAGAAACCTGTTTTTTGAGATACCCTAGCTGCTTGTGACATTGAGTGGGTAACTATCACAATTGTGACCTCTTTTTTAAGATCATCTATAAGTTCTTCAATTTGAGCTGTTGCTATTGGGTCAAGCGCTGAACATGGTTCGTCCATAAGAATCACTTCTGGACTTACAGATATAGCTCTAGCAATACATAGTCGTTGCTGTTGACCTCCTGATAAACCAGTTCCGATTTCATCAAGTCTATCTTTAACTTCGTTCCACAAGGCAGCTTTTTTCAAACTTGTTTCAACTATTTGATCCATTTCTTCTTTGCTCTGTGCAATACCGTGAATAGTAGGACCATAAGCTACATTTTCATAAATTGTTTTAGGGAATGGATTGGGTTTTTGAAAAACCATACCAACGTTCTCCCTAAGTCTCACAACATCTAACTTTCTTGAATTCAGTTCTAGGTTGTCCATTTTAATACTGCCTTCAACTCTACAAATTTCTATGACGTCGTTCATCCTGTTCAAGCATCTTAAGAAAGTAGACTTTCCACACCCAGATGGTCCAATTAAAGCTGTAACTTCTTTTTCTGCTATATCTATAGAGACGTCAAATAATGCCTGTTTGGATCCGTAATAAACATTTACATTTTCCGCTTTTATTTTACTCATTTAGCTCCATTTCTTTTCAAATTTGTGTCTAACGATTTGAGCTGCCAAGTTCATTAAAATTAAAAAAGCTAGAAGCACCATAATACATGCAGATACTTTTTCAACGAAACCCCTCTCAGCACTTTCTGACCATATATATATCTGAACTGGTAAACTTGCAGCAGGATCAACTGGCGTACCAGGTATTGTATTCACAAAAGCAACCATTCCTATTAAAATTAAAGGGGCTGTTTCCCCTAAAGCTTGAGCCAAGCCAATTATCGTTCCAGATAAAGTTCCAGGCATTGATAGTGGCACAGTATGATGCATGGTTGTTTGCATATTACTTGCACCCATCGCTAAAGCAGCTTCTCTTATACTTGGGGGAACAGCTTTTAAAGAAGCTCTTGCAGCAATAATTATTGTTGGTAATGTCATAAGAGACAAAGTAATTCCTCCAACAAGTGGTGTCGATCTTGGTAAATTAAAAACTGCTAATAAAACACCAAGACCTAGCAAACCAAATACTATCGATGGAACAGCTGCTAAATTATTAATGTTTACTTCTATAAAATCTGTAAATTTATTTTTTGGTGCGAATTCCTCGAGATAAATTGCTGCTAGCACTGCGATAGGAAATGAAAACGCTAAACATACTAATATACTAAAAACTGTTCCCATAAACGAGCTAGCTATACCTGCTAGTTCAGCCTCTCTTGAGTCAGGACTTGTAAAAAAACTAATGTTAAACTCTGATAAAATATCTCCTCTTTCATTAAGCATATCGTAAATCTGCAACTGATAATCATTTACTCTTCTATTCTTTTCGGGGATATCTCTTGGATAATTTCCCTTATGAACTTGATCAACATCATCAGAAGCTGTTAATTTTATGGGCACTATTTTACCCAGAAAGTCTGGATTTTTTAAAAGTAGATCTTTAACCTCTGTCTCATATTTATACGAAACCATTTGTATCAATTGACGATCCTCTTCTTCAGGAAGTCCGGGATCTAATGAGGTCATAGCTTTGTAAGCAACATCATAATAGTCTGCATTTTCTAGATCATCTTTTGATGGGCTTTCTGCATCGATTAAAAGTAATTCTTTATCATAATGAACTTCTGTTACTATCCAAGTTTTTTGGAAAGCTGAGTAACCTTTTGAAAATATCTGAAACATAAAAACTGCTAAAAAGGTTAAAGCTAATCCTATAGCTATTTTGCCATACCATTGAAATCTTCTTTCAGCGTTATATCTTTTTTTTAATAAATTTTTCTTAAAACTATTCATATTTTTCCCTATATTTTTTAACAACTGAAAGAGCGATTACATTTAAGAATAAAGTTACTATAAATAAAGATATTCCTAAGGCAAAAGCTGATTGAGTTTTTGGATCTCCAAATTGTTGGTCTCCAATTAAAATTACTACAATTTGTGCTGTAATGGTTGAAGTTGACTCAAGGGGATTCATTGTAAGATTAGCCGCTAGTCCTGAGGCCATTACAACAATCATCGTTTCTCCCACCGCTCTTGATACTGCTAAAAGTATCGAACCTACGATACCAGGTAAGGCTGCTGGAAAAATTACTTTTTTTACAGTTTCAGATTTTGTTGCACCCATTGCGTAACTTCCATCTCTTAAATTTTGCGGTACTGCTGTTATAACGTCATCGCTTAGACTTGAAATAAAAGGAATTATCATTACTCCCATAACTGCTCCTGCAGCTAAAGCGCTCTCCGCTGAAACTTCTAGACCCATAGCATTACCTATTTCTTTGACAAAAGGACCGACGGTTAAAGCTGCAAAAAAACCATACACCACTGTTGGAATACCAGCTAAAATCTCAATAATAGGTTTCGCATATTTTCTTACGCCTCTTCCAGCATACTCAGATAGATATATCCCGCTCAGCAAACCTATGGGGATGGCAACACACATTGCAATAAAAGCAATAAAAAAAGTTCCAGCAAATAAAGGCACAGCTCCGAAAGCATCCTTCATTAATTCAGGATCTGGTTGGCCATCTCTTACAAAAGTTTTAGCAGGATACCAATGAGTTCCGAATATAAAGTCAAAGATTTTTACTGCTTGAAAAAACCTAATCGCTTCGAATAAAAGTGAAAAAACTATTCCGATTGTAACTAAAACTGCGCCTAATGATGCAACAAATAACACCCATTTAAGAAAAATTTCTACTGGTTCTCTCATGCGATCATTTTTCTGAACAGATCTATATGCAAAACTCAGAGATAAAATTAAAATTGCTAAAATAATTGCTACTTTAGCGCTGTTAGCTATTCCTTTTAATTGAATGTACTTATTAGCAGACTCATCTAGAAAATTAGTAATATTTCCCGTGTAAGTTCCTGCGGCTAATGCTTTAACCTTTGTGTAAATAAGCTGAAGCTCATTTTTAGTTAAGCTCTGATCAGTGTAATCTTGTAAAATAAATGTTTTAACTATTGATGGTTCAAAAACTGACCAAAGAGCAAAAATTATTAATGCTGGTGCAGCACACCAAGCAGCTAAATAATATCCATAAAATTTTGGTAATGCCGTAAGTCTTTGTGATGATTGAATAACTAGAGCTTTTTTTCTACCGAAATAATAACTTGTGAAAGCTAAGAGAATAATAAAAGTTACAAGTATTAAATTCATATAAAGCTTCCAGAGATAAAAAGGGGGTAAAATACCCCCTTTTTGTTTAATTGATACTACTACTTCTTAGCAGGCATGTTAACTAACTTCGTAGCGTTAGTTCTAGATGTTTTGTATAACTTGCCATCTAGAGGTACTAGCCCGATATCAGTTAAATAACCTTTATTACCCATAGCTTTTTTACTTGTGAACTCTTTTACGAATTCATGTAAGCCAGGTACAACGCCAACGTGAGCTTTTTTCACGTAGAAGAATAAAGGTCTTGCAACTGCGTAACTGTAATCTTGAATCGAAGATAGACTTGGTTGACCACCTTCAATGCTTGCAGCTTGCAATTTATCTTTTGCAGCTAAGAAATAACTGAAACCAAAGAAACCGAACATTTCTTTGTCCGCAGCTAATTTTTGGATAATTAGTGAGTCGTTTTCACCAACCTCAATTACCGCACCATCTTCTCTTAACGCTTTATATTTAGCGCCAGCTTTTTTAGAAGCATCATCGATACCTTTTTTCATTACTAATGAATTCCAAGCATCTCTTGTTCCTGATGTTCCTGGAGGTACCATAACTTTGATAGGGTAGTTTGGTAATGATGAGTCGATATCACTCCAATTTTTATATGGATTTGGTACTAACGCACCATCTTTAGCAACTTCTTTTGCTAATGCTGCCCATAAATGTTTTTTTGTAAAGTTTACTGGTTTAGCATCTTTAGAATACGCTAGGGTAATTCCATCGTTACCAACTGTAATCTCTACGATTTCTTCAACACCATTTTTTTGACATAGCGCATACTCTTTAGCCTTCATGGCTCTAGATGCATTTGTTATGTCTGGGTGCTCTGTACCAACTCCGGCACAGAATAATTTAGCTCCACCACCTGTTCCTGTTGACTCGATTACTGGTGTTTTAAATTTACCAGACGAACCAAATCTTTCAGCAACGATTGTTGCATACGGGAATACAGTTGAAGAACCTACGATTTTAATCTGATCTCTAGCTTGAGCAGAAGTTACAACTAACATTGCAACTAATGAAGCTAAAGCGATTGATAGTTTTCTCATTGTTTATCCTTTCATTTATTTATTAATTAACAAACATAAGACTCATAGAATTAAGAGGACTCTTAAATATTACAGATGTGTTACAAATTTATTAAAATGATAACTTTTTAGTTGAACTTTCTAGTTATCTCGATTTGCTCATAATCAGAGGATAAAGACCCTCCGCAACTAAAAGGTCTTACTTTATTTTTAACTGCGTAGGATTGAGTTGGCTTTAATGTAACTTCTAGTTGTACAAAGTTAACTAATTTTTCAGTAAAACCTTTATCATATCTCCAAGCATTCCATTGTGTTGGAGCGGTGAATACTTCACTTAAATAAGATGCAGCTTGTGAGTGAATCATATTGCTCTCATTTTGTCCTTTTAAAAGATTATTTTTAACTTTTTCAAAAATTTTTCTACATTTAATTGAGTCCACCATGTACGAGTTAGCATTTAAATGAGTGCTCATCGGTGCTGACACAATTAATTGAATTCCATCGTATCGTCTTGAAAATAAAGCTTCAGTATAAATTGTCGATACATTTTTACTATCTGCTTCAAGTACTAAATCGTTTTTAGCTTGCTTAAGATCGTTTTTTAATCTTAAAAGTCCTAGATCAAAAACTGTAAGAGGTTGAGAACGTAAAGTTTTCTCAATTAAATTTACATCTGCTTTAACAGTTGTAAAAATTAAACTTAATAAAACCAGACTTATATAATTCATTAATCTAGTCATACTAAAACTTTAACTATTTTGCCGTCTATCTCAAGACAAAATTTAATAAAACTGTAATATTTGCTAAAATTTTGAAAAATGGACCTTTATTTCGGTGCCATTTTGAGCCTCGCTTTTTATTTCTAACTCACCTCTATGCTGATTAACAATGTGCTTCACGATCGCCATTCCCAATCCAGTGCCACCAACTTTTTTACTTTTAGCGGCATCAACTCTAAAAAATCTTTCAGTAATTCTCGGAAGTTGTTCAGTTGGAATCCCAATACCATTATCTTTAA
>CACHVP010000012.1:0-18233 GCA_902583355.1 uncultured Pelagibacteraceae bacterium
TTTTTAAGAATTAATTGCCCCCTAAGTAAATTAGATAAAACATTAAATAATTTTATTAATAAAAATCAATTAAGTAAAAATGTTTTCAAAGATCTTTCAAGTTTGAAAAATTTATCCAGGTTAAACTCTAAAATTATTTTTTCTACAAATTTTGGTAGAGATATCGAATACTATTCTGGAGTAGTATTTGAAATATATAATTCTTCAAAAAAAGAGATAGCAAGAGGTGGTAGATACGATGGTTTGTTGAAGAGTTTAGGATCAAAAAAAAATATCTCAGCTGTTGGAGCTGCAATTAACTTAAATAATTTAAAAATATGAAAAATTTAATAACAATTGGTTTACCAAGCAAAGGCAGATTGAAAGAGGGATCAATAAAATTTCTTGCAAGAAATAATTTAAAATTAACCTCAAACGGAGGAGAGAGAAACTATTTTGCTGAGGTGAAAAATTTTCCTAATATTAAAATTATTTATTTACACGCAAAAGAAATCATTCAAAGAATTGGTGATGGCACCCTTGATATAGGGATTTCAGGTTTGGATCTTTTAAATGAGTCAGCATTAAACCTGAAACAAAAGATTGAAGTTAAGAGAAAATTAGACTTTGGTTCAGCCAATGTTGTAGTTGCAATTCCTAATGATTGGATTGATGTGCAAACTGTAGCTGATTTAGAAGAAGTATCTTTTGATTTTAGAGACAAAAAAAATACTAGATTAAGGGTTGCAACAAAGTATCCAAATTTAACTAATAATTTTTTGGTTTCAAAGGGTGTTACTCAGTACAAATTGGTCTCAAGCCTTGGAGCAACAGAAACTTATCCTTTTATTGGTTCCTCGGAAATTATTACAGATATAACTTCTACTGGAAAAACCTTAAGAGATAATAATCTTAGAATTTTAAAAGATGGTTTAATTTTAAAATCCCAGGCTTGTGTATTTTGCTCAAAAAAAAAGGCTGCAAAATTGCAGCCTTTTTTAAAATCCTTAAAGTGATTGGGATTACATTCCCATTCCACCCATTCCACCCATTCCTCCCATTCCACCAGGAGGCATAGCAGGACCTGAGTCTTTTTCTTCAGGTTTGTCAGCTATCATTGCTTCTGTTGTAATTAATAGACCTGCAATAGACGATGCATCTTGTAAGGCTGATCTAACAACTTTCATTGGATCTATAATACCCTTTGAAAACATATCTACGTATTGCTCTTCCTGAGCATCAAAGCCTTGTGTTGCTTTTTTTCCTTCCATTAATTTTCCAACAACTACTGAGCCATCAACACCAGCATTAGCAGCAATCTGTCTGATAGGAGCTTGTAGGGCTTTTTTGATAATTTCTACTCCAGCCTTTTGATCATCACCTTTAACTTTAACTTTATCTAATTCTTGAGAAGCATAGAGAAGAGCACAACCTCCTCCGACAACTACACCTTCTTCTACAGCAGCTCTTGTTGCATTTAAAGCATCTTCTACTCTGTCTTTTCTTTCTTTTACTTCTACTTCAGTTGCGCCACCAACTTTAATAACCGCAACACCACCAGCTAGTTTAGCTAACCTTTCTTGAAGTTTTTCTTTATCATAATCAGAAGTAGTTTCTTCAATTTGTTTTCTAATTTGATTACATCTTGCTTCTATATCTGCTTTTTTTCCAGTGCCAGCAACTATTGTGCTGTTCTCTTTGTCGATTTTTACTTTCTTACAAGAACCTAAATTATTGATCTTAACATTTTCAAGTTTTGTACCTAAGTCTTCAGATATAACTTGCCCGCCAGTTAAGATGGCAATATCTTCTAACATTTCTTTTCTTCTGTCTCCAAAACCAGGAGCTTTAACGGCAACTACTTTTAAACCACCTCTTAATTTGTTTACAACAAGAGTCGCCAAAGCTTCTCCTTCCACATCCTCAGAAATTATCATTAAAGGCCTGTTTGATTGAACTACAGATTCTAAAAGTGGCACCATAGGTTGTAGATTTGTTAATTTTTTTTCATGAAGCAGAACTAGAGGATTCTCCAATTCTGTTGTCATCTTATCTGCATTTGTTACAAAATAAGGTGAAAGATATCCTCTATCAAATTGCATACCCTCAACCACATCAAGCTCTGTCTGGATTCCCTTTGCTTCTTCAACAGTAATAACTCCTTCATTACCTACTTTTTGCATGGCTTTGGAAATCATGTCACCAATTTCTTTTTCTCCATTCGCCGATATCGTGCCCACTTGAGCAACTTCTTCATTTGCTTTTACTTTTTTTGATGTTTTTTTAAGACCCTCTATTACGCTTTCTACAGCTTTGTCTATCCCTCGTTTGATATCCATGGGATTCATCCCGGCAGTAACATACTTAATTCCCTCACCAACAATTGCTTGGGCTAAAATACTTGCGGTTGTTGTTCCGTCACCAGCGTTATCATTTGTCTTGCTAGCCACTTCTTTAACCATTTGTGCACCCATATTCTCAAACTTATCTTCTAACTCAATTTCTTTTGCGACTGTAACACCATCTTTTGTTGTTCTTGGAGCACCATAAGATTTGTCAATTACTACATTTCTTCCCTTTGGTCCCAAAGTTGTTTTTACTGTATCCGCAAGAGTGTTTACACCTTTCAACATTTTAGCTCTTGCTTCGTTATTAAATTTTATAATTTTTGGCATATTAATCTCCTTTAGATAATTTATTTGCTTTTTGAAATTCCCATAATGTCTGACTCCTTCATTATGCTATATTCTTTTCCATCTATTTTTACTTCGGTTCCAGACCATTTACCGAATAAAACTCTATCTCCAACTTTTACATCCATTTTAATTATTTTTCCGTCCTCAGTTTTACCTCCAGGTCCAACGGCGACAACCTCGCCTTCTTGGGGCTTTTCCTTGGCAGTATCAGGTATAATTATACCTCCCTTAGTTTTTTCATCGCTATCAAGCACTTTGATCAATACTCTATCGTGCAATGGTCTAAATTTCATGAAAACTCCTATAATTTATAATAATGAGAAATATGGTATGTATTTAGAATATTTCAAGAGTATGATAAAAAAAAAATAGCCAAAAAAGCCTTGAATTTCCTATGAAAATTAAAAAATTAGATCACCTGTCTGAAATATACAACGATTATGATGCTTTTCTCATCGATTTGTGGGGTGTAATGCATAATGGGATAAGACTGAATTCTTCTGCAATGAACGTAGTCAAAAAACTTGAAGAAAAAGATAAAAGAATTGTTTTTTTATCGAACGCTCCTCGTCCATCAAAAAAAGTTATAAATTTTTTAAAAAAATTAAAAATGGATGATAAATTTCTTAAAAATGTTTTTACTTCTGGGGAAGTAGCACTAAATTCTCTCAATAAAAATAAATTTGGTGAAAAATTCTACCATTTAGGCCCCCAAAGAGATGACTCTTTATTTTCTAGTATTACAAAAAATAAAACCACACTTGAGAAATGTGATTTTATTTTGTGTACAGGACTCTTTGATGAGGAAGAAGAAAACCTAAAGTATTACGAAGACCTTTTAAAAGATTTTACAAATAAAAAACTAGTATGTACTAATCCAGATTTAGTTGTTCATAGAGGAGGAAAAGAAGAATATTGCGCAGGTAAAATTGCTGAAATTTTTGAAAGCCTAGGAGGAGAAGTCATATATTTTGGTAAACCTCATAAAGAAGTGTATCTCTCATGTTTAAAAAAAAATCAGAAAACTTTAGTAATTGGTGATAACCTAAATACAGACATTAAAGGTGCAAATAACATGAAACTAGACTCTATATTTATTATTGGTGGTATACATAGATCTAAAATAAACAATGAAGAGTTTATAGACAAATTACTAAAAGACCATAATGTTTCAGCTAATTACTTTCAAAATGAATTAACTTGGTAAATGAAAATTTATAAAAATTTTAATATTGAAAAAAAAATTTAAAAATTCAGCAATTGCGATTGGGAATTTTGACGGGTTTCACCTAGGGCATCAAAGAGTAATAAAAAAAGGAAAACAAATTGCTAAAAGAAAAAAAACTCAAATTTGGGTTAATGGTTTTTCAACCGTTGCCAGTAATGTTTTTTAATAAAAAATTAAAAAATTACAGAATAGACTCCTTACAACAGAAAATTAATTCATCAAAAAAATACGGAATCGACTTTTTAATTGTTAAAAAATTTGATAAAAAATTCTCAAATATAAAAGCTGAAAATTTTATAGAAAACATTCTTTACAGAAAATTGAAAACTAAATTAGTTTTCATAAGTAAAAATTTTAGATTTGGCAAAAATAGAACTGGGAACATAAATCTGCTTAGAAAAAAAGAGAAACTTTTCAAATATAAAACTAATACAATTATTCCTTTAAATAAAAAAGGATTGATAATTTCGTCAACGCTAATAAGAAAAAATATTACAAAAGGAAAAATTGTTAATGCCAATAAAATGCTTGGTAGGCCATGGACAATAGAAGGCATTGTTAATAGAGGTGATAAGAGAGGAAGAAAAATAGGTTTTCCAACATGTAATATTGATTTGAGAAATTATATTTTGCCAAAAATCGGAGTTTATTCTTCGAAAATAATTATAAATAAAAAAGTTAAAAATAAAGGGATAGTAAATATAGGTTATAGGCCAACTTTTGGAAAAAACAAACTTGTGTTAGAAGCGCATATTTTTGATCTTAAAAAAAATTTATATGATAAAAAGATCAAAATAATGTTAATTAAATTTATTAGAAAAGAAAAAAAATTTAAAAATATTGCCCAATTAAAGAAACAAATTAAAAAAGATATTAAAGACGCAAGATAAAAAAGAATGCCTGAAAATAATTTAAATCTTCCTAAAACCGCCTTTTCTATGAAGGCAAACTTACCAGTTAAAGAACCTAAAATCTTAGAGTCTTGGGACAAAAGTAAACTTTATGAGAGATTAAGAAAAAAATCTTCAGGAAAAGAAAAATTTGTACTTCATGATGGACCACCTTATGCAAACGGCCATATCCATATGGGCACAGCATTGAATAAAATTTTAAAAGATATTGTTACAAAATTTCATCAAATGGATAACAAAGATTCAATTTATGTTCCAGGATGGGACTGCCATGGACTGCCCATTGAATGGAAAATCGAAGAAGAATATAAAAAAAAGAAAAAAAATAAAGATGAAGTTCCAACTAAGGATTTTAGAAAGGAATGCAGGGAATTTGCAGAAAAGTGGATTGTTATACACAAAAAAGAATTTAAAAGATTAGGAGTTATCGGCGACTGGGAAAATTATTATTCAACTATGAGCTTTGATGCAGAAGCTCAAATTGTAAGGGAACTTGGAAAATTTCTTTTAGAAGGGAGTCTTTACAGAGGATTTAAACCAGTATTATGGTCCACAGTTGAAAAAACAGCGCTAGCTGATGCTGAAGTAGAGTATAAAGATCATAAGTCAAATACTATTTATGCAGAATTTCATGTAAAAAAATCGGATAAAGACTTTTTAAAAAATACTTCAATTATTATTTGGACAACGACTCCATGGACAATTCCTGCCAACAAAGCTTTAGCTTATAATAAAGAAATTAATTATTCCGTCTTAGAATTTAATAATAAAAAGATTGTTGTTGCTGAAAAGTTAGTAGACTCAGTAATAGAAAGTTGCAAAATAGGAAAATTTAAAATTATAAAATCTTTTAAAGGGGATATATTTAAAAATACCATTTGTTCACATCCTTTTAAAAAATTAGGTTATTCTTTTGATGTTCCAATGCTTGAGGCAAATTTCGTAACTCTTGAGCAAGGCACTGGTATTGTTCACTGTGCTCCTAGCCACGGTCCAGATGATTTTAATTTGTGCCTCAAACACGGAATGAAAGCTATTGAAACAGTCAATGATGATGGCAGATATACGAAGAACATACCTGTTTTTGAGGGAACACATGTTTTTAAAGCAGATGAAATTATTATAAAAAATTTACAAGATCAAAAAACCTTTTAGGTAGTGGCACCTTGGTTCATAGCTATCCTCATTCTTGGAGATCCAAGGCACCTTTGGTGCATAGAGCAACACCACAGTGGTTTATTTCAATGGAGAGTCACAAACTGAGAAATAAAGCTCTAAACTCTATTGATCAGACTGAATTTTATCCGGAAAAAGGAAAAACAAGAATAAGGTCTATGATCGAAACACGTCCTGATTGGTGTATTTCAAGACAAAGGTCGTGGGGAGTTCCTTTACCCATTTTTATAAACAAAAAAACAAATGAACCTTTAAGAGACTCTCAAGTCGTAGAAAATATAGCTAAGATTTATGAAAAAGAAGGATCCGATTGTTGGTTTGACGATGATCCACAAAAGTTTTTGGGAAAAAAATATAAAAAGGAAGATTATATAAAATCAAATGATATAGTAGAAGTATGGTTTGATAGTGGGTCTACTCACTCTTTTGTTTTAGAAAAAAGAAAAGATTTAAAATGGCCTGCATCGATGTATTTAGAAGGTTCAGATCAACATCGTGGATGGTTTCATTCATCACTTTTAGAGTCTTGTGGCACAAGAGGTAGAGCTCCTTTTGATAGTATTTTATCTCACGGCTTTGTTGTTGATGGAAAAGGTATGAAAATGTCAAAATCTGCTGGCAACATTATCTCGCCAGAGGAAATTTTAAAGAAATATGGTGCAGATATTTTAAGATTATGGGTTGCCTCATCTGATTACGCTGAGGACCTGAGAATTGATCATTCTATATTAGAACAACATGCTGAGTCTTATAGAAAAATAAGAAATACTTTTAGATTTGTTTTAGGGAATTTAAGAGATGATTTTAGTCAAAAAGATTTTAAAAAAATAAAAAATAAGGAATTTCCTGAGCTTGAACAAATAATCTTGCATAAGCTTTTTGTTTTAAACGAAGAGATTAAAAAAAATTTAAAAGAATATAATTTCCACAAACTCCAAAAAGATCTTTTAAATTTTTGCGCTTTAGATCTTTCTTCGTTTTATTTTGATATAAGAAAAGATACCTTGTACTGTGACGATTTAAATTCAAAAAAAAGAAAATCTTGCATTGAACTACTAAATATAGTCTTAGAATGTTTAATTAAGTGGTACGCTCCAGTTCTATCATTTACCACTGAAGAAATTAATGAATTAGTTCAAAAAAATAAAAAAACAAGTATTCATGAGGAAAACTTTCCAGAAATTCCTGGTAACTGGAAAAATGAAGATTTATTTCAAAAATGGGAAAAACTTTTAAATATTAGACAACAAGTTAACGTTGCAATTGAAGAAAAGAGATCAAGCAAAATAATTGGCTCAAGTTTAGAAGCAGATGTAGAAATTACTCTATCAAAAAATGAATTTGATATTTTAAATAAAATAGATGCAAAAGAATTGTTTATTACATCTAATGTTACTCAAAATATTTCTAAAGAAAAGGATATATCAATAATTGTAAAAAAAGCAAAAGGAACGAAATGTTCTAGATGTTGGAAGATTGTACCCGAGGTCAAAGATGAAAAATGTCCAAGATGCTTGAAAATAAAATAAAGATAAAAAAAATTGATATTTTTAGTATTTTATTAATATCACTCCTTTTTGGGTTAGATAGATTTACAAAAATAAAATCGATAAAATTAATTGAATCTGCAAAAGGAGATATTTTTTTGAATGATTTTTTAAATATTACTTTAAATTGGAATACAGGAATTGCTTTTGGATTATTAAGCACAAATACCAATTTGTTTTATCATTCACTTTCTGCCTTAATTTTGTTAATTATTGTGTATCTAATCTATCTTATGGTCATTTCGGATAATTTTGGAAAAATAGTAATTTCGCTAATAATTGGAGGTGCGATCGGAAATTTATATGACAGACTAACTTATTTTGCAGTACCAGATTTTATAGATTTCCATATAAACGACTTTCACTGGTTCACATTTAATTTTGCTGATATTTTTATATCTTTAGGGATTTTTGGTATGATAGTTAAAGAGTTTTTATTTGGTAAAAAAATATGAAATATTTCAATATAATATTATTACTTGCTACTTTTATTTTATTTAATCATTGCCAAGGATTGAGAGACTCTTTGGAGGGCAAGAATATTAAAACAACCGATGAATTTTTGGTTAAAAAAAAGGACCCGTTAATTTTACCGCCGGATTACGATAAACTTCCGATGCCAAACTCTGAAAAAAGTAGAGAAACAAAATCATTACAATCAGTATTTAAAAACTCAGAGCAATCAGATGAAAAATCAGGCACTACTTCAGAATTAGAGAAAATAATATTAAAAGAGCTTAAAAAAAATCAATAGAATGATTTCAGGTTTAAATATTAAAAAAAAAATTTTTGAAAATTATAATTATTTGTATAAATCTTTTTTACCTGAAAAAAAAAATAATTTTGATTTCAAAAAAATTAAAAAATATAAAAAATATAAAAATATAGTAATTATAGGAATGGGAGGTTCAATTCTTGGATCAAAAGCTATATATTCTTTTTTAAAATACAAAATAAAAAAAAACTTTATTTTTCTTGATAACCTTGATCAAAATCTAATTAAAAATATAAAAAAAGAAAAAAATTTAACCAAAACATTATTCATAATAATATCAAAATCAGGAAATACTACCGAAACTATAATTAATTTAAGTAATTTTAATTCTTTTTTAAAAAAAGATAACGTAATAATTATTTCAGAGAATAAAAATAATATTTTACTTAATTTTGCAAAAAAAAAAAATTTTACTTTTATTAAGCATAATCATTATATTGGAGGACGGTATTCAGTTTTATCAGAAGTAGGAATGATACCGGCATATTTAATGGGTTTAAGTCCATTAAGGTTTAAAAAAAAATTATCAAAATACTTAAATAATAAAAAAAAATTACAAGAAACATTTAATCATGCAAAAAAAATTAACAAAGAAAGACCAAAAGCACTTATTCTTTTAAATTATATACCAGAATTAAATGATTTCTTATTTTGGTGTCAGCAACTATTAGCCGAAAGTTTAGGTAAAAATAAAAAAGGATTTATTCCTATAATCTCAAATGCACCAAAAGATCACCATAGTCTATTACAACTTTACTTAGATGGACCTAAGGATAAATTTTTTTATGTTTTTAGTCTTGAGGGCGCAAGAGATCCCAAACTTAATTGCAATATGTTTGAAAAAAAAATTTCTTATCTAAACAAAACAACTTATGAAAAATTAAAATTATTTCAAAAAAAAGCATTTTTAACTATTTTAAAAAAAAACAAAACTCCATTTAGAGAAATCAAAATAAAAAAATTTGATGAAGAAACTCTAGGCCAATTATTTTTGATATTTATTTTTGAAACAATAACTCTGGGTAAAATAATGAAAATAAACCCATTTGACCAACCAGCAGTCGAACAAGTTAAAATTTTAACAAAGAAATTTTTAACTTAGAATAATTTGCCAAAAAAAATCTCTGAGCGCCCATAAACACGTTTGTCAATAATATTTATATGGTCTTTTAATTTATTTTCAGATTTTATTTCTCTATGAATTACAAATATATGATTATTATTCGTAATTTCTTGTATTTTTATTATTTTTATATTCTCTAGAAATTCTGTATTTTTGTAAGGTGGATCTAGAAAAATAATATTAAATTTATCATTTGGCGATTTTAAACTTTTTTTTTGAAAAAATTTAGAAACATCACAAGGATATAAAAAGGTTTTATTTTTTAATCCTATGTTTTCAATGTTTTTTTTTAAATCTGTCAACGCATCTTTGTCTTGTTCAACAAAAAAAACTTTTGATGCTCCCCTGGATAAACACTCTAAACCAAAAGATCCTGAACCCGAATAAAGATCTAGTATATTTGAATTTTGAATATTGATATTAAAGTTGTTTGAATGACATAAAATATTAAAAATATTTTCCCTTACACTGTCCTTAAGAGGTCTAGTTTTAATATTTTTAGGAAAGTGAAGTTTTTTATTTTTAAATTTACCGCTTATTATCCTCATTATTATTTTTAATCGCCCTCCAACCTATGTCTTTTCTATAAAAACCATTAGACCAATTTATCTTTTTTAAATTTGTAATTGATTGCTTCCGTGCAATATATAATTCTTCATCCATACATGTAACATTCAAGACTCTACCACCACATGAAAAAATTTTTTTATCTTTCTCATATGTACCAGCATGAAATATTTGGTTGTTTTCGTCTGAAATAATAGAATTTAAATTATTGATTTCTTTATCTTTTACATAACTACCTGGATATCCGTTTGCACACAAAACAACCGTTATGCAATTATTTTTTTTCCATTCAATCTTTAATTCATTCAAATTATTATTTGTTGCATTGAATATAATTTCCCCAAGATCAGATTTTAATTTCATCATTAAAACCTGACATTCTGGGTCACCCATTCTAATATTATATTCAATTAAATAAGGTTCTTTATTATTTATCATTAATCCTGCATATAAAATTCCTTTATAAGGGTGACCATGAATCTTCAAAGCTTTTATTGTTGGCTCTATGATTTTATTTTTAATTTTATTTTCTAAATTACTGGTTAAAATTTTCGCAGGAGAGTAAGCTCCCATACCGCCTGTATTTGGACCAATGTCCCCCTCACCAACTCTTTTATGATCTTGAGCAGATCCAAAAAAATGATATGAGTTTTCATCAACGATTACAAAGTAACTCAATTCTTCCCCCTGAAGAAACTCCTCCAAAACTACTTTTCTAGATGATTTGAATTTTCCATTTAAAATTTCTTGTGTTTTAATTTTTGCTTCTTCTATTGATTTGCATATAGAAACTCCCTTTCCAGCCGCTAAACCGTCGGCTTTAACTACGATTGGTGCCCCAATTTTTTTTATAAAAATCTCTGCCTCATTTAAATTATTAAAGACTCCAAAATTTGCTGTTGGAATATTATTTTCTTTACAAATATTTTTCATAAAAGCTTTAGAGCCTTCTAATTGGGAGGAGAATTTATCTGGTCCGAACACTTTAATAGATTTATTTTTAAGAAAGTCCACAATTCCTCTAACCAAGGGTTCTTCAGGGCCAACAACAACAATATCTATATTTTTTCTTTTTAATATTCCATAGATAGCTTCAAAATTATTAATATCTTCAGAAATATTTTCTGCAATTTTTTTTGTGCCTGCATTACCAGGTATACAAATTATCTTATCTGCAATTTTAGATTGGCTTAATTTATAACAAATTGCATGCTCTCTGCCACCACTTCCTATCACCGCAAAATTCATATAATATTGATTTCCTAGATTAAATTAACATGAACAAAAATAAAGCAAAACTTAAATTTTACCCAAATCGTTTTGATATTATTGAAAATGGAGATTATACAGTTTGTGCAGTTTCAGGAAAAAAAATACTTTTAAATGAATTAGTATATTGGAATGTTGAACTTCAAGAGGCCTATTTTTCACCGAAAGAAGTTAAACAAAGATATCAAGAGATTAAAAAAAAATAGTATATTTATTTCCATCTGCTATGAGTCCAAATCCATTGTCCTGGACTTCTTAAAATCATTTCCTCAATTTTTTTATTTATACTTAAAGTAATATTTTTCTTATCCTCATCAAGATTATTAGTCTTGGTATATCCAAGCGGTTCTTGCACCTCCATATAAAAAGAATTATCTTTCTCTCTCCTCAAGTATATTGGAATAATTTCTAAATCAAATTTCAGTGATAACTGAGCTGGAATAGTTGTTGTATGAGCCGGTATTCCAAAAAAAGGAAATCTTTCTGACTCACCAACTCTCTGATCAACCATAAGAGCTATAGAGGTATTTTTTTTTAAATAACTAATAGTTTCTCGTGTTCCAACCAACCCTTTTTTAATCTGATTTCTACAAATATATTTTTTTCTTAGATAAATCATTATTGGATTTAAAAAAATATTATTGAGAGGTCTGTAAATCGTAGCAAGATTAATATTTCTCTTTTCTAGTTCCATGGCCATCATTTCGAAATTTGAGAAGTGTCCAGAAATAAATATTACTGGTTTTTTTCTATCACTAATTTTTTTAAGTATCCCCTCTCCTTTAACCCGTATATGCGGTTTTTTAAATTTATTTAAACGGAAATCTTTCAAAAAAATATATTCTGCAAGTACCAAACCGTAGTTTGACCACATCTTTTCAATTATATCATTGATGGCTTGATCAGAATGTTTTTTAAAAACATTAGAAATATTTTTTGTAATTAATTTTTTTTTTCTAAAAATAAAACCTATTTTTTTTAATAAGAAGGAACCTATTGTTCTCGCAAAACTAATGCCGATTAATTTAAATAAAAAAAATAAAAGATATATAAAAAAAGCTTCTATTATATATTTTAAATATTTTAAAATCTTCATTTCAGGATTTTACTCAAATGTTTAAGAAATTCTTCTTCGCGATCAATATTGACTTTAATTGGAATAAAACTAAATCTTTTTCTTTTAAATTTGCTGATTCTAAGAAAGTCTTTTTCAGTTGTTACAAGTTTTCCATTATATTTTTCCTCAATTTTTAAAAGATTTTCTAAATCATCATCCGAATAGTTATAATGATCAGGAAATTTTATCTCTTTAATAACATTTAATCTATTTGCTTTTAATAAATTAAAAAAATTTTCTGGATTTCCTATTCCAGCAAAACAAATCAATTTCCTATTTTTAAATTCATCAAAATTTTTTAAATAATAATTAAAATAAAAAAATTTCAAACTAACATCGTATTTTTTTAATTTATCCTCGAATTCGTTATTTTTCTTTCCATTTATAAGAACTATATTGCAATTTTTTATTTTTGATAAATTCTCTCTGAGAGGACCAGATGGTAAGGTAAAACCATTTCCTACTAATTGCTCATTATTAAAGCAGACTAAATTTAAATCCTTTTTTATGCTGTTATCCTGGTATCCGTCATCTAAAATGGCAAAATTAAAATTCTTATTAATTGCCTCTTCAATTCCCAATCTTCTGCTATTAGACACAATGACTTTGGAATTTTTTTTTAAAAGTTCGATTTCATCAATATGATTTTTATAATTTTTTTTTATTATTACAGGTTTACAAATCTCTGATAGCAATTCTTTACATTTTATACTTATTGGTGTTTTCCCAGTCCCCCCTATATAAATATTTCCAACGCAAATAATCGGTATAGAAAAACTTATTTTTTTTACAAAAAGATTTTTAATAAAAATAATTATTTGATAAAAATATGAAACTGGTAGCAGTAGAATCGAATATATTGTTGGATAATTTTTGTCCCAAAATTCTGGTTTATATATTTTCATTTAATAAAAGCCTGATATTCTTTTACTGTATTGATAAAAATTTCATTACTATATTTTATCAATTTATCTATTTTTTCTCTATTTCTATCCGATTCAAACTTAAAGTTCTCAATTAATTTTTTTGCTAAAACATCAGGATTGTTTTCTATTTTTTCTGCAATTTTTTCGTTATTTAGATAGTCGTAGATTTCTTGAAAATTAGAAACATGTGGACCATGAAAAATATGACAACCCATTTTTGCTGCATCAATAGGGTTTTGACCACCATCTTCTTTTAGTTTTTCTATCAAGGATTTTCCTATGAATATTTGCTTGAATCTTTTTAAATATTTATTAACGGAGCCGTAATAATTTACTAATACAATTTCAGAAGATTTATCAATTTTCTGCTTTTCATTTTTTATCTGAACACTTAGACCTGTTTTTTTTAAATCTAAGTAGATTTTTTTAGTTCTATGAATATGTCTTGGTATAATTACGGTAATAACGTTATTAAAGGTTTTTTTTAGGATTTTATGTACTTGTGAACAAAAAATTTCTTCACCCGAGTGTGTACTAACTGCACACCATACCTTGCTTTTAATATTCGAATTAATTTCATCTATTTCTGCTTTACTTAATTGGTTCAAATGAGAACAAAATTTAATATTTCCAAAATATTTAATATTTCTAACTTTAAAATATTTTAAGTATTCCACAGTTTCTCTATTTGAAGAGATTGAAACTGATACGGATTCAAATACTTCTGAAGCAAATCTTTCTACTATTTTCCATCTTTTAAAAGTTTTTTTTGTGATTCGCGCGTTTAGCAAAAAAAATGGCAAGTTTTTTTTTTTAATTTTAAAAAAAATATTTGGCCATATTTCAGAGTCAACAAAAGATACAATATCAGGTCTCCAATTTTTAAAGAAATTTTCAACCAAAAAGTTCGAATCATACGGTAGGAACTGATGCAAGACTCTATTATTTTTTCCATATTTTTTATTAAATTCGTTAAATGAGCTTAAAGTTACGGTAGTAACTAAAAAGTTGAAGTTTTTATTTTTTTCCAAAAAGAAATCTATTATTGGGAAAACTGAATTTAATTCTCCAATACTTGCTGCGTGAAACCAAAACAAATATCCATCTGGTCTACTAATTTTTTGAGGTAAAATTTTCTGTTTATATTTATTTTGGTGCTCTTTTTTAAAAAATATTCTTAAAAAAATTATCAAACAATAAGGTAAATAAAAAATTGTAATTAAAAAGTTATACAAAACTTTGAACATAATATTTCAAATCACCTGCTTACTATAAAGACTTTTATAATCTTTGGATTTTTCTAAAAGCTCATCATGTTTCCCTGTTCCAATAATATTTCCATCTTTCATAACTACAATATTATCAGCTTTTTTTATTGTAGATAATCTATGCGCAATAACCAATGTAGTTTTATTTTTTGTTAAATTAAAAATTGCATTTTGAACCTTTTCCTCTGACTCTGCGTCTAAAGAAGATGTAGCTTCATCTAATAAAATAATAGGTGAATTTTTCAGAATAGCTCTAGCTATAGATAATCTTTGTTTTTGCCCACCAGAAAGCCTAACACCATTTTCTCCAATAGCCGTAGAGTATTTTTCCGGTAAAGAATCAATAAATTCATGAGCCGCAGCTAACTCGCAAGCCTTTTTAATTTCATCTTGCTTTGCATCAAATTTTGCATATTTTATATTGTTTTCTACAGTGTCATCAAACAAAACTATATCTTGACTAACTAGAGAAATTTTATTTCTCAAAGAATGTAAAGAAATTCCAAGTGTGTCTTGATTGTCTATAAAAATTTTTCCCTTTTGTTGTTGATAAAATCTGGGTATCAAATTCATTATAGTGCTTTTACCCGCCCCACTGTGTCCTACTAATGCAGTTATTTTTTCACCAACAATATTTAGGTTAATATTTTTTATTGCACTATCTTTGCCTGTTTTGTATTGAAAACTAACATCTTCAAATCTAATTTCTGCTTTTTTTATTTCTATCTTTGGAAGTTTTTTATCATCTCGAATCTGAATTTTTTCGTCAATTAATTTAAAAATTCTTTCAGAGGCAGCAGCACCTTGATAAATCGACATATTTAAAGTAGCTAAAGATCTGACAGGTTGATAAGAAAGCATCATGGCTGCCAAAAAAGAAAAAAAATTATTTATTCCGATTTCTCCTGCAGCTATTAGAAAACCCGCAAAATAAATAAACCCAGCTATCATTATTCCAGTTAGCGTTTCCATTATAGGTGTTGCCCTAATTAATATTGTTCCTATTTTAATTTGTTTCTCAGCCATATCTTTAATTGCAAACTTAGACTTTTCTCCCTCTATTTTTTCTCTTTGGTATATTTTGATAATTTTTGAGCCTCTTAATATTTCAGTAAGCAGAGTTGTAAAATTACCTGCTGATATCGCGCTTTGTGTTGTAGCCTTGCCCATTCTCTTACCCAAAGTTTTTGCAAAAAAAGCTGCAAGTGGCATCATTATTATTGAAAATAAAGCAAGCTTCCAGTTTTGATAAAACATTACACAAAGCAAAGTAATTAAGGTTAAAGTATCCTTCATCAAATTAAGAAACCCAGTGCTGATTAAACTCTGAATTTGACCAACGTCGTACAAGAAACTAGAAATATATTTACCCGAATGTTTTGACTCAAGGCTTTGCGTATCTGACAACAATATATGTTCTGCCATTTGACCCTGAATTTTTTCTATTACTCTATATCCAAGTACAATTATATTGTATCTTGCGAGGTACAAAGAAACCCCTTTAGCGGTAAACACTATAATTATTACAATAGGAATTAACGCTGCATATGTCTCGTCTTTATCTATGAAGATTTTTTTCACAGCAGGATCTAATAACCAGGCAATTGCCGAAGTGGTTCCAGCTACTATGACCGAAAGCATAAGGGCTAAAAAAATACGCCACTGATGCTCTTTAACATAATTTTTATATAATCTTTTTAGATAAAACTTAATTTGTTCTAATTTCATAAATTTTCAGCTGCCATAATAAAAATTGTTAAAAAAAGTATCAGACCCGAAATATTATTTATTTTAAAAGCCCTTAAGCACGTACCTGGTTTTTTAGGATCAAAAATTTTTATTTGGTAAAAAAGACTAATCATAAAAAAAAGCAAAAGTATTAAAAAATAATTTCTTTCTAGTTCCGTGATCACAAAAGATATAAATAACGAACTAATTAAATAACAAATTCCTATAAAAAGTTTAAGATTATTCTTAAACTTTATTGCCGTCGATTTTATACCAATAATTTCGTCATCCGATGCATCTTGCGCTCCATAAATCGTGTCATAACCTAGTGTCCAAAATATGGCTCCAAAATAAAGGATTATTGGTAAATAATTAATATTATTATTTATTGACGTCCAAGCCATTATAATTCCCCAATTAAAAGTAAAACCTAAAAATAATTGCGGCCAATAAGTATAACGTTTCATAAAAGGGTAACTAAAAGCAAATATCATCGAAAATATTCCAAGGCATATTGTTAAAAGATTGAATTGAATTAAAATTAAAAAGGCAGTAGAGCAAAGAATAACAACATAAATCCATGCCAACTTTTTATCAAGAGATCCTGAAGCAATAGGTCTTTTTTTTGTTCTAAAAACTTTTTTATCGATTTTTTCATCTACGATATCATTTACTATACATCCAGCACTTCTCATTAAAACAGATCCAAAAAAGAAAAGAATAAGGTGATAAAAAAAAATATTTATATCTTGATTAAAATAGTTTGCGAGTGACAACCCCCATGCACATGGCCAAAATAACAATAAAAAACCTATAGGCTTACTTAATCTAGTAACATTAATGAAGTTTTTAAGGTGCAAGGACATTATTAGTTCTTGTAAATACCAAACACTAAATACATAATCAATCTATTCGATATGAACATAGATTATACAGTTACAGCATTAATGTTCCCAGCAATTCCTCTTATTATGACAGTCTACAGTAATAGATTTCATACATTGAGTGCTTTAATAAGAAAGCTTCACGATGAACACGTTTTTGAAAAACATATTCCCCCAGAATGGGAAAAGCAACTCATCAACCTAAGTCATAGAGCAAATTATTTAAAATATGCAATTGGTTTAGCCAGTCTTGGTTTCTTATTTAATATGCTAACTGTTTTGTGTTTGTATCTAGATAAAATTCTTATTGCTAGATTAATTTTTGCTAGTTGCTGTATATCTATGATTTTCTCTATACTTTTATTTTTGTTAGAAATTTTTTTGTCTACAAATGCGTTAAAATTACATTTGTCAGATATGAAAATAGATGGGAAATAGGTATTATGAAAATTAATGCAATTAGAGCTTTTATAATAGCATCAGTAGTAATAATTCTTTTATATGCTCTTGGGTTATTTTTGCCTATAATTTTAACTTCTAATTAATTATGTTTAGTAAACCAATAATATTAATCATTATACTAGTTCTTTTGTTGATATTTTATTTTGTCATTAGAATGGGAGCTGGAAAGAAAAAAGAAATAGAAGACTCTCAAAGACTAACTAAATATCTTTTTGGGGTAAGAATACTGATTCTTATTTTGGCTGTTGTTGGTTTAATTTTGTGGTTTTTGCTTTAAATTTTTTGAATATACTAACTTTCCAAATTTTAACTTTTCTTCGTAAGACCTTTCGAAAGTTTTAAGTTGAGACTCACTCATTCTTTTTTTTAGCATATATAAATTCTCTAATTTCCATTGATCTTTAGTATTTGGATCTTTCCAAATTTTTTTATCTTCATCTGTTCTTGCGCAGCCATAACAAAATCCAGTTACAGGATCGCTTTTACAAATACTTATACAGGGGCTTATTATTTTTTTATTACTCATTAAGGTATCAATACAGCTGGTCCTATAATTTTTCTTCCTTCAAGATCCTCA
>CACHVP010000013.1:0-15649 GCA_902583355.1 uncultured Pelagibacteraceae bacterium
TGAGCCTCTTGTTAAAATACAAATAAATATAAAAAAAATTAAATTAAAATGAATGAAACCACTAGAAATAGTTAATAGTTTAAAAGGCAAGGGCGTAAATCCTGCTGTTACCAATATTCCAAGCCAAGAGAAGAAACCACCTTTTGTAGAAAACTTGTCTTTTAAGAAATTAGGATCTTCATAACCATATAATTCAAATATTCTTATCCCAATTTCATTAAAAAAAATATATCCAATCATATATCCGAAGAGTGCACCTAGAACTGAAAAAATTGTTGCAATTAATGCAATTCGCAAGAATTCTTTTTTTTTAGCAACTACCATCGGAACAATCATCACATCAGGTGGTATTGGAAAAAAAGAACTCTCAATAAAAGCTTCAAACGCCAATAATTGTTTGGCATATTTCTTTCCAGCCCAGTAAACACATTTATCGTATAATTTTTTAATCATTTTTTTTGTTGCGTCCTAAATTAATTCAAAACATAATGTTTGTACAAACATAAATTATGTGGAGAAATGGGCGAATGGTGGAACTGGTAGACGCGTTGGATTCAAAATCCAATGGTAGAAATATCTTGAGAGTTCGAGTCTCTCTTCGCCCACCAAATCATGAAAATAAGAAAATTAAATAGTTTAGTAGAGTTGTTTTTTGAAAAATCAGTTGAGCTTGATAACAAAAAGCCTTTTCTTAAATGGTTAAAACCAAATAAACAAACTTATAATTGGGGACAAATTTCTGAAAGAATTTTTAAGCTAACTAATAAAATTAAATCTATTATTAATGACGGTGACAGATGTTTAATAATTTCAGAAAATCGACCATACTGGCTTATTTCAGACATAGCTATTATGAACGCTGGCGGCATCTCGGTTCCAATCTTTACTACATATTCATCTGACGATTATAAATATATTCTTAACGACTGTAAGCCAGCAATAATTATAGTTTCAAATAATGATCAATTTAAGAAAATAAAAAATTTTTTAAATCCCGAAGTAAAAAAAATTATATCTTTTGAGAAAATAGAAACTAAAAGTTTATTAATTGATGAAATTTTTAAGGAGAATGTAAGTCAAAAAAATAATAAATAAAAATCTAAAAAGAAGTATGCCTGCCTGTATTATTTATACTTCAGGTACCTCTGGTAAACCCAAAGGAGTAGTTCTTAGCCACGGAGGTATTTTAGCAAATTGTGAGGGCGCTATAGATTTACTAAATCCATTAATTAAAAAAAAAGATCCAATATTTCTAACATGGTTACCTCTTTCACATTCGTACGAACATGCAGTTCAATTTATTCAAATTTTAACTGGGGCAAAAGTTTTTTATGCAGAAAGTTTGGAAAAACTTTTATCTAATATGTCTGAAGCAAAACCTACTATAATGACTGCTGTACCAAGATTTTATCAAAATTTATATAATAAAATTAATAATAATTTCAATAAACAAACTGGTCTAAAAAAAACCCTCATAGATAAAACAATACATTTAGGCAAAAAGACCTTAAATAAAGAAAAGTTAAAATTTCATGAAAAAATAATTAATTTTTTGTGCCAAATTTTAGTCAGAAAAAAAATTCAAAAGCAGTTTGGCGGCAACTTACAGGCATTTGTATCTGGCGGGGGAGCATTAGATAAAAATATAGGTGAATTTTTGAATGCAATAGGTTTACCTACTTTACAAGGATATGGGCTAACAGAAACTTCACCAGTAGTAAGCTGTAATTTGCCAGGTTTTATTAAAGTGGAAACTGTGGGGCCTCCTTTTAAAACAAATCAAGTAAAAATAGCTAATGATGGAGAAATTCTTGTCAAAGGTGAAAATGTAATGCTGGGATATTGGAATAAACAAAAGGAGACAAACGAAATAATTGAAGATGGATGGTTACATACTGGAGATATTGGAGAGATAGATTCAAAAGGATATTTAAAAATTACTGATAGAAAAAAAGATATTATTGTAAATCTAGGTGGAGACAATATATCGCCAAGCAAAGTAGAAAATTATTTTTGTAATCATGAAAAAATTAAACAATGTTTAGTCTATGGAGATAAAAAAAATTATTTGGTAGCGCTGATAGTGGTAGAATTAAATGACAAAGAAAATTCAACTATAAGAAGTATTGTTGAAAATTTAAATAAAAACTTATCAATTATTGAAAAAATAAAAAAATTTAAACTAATCGATGAGGAATTTACAATTGATAACGGTTTGATGACTCCAACTCTAAAACTAAAAAGAAAAAAAATAATAGAAAAATATAAACAAGATTTAGAAAATCTTTATTAAATAAATTGATATAAAAAATATTAAAAAAACGTTGATTTTACTTGTTTTTTTTTAACAATTTTTAAAGTTATAAAATTAAATTAATTTATTTTATTTTTAAAAAATTACTTCATTAATTTATGTTTGACTTCTATTCAAAAAAACCTAAAGATTGATTTAATCAACGAATCATTTCGATTTGTTTAAAAAAGGGAGATAATAATGGCTAAAAGACGTAAAAAAGCTAAAAAGAAAAAGAAAGCTAAAAAAAGAAGAAGAAGAAGAAGATAAGTAGTTTTCTCTAGAAACGCCCTTTCCAAACATCTCGGAAAGGGCGTTTTTTTTATTGATTATCCAGAGTTTTTTCTTCTCTACCTAAAGCTTTATTCATCTTCTTTTTGACATCATCAGGTTCAATTTTTAGAACAACTTGAAACTCGCTTTCAAGTCTATCATAAGCTTTTTCAAATAATTGTCTTTCGCTATATGATTGATCTGCGATTGTATTTGTATTTTTGTTTAAATCTCTAACCACTTCTGCCAGTTCATAAATTTTGCCAGAATTTATTTTTTGCTCATACTCCTGAGCTCTTCTACTCCACATAGTTCTTTTAACTTTTGGTTTGCTTTTCAAAATTGAAATACATTTATTTATTTGGTGTGAAGAACATATTGGTCTTAAAAGTGATTGTTTATTTATTGGTAATTGTAAAGTTAACTTGTCTTTAAGTATTTCAATTTTATAATTTTGACTTTCAATTCCACCAATCAAAGCTTTTTCAACACTCACAATTTTTCCGACACCATCTTTTGGATATACTACATAATCATTTACATTATAAATTTTTTTTTCTGTTGGTTGTTTTTTAATTTTTTTAATTTCTATTTTATCATCAGCACCAGATGTTTTTTGAACTAAGGTTAGTTTTTTTTCTATTTTTTTTTTCTTTACAACTTTAATCTTCTTTTTCTTCTTTTTTCTTCCCATATTTATTCTCCAGGTTTTTCAGAAAAGTATTTATCGTATTTATTTTTTTCTCCCCTATATTTATCAGCATCTTTAGGAGGTTCTTTTTTCTTAACTATATTGGGCCATAATTTTGAATACTTTATATTTATATCCAGCCATTTATTTTTATCACTTTCTTCATATACATTATCAGCAGCAATCGCATCTATAGGACATTCTGGTTCACACACTCCACAATCTATACATTCTTCAGGATTAATTACCAGCATATTTTCCCCCTCATAAAAACAATCTACCGGACATACCTCTACACAATCCATTAATTTACATTTTATACATTCATCTTTTACAAAGTATGTCACTTGTTTCTCCCATTTAAAATACTTGATTTAATTTCCCCACTTAATTTGTCAGGAATATAAAGAAGACCACAAATTCTTCTCATCAAGTTACTTTCATATATACCTGACTTTTCATCTGATAAAACTATCTTCCAGAGAGTTTTAAGTATTTCCATTTTTAATTTTAATTCCATTTTTTTAACTTCTTTCGTAAATTCTAAAATTTGATTTGAGTTATTTTCATAATCTTCTGCTTTTTTCAATATGTTAAAAATTCCATCTTGAGAAATAATTTCTTTCTTTTCAATGGTATAATCGGCAACAAAATCTCTTATAAGTTTTTTTTCTTTATCTGTGTAGTTTTCATCAATTTTAGCAGCATGTATGAGAAGAGAAACGATTTTGATCAAACTATCATTTTTTTTATTATTTTGATTGGTATTTTTATTAAAAAATTTTAACATTATTTAAGATTCAAAGATGTTAATTTTTGAAATGGATTACTTTTTTTATTAATAAATTTGATTTTATTAATTTTTTTTGCCCCTTTATATGAAAACGTATCTTGACTTTCATTTTCTTTCTTATAATTCATCAGCGTCATAAGTTTATAAAAATTTTCCTTTGTGCAGCCTAATAAATTCATCATATCAGAACTAATTTTAAATTTTCCATCTTTAGTATTTTCTATAATTTGTAAAAACAACTTTTCTAATATATCTACTCTTATATAAAAATTACCAAATTTTTCAAAACCACATAATAATAAAAATTTATTATTAAATTTTTTATTATTATCCACCAAAAAATTTAATCCAGATTTAGGTATCTCGTTGTTTTTTGAAATATTGTTATAAAATTTCCATAGCAATATTCTTAATGATACTGCCTTAGGTTTTAACATTTTTGGTAAAAATATATGATATCTTCCAATTTTAATTCCAAGATTGCGAAATTGCTTTCTCTCCTCCTTCGAAATCGCTTTTATAACATCCTCAACAACTATTCTTTTTAAAACTCCATTATTTTCATAAAGTTGAAAAGATAATGCTCTTAAATATTTATTTTTATTATCAGTTTTTATTAAATTTATAAGATCTTTTAGTTCATAGGAAATATAATTTTTTAACCAATTATTTAGAAAAGAATTTAATTCATTACTTGCATGAATTTCCAAAGCCTCATCTGCTATGATTTCTATTTCGGGATAAAGATAGTTTTTACCTTTTTTTATTTTTCCTATAGGATTATCATTCCAATAAATTTTATAATCATCTTTAAACTCTATTACTTTATCATTAATAATTTTTTTTACTCTTTGACTCAATTCTTCCTTAACACCCTTTCTAGCAGCCTTTTTAAGTGATTTAATGTCTGTGTCTAACGTACCTGAAGTAAATTCTAAAATTAATTTTAACCCTTTTAATTTTCCAATTAACTGGCCATCTATTATAACTTCATTATTTGAGTTTATATCTGTACTTAACTCTACATCTTGCTTTAAGCCTCTTGACAAAACACTAATTCTTTTATCAATAAAACTTTTTGTAAGTTCGTCATGTAATTTATCTGATAAACTATCTTCTATATTTTTACTCATTTGTATCCAGTAGTCAGCGTTTTCAACCCAGTTTTTTTTGTTTGCTACATATGACCATGTTCTTACATTTGAAACTTTATTAGAAATCATATCAATATTGCCCTTGTATTTATCTAAACCCTTTAATTGATTTTTCATATATTCATTTGGTATCCTATTTTTTTTTGAATTTAAAAAATCAAAAACCTTAGTTACAACATCTATGTGTGTGAATGCCTTTTTTTGGAAATCAGGAATTTGACAACATTCCCAAAGTAGTTCAAGTTTATCGTTTGAAAATTTTATTTTTTTATCTCTTACAAGATACTTTAATACATTTTCATCAAGAGAGTCTGAAATTTTAGAAAAATACTTACTAGACGGTTTTTTTTCAAGTGATCGAATTAAATCTTCTGCACCTTTAAAATTTAAGTTTGAATTCCTCCAAAATAAAAATTTTATATCGTCTAATTTATGAGTTTCTATTCGTTCAATCTCATCAGGTTGCAAATTTTCACATCCACCAGTTACCCCAAATGATCCATCAATCTTATATCTACCAGCTCTTCCAGCTATTTGAGAAATTTCTGTTGTTCTTAGTCTTCGAGTTTTTTTTCCATCAAATTTTTTTAAGTTTGAAAAACTTACCTGTTCAATATCCATATTTAGTCCCATCCCAATTGCGTCAGTAGCGACCAAGTAGTCAACATCACCTGATTGATATACCTCAACTTGAGAATTTCTTGTTTTCGGGCTCAAAGAACCCATTATAACAGCTGCACCACCTTTTTGTCGTCTAACTAATTCTGCAATTGCATAAACTTCCTCAACCGAAAAAGCTATAAGAGCACTTTTTCTATCTAGTCTTGAAATTTTTTTATGTCCATTATAAGAAAGTTTTGAAAATCTTTGTTGTTCTATGAATTGTGTTTCGGGAATGGTTTCTGAAATAATATTCTTCATTATTTGGGATCCAAGAAACATTGTTAAAACTTCGCCTCTAAAATTAAGCAGTCTATCTGTAAAAATATGACCTCGTTCTCTATCACCGCACATTTGAATTTCATCTACAGCAATAAAATCTACAGCTTTATTTTTTGGCATTGCTTCGACTGTACAGATAAAATACTGAGCTGAGTTTGGGATTACCTTTTCTTCTCCGGTAATTAATGCGACTTTTTCAGCACCAACTTTTATTACACACTTATCAAAAACCTCTCTAGCTAAAAGTCTTAATGGAAGACCGAATATACCTGAATTATATTCAAGCATTTTTTCAATGGCTAAATGAGTTTTACCCGTATTTGTCGGACCCAATACTGCAATTATTTTGTTAAGGGGAGAATTCATTCTTTTGTGTTATAATTTTTTACAAATACTATATCTAGGTTACTATAGAGAACAAAAGATGATTAAACCATGACCGAATCACTTTGTCAAACGTTCTATTTTAATAAATTATTCTGTAGTAGGTTAATATAACTGTGAACGATTTTATAAAAAAAAATATTAAGAATTTAAAACCATCCTCTACTCTAGCAATAAATGAGAAAACGAAAAAATTGTCTAAAAAAGGAGATAGAGTTTTTAATTTTGGTTTCGGGCAATCACCATTTCCAATACCTGAAAAAATTGTATCAACCTTAAGAGACAATGCTGACAAAAAAGATTACCTCCCAATGCAGGGGCTACAAGAACTAAGAGAGGCGATATCGTTATATTTAAAAAAAAGGACAGGTGTGAATTATTCAAAAGAAAATATTATAGTAACTCCAGGATCAAAAGAAGCCATGCTATTAATGCACGTGGCGTTTAATGGAGAAATAATTCTTCCAACATCCAGCTGGGTTTCATATGAACCGCAAGCTCAGATAGCTCATAACCAAGTACACTGGTTAGAAACTTCAAGAGAAAATAATTGGTTTCCTACAGCTAGTGAACTTGAAAAAAAAATTAAATCTATAGGAACAAAAAATATTATTTTAATTTTAAATTCACCAAATAATCCATCTGGAACTAGGTGTGGAAATTTAAAAGAAATCTCAGAAGTATGTAAAAAATACAATATAAATATATTGTCTGATGAAATTTATACAGATTTAACTTTTAATAACAACTATGATTCTATTTCAAAGTTTTACCCTGAACGCACTTTTGTAAGCGGAGGACTAAGTAAATGGTGTGGGGCAGGGGGTTGGAGATTAGGTTTTTTAGCCGTCCCAAAAAATTTGTCAGAATTTTTTAACGCTATTAAAACACTCGCAAGCGAGTCATATTCGACTGTAAATAGTCCTGTACAATATGCTGCAGTTGAAGCTTATAAAGGCGATTATAAAGATTATATTTTAAATACAAATAAAATCTTAAAACTTGTTGGAAATTATGTTTATAATAATCTCAAATCGAATAAAATTCTAATAAATCCACCCCAAGGTGCATTTTATCTAATGCCAGAATTTTTAAATTCAAAATTTAATTCTTCTGCTGAAATGTGTGAGAGTATACTAAAAGATACAGGAGTCGCTTTATTGCCCGGATCAGACTTTGGTTTTAAATCAAATAAAATGTTAGCAAGGTTGAGCTATACAGACTTTGATGGAAAAATATTTTTAGAAAATATTAGTGGTAGTAAAAAACTAGATGATGAACTTATTAAAAAGTATGCTCCAAATGTTGTGGAAGGAACTAGAAGATTATCTGAGTGGTCTAAAAGTCTATAATTTAATATTAATATAAACGTCCAATTTAAGTCATTTACCTTTACAATACCTTATCCAAATTGATACATTTTCATTAACAATTATATAGGGGGAAGGTTATGAAAAAAATAATCTCAACGATCTCAGCCGCAATAATGTTATTCGCATTATCTTTACCGATGATGTCTGTGACAAAAGCAGCTGAGTTTTTTACAATAGGAACTGGTGGACCAACTGGAGTTTACTTCCAAACTGGTAACGCCATTTGTAAAATGTTACATAAATCAGCAATAAGTGCTGAGCACGGAAGAAAAAAAGGTACAGCTAAAGCCTATAGATGTACCGCACCTTCAACTGGTGGATCGAACTACAATATTGGTCAAATCAAAGATGGTGAGTTTCAATTTGGTGTTGCTCAGTCAGACTGGCAGTTCCATGCTTATAATGGTTCAAGCAAGTGGAAAGGAAAACAGTTCAGCGATTTAAGAGCGGTGTTTTCTGTTCATAATGAACCTTTCCAAATTTGGGCTAGTAAAAAATCTAAAATTAAAGATTTTAAAGGCTTAAAAGGAAAAACTGTAAACATCGGTAACCCAGGTTCTGGTCAAAGAGGAACTATGGAAGAATTAATGAAAGCTATGGGAGCAGACATGAGCATGTTCAAAGCAACTACTGAACTTACTTCGTCTGAACAAGTAAAAGCTCTTTGCGACGGAAAAATAGATGCATTCGGATATTCAGTAGGATTTCCTAATGGTGCTATGGAGCAAGCAGCAACTTGTAAAGCAAAAGCTAGCCCAATTAACTTAACTGGTGCTCCAGTCCAAGGTTTAATTGACGGTGCTGACTATTATGCTAAAGCTGTAATTCCTGCAGGGACTTACTCAAATCAGAAAAAAGACGCTACAACTTTTGGTGTAAAAGCTACTGTTGTAACAAGTGCTAATGTTTCTGAAGAGCTTGTATACTTAGTAGTAAAAGCTGTTATGGAAAACTTTGATGATTTCAGAGCTCAACATCCTGCTTTTGGACCACTGGAAAAGAAAAATATGATAGCTGATGGTTTGTCAGCTCCATTACATCCAGGTGCGGTTAAATATTATAAAGAAGCTGGATTAATGTAATCTTAATTCATAATTAAATAAAAAAGGCCCAATATTTATTGGGCCTTTTTTTTTATAATAATGTATCTTAACTAAAATGAATCAAAATGTTCAGAGTAAGATTAAAGATAAAATTCAAGAAGATATTTCTCCAACTCGTAATTTAACAGGAATTCATTTAAAAATAGTTTTTAGTATTGCCATTCTCTGGACGTTCTTCCAACTTTGGTATGCTTCTCCATTTCCTTTTTGGTTTAATTTTGGAATGTTCAAAGGTTTGCCGGCAAGAGCTATCCATTTAGGCTTTGCCTTAACTTTAGCTTTTCTAATCTTTCCTGCTGTTAGAGGAAAAAAAATTTCAGTAATTGACATTATAATAAGTATAGTTGCTGCATTTTGTTGTTTATATATATATTTTTTTTATGATGACCTCGTTAATAGAGGTGGGATACTTTTAGTAAAAGAAATATTTGGATTTAAAATTCCAGTAGAACTCATAATAGGTGCAATTGGTATTATAATACTTTTAGAAGCTACGAGACGTGCAATCGGTTTGCCTTTAGTTATCATTGCAATATGTTTCTTGCTGTTCTCTTATTTTGGTAAATATGCACCAGATATAATTTCTCATGGTGGTCTTTCTGTAAAAAGATTAGTCGGTTTTCAGTGGTTTGATCAAGAAGCAATTTTTGGAATACCAATTGGAGTATCTGTGGACTTTATATTTTTATTTGTTTTATTTGGAGCCTTATTAGAAACTGCTGGCGGGGGAAAATATTTTTTAGATTTAGCTTTTGCCATGGTTGGTAAAATGCGTGGAGGTCCAGCTAAAGCTGCAATATTAGGATCTGGAATGACAGGTATGATATCAGGTTCATCAATTGCAAACACTGTTACAACCGGAACTTTCACAATTCCAATTATGAAAAAAACCGGGTTCTCTCAGGAAAAAGCAGGAGCCATCGAGGTTTCCTCCTCAGTTAATGGACAAATAATGCCACCAGTAATGGGAGCTGCTGCTTTTGTTATGGCCAGTTTCATTGGTGTAACTTATTTTGAAGTTGTTAAACATGCTTTTCTACCAGCTATTATTTCATATATTGCTTTATTTTATATATCCCATTTAGAGGCTCTTAAATTAGGTCTCAAAGGAATGGATGATGCTGATGTACCACATCTGAAGAAAACGTTTTTGTCAGGATTACATTTTTTAATACCAATTTTTGTTTTAATTTATTTACTTGTTTATATGAGATATACCGCAGGTTTTTCAATTTTTTACGCTACTCTATCTTTAATCTTAGTAAATTTAGCAAACCGTATTATTAAAAACCCAGATTTTAAAACTGGTTTAATTGATTGGTATAATCAGACAATTGTTGGTCTTCAAAAAGGAGCAATCAATATGGTGGCTGTTGGAATTGCGATAGCTACTGCTGGCATAATAGTAGGAGCAGTAGGTTCTACAGGACTAAGTACTAATTTAATCGTAGTTATTGAGACAATAGCTAAAGATAACGTAATAATATTAATTTTACTCACTATTATACTTTGTTTGCTTTTAGGAATGGGTCTTCCAACCACTGCAAATTATGTTGTAGTAGCATCACTTATGGCCACGGTCCTCGTTGATGTTGGAAATGCTTCTGGCTTTATTTTTCCTCTCATAGCTGTTCATTTATTTGTATTTTATTTCGGTTTAATGGCCGATGTAACACCACCTGTTGGTTTAGCTTCTTATGCAGCTGCAGCAATATCTGGTGGTGATCCTTTAAGAACAGGACTTCAAGCAATTTGGTATAGTTTAAGAACAGGAATTTTACCTATCGTATTTTTATTCAATCACGAACTTTTGTTAATCGGTGTAGATAGTTTTTGGCAAGCTTTAATTGTAATAGTCACTTCTTTAACTGGAATATTAATTTTTACTGCTGCTACCCAACAATGGTTTATAAATAAATTAAAATGGTATGAAACTATAGCGTTTTTAATAATTTCTTTATCATTTTTGGCTCCTGATTATGTTTTAAGTAAATTTTATCCAAAATTTAATGAGCAAAAAATTTCAGCAGAAACTGTTCAAAATCTCTCTTTTGATCCTGCTAAAGAAGTTCACATTAAAGTAACTAGGGTTTCCGAGTACGGAGAAAGATATAAGTTATTTGTCATTGATAAAGGAAAATTTGAAAAAGAATATAATTTAGAGGAATACGGCGTAACTTTGATAGACAAAAATGATCAACTTATTGTAGATAAATTAAATTGGAAAGGGGAGGCAAAAAAATCTGGAATGCAGATGGGGGATATTATAAGTAATTTTAAAATTGAAAACCCAGATAGACCCAATAAAGCAATAGTTTATCCTTTCGCATTTTTTGCCTTATTAATATTTGGGTATTTAAATTATAGAAGAAAAAATATTTAATTTTATTTATTTATTTTTAAAATTTTCCAAACACCAGATGTGACTGCCACTACGCCTTCAGCATTTATAATTTCACATGTTAGAAAAACTAGTGTCTTAGTTTTTTTTTGAACCTTAACCTTAGCAACCAATTTATCTCCAAGTTTAGCAGCAGATATAAACTTCATTTCCAAAGATATTGTCACACATCTTTTGTTATCAGCCGATTGATGTGCCGCATTCCCCATTCCTGTATCCGCAATAAAAGTAAGAAATCCTCCGTGTGCCATACCAGCAGTATTGAGATGCATCTCTTTAACTTCGGTTTCGTACTCAAAAGTAGCGCTATCTATTTTTTTACCTTTAAGTCCACCTACTTGTTTTGCATAGCCTGAATTAGTTTCGTCCATATCTTCTTTTATCATACAAAGGAGCTAGTTGTGAAAAAATAACAGCCGATAAAATAATTATAATTCCCATGATTTTATATTCGTTGAGATATTGGTCTAATATTATCCACGCAGCTACTGATCCAAATACACCTTCTAAAGAAAAAATAATTGCAGCTGGAGCGGGGGATATATTTTGTAGAGCAAGAATCTGAAGCATAAAAGCAAATCCACTAGATAAAACTCCTGCATAAAGTAATTCAGCTGCTTCTAATGATAAAACTTTTAATGAGACATATTCGTAAGCAAACATCGGAACAGTAGAAAATATTGCAGCAGTAAGACATTGAAAAGAAGCAATAGTAATCGGAAAATTGAAAACTTTTAAAAATTTAGAAATATAAACAATATGAAAGGCCCAGAAAAAAGCCCCAATTACTACAAGAGTGTCACCAAACCTAACTCTAAGATTACCCAATTCACTAAGAAGAAAACCACCAATTAAACACATCATTACTGATGGCCAAACAGATTTATGAATTTTTTTTGAAAAAAGAAAAAAAGCAATTATTGGAACTATAACTACATACAAGACTGTAAAGACCGCTGAGTTTGCTACATCAGTATAAATTAGAGAAATCTGCTGTAAAATATTTCCTCCAGCTAATAAAAAACCTAAAAAAAATATATAACCTCCAACAAATTTATAATTTAATTTTGTCTCTTTGATTTTTTTAAACTCAAAAATAAAAAAAAATGGTAGTAGTGCTAAGAAGCCTAAAATTAAACGAGCCGTGGAGAATGTCCAAGGGCCAATATAATCCATTCCCATATCTTGAGCTACAAAAGCTGTACCCCAAAGAAAAGAGCATCCAACCGCACAAATTAATGAAAATATTTTTTTGTCCATTTAAACTGCAAGCTTGAATGCAAAATCCTTGCCTAGACTTTTTGATAAATGTACACAAAACCTTGCACCCTCAGCACCATCAATGACTCTATGATCATAAGACAGAGATATCGGTAACATCTTTCTTGTAATAAATTGCCCATTAATTTTTTTAATTTTATCAAAAGTTTTACCAACACCTAAAATAGCTACTTCTGGAGGATTGATAATTGGTGTGAAAAAACTTCCACCTATTCCACCAAGACTTGAAATTGTCATCGACCCACCAAAAAATTCTTTTTTATCTATTTTAAGCTCCTTACATTGTTTACTTACTCTTCTCAGTTCTTCATAAATTTCCTTTAATCCTAATTGATCAACATTTCTAAGCTTTGGAACCATCAACCCATGTGAAGTATCAACTGCAAAACCAACATGGTAATACTTTTTAAAAATTAATTTGTTGTTCTCAGGATCTATAGACGAATTAAAATTTGGATATTCTTTAAGTGCATTTACTACAGCTCTGGTTATAAATGCCAATGGGCTTATTCTTATTCTATCACCAGAATAATTATCGATTAAAGTTGTTCTAAACTGTTCCATTTCAGTTATATCTATCTCATCATGTTGAGTAACGTGAGGAATCTCAGTCCAAGATCTAACAAGTTGAGGTCCAGATAACTTTTTCACTCTGGGGAGATCTTTTTTTTCCACTTCTCCGAATGCTTCATGAGGATATTCATCCTTGTAAACTTTTTTTTCAATCTTTCCCTCATTAACTGATACCTGGGATCTTACAAATTTTTTCACATCATCTTCAGTAACTCTGCCAGCTCTTTTTGATCCAGGTATCTGAACGATATCAGCACCTAATTCTCTTGCAAATTTTCTTACCTTTGGACTTGCAGATGATATGCCATCTTTACTCAATTTTTTTACTACAGGAGCTATTTCTTTTGGAGTTTCAGTTACTATTTTCTTTTCAGGAATATTTTCTTTTACCTCAACTGTTTTTTTACTTTCTTCCTTTTTACTAACAGGATCTAATGATAATATTTCACTTCCTTCTGAAACTTTGTCACCAACTTTTACAATAATCTTATTGATTTTCCCTTCATCAGTTGCAGGAACTTCTACACTTGATTTATCACTTTCTAAAGTTATTAGGGGATCATTTTTTTTGATCTGTTGTCCTGATTTAACCAATACCTCAATCACTTCAACATTTTTAAAATCTCCGATATTTGGAACTAATAATTTTTTTTCAGCCATTAAACTCTATAGTTTTGTTGGAAAAGCTTTTGTTTGATCAATATTGTATTTTTTAATTGCTTTTTCTGCATGTTCTGAAGCCATCAATTGTTCTTTTGCTAATGCGCTTAAAGTGTACGAAACAATGTGTTTTTTATCAACTTCAAAAAATTTTCTTAATTCTTTTCTCGTATCACTTCTTCCAAAACCATCAGTTCCCAACGTATAGAATGGCTTATTTAGATATGGTCTTATTTGGTCTGTATGTGATCTAATATAATCTGATGCTGCAAATATAATACCTTCTTGTGAGTCCAAACATTTTTGCACATAACTTTTTTTAGGCTTCTCTTTTGGATTTAATAAATTTCTTCTTTCTACCTCCATACCATCTTTCTTTAATTCATTGAAACTAGTAGCACTCCAAACATTACAATCGACCCCATAATCCTTTGATAAAGTCTCAGCAGCTTTTATAACTTCTCTTAAAATTGATCCTGAACCAATCATTTGAACTTTAGCTTTACCCTTTCCTTTGTAGTTTTTAAATAAATACATTCCTTTTAATATTCCCTGATCTGAACCAGCAGGTTTTTCTGGATGAGTATAATTTTCGTTCATTGCAGTTATATAGTAGTAAATATTTTCTTTTTTCTCATGCATTCTTTTTAATCCATCTCTAAAAATTACTGCCATCTCATAAGCAAATGTTGGATCATAACTAACACAGTTAGGAATTGCAGACGCCATAAGAAGACTATGTCCATCTTGGTGCTGCAACCCTTCTCCTGCTAAAGTTGTTTTCCCAGATGTAGCTCCGATCAAAAAACCTCTTGTTTGAGAGTCTGCAGCAGCCCAAGCTAAATCTCCTATTCTTTGAAATCCAAACATAGAATAAAATAAATATATAGGTACCATTTCTAAATCGTGGTTAGTGTATGAAGTTCCAGCCGCAATCCATGATGACATTGCTCCTGCCTCAGTAATACCTTCTTGCAAAACTTGGCCGCTTTTATCTTCTCTGTATGAGCTTAATTGTTCAGAGTCCACAGGTTCATATTTTTGGCCCTCATGAGCATAAATACCAATTTTTTGAAAAAAACCTTCCATACCAAAAGTTCTAGCCTCATCAGCAATTATAGGCACCAATCTCGGGGCAACATTTTTGTCTCTTAGTAAATTCGCAAGCATTCTTACAAGAGCCATTGTAGTAGACATTTCTTTATCACCAGTAGACTTCATAAAACTTTCAAATATATCTTGAGGAGGTGTTTTAACTGGTTTTGCAAAAGTGGTTCTCTCAGGAATATTTCCACCAAGCTTAACTCTGCAATTTTTTAAATACTTAATTTCGGGCGAGTTTTCTGCAGGTTTGTAATATTCAATATTTTTTACCTGCTTATCCGTAAGAGGTACATTAAATCTATCTCTATAAAATAATAGATCTTCTTCATCTAATTTCTTTTGTTGGTGTGTAGTATTTATACTTTCACCAGATTTACCCATACCATAACCTTTAATTGTTTTAGCTATTATGACAGTTGGCTTACCTTTGCATTGAACAGCAGCATGATAAGCTGAGTAAACTTTATGAGGATCATGTCCTCCTCTATTTAATTTCCAAATATCAGCATCAGTCATATTTGCTACCAAGTCTTTTAATTCAGGATATTTACCAAAAAATTTCTCTCTTACGTAAGCTCCCCCTTTGGCTTTGAATGCCTGATATTCGCCATCGACTGCTTCATT
>CACHVP010000014.1:0-14970 GCA_902583355.1 uncultured Pelagibacteraceae bacterium
CATCCACAAGTTGTAGATGAAGCGTTAGCAAGGAAAAGACCAGTTATAGTATTTAATGAAATTGAACATGTAAAAAGAGATAGAAAAGGCATTTTTGTAACTAATAGAGATCTAAATTCACTTAGAAAAGAGTTAGATTTTATAATTCAAAATTACCAAAGCATCCAAGATGATATGAAAAAAAATATTTTGCCTACCAAGAAAGATTTTTTAAAAAAATTAGATAATATATTAAACTCATGATCAAATTTTCAAGCAAAAATAAAAGTATGGTAATAGTTTGCGGAGGCAAAGGCAAAAGAATGGGCAAGGTTTTAAAAAAAATACCAAAAGCAATGATTAAATTAGACAATAAAACTATAATTGAACATAAAATTAATTATTATCAAAGTCAGGGAATTACAAATTTTATATATTGCACAGGATATAAATCAAAAATGTTAAAAACATTTTTAGTTAAAAAAAATATTGAGGGTGTTTTTAATAATGCTGGTCTAAACGCAGGAATTTTAAAAAGAATTTATTCTGTTAAAAAGTTCATTAAGAATAACACAATAATAAGTTATGGAGATACATTAGCAAAAATAAAATTTAAAAAACTTTTAAAAGATCATGCTCTTTCTAAATGCCCAATAACCTTGGTTGTTGCCCCAATTCAAAATCCATTTGGTATTGTAAAATGGAATGATAATAGTCTGGCAACATCATTTAGTGAGAAACCTACGCTCAATCATTTTATTGGTTATGCCGTGATAAGTCCTAATTTTTTTGATAGCATACCGAAAAAAATCATTAATATGAACGATGGGCTTGGTATGATAGAAGCAATCAATTTATTAATAAAAAAAAGGAAAGTGAATATTTTTGCGTTCAAAGAATTGCAAATTACAATTAATTCTCCTGATGACTTAGTCAAAGCCAAAACAAAATTTAATAAATATTTTACTTTAGATGAAAATATATAAAAATAAAAAAATACTTGTTACAGGTGGAGCTGGTTTTATAGGATCCCATTTTGTAAAAAGAATAGTTAATTTAGGAGCAAAAGTTACAGTTACAGTAAAATATAATAGTATAATAGATTATCCACGCTTAATTTCTGTAAAAGATAAAATAGATATAATTGAATGTGATTTAAGAAATACGGATTCATTAAAAATATTCAGCAAAAAAAATTTTGAAAAAATATTTCACTTTGCAGCTTATAATCATGTTGGAGATAGTTTTAATCATGTAACAGAAAATATAAGTTCAAATTTATTATCGACTGTTAACTTGTTGAACTCTGGTCCAAAATTTAAAAAATTTATACACATTGGATCTTCTGAAATTTATGGTTTTCAAAGCAAAATTCCTTTCAATCCTATTAACACCCCAAATCCAATGTCACCCTATGCAATTACAAAATATGCAAGCGAATTATTTAGTATTATGAATTCAAAATATTCAAAAAAAGACATTTTATGCCTGAGACCATTTAATACTTTTGGACCTTATCAAAGTGAAAAAGCTATTATTCCAGAAATAATTTTAAACTGTTTGCAAAATAAATTAATTAAAACCACTCAAGGCTTACAAACAAGAGAATTTAATTACATAACGAATATAATTGATGGCATTATCCTCTTAGATAATAAAATTAAAAATAGAATTGACCCAATAAATATTGGTAGTAATAATCCAATTAAAATTTCAGAATTAGTAAGGAAAATTCATAAATTTACTAATTCTAAATCATTACTAAAAATAGGTGCCTTAAAATATAGACCAAATGAAATTTGGAAAATGCAAGCAAACAATAAATTTATTCTTTCTAAAGGATGGAAGCCCAGAAACAGCCTTGATATGGGCCTTAAAGAAACAATAAATTGGTATAAATTATTTTTAAAAATCTATTTCAATAATTTAATCTCTTTAAAAAATTTATAATTAGGAGAGATGGCCGAGTGGTTGAAGGCGCACGCTTGGAAAGTGTGTAAACGGGAAACCGTTTCGTGGGTTCGAATCCCACTCTCTCCGCCATTTTTTAAAATCTAATTACTTTGTGATCACTAATCGATTGATCGGCATTGAGAAACGTCCATAACTTACGCGACTTCTGCTTTTTTTTGATATCGTGAGAAGATTAGATAGCTTTGAAAGCATTACCTTACGAATCTCGGGTGACAAAATAAATGAAGCATAAAAAAACCCTGCAGTAGTTTCGGCCACTTCAGCAGCGGGCCCTTCCATGGATACCGTGCTAGTTTCGATGCTGATATTAACATCTGTAAAAGTCTCACTTAAAAGATTTTTTAAACTATCTTTACTACGTATTCTTGGATCACCTAAATCAATCTCACCATATCTGGGTAGCTTAGCTTGTACATATTCATAGATTAAATTGTATACATCACTATATCCTGGCGCTGCATCCATAGGTCCATTGACCAATGCTGCAAACTTTCCACCTGAGGACAGTACACGACGGATTTCGTTTAACACTGGAATAATTGGGTTCATCAATGTCAAAGCCCAATGGCACAGTACAACGTCTATTGAGTTATCATCAATAGCCGTCAAATTTTGTGCTTTTAACTCAAACAGATCAACTGAACCTTTTGGTAGACGCGCCTTAGCCAGTTCTAATTCTTCAGGACTTATATCCGCTCCTTTTAATTTAAAGTTTTTATTACGGTCGTGTAAGATTTTTAGTAATGGTCCTGATCCACAAGCAAGATCCAGCACACGTATACCATCAACATCAGGCACTATTTCAGCTAACCATTCATAACTATTGCGTCCAGCCTTATCGCGGCATGAACTTGCACACTTTTCTGTGAAACCTGCATTATTTTGATGCACAGTTTTTAGATGAGCGAGTAGCGCTTTATTATCTGGATGTTGATTGTTAGCAATACTGTCAGTCCAGATCGAATTAAGGCCGTTCTGAGCATTTACATTTTTATTTGTCATCAACAGGCCAACAAATTGGATTTAGTGGACTAGCAGCAACTTCGCCAGGTTTTATATTTGGCATAAATTTTTGCCAGTCGCCAGAAACCATTGTGGGTGCATTTATCACCCTTGCTCCATCTCTAAAATAAGTATTGGCTAAAGCTACTCGGCTACGATTAGTTCGATTCCGTGATGCAGTATGAAAATTTAAATTGTGGTGAAAGCTAACTTCGCCTAACTCAAATGGGGTTTCATTAACTGTGACGCTATTTTTTTTAAAAACTTCAGACACTCCACGGTCATAGCCAGTACCAGTTTTTTCAAACGTAACAGCGTTAACTAACTTATGAACGTCTAATGGGTAGGCGAAAGAGAGCGGTCCCATCTCAATTGGTGTTGGTTGTGCTGGTACCCAAGCAGTAACTACATCATTAGTGTCTAATGGAAAATGATGGTCGTCAAAATGCCATGGTGTTCTACCGCAACCAGCCTGTTTTGCTAAAACATTATCATGGTAAAGTCTAACTGCTGACACTCCAAGTAGATCTGCAGAAATTTGTCCAAGACGTGGTGATAATACGTATGAACGTAGAAGTTTATTTTTAGGCCATGTCATTTCAAGACTAAGGAAACGGTCATGTGCTTCTTTATCAGGATCAACATCAAATTCTTTTTTTAAAAGGTTAATTAACTCAGTTCTAAGTTTAAGTACTACCCCTGGCGAGAAAACTTTTTTAAGTTTAATAAAACCATTTTTTTTAAAAAAATCAATCTGGTCATTTTTTAAAGGATAAGTTTCGGCCAGTTCGGAGACAACCTCATCATCAGATGGGATTGCAACATCTGGTAAAGGTTCGGCAGTTATTATTGGATCTTTTTTATTGTCATTATCTGCTAGACCAACATACCAGTCCCACCAGGCTTGATTATCTTTATCCCAAGGCTTACTGATATCGGTGGCATCAGATTTTTTATAATTCAATTTGTCTCGAAAAGTTTTCATAAAAAAAAAATTATACTGTTTTTTTTGCGATTAGTAAGTGCGCATTTTTTAATGTTAAAATAAGACCTCTTTTCGAATCCCACTCTCTCAGCCATTTTTTTCAAATGTTGCACAACTGTGAATATATAAATATACTATTTTGGCGGCAAATTGGCGCCAGCTGATGAAAAAAAAAATTAAAATAGCTGTTTTGGGAGTGGGTTTAATGGGATCTCAACACCTTAAAGCTATTAGTATTTCAAAAAGGGTAAAATTACATTCAATAATTGATGTAAAAGAGTCTTCAAGATTTTTCGCAAAAAAATTTAAAGTTCCTTTTTATAAGAACCCAAAAGAAATATTGAAAACTAATAAACCTGACGGTGTAATTATTGCTACACCTAACCAATTTCATGAAAAACATGCTGTAGATTTCTTAAATTCTGGAATTCCGGTTCTTCTAGAAAAACCAATTTCAGACAAAATTAAAAAAGCCAAAAAGATCGTTAATAGTTCAAAAAAAAATAAAGTACATTTATTAATTGGTTATCATAGAAGGCATAATTCAATTGTTACCAGTGTAAAAAAAATGATCCAATCTGGAAAGTTAGGTAAAATAGTTTCAGTCTCAATTATGTGTTGGTTATACAAAAATAAAGATTGGTATAAAGAAAAATGGAGAGTTAAAAAGGGCGGTGGTCCTTTGGGTATAAATTTAGTTCATGATATAGATCTTATTTGTTATTTGATTGGACAAGTGAAATATGTTCAGGCAACTACATCTAATTCTATCAGAAAATACAAAGTCGAAGATACTGCTGTAGTAAATCTAATTTTTAAATCTGGCACTTTATGTACTTTAAATATATCTGATACTGTCGTATCACCGTGGAGTTACGAATTGACCGCTGGTGAAAATCCAGCCTATCCATTAACAAAACAGTCCTCTTATTACATAGGAGGTACCAAAGGCTCTATTCAGTTTCCAAATTTAAAATATTGGTATAACAAAAATGAAAGAAGCTGGTGGAAAGAAATATTCTATAAAAGTGATAATAGCGCCTCAAGTAGATACACGTTAGTAAACCAAGTAAATCACTTTTGCGATGTAATTTTAGGAAAAACTAGGCCGAAAGTGGATGGAAACGACGGATTAATGTCACTTAAAATTTTTGATGCAATTCTTAAAAGCTCTAAAACTGGAAAGAGAATTAAAGTCTCTCAATAATAAAAAACCTCTAAAAATTAAAAAAGTTTTCCACAGGTTCTATTTGGTTTTCATATTCCAATATTATTCTTATATGCCGTGGTATAATTGAACTGATTCTAAAAGGAGGAAATATGAGTGGTTTAGAAATTTTAGCTGTAGTAGCAGTAATATACTTTGTAGCTATAAAGTAGAATTGTATATTTAATTAAAGTATTTAATTAGAATAAATATTTATCTCCAAGATAAAATATTAAACCAATTGCTATTCCAAGTAATATATAACGCATATTAATATCTTCTAATGCTAGTAACTCTTAAATTAGCAGTTTTATATATTTTTTCTATAGTCTTTTTAATATCCATTATAACTACTCTTTTCATAGGTCCATAAGCGTGAATAAGTTTATTTCTAGATATAGCTACTGCAACATGGCCTTTCCAAAAGATCATGTCATTTTTTCTTATATTTTTTAATTTAACTTTTTTCGTAAAATATTTTTCTTGGTCTTTCGAGTCTCTTGGACAATATTTATTGTTTTGATTGAAAAAAATTTGCACAAGTGCGGAGCAATCAATACCCTTATAGCTTTTACCACCCCATAAATATTTTATATTTTTAAATAGTTTTATGTCTTTGAATATATTGTTATGTTTAAAATTATTCTTTTTAATATCAGAAAATTTTATCCAGTAATTTTCAAATTTAGCAAATGCAGCCTTTTTTTTTGTTATTTTCAATCTAGATTCGTATGGAAGGAACTTTTTTAATTTATTTTTTGAATTTGGCCTTTTGAAAAGCCTTGCCTTTAAAACAGAAACTTTAAAATTAGATTGGATTGGTTTTGGAAATTTTTCATTTTTTATGTATCCAATATATCCGTCTTTATTTATTCTAATTTTTTGCCATCCGTTATATTTTTTAATTAGTTTAAAATTATCACCGTAAAGCAATTGAGTATCCAAACTAGATTTTATGCTTTTCTTTTTATGAAGATTAATAATAGATAAATTATTTCCAAAACTATTTTTCACTTAAATTTATATTATTTTTTATCATATAGAGAAAAATCAAAGACGGTATAACCATTATTGCTGTAATTACAAAAAATACACCCCAGTCACCATTAAGCCAATCTACCATAGCTCCAGATGAAGCAGCCAAAGTCGTTCTTCCCGCTGTTCCAATTGAAGCGAGAAGAGCATATTGAGTAGCAGTGTATGTTCTATCAACGAGCATTGAAATGAATGCAACAAAGGCAACAGTAGCAAATGCTGCAGCCATATCATCAAAGATTACAGCTATAGCAAATAATAATTCAGATTTTCCTGACCAGGCGAGCAAAGAAAATAAAAGATTTGTGCTTGCCATTAGTATGCCCGAAACAAACATAGCCTTGATAACACCTGATCGAATAGCAAATAGCCCACCCAAAAGTGTAAAAACCACAGTAGTAATCCAACCTAAGCCTTTAGAATAAATGGCTATGTCTGATTTTGAGAAACCTATTTCTTTATAAAATATAATCGACATTCGTCCAAGAAATGCCTCTCCAATTTTAAAAAGAAATACAAAGCCCAAAATTCCTAAAGCAATTTTAAACCCATTTTTTTTGAAAAAACTTATTATAGGGCCAGCAATTGTTCCACCTATCCATGCAACTAATTTTGTTGCAAAATTAGATGCCCCCAATTTATTTTGAATATTCTCATCAGTTCTTCTTTGTGCTTCTTGCCTTTCAGTTGGCTGAGGTTCATGAACAAACATTAAAGCAATATTACAGACAATAATAATTACGCCAAGAATTAAAAAAGTAAGTTGCCAATAATTTTCAAATCCTGCTTTCTCAAAATAATCTGCTGCATTTAAAGCAATCATGCCTCCTAGTTTATATCCAGTCCACCAACCGACGACAGCCATAGCAGCACCAGCTTGCATTGACTTGCCCTCATTTTTTCCAATTTGTTCAATCCTTAATGCATCCACAGTGATGTCTTGAGTTGCTGAAGCAATTGCGATAATTAAACCTACAGTTATTACTAATGCCAGATTTACGGTAGGCTCAACTAAATTCCAACAAACTAAACTTAATAAAATAACAAGCTGCATTAGGATGATCCAGCCTCTACGATGACCAACTTTGTTTGTTAGCCAAGGAATACGAATTCTATCAATTAGTGGTGCCCATAAATAATTAAAAGCATAAACAGCAAATATTAATCCTGCCCAACCAATTGTACTTCGACTAAGCCCATCCTCTTTTAGCCACAGACTCAAACTGCTTCCAATCAAAACCCATGGGAAACCACTTATAATACCCAGCAAAAGTATTCGAAGCATTCTAATATCAAAGTAAACTTTGAAGGAATCTTTAAAACTTTGTTTTTGATATATTTCCACAGCAATTATTATAAATTAAATTATCATCTCCAGAAAGAGGGTAAAAAAAGAATTAATACTGCAAATATCTCCAATCTACCAAGTAACATTGCAAAAGATAAAATTAATTTAGATAAATCTGTGACCTGACTAAAATTTCCGTTTGGACCAATCATTTCACCCAGACCAGGACCAACATTAGATATTGAGGTAGCGGCACCTGAGATTGCAGACAAAAAATCTAACCCGGTTATAGAAAGAAGCATAGCAATTATTAAAAATAAAAATAAATAAGAAAATATAAAAATTATTACAGAATTTATAAAAGAGTCCTCAATTTTTTGTTTATTATAATTAATGATAAAAACACTATTGGGATAAATTAATTTTTTAATTTGGTTGCTAACAAAAATTAAAAGTATTTGTAATCTAAATATTTTTATACCACAAGTAGTTGAGCCAGCACATCCTCCAATAAACATTAAAAATAAAAAAAATATAAGTGGAAATTTTCCCCATAAACCAAAATCATCTGTTACATAACCTGTGCCTGATAATATTGATATAACGTTAAAAGAAGAAATTCTTAGATTATCAATTATTGAATCTTGAGAATTGTTTATAAATAAGTAAATGAACATTACGACAATTGAAATTAGTAATAGATATAAAAAACCTTTAATTTGTACGTCTTGGAGAAAGATTTTTTTATTACCTTTGATAAATTTTAAATATGCTATGAATGGTAAACTTCCTAATATAATAAAAATTGTTGCAGTGATTTCTATACCAGGACTTTTAAAATAACCGATAGATTCATTATGAGTTGAAAACCCGCCAGTGGCTAAAGTAGTTAAGGCATGAGCAACACTATCAAAAATCTCCATACCTTGTATCCAATATGATATTCCACATACCAATGTTAAAATTGTGTAAATTGAAATTATTGTTAGGGCGACCTCAATCGTTTTTGGTAAAATCTTTTCGGTTCCGGATGCATCTGTTTTAAAAACTTGCATACCTCCTACTTTAAGCAAAGGCATTACAGTAGTTGCCATAACAATTATACCAATTCCGCCAAGCCACTGCATTATTGATCTCCAAAGCAAAATACTTTTTGGAGAGTCATCAAGGTTTGAAATCACAGTGGATCCTGTAGTCGTAATTCCAGACATGCTTTCAAAAAAAGCTTCACTAAAACTTAATTTTAAATCTGAAAGATAAAACGGAAGGCTTCCAAACAAAGCTATGCTTATCCATGCCAACGTAGAAAACAAAAATGCCTGTTGAAGATTTAATTGATTCTCTCTTCTTAAAGTTGAGAGAACCGTAAGAGTACCAATTAAAATAGTTATGATTGAAGAAGATAGAAAACTATTATTATTTTCATTATAAAAAATTTGTACGGCATAGGGCACAATCATAAAAATACCCAATATTACTAATAGGATGCCAACAATAAAAAAAACAGTTTTATTTGAAGCCATAAAATCTGGACAATATTTAAATAGCAATAAAATTCAACTTATTATAAACCTTAATAATGCTTGAATCTGATCTAATACAATCAACAACTTCATGGCCATTTGTTGAGATCCGTAAACTTCTTAAAGATAGAAAGAATATTATTAACAAAAAAAATAAAATAACATTTCAAACCGGATACGGGCCTAGTGGCTTACCCCATATAGGAACATTTGGAGAAGTTTCTAGAACTTCTATGATGATCAATGCATTAAATCATGTAAAAAAAATTGAATCAGAATTAATAACATTTTCTGACGATATGGATGGATTAAGAAAAGTTCCTGATAATATTCCGAATGAAAAAATTCTTCACGATAACTTAGGAAAACCCCTAACAGATATTCCAGACCCATTCAAAAAATTTGAGAGTTTTGGTGAACACAATAATAAAATGCTTATAGAGTTTTTAAATAAATTTAATTTTAAATTCAAATTTATAAGCTCAACAGAAAATTATAAAAAAGGAATTTTTAATAACTCTCTAATAAGAACTTTGGAAAAATATGATGAAATTATGAATATTATTTTACCAACTTTGAGAAGTGAAAGGAGAAAAACCTATTGCCCTTTTCTACCAATCTGTCCAGATACAGGAAAGGTTTTAGAAATTCCTCTTATAGAACTTAATAAAAAAAATCATAAAATAATATTTAACAACAGTGGAAAAAAAATAGAAAGAAGTATTCTTGATGGAAATTGCAAATTACAATGGAAAGTTGACTGGGCAATGAGATGGTTCACTTTTGATGTTGATTTTGAAATGTACGGAAAAGATTTAATTGAAAGCGCAATAATATCAGGAAAAATTTGCAAAGTTCTAGGTAAGCCGCCTCCAAATGGTTTTGCTTACGAACTATTTTTAGATGAAAAAGGGGAAAAAATATCCAAGTCCAAGGGTAATGGTATCACAATTGAAGAATGGTTGAGATATGCATCACCAGAAAGTTTGTCATTATATATGTATCAGAACCCTAAAAGAGCTAAAAAACTTTATCCAGAGGTAGTTCCAAAAGCAGTAGATGAATATCTGTCTTTAATTGAGAAGTTCGATAATCAAAAAAGTAATGAAAAAATATTAAATCCAGTTTGGCATGTACACAGTGGTTTTCCTCCTAAAGAAAAAATAGCTATGCCGTTTTCAATGCTTTTAAATATTGTGGGATCCAGCAATGCAAAAAATAAAGATGTTTTGTGGAAATTCATAAAAAAATTTCATGAGGAATTAGATCCTAAAACTCATAAAATATTAGATCGTTTAACAAATTATGCCATTAATTATTTTGTTGATAGGTTGGAGCCTAATAAAAAATTTAAAAAACCAAATGCAGATGAAAGAAAAGCTTTGCTCAATCTTATTGAGGTACTGAAAAAAGTACCTCAGAATACAGAAGCAGAAAAAATCCAGACATTAATTTACACAGCAGGCAAAGAGAATGGATATAGCAAGGATTTAAGAAGTTGGTTTAGGCTAATTTATGAGGTCACTTTTGGTGAAGAAAATGGGCCAAGAATGGGGTTTTTCATAAGTTTTTTTGGCATAAAAGAGACAATTGATTTAATGGAAAAAAAGTTGAAAATATAAATTTAATGTTTTCTTTTCTAAGACCTTTTATATTTAGCTTAGATCCCGAAACAGCTCATGATTTAGCAATAAAATCATTAAAATATAATTTTTTACCAGAAAGTTTATTTAAAGTTGAAAATGAAGAATTTTTAAATACCAGACTATTTGGAAAAGAAATTCAAAATCCAATAGGTCTAGCAGCAGGATTTGATAAAAGTGCAGAAGTTTACAATAAAATATTTAAACTTGGTTTTGGATTTGTAGAAGTAGGCACAGTCACACCTAGACAACAGTATGGAAATGAAAAACCAAGAATTTTTCGTTTAGAAAGAGATAATGCCTTAATTAATAGGCTGGGTTTTAATAATGATGGATCTGAAATCGTAAAAAAAAGAATTGAGGAAGACGTACCAAATGGTCTTTTGGGTATAAATATTGGACCCAATAAAGATACTTCTAATATGACAAATGATTTTATCGAGTGTGCAAAAACTTTTTTTCCCTTAGGTGATTATATTACTATAAATATTTCATCACCCAATACTGAGGGTTTAAGAGATTTTCATAATAAAGAACATTTACAGAAACTTTTATCAAACATAAATCTTGTAAGAGAGACAAGTAATTTTAATAAATCTTTTTTGCTTAAAGTTTCACCGGATTTAGATGATCAATCTATTGATAATATTGTCCAGTTGTCATTAGAGAATAATATTGATGGATTGATCTTAACAAATACAACTGACAGAAATCGAGAAAATTTATTAGACGAAAAAAAAAATGAAAAGGGAGGATTGTCCGGTAAACCAATACAGGCTTTATCGACAAGCTATATAAAAAAATTTTATAAAAAATTGAATGGAAAAATACCAATCATTGGTGTGGGCGGCATTGATTCTGGTAAGTCAGCTTTCGAGAAAATTTCTGCAGGTGCATCAGCATTACAATTATATACTGCTATGATTTATAAGGGCCCAATAGTAGTTAAAAAAATTAAAGAAGAATTAATAACTTTGTTAAAAAAAGAGGGTTTTAAAAATGTAGAAGAATGCGTTGGTTCTAATTTAAATTAACTTACTTAAAAAAATTATATTTTTTTTTATCTAAATCAAACCTTACGTAATGAACTAATTCTCTTGCATATGAAAAGACGGTTCCGACAATTATGACAATTATAATAGAAAATAAACCGTAAGAGATTGGATAATTTTGTGATAATGAAAGTATTAACTCAGACAGTCTATTATCTATCGCTCCGCTCGAATTAGTAATAAATAAACTTTTGCCCTTTTCTAAAACAAATTGCTCTATACCCATAATAATTCCTACCCCCAACAAAAGAATAGCCAATAATGTTTTATATTCCGAAGCATTTAATTTTTCTGATGCTTTTAAACCAAAATGTACGCCAATAATTGATCCTGATAACAAAATACTAACCAATATAAAATCTATTGTTTGAAACCTTAAAGCGTGTCCTATGACAACAAAAGCAGTAATAAAAATTGTCACAAACAATGATGTACCTGGGACCAACTTAGTTGGCATACCAATGATATAAATCATCGCCGGAACCATTAAAAATGCTCCACCGACGCCCATTATAGATGCAAATATTCCAACTATAAAACCTAACATTATTGGAACAATCGCACTTTCATAAAGTTTTGATTTATGAAATCTGACTCTAAAAGGCAAACCATGTATCCAATAATGATCATGAGCCTTTCTTTTTGCCACCACTTTTTTCTTTAAATCACTGAGTTCTTTCCAACCTCTCGCAAACATCAAAGTTCCAATCATCACCAGCATATAAATATAAGCCAATGATATTATAACGTTAACTATCCCCTTCTCTTTTAGATAGCTAAAAATTGTCATCCCAACAAGGGTACCCAAAATACCTCCAGCTACAATTACCAGACCCATTTTATAATCTAAAGTTCTTCTAAACCAATGAGTCAAAGCTCCTGAAACAGATGTTCCTAAAATATTATTAGCTTCATTAGCAACCGCGAAAGCTGGAGGTATTCCTAAGAATATGAGTACGGGAGTCATTAAAAAACCTCCGCCTATGCCAAATAAACCTGATATAAAACCAACAATAAAACTTAAAATTAATATTATAAAAATACTAACTTGAACTTGTGCGACAGGAAGGAAAAAATCCATTCAATTTACTATTATTTGACATTGTTCATGTCAATAGCCATATATTCACTTGATTATAAAACTTACTGGAATTATATAGCTAAAGGATATTTTATGAGTAAAAAATGTGAACTTACTGGAAAGAAACCCTCAAAAGGCAATAACGTTAGTCACGCTAACAATAAGACCAAAAGAAGATTTTTACCAAGTATTAAAAAAGTAAATTTTAAAAGCGAGATATTAAAGAAAAACATAAAACTTAGCGTTTCCAACGCAGCACTAAGAACAGTAGATTTTAAAGGCGGTATTGATAAGTTTTTAAAATCAGCTAAATCGAAAAGTTTATCTAAAAAAGCAAAGAAATTAAAAAGTAAAATAATCACTTTAAATGCATAAATTGTTTAGTTTAAAAGACAAAACTCTTTTAGCATTAATTTCCTTAATGGCGATTTTTATAACTGCCTCAAACTATTTAGTACAATTTCCTATTAATTTTTTTGGCTTGAAAGAAGTATTAACTTACGGCGCTTTTACTTATCCAGTAACTTTTTTAATCACAGATCTGTCCAATAGAAGGTATGGAAAAATTATTGCAAGAAAAATTGTTTATTTTGGATTTATTTTAGGCGTATCCTTAACTTTACTTTTTTCGACGAATTTTTCAGAATTAATATCTATTCGAATTGCTATAGGGTCTGGAACCGCATTTCTAATCTCTCAATTAATCGATGTCCAAATTTTTGATAAGCTAAGAAACAAAATTTGGTTTGCAGCTCCCTTTACATCATCTTTCATAGGTTCGTTGATTGATACATTTTTATTCTTTTTCATTGCATTTTACGGTACCAATTTAAATTGGATTTCTTTAGGTTTCGGAGACTTTTTAATGAAAGTACTAATGGCCTTAATTATGTTAATACCTTTTAGAATGCTAATGTCTATATTAAAAGAAAGTTCAAGAAGTTCTGGAAAAATTTCGTTTATTTAATATATTTAATGAACAGTTTTTTCTGAAAAAAGATCAGTTAATTGATTAATCATTGCGTCCCCAAGATCCTGAACATCAGTAATTTTTACAGCTTTTTTGTAATATCTTGTAACATCGTGACCTATTCCAATAGCGAGAAGTTCTACCGAAGATAACTTTTCTATTGTATCAACAGTATTTTTTAAATCATTTTCTAAATAATCACTTAAATTAGTTGAAAGTGTTGAGTCATCAACCGGAGCACCATCTGAAATAACCATAAGTATTTTTCTTTCTTCTTTTCTTTTGTTCATTTTATTAAAAGCCCATCTCAAAGCTTCTCCATCTATATTTTCTTTTAAAAGACCTTCTTTTAGCATTAGGCCAATATTTTTTTTTGCTTGTCTCCAAGGAATGTCGGCAGATTTGTAAATTATATGTCTTAGATCATTCAATCTTCCCGGAAATTTTGGTTTATTATTATTGGTCCATTTCTCTCTACTTGATCCACCTTTCCAATGTTTTGTTGTAAATCCTAAAACTTCAACTTTAACTGAGCAACGTTCCAAAGTTTTTGAAAGTATATCAGCACATACAGCTGCTACAGAAATAGGTTTGCCCCTCATCGATCCAGAATTATCAATTAAAATAGTTACCAAAGTATCCTTAAATTCATTTTGCTTCTCTTTTTTAAAAGATAAAGAGTTAAACGGATCAATTATTATTCTTGTTAATTTTGATGTGTCTAGTATTCCTTCCTCTAAATCAAATTCCCAAGATCTATTTTGTTTTGCTAATAATTTTCTTTGAAGCTTGTTTGCAAGTCTGGACACAAAAGTTTTTAATTGTATAAGCTGTTGATCTAAAGTAGATCGCAATCTCAATAACTCTTCTTCATTTTCAAGATCTTCTGCTTTTAATATTTCGTCATATTCATTTGTGTATATTTTGTATTTTTTTGGGTTATTTGTTAAAAATTTTTTAATTTTTCCACTTGTACTTCTTTCAAGATTTTCTACCTCGTCAAAATTTTCATCTTCAGTACTTTGCTGCGATTGATCATCTAAATTTAAGGCATCAGACTCAGAAAATTTATTATTTTCTTTCTCGTCTTTTAGTTTGCTATCATTTTCTTGTTGTTGATTATTCAATTGCTCTTTTTCTTTTTCTGGTTCTGGCGTTTCTTCAAAAATTTCCTTTTTATCGATATCCATTTTTGAAATAATTTGTGATATTAGCTCATTAAACTTTTGTT
>CACHVP010000015.1:0-13822 GCA_902583355.1 uncultured Pelagibacteraceae bacterium
GCTACAACTTTTGGAAGATTTCTCATTGTTTTTATTTTTTCTCCATTAAATTCTAAAATGATATCACCAGTTTTGACTCCACCTTTTTTGGCTGGACTATCTTCAGAGACGCCCCCAATAAATGCTCCTGATGGTTCTTCTAATCCTGCAACAGTTGCGATTTCATCTGTTACTGGTTGAATCCTAACTCCTAACCATCCTCTTTTTGTTTCTCCGTATTTTATTAGTTGATCAATAATTGATGATGCATAATTTGCTGGGATCGCAAAGCCAATTCCGCTGCTTGCTCCGGATGGACTTATTATTGCAGTATTAATTCCTATTACATCTCCATTCATATTAAATAGCGGACCTCCTGAATTACCCTGATTGATAGAGGCATCAGTTTGTATAAAGTCATCATATCGAGTTAAATTTATATCTCGATTTCTTGCTGAAATTATTCCAGAGGTTACTGTTCCTCCTAAACCAAATGGGTTTCCAATAGCTACTACCCAATCTCCAACTCTTGCTTTATCTGAATTTCCAAAATCTACTATTTTAAAATTTTGTGAAGACTCAATTTTTAATACAGCAATATCTGAATATGGATCTGATCCTAAAACTTTTGCTTGATACTCTTTATTATCAACTCTCACAATAATATCTTCAGCATTGGCTATTACGTGATTATTTGTAACTACTATCCCTTCCTTCTTTATAATAAATCCTGATCCTAAAGAAGTTGCTTTTCTTTCAGTTGGTCTTTCAAACTCTTTAAAAAATTCTCCAAATGGAGATCCAGGAGGAAACTGTGGGAATGGTGATGTTTGAGTTTTTATAGTTTGTGTTGTTGAAATATTAACAACCGAAGGCATTAGTTTTTCCGCTAGATCTGCAAATGACGTGGGAGGATTTTTTGCATTTCCCTCTATATTAAAAATAAAATAAAAGAAGATGAAGTATACAGTTAATTTTTTACAATTTAATTTTATCATTTCTTAACATACCAAATTATAATAAAACCAATTATTACAAATATCACACCAATTGTTCTTAATTTTTTAGCCGGCATAACTTCGATCATTTTAGACATATTCTTGATTTTTGACGGAAACAAGGCGCAAAGTATACCCTCGATAAATAAAATGAGACCTATGGCAATAATGAATTCATTCATGCCTTAGAATTTATTGTTTTTTGATAACTCCAGTTTTTCCAAAAAACTTAAAGAAATCACTATCAGGTGATAAAATTAGAGAAGTGTCGCCACCAATTAATGCTTTTTCGTATGATTGCATTGCTCTGTAAAAACCAAAAAACTGCGGGTCTCTTCCAAAGGCATTTGCAAAAATTTTGTTTCTTTGACCGTCACCTTCCCCTTTCATTATTTCAGACTGTTTGTTTGCATTTGCAAGTATAACTGTAACTTCTTTATCAGCAGTTGATGTTATTTTAGCAGCCATTTCAGCACCTTGAGCTCTAAATTCTTTTGCTTCTCTTTCTCTCTCAGTCTGCATTCTTTTGAAAATCGCCTCACTATTTGCTTGTGGAAGGTCTGCACGTTTAATTCTTACATCAACTATTGTAATTCCAAAATTCTCGGCTTCTATATTTACGTTTTGCTGAATTGTTGCCATGTGCTTTGCACGATCAACTGATAATAAAGTTGCTAATTCTTGAGTACCTAATACTCCTCTTATTCTAGAGTTTATTATTGTAGCTAATCTAGATCTCGCAACATTTTCATTCCCTAAAGAAATATAAAATTTTAGTGGATCAACAATTCTAAACCTAGTGAAAGCATCTACAATTAATCTTTTTTGATCTGCTGCAATAACTTCTTCTGGTGGATTATCTAAATAAAGTACTCTTCTATCTAAGTATACAACATTCTGTATAAAAGGAATTTTGTAATTTAATCCAGGTTCGGTAATAATTTTTTTCGGATCACCAAACTGTAAAACTATTGCTTGGTTAACTTCTTTAACTATAAATAACGCTTGAAACGCTATTACACCCAAAACTACAATTGCTCCTATTAAAATTTTCTTCATTGTGTTTTCTTCTTAATTTCTGGTAGCGGTAGATATGGCACTACTCCTGAACCAGAATTTTTATCAATTATAACTTTGTCAATATCTGCTAATACTTTTTCCATAGTTTCTAAATACATTCTTTCTTGGGTAACCTGTTTCGCATTTTTGTATTCATTATAAATTGCCAAGAATCTGCTGGCCTCACCCTCTGCTTTAGCTACAACTTCTTTTTTGTATGCTTCGGCTTGTTGTAAAATTTTTTCTGCCTCACCACGAGCTCTCGGTATTACATCGTTAGCATAACCTTCAGCTTCATTTTTTGATCGCTCTCTATCTGCTCTTGCTGCTTGAACATCTCTGAAAGCATCAATCACTTGGTCTGGTGGGTCAGCTTTTTGGGTTTGGACCTGTGTTACCTGAATTCCAGATCCATATTCATCTAAAATTCCTTGAGTAATATTTTGGACTTCATTTTCTATTTTTGATCTTCCCTCTGTTAATATCGATTGAATTTTGCTTTTAGCAATAACTTCTCTCATAGCTGTTTCTGAGGCTGTCTTAACTGTTTCTAGTGGGCTTTGAATATTGAAAAGAAATTTTCCTGCATCTTTAATTACCCAAAAAACTGAGTAATCAATATCTACAATATTTTCATCTCCAGTTAGCATAAGACTTTCTTCAGAAACATCTCCAATTCCAGAAGACCTGCCGCTATCACTTGCAGATCTGAAACCGACGTCTATACGATTTACTTTTGTAACTTTAGGAGTCAGAACACTCTCTACTGGAAAGGGAATGTGATAATTTAATCCTGGTTGAGTAGTTTTAACAAATTTTCCAAATCTTAAAACAACTCCTTGTTCATCCGGCAAGACTCTGTAAAGACCACTTAGTGCCCAAAGAACAACTAAAACTACTAATCCAATTATTATCGGCTTGCTTCCTCCCTTGCCGCCTGGAAAAATTTTGCCCACTGAACCTTGGGCTTTTCTAATTATATCATCAATGCTAGGTGGTTCACGTCTTTCTCCACTTCCATTTCCATTTCCATTTCCATCACCCTTGCCTCCACCGCCTGGGTTTGATCCCCATGGAGACTCATTTTTAAATATATTGTCTTTAAATAACATGAGACTTTATATAGTGACTTTTTGGATAAAAACAAGTTATGATAAAGCGATATAATGTCCGAAAATAAAGCAAAATTGAACGATAACCTAAAAGAAAAAGTTGCTCCAAAAAATTTCAAGAAAAATCCAATAAATGGAACAAAATTCACTTTGATGGTTTCTAGTGCAAAAGGAGGTGTGGGAAAATCCACTTTTGCAATTAATTTGACGTTTGCTCTTCAAAAAAAGGGTAAAAAAGTTGGTTTGTTAGATGCTGATATTCACGGGCCTTCTTTGCCGAAAATGATTGGGTTAAACGAAAAACCAAAGACTGATGGAAAATTTTTATTTCCATTAGAGAAATATGGCGCACAGTTTATGTCATTAGGATTTTTAGTTGATGAAAAAACTCCAATGATTTGGAGAGGGCCGATGGTCATTAGTGCTATAAAAACCCTTACTGAAAAAGTTTCTTGGAAAGACTTAGATTTCCTAGTAATTGATATGCCACCAGGAACTGGGGACGCTCAACTTACCTTTGCGCAAGACATAAAAATTGATGGTGCAATAATAATTTCAACTCCACAAGAATTAGCTTTAATGGATGTTCAAAGAGGTATTCAAATGTTTGATAAAACTAAAATTAAAATTCTTGGACTTGTAGATAATATGAGCTTTTTTAAAAGTGAAGATGGAAAAAAACATAATATTTTTGGTGAAGGTGGTGTTGAAAAAACTGCAAAAGATTTTAATAAAAAATTTTTGGGAAAAATTCCTATAAGTACAAAACTAAGAGAGTCAGCGGATTTAGGTTTGCCTTTAACTTATAAAGAACCAGATCACGAAATATCTAAAGCATTTGATGAAATTGCAGATAAAATTATGCAAGATGTTGCTTAAAACCAAAAGAATTCATAAGTTCATTCCACTCTCTTTTTGAAAGACCCGATGACTCGATATCGCATTTTTCACCTTTGATCATTTTTTGTATAACTATTTTGCCTTTAGAGGAAAGTTCCATTCCACCTACTCTGTAATCAACAAAAGCATCATAAGAAATAGGTACCCATTTTTTTACCGTGTTCATCATAACATCGGCATATTCTCTGATTTCAAATTGAGCATGGCTATCAGCTCTGAGAGCTAAAAAGTTTAACAAATTTAGTAAATCTGTTTTCCAGTACCACTGTGTATATGAATTAAGGGTTAAATTCATTCTTGCTAGCTCTCTTGCCAATCCTTGTTTCTTATCATCAATAATTGTCCCATCATATTTTTCATTAAGCATTTCTTCGTAATGACTATAATTTCGCTCAGCATCTTCTTTTAAAATTTTAAGAATACTGTCAGCTTGAGTGCCATTTATTAGAGATCCCCTTCCTTGTCGATTGTTTGTTGCTTGGGCTGCTAAATTTTCTTTTGAAGGAACATAAAACTCTTTATCCATTATAGAATATCTTGCTGAATATTCATTCACGTTAGCTGTTCTGTGTCTAATCCATTGCCTAGCAATAAAAATCGGTAATTTAATATGGTATTTAATTTCACACATCTCAAATGGTGTGCTGTGTCTGTGTCTCATTAAATATTTTATTAATCCACTATCTGTTGAAACTTTTTTTGTTCCTTTTCCATATGAAACCCTGGCTGCTTGAACAATTGATGTGTCATCTCCCATGTAATCAACTACTCTAACAAAACCATGATCGAGAACTGGCATAGCTTCATAAAGAATTTTCTCTAATTCAATTGAGGTTACTCTTTTGGTTACATTTTTCTGTGACTGCTGATCTTTGATATCTTTTATTTGGCCTGGAGTTAATTTCATTTTTTTTGTTATATATTATTATTAAACTTTTTGTGAAAAAAAATATTTCAACTTTAAATAGAGTTAATAATTAATTAACAGAATTTTTGTTTTTTAAATAAATTTTAATTATTTTTTTTAACATTGTGACTGAATCCATAGGATTTTTTCCAATGGCTGTTTCGGCTGCCAAAACTAAGCCTTTGGCTCCTAGTTCCAAAGTGCTATAAATATCATTAACTTCTCCCCTATTAGGGTAGTTGTTTAAAATCATGCTTTCTAAAAAATTGGTAGCTACGTATATATTTTTTTTACGTTTTTTTCCCATTCTAATTATTTTTCTCTGAGCTACTGGAATTTGTTCAATTGATACTTCTTTGGAGAGATCTCCTCTATCAATAAGAAAATTTTGTCCTGATTTCATAATTTTTTTTAAATTTTTAATTGCTGATTTAGTTTCGAGTTTAAAAATTTTTACTTTTCCTTTTAGTAAATAATTAAATTTTTTTACATCTTCCTCGCTGTTTGTAAATGACAAAGCAAAATGTTTAATTTTATTCCTTTTTGCCAATTCTATTGCCTTTAAATCTTTTGCAGTTAGGTAATCCATTTTAATTTTTCTATTTTTTAAATGAACAGCTTTGTTTTTTTCTAAATATCCTGACGATGTTACTTTACAAAATAATTTATCGTTTAATTTTTTTTTAATTTTAATTTCTAAACCAGTGAATCCTAATTCTAAACAATCGTTTTTTCTTAATCTTTCAAATACATAATCTGGGTAAAGTGATACTAGTCCTTTATTTTTATAAATTTTTAAATCTTTATTATATTTCAAGTATTTTTCTTTTTTCACTTTAGTTCTAATCTGTGCTCCTTCGGTATCAACACAAATAGGTATATTGGAATTTTTTTTAATAAAATTTATTTGATTTTGAAGATTTGCTATAGTTACGTGAGACATATTTATTCTAAAAAGATTTATTTTGCCTCTTGAAAACTTTAAAAATTTTTTATTTAAAGAGTTGGGGCCTAGTGTACAAAAAATATCTATTTTCATTTAACTTACATGTTTATTTTTAATTAAAAATTCTAATTTAAAAAGTATAATTAAAAAAAAGACTAATCTATATATAAAATATTTTACATTTAGAAGAAAAAATGACTTTTTATGTTTGTAATTAAAAACATATTTTTCAAATGATAATAAAAATGGTATATTTAAAAAAAACATTAATTGATTTAGATATTCAAAATTCTTAAGTTTATAACCAAATATTTTATAATCTCTAAAAACAAATCCTAAAAATTTAATCTCTCTGGAAGTATAAAATTTAGAATGTTGTTCCTCACCTTCGGGTTTTAAATATTGTCCTTTTTTTGCTAACCTTGTGGAAAGTTTATCTCCAATCCATGGTCTGCCTAGGGTAGTTGCCTTAAAAATATTTTTTTGAAATTTAATACCTAAAAAATTACAAATCTTTTTTTTAATTCTTTTAGAATTTACTTCTTCAATTTTTATAAACATTTTTTTATTTTTAAGTTTAATTAAAAATTTTAAATCCTGTCTTATTCTGTAAATATAATTAAATACATGCTTCATATTTATTCTGGATTTATCGTACTTAAACCAATTTATTAGTCCTGATCTCAAATTTGATAATGGATTTCTTATTGTTACTAAAATCTTTGCTTTAGGAAAATCTCTTAGAACTTTTATTGTTTCTCTCAAACCATGTGAGTGGTGAACTATAGCTTTAATATTGTTGAGCTTTCTACCTGCAGTAATATGATAAGATTTATAAAGCAAAATTAAAAATTCTTTTTGATTAATTTTTTTGGTACCAGAAAGTTTTTTAAAATTTTTTTTAAACTTATCTATACTTAAATTTATTTTAATATTTTCAATTTCTATTTTAGAAAATAAATATGAATATTTTTTTAAAAAACTCGTCAAAAGTTTATATGGGTCTCTTAAATGATTTCTATCTTTGAAAAATTGCTGGTAATCAAATTTGTCAGAAAAAACTATAAGACCTTTTAAACCCTCCAAACAGTGATGTAGGTAGTCGCTTCCAGTTCTTCCAGTTGTAACGATCAATATTATTTTCATTATTAAATTTGATTGTTTTTTTAAAATTAAAATTTATAATAATTTTGTTGGTATTCCAACTATGACGATAAACGAGTTTCGTAATAAACATTGCGGACGTGGGGGCAGTACCCACCACCTCCACCATTAATTTATGCTATGGGGGTGAATCAGAATCGACGAGTGTCTAAAGGCTATTCTTTCGTTCGAGATGGTTCCGACGTAACGGGCTAATTATAAATGCAAATAATAAATTTGCACTTGCTGCTTAATTAACTTGTTAATTAAGTAAACGGGGTTTGGGGCACCTGGCAACAGAACGCCCCTTATAGTTTTTAATTATTAAAATTTATGATATTTGAATTTTTTCTATTTTTTTCAGTACTAAGGTCACTTTTAGCCAGCAAAGAATTGAATAGCTTAAGAATTGCATCATTTCTGTGTCCCAAATAAGTTGCAATAACACCATCGCCTATATTCCTTACATCCTTCTCATCTCTCCATTCTGTATAAAGCCCAGGTTCTTTTCTAGTAGATAATTCAATTTTTTTCCAAGCGAGTCTTTCTGCTAATATCTCGCATAAAAGAATTTTAAACTGAGGAGTTTCTTCTCCTGGATAATGCCCGGCTGAATTTGGTTCACCTAGTATCTGTTTAAGTTGAGGGTGAAGAGCACCAATTTTAAGTATATAAGGTTTGTCTCTATCCCAAATAGCTCTGTACTTACCAAAAGCTTCTTTAACAATTTTGATTTTAATCCCTTTTGATTGTTCTTTATCTACAACACTTACATCACAAGTGTCATTTAATTCATTAAGTTCTATTGTAATTTTAGAGTTTGAATGAAGTCTTCTTCCTTCTACAACAATTTCTGCTACTGCAAAGTTTGATCCTTTCTTTGTTTTAAATACTGGATTTGATCTACCTAAATGTGCAACATTTTGATGATCAGAATTAGTTATTTTGGATTCTGTATCTGCATCAATAAAATCAGGATATTTAGCAAAAACTTTAAGAACCTTTTTTTTGTTAAACTTAACCGAATAATTTTTATGCTCAAATTCTAAATCCTTCTTAAATTCTCTTATTAAATTTTCATAAACTTCTTTAATGGGTAGGTTTACTAATTCTGAACTTTTCCCCCAAATTTTAATCTCACCATTTTTCATTGGCTTCAAGCCCTTTACGGTAAAACTAGTCCTCATAATATTTTCATCTTTTTTACTTGGAATTAGTTTTATTTTATCTTTTTCAAATTCAACACAATCAGAGAAATTGCTCATTTTTAACAAGATATAATCGTGGCCTGCGTTTAGTTTATTTTTGTTTACATAGAGAGATACTCTTTTTTCCTCTCCTACTTGTAATTTTAAATATGGAGGGAACAGTATAATTCCTTTTTTATTTAACTTATCTTGATCTCCACCCTTTAATGAATCGTCTATATCAGACTCCTCTTTCAAAAAATCATCGAATATTTTTTCAGCTTTTTTCAGAGCCTTATCAGTCTCCTTGGAGCCTATATCTTTGCTTTCTTTAAATTTTGCTCTTTCTGCATCAAGAATCTTTTTTATTTCCAACAGAGGTTTTTGAAATAAAGCTTTTGTGAATGGATGAGCTCTGTCAAGTCCATCAATTCTATTTTCATCAATTATTAGCTGAGGGTTTTTGTCAGATATATTTTTATTTTTCGAAGTAGCCTCATCAAATTCTTCTGCTAATTGGTTTATGTAATCGCACTCTAAAGTTCCTAAGTAATTGGAAAGTAATTGCTCGTCTTTATATTTGTTATCTAAAAAACTTCTTTCATGACAAGCAGTTCCAGATTTAATTAGAATTCCATGTTGATTAAATGGTCTATTATATTCTGGTAGTGGTTTAGATGATTTTTTTAAAATAAATTTTGCATTCGCATCTGGGTATCCAGGAACATTAAATTTCATATTTACAGCTGTTTCTAGATTGTCAGGTTCTCTATAAACTAAAGAATGCATTTTTTTTGAATTTACATCAAACAAATTAACTCTAGCACCTTCAGATTTTTCGTTAATTAAAGAGTTCATTGCAAAATGATGAGGTAAATATTTCAAAAGATTATCTATTTGAGGAAGTTGAATTTTTGAATCTGGATTAATAAATAAAGTCATAAGAGTTCCATTGCCTCTTTTTATTTTCATTTCCTTTCGATTTTTTGCTTTCACTTTTTCTGTACCGTGCTCTATGTTCCAGTTTTCTTTGAGAAACAAAACTGAATAATCATCACCGTTAATTGTCTCTGCTTTTAAATCACCAAGGGCTGTAGTGTCTTTAGCGCCTTTACCCATAAAACCTCGATCACCTTTGCTGCTTTCTCTTTCTCTATAAGCACTAAAACTTTTGATAAGCTTTTCGTAACTCATACCATTGGCTTTATCGTAGACTTTCAAATAAGCTTTTGATTTACTTCTATAGTATTCAATCAAAATATCTCCGTATTGTAATTGCCTTTTTTTATTTAAAAATAATCTGTTATAAGAGTCACCACAATTGGCGGCTAGCTCAACGATAGCTTCATATATTGACTTCATTGCTTTGTGTCTAGATTGAGACGCGTGTCTGAGAGAAACGGTCATTCTTGATTTTTTAAATTTCATTATTTTGCCCTATATTTAACTTTCTGTTCATTTAAAAAAAGTTCATAATTAAGAATATTATTAAACTTTTCACTCAATAGATTGTAAAAAGAAATCATTTCTTGATTTGGTAATTCTTGTACTTGGGCATTTTGCTTAAAAAACTTTCTTCTCATTTGCTCATATTGATCAGGACTACAATCTAAAAATTCTGCTAATTCGTAAACGTTAAACTTGAGTTCACCATTTAGATCTTTATTTTTTCGAAATTTTTTATACATATCTTTATTTTTTATCTGTTTATTTAATAGTGCAATTTCAGACTTGGATAGTTTTGATTTATGAGATTTTTTACTAAGTAAATACTTAATTTCATTAAATAATTTTACTCCATTTGAAGTTAATCTCCATCCATCATAAGACAGATCTCTTGCGTAACTACCTGATATAAGTTTGTATTTATCTCTTGCATTTAACAATGGTCTTCTTGCAGACTCTTTATCCGGAAATTTTGCAAATTTACTAAGACTCCAAGAGAACTCTTTAGGACTCCATTCGAAGGCTTTGGCGGTTATTTCTTCGGTATAAACCTGTTCTTTTAATCCCCCCAGATGACCAAGAGCTAGCACAAGTATCAATTCTTTTGATAACTCAGTTTTATCAATAAATTTCTTATCTTTGATCTTATTTAATAAATTTTCTAAGTCTTTCATTCGAAATCAAAAGTATCTCTTACTCTCCCAGTCTTTGAATTTTTAAATTTTTGTTTTATCACCCTAAGTTCTTTATCTAATGCCTGAAGTATTTGATCAGCTTCTTTATCATCATAACTATAATGACTTTTGTTAGCTAAGTTTCCAATTAATTGGATTACTTTTATAGCTTTATTTACTCTACGTTTTGCAATTTCTCTAAATTTTTTATCTTTCATAATTAGTGTAACTTTCTCTTTATTGATGGATATTCGTCTAAAAAATTTTTATCATTATCAATCAGCCTTCTAGAATCAATATCAGCCTTCCAGAAAACAGTTTGTAACATCGCCCAGTTGGTTGCATCTGCATTATCTTTAAATCCCTTAAATATAATTTTAACTGTTTTATCTTCCGAAACTATTTCTGCTTCGAGGCCATGCTCATTTTTTCCAATTTTTCTTTTCATAATTATTAACAATATAGTGCCAATTGGCACATTAGTCAATACATAATTTATGCAACTAAATATTGAATATATTATAATATTATATATGTAAATTTATATAGTTTCTCGATGTTTTATTTTAAATTATTCGCGAGTAATGCTATAAAGTTTGGGGCATCAAATTCCTTGTCACAACCATGTCACAACGCAATTAAAGTTTTAACCATTTTGTTTAATTATTTAATGACGAATGTTCGTTTTCAAAGGATTTTTGATAGAGCATCGGTTTTCTAAACCGAGGGTCGTAGGTTCGAATCCTTCAGGGCGCGCCAATTCTAGAGCATACACCCAGAGTTTGTCACACTCCTGTCGCAATGCGAGTTAGATTTTGCCTTTGCTTCAGGGCACCTGGCAACAGAACGCCCCTATTCAACAAATTTTTTCAAATTAGGTTCAAAATATTTTGGACCTTTCATAACTTTTCCGCCTTCATTATAAATTGGTTTACCGTCCTCTCCAAGTTTGCTCATATTAGATCTTTGTACTTCGTCAAAACATTTATCCAAATCAATTCCAAATGCGTGTCCGGCACCATATGTTACATACAAAATATCTGTTAACGAATCAGCGATTTCTTTCAAATTTTTTGACTTTATTGCCTCTTCAAACTCGTCTAACTCCTCTTTTATCAAATCATACCTTAATTTAACAATCTTATCGGAAGGAAATTCAGCTTTAGTTTTCACCTCTTGGCCAAATGTTTCCATAAATTTTTTAACACTTAAAAAGTTTGTCATAAAATCTCCACAGTCATTTTATAGTTTATTTACAAATTAATGTGCTTAATATATCTTGGATACATCAATGAAATATAGAACTGAATTTGATTCTATAGGTAAAATTAAAGTTCCTGGTGATAAGTATTGGGGGGCATCTACTCAGAGATCTAATAAATACTTTGATATTGGGGATTTGCTGGTCAGACCCATTTTAATTCAATCAATTGGAATTGTAAAAAAAGCTGCAGCAATTGTTAATTCAAAAAATGGAGATTTAGATAAAAAACTTAGTAAATATATTGTTAGGGCATCTGAAGAAGTTATAAGAGGCAAGCTTAATGATCACTTTCCATTAAAAGTTTGGCAAACTGGTTCTGGAACTCAAACTAATATGAATGTAAATGAAGTAATTTCAAACAGAGCTATACAGATGATGGGTGGGAAAATGGGAACAAAAAAACCTGTGCATCCAAATGATCATGTAAATAAATCGCAATCTACAAACGACGTATTTCCAACTGCAATGCATATAGCTATAGCTATGAAAACAAAAAATATGCTTTTACCTTCGCTTAGATTGCTTGAAAAAGAAATTGGTAAAAAAGTTAAAGAGTTTAAAAGTATAGTTAAATTAGGTAGAACACATCTTCAGGATGCAACACCGTTAACCCTGGGACAAGAATTTTCAGGTTACCATTCACAATTAAAAACATGTATTGATCGAATAGAAAGAGCATTAGGAGAAATATACTTCCTAGCACAGGGTGGTACGGCTGTGGGTACTGGTTTAAATACAAAAAAAGGTTTTGATAAAAAAATTGTAAGAGAAATAAAAAAAATAACAAAACTACCATTTAAACCATCTAAAAATAAGTTTGCTGCTTTGGCTTCTCATGACCCGGTCGTTAATTTCTCCGGAACTATGAATACCACAGCAGTTTGTTTGATGAAAATTGCAAACGATATAAGGTTCCTTGGATCTGGACCAAGAGCAGGCTATGGAGAACTTATTCTGCCAGAAAATGAACCTGGATCATCTATAATGCCTGGAAAAGTTAATCCTACACAATGTGAAGCTGTTACTATGGTTTGCGTAAAAGTAATTGGTAATCATAACGGTATAACTATGGCAGGATCTCATGGTCATTTTGAGTTAAATGTTTTTAAACCTTTAATAATTCATAACATTTTACAATCAATAAAAATTATGTCTGACTCATCCAAAGCTTTTGCCAAGTATTGTATAAAGGGGCTTAAGGCAGATAAAAAAAGAATTAAATTACTTCTCGATAATTCATTAATGTTGGTTACCGCTCTCTCTCCAAAGATAGGATACGATAATGCTGCTAAAATTGCTAAATTAGCGCACAAAAATGGTACCACTCTAAAAGATGAAGCAATTAAATCTGGACTAATTAATGAAAAAGAATTTTTAAAAGTAGTCAATCCTTTAAAAATGATCAAGCCAAATAACTAAAGTTTGGAAAGTTTAATAAATTTCTTTTAAAAGTTTTTTAAATCTAAAAAAATCTAATAAACCAAGAACTCCCTTTTCTTCAAGTACATTTTTATTAAAAAGATCTTCTATATTCTTTAGTGTATCTTTACTTATTTTAATGGAGTCGTCTCTAATAAATTTTGTAAATTTTATTCTATTACTTTCTAAATCAATATTTCCATGGATATCTAGAGATAAATTGTCATTATTAAAATCATAAATACCAAATTTTCTTAAAAATTTTTTAGCATCAGAAGAAGAGAATCGTGAATTAAATTCTATTTTAGGTTTTTTACTAGCTAACAAAACTAACATATTCGATTTAATTAGACTATTTTCAGATATATTTGCAGAGAAGTTTTTAATTCTAATGTCTCCATTCTCAAAAATTAAATTCATTTTGGTATTTTTAAATTTTCCAAATAATGTATCTGAGCTATTTACTAAAATATTAAGTTTCCCATTAATTTTTTTACTTACAGATCCTGATTGAAATAAAGGATAGTATAGTAAAAGTTTTCTTAAATTTATTTGGTTAACACCTAAATCAATATTAAAACTAAATTGATCTTTAAGTGTAATGGTACCATTTATTTTTGAATTTAAAAATTTGTTTCTTAAATAAGAATTTTTAATTTTAAAGTTATCTTTGCCTTGAAAATTGAGTAGCAAAATACTTTCAAATATTTTTAACTTTAATTGTCCTGATAAATTTTTAAGTGTGCTACTTTTTTCAAAATTAATTTCTAAAGATTGTTTCAAACTTG
>CACHVP010000016.1:0-13495 GCA_902583355.1 uncultured Pelagibacteraceae bacterium
TTGATCGGAATATATTCTCTGAAAATATTCAATTAAATCAGAAATTTTAATTGAAAGATTATTCTCAATAACAGTTCTTAGTAATCCAATAGCAGCTCTTCTTAAAGCAAAGGGATCTTTTGAACTGGTAGGCTTTTGGTCTATTAAAAAAAAACCAACTAGAGTATCCAGCTTATCCAAAATTGATAAAGCAGAGCTAATCGGTTTTTTTGGAACGTGAGATGAAATACTTATAGGCAAGTAATGTTCACTTATTGCTCGGGCTACATCATCTTCAAATCCTTGTTTCGAAGCAAAATACTTTCCCATTACACCTTGAAGTTCAGGAAATTCTCCAACCAATCCAGATACAAGATCTGATTTAGAAACTGATGCAGCTATTTCTAATTTCTCTTTATTGAGATTTAATTGGTCAGAAATAAAATAGGCCATTTTTCTTAATCTTTGTGTCTTGTCATAAATAGATCCTAAGTTTTCATAAAAAGTAACATGTTTTAATTTGTTAATTTGCTTTATTAAATTTAAAGATTTATCTTTATTCCAGAAAAAATTGGCATCGGAAAGCCGAGCTTCTACGACTCTTTCATTTCCAGCTTTAATAAGTTTTTTTTCGTCTTTATTATTTGTTACAATTATAAATTCATTGATCATCCTGTCTTTATCATCAATTAAAGTAAAATATCTTTGGTGAAATTGTAAAGTTGATTTAATTATCTCTTTTGGTAATTCTAAATAACTTTTATCAAACTTAGCAATTATTACAGTAGGTTTATCAACTAGATTACAAACTTCTGTAAGTAAGGATTCATCAACTAATATTTTGCAGGATTTAGTTTTGCATATTAAATTAATTTTATTTAAAATAAATTTTTTTCTTTCATTGTGGTCTAAAATAATTTTATGTTTTCTAAGGAAGGCTTGATATTCCAAAAAACTTTGAACTTTTTTTTGCTTTAATTCTCCATTTTCTTCTATAAGTGTAAAATTAACAGTATTTAGATGTTCAAAATTCATTTTTAATGGTTTTTTGTTAAAAATTGTCAAAATTGATCTTAAAGGTCTTCCCCAGCTTAAATTATAATTAGACCATCTCATAGATTTTTTCCAATATATTTCATTTAACAACTTTGGGATTAATTTACTTAATTCATCTTCAGTTTTTATTTCTTTGCTTTTAATTTTTGCAAAATAAAAATTTCCTTTATCTAGTTGTTTTTGATAAAGATCACTAACATTTATCTCTTTCGATCTCGCAAAATTCTCGATAACATTTTCCGGAACACCTACTTTGGGTCCTTTGATTTCCCCTCCTGGAATTTTTATTAAAATAGGTAAACTTGATACTAAAACTGTAAGTCTAGTTGGTGTTGAATATACTGATAAATTTTTATAATTTAAATTTGAAGATTTTAATTTTTGGCTTAGTAGTTTTTCTATTTGAGATCTTGCATTTACTTGCAAAGAAGAAGGTATTTCTTCACTAAAAAGTTCAATTAATAATTCGGACATTTATTTTTCTTGATTTTCTAACCATATAGATCCTGATCCTTTTGCAAGATCCCTAATTCTATTAATGTATCCCGTTCTCTCGGCAACAGCAATTACACCTCTTGAATCTAATAAATTAAATATATGACTTGCTTTTAAACACTGATCATAGGCAGGTAAAGAAAGTTTTTTCTCCAATAACGATTTACATTCTGTTTCGGCTATTTCAAAATTTTTCAATAAAGAATCTGTATTTGCATGTTCAAAATTATATGCTGAAAATTCCTTTTCAGATTGAAGGTATACATCTCCATACTTTACTCCATCATTATTCCAATCGATATCAAAAACATTTTTTTTTTGTTGGACAAACATACATATTCTCTCCAGACCATAAGTGAGTTCTACAGATATAGGTTTACAATCTATACCGGTCATTTTTTGAAAATAAGTAAACTGAGTTATTTCCATTCCATCACACCAGACCTCCCAACCTAATCCTGCAGCACCGAGTGTAGGGCTCTCCCAATCATCTTCGACAAATCTAATATCGTGATCTTTAGATTGAATTCCTATAGTCGATAAACTTTTAAGATAAATTTGTTTTATATTTTCTGGCGACGGTTTAATGATAACCTGATATTGATAATAATGTTGTAAACGATTTGGATTTTTTCCATACCTTCCATCTGTTGGTCTTCTGGATGGTTGAACGTATGCTGCTTTCCACGGTTTTGTTCCTAAAGATCTTAGAGTTGTAGCTGGATGGAATGTTCCAGCGCCTACTTCTAAATCATATGGTTGTAAAATTACGCATCCATATTTACTCCAAAATTTTTGAAGATTTAAAATAATCTCCTGAAATGTAATTAATTTTTTTTTTTTATATTTAATATTTTTTGGCATTTATAAACCAAATTTATGCCATAGAGCTTTTTCTTCTACAGCCTCTAAAATATTATCAATTTGATTATCAAATGATGCTGATAATTTTTTGGCTAGGAAACCTTTAGGTTTTTCTAGTTTTTTAATTACAATATTTTCTCCGAATTTTTCCCTCAAAACTTGTTCTGAATTACCAATGCCATCTATGAGCCCTAACTTCAAAGATGAAGAGCCAGACCAAAACTCACCTGTGAATATATTATTTTTCTCTGGATCTTTTAGTTTTGAGCCTCGACTTTTTTTTACAAGATTAATAAAATCTTCATGTAATTCTAATTGTAATTTTTTTATCCTTTGAATATCCTCTTCTTTTTCTTCTTTAAAAGGATCCAGAGTGCTTTTATTTTTTCCAGCTGTGTAAACTCTTCTTTGAATTCCAATTTTTTTAATTGCCTCTTGAAAACCAAAAGAAGCCGATATTACTCCTATTGAACCAACTATAGAACTAGAATTTGCATAAATCTCATCGCCGGCACACGCTATTAAATATCCACCTGATGCAGCAACATCTTCTGCAAAAACTATTACTTTTTTCTTATTTTTCACGGCTAATTGCCTAATATAATCATGTATCAAATGTGACTGAACTGGAGAGCCACCTGGAGAATTAATTGATATGGCAATGTGCTTGGACTTTTTAAATGAAAATGCTTTTTTTATGATTTCTTGTTGTCCTGAAAAATCTATACCCTGCCTAAATCTTCCCGCAGATCCTATAACACCTGATAATCTAACGTGTGGAATTATAATTTTTTTTTTAAAAAATGAAAACATATGAATATTGATAACTTATTTTCTTATATCAGCACTTAAAATAAATTTAAATATAAATTACGCTACTCTTGGTTGAAATTGAAGTGCGTCACAGATGTATAAAATAATAATTTAATATTTTACTAATTGTATATAATGAAAAACATGGGGTCTGTAATACCACTTAAAAAATCTGCTAATTCAGCATACCTAGATTTGAAGAATCTTCTAAATGGAAAGCTTGATTCTGTTGAGGCGCTTATAAATATGAAGCTTCAAAGTAACGTGGATCTAATAAAAAAAATGAGTGATTATCATTTAAGCTCTGGTGGCAAAAGAATCCGTGCTTTATTAACCATGGGTTCGGCAAAACTTGGTGGTTATTCAAATGGTGAGAGAGATATAAATTTAGCTGCATGTGTTGAGCTTATTCATAGTGCAACTTTATTGCATGATGATGTAATAGATGAGAGCAAAGTAAGAAGGGGTAACAAAACCACAAATGCCATTTGGGGCAATCAATCTTCAATTTTAGTTGGCGATTATCTATTAAGTAGATGCTTTGAAATGATGGTAGATGATGGAAATTTAGAAATTTTAAAACTTTTGTCTTCAACTTCATCTAAAATAGCTCAAGGAGAGGTTATGCAACTTCAACATAGAGGTGAAGCAGATCTTCTAGAAGAAAATTATATTAAAATAATAGGTTTGAAAACTGCTGCTCTTTTTGCTGCAGCAACAAGAGTTGGATCGTGCATATCAAATTTAGATAAAAAAAAGAAAGATGCATTAGAATCTTATGGCAAAAACTTAGGTTTGGCATTTCAAATTGCTGACGATGCTTTAGATTATTTTTCGAAAGAAAAAATATTTGGGAAAGAGATAGGAAAAGATTTCTTTGAGGGAAAAGTAACTCTACCAATAATTATTGTTTTCCAAAAAGCAAATTCTATAGAGAGAATATTTTTAACAAATACTTTTAAGAAAGAAGATAGAAATAAAAATGATTTTGAAGATACATTAAAACTTATAAAAAAATACAAGGCTCTAGATACTGCTTTCAAAAGAGCTGAATATTTTGTGAATGTATCTTATGATGCATTAGGAATATTTGAAAATTCTGAAGAAAAACGAGTTTTACAAAACCTTACTGGTTTCAGTTTGAATAGATCTTATTAAGGATAAAGCATTTCTTTTATCCACTTACCATTTTCTTTTTTATAAACTAATCTTTGATGCGATCTGTTATCAAGTTCTAACCAAAATTCAATTTCATTTGGCAATACTCTCCAACCAGACCAATGGGGTGGCCTTGGAACAACTTTTTCCTTAGGATACTTTTTCTCATACTCTTTAATTTTATTTAAAAATTCGTCTCTACTTTTCATTTGCTCTGATTGTGACGAGGCCCAAGCAGATATTTTACTACCATATTTTCTTGAACTGAAATATTTATCTGCCTCTTCATTTTCTACAACAGTAACTTTTCCAGTAACTCTTACTTGCCTTCTTAAACTTTTCCAATGAAAGCATATTGAGGCATTTGGATTATATTTAAGATCATTTCCCTTTCTACTATTAAAATTTGTATAAAAAACAAAACCCTTATCATTTAAACCTTTCAATAAAACCATTCTGACACTGGGAATTCCATCTTTGCTTGTAGTTGCAACTGAAAAGGCATTTGGATCATTAATTTCACTTTTTTCTGCAAGGGCAAACCATTTTTTAAACAAATCAACAGGATTTGCTTCATCTTCGAAACAAAGATCCAGTCCTAGCGAATTTTGGCCACTTTTTTGATTCATAATTTATATAAAATAATTTATACATTAATTATCGATGTCTTTTAATACTTTTGGAAAAATATTTAGGTTTACTACATGGGGTGAGTCTCATGGTCCAGCTATAGGCTGTATTGTGGATGGTTGCCCACCAAATATACCTCTAAATGATAAGGACATACAAAAAGATATGGATCGTAGAAGACCAGGTAATTCCAAGTTTGTTTCTCAGAGAAAAGAGTCAGATAAAATAGAAATATTGTCGGGAGTCTTTGGTGGCAAAACTACAGGCACACCTATTTCAATTTTGATTAGAAATGAGGATAAGAGATCTAGAGATTATGAGTCTATAAAAAATAAGTTTAGACCTGGACATGCAGATTTTACTTATTTTAAAAAATATGGAATTAGAGATTTCCGAGGTGGTGGAAGACAATCCGCAAGAGAGACTGCATCAAGAGTTGCTGCAGGTGCAATTGCCAAAACAGTTTTAAAAAATATTCTTGGAAAAAAATTTAATATTATAGGAGGAGTTATTCAATTAGGGATTATGGGGTGCGATAAAAATAATTGGAATAATAATGAAATAGGAAAGAACCCTTTCTTTTGTCCTGATAAAAAATCTGTTGCACTTTGGGAAAAATATCTTTTAGCAGTAAGAAAATCAGGATCATCTTGTGGTGCGATTATTGAGTTAAGAGCAAATGGTATTCCTACAGGGCTAGGTGCACCTATTTATTCAAAATTGGATGCTGATATTGCCTCTGCATTAATGAGTATTAATGCTGTAAAAGGAGTAAATATTGGTTCAGGTATGAGTTCCGCATACTTATCCGGAGAAGAAAATTCTGATGAAATGAGATCTGGATCTAAAAAAATTAAATTTAAAAGCAATAATGCTGGAGGTATACTTGGAGGAATATCTTCTGGACAAGAAATCATTGCTTCTTTTGCGGTAAAACCCACATCCTCTATAATTAACACAAGAGAAACCATAGATAAAAAAGGAAAAAATACAAAAATTTCAGTTAAAGGTCGTCATGATCCTTGCGTTGGAATTAGAGCTGTTCCGATAGGGGAAGCAATGCTTTCTTGTGTGATATTAGATCACTACCTGATGAATAGAGCTCAATGTGGTTAAAAAAGATTTTTATTTTTAGCGAGAACTACATTAGAATTTAAAATATTTTCAACTTTTTGAACAATACCTTCAGAGTCAAGCCCGGCGACTTTATACATTTTTTCTGGTGTGTCCTGATCTAAAAATTTATCTGGAAGATTCATTGACCTAAATTTTAAACCTTTATCGTAAAATCCCCTATCAGATAAAAGTTTACTAACATGTGATCCAAAACCTCCGATAGATCCTTCTTCTATTGTTATTATAGCTTCATGATTTGAAGCTAATTCAATTATTAATTTTTCATCTAGTGGTTTTACAAATCTTGCATCTAAAATACTTGTTGAAATTCCTTTTTTTTTAAGAATTTCAGAAGCTTTCTTGCATTCATTTAATCTTGCTCCAAAATTTAAAATTGCAACATGTTTTCCTTGCAAAACCATTTTTCCTTTTCCTATTTCAAGCACTTCTTTTATAGTTGGTAATTCAACTCCAAAACCTGTTCCTCTAGGATATCTAAATGCTGATGGTTTATCGTTTATACCTACAGAGGTATTGATCATTTTAACTAACTCTGATTCATCGCTCGCAGCCATAACAATAAAATTTGGTAAAGTTGATAAATAGGTAATATCAAAAGACCCAGCATGCGTAGGCCCATCAGATCCAACCAAACCAGCTCTATCAATAGCAAATCTTACTGGCAAAGATTGAATCGCAACATCGTGGACTACTTGATCATATGCTCTTTGTAAGAAAGTTGAATAAATAGCAGCAAATGGCTTATATCCCTCGGTAGCTAAGCCTGCTGCAAAAGTTACACCATGTTGTTCCGCAATACCAACATCAAACATTCTGTCAGGAAATTTTTTTTCGAATAAATCTAATCCTGTCCCCGACGGCATAGCGCCAGTTATAGCTACTATTTTTGTATCATTCTCTGCATGTTTAATTAAAGTATTTGCAAAGACTTTTGTATATGAGGGGGTTTTTGATTTTCCTTTGGATTGCTCTCCAGTTAAAATATTAAATTTGGAAACTCCATGATACTTGTCTCCAGATTCTTCCGCGGGTTTATAGCCTTTTCCTTTTTTTGTAATTGCATGTATCAATATTGGTCCTTGATGTTTTGAATTTTTTACATTTTCTAATATTGTGACTAAATTATTTACGTCATGACCATCTATTGGTCCAATATAATAAAAACCTAGTTGATTGAAAAGTGTACCTCCTGTTACAATGCCTCTTAACACATCTTCTGCTTTTCCAGCAGTTTTTGAAAATCTTTTTGAGAAAGCTGAAAGTATTAGTTTAATAGTTTCTCTAAAACTAAAGTAAATTTTACCAGATAAAAGTCTCGCCAAATATTTACTCATTGCTCCAACAGGTCTTGCAATTGACATATCATTGTCGTTTAATACTACAATTAATTTTGACTTCATCGCTCCGGCATTATTCATTGCTTCGTATGCCATCCCGGCACTCATCGCTCCATCACCAATTACAGCTACAACATTGTTATTGTCATTAGATAATTTTTTAGCAGTAGCCATTCCCAAAGTTGAAGAAATTGAGGTTGAACTGTGTGCTGCTCCAAAAGGATCGTATTCGCTTTCTGCCCTTTTTGTAAATCCTGATAGACCTCCTCCTTTACGCAATGTTTTGATTTTATCTCTTCTACCGGTAATAATTTTATGGGGGTAGCATTGATGACCCACATCCCAAACCAACTTATCTTTTGGGGTATTAAATACGTAATGAAGTGCAACTGTTAGTTCTACAACACCTAAACCAGCACCTAGATGACCGCCTGTTTCAGAAACAACGTTAATTACTTCAGACCTCAATTCATTTGAAATCTGTTCTAATTGATTTTTTTTTAACTTTCTTAGTTCTGCAGGATAATTAATTTTATCTAATAATTTCTCTGTCATTAATAAGTTCTATTTAATATAAAGTTTACTGTATTCATAAGCCTATCAGATCTTTTTCCGTATTTTTTTAACTTTTCAATTATCAATTTTTTTCTTTTTAAAGCAAACTCTAAAGTTTTATTATACCCAATTAGTTTGATTAGTGTTGATTTTCCCTTTTTTATATCTTTATTAACTGGTTTTCCTACGTTTTTTTTACTTCCTTTTATATCTAAAAAATCATCTGCAATTTGGAAAAGTAGCCCTATTTCTGATCCTATAGTGCTCATTGTTCGCTTTGTTCTACTACTTCCATTTATAACTATTGCGGGTGCCAAACAACAAAACTCAAATAATTTTCCAGTCTTTTTTCTTTGCATACTTATTATTTTTGAAAAATTAATTTTCTTATTTTCATAACTTAAATCTAAAAATTGACCTCCGGCTATACCAACATGACCAGCACATTCAGCAAGTCTTTTTAAAAGTTCTACTTTAGCACTATTTTTAACTTTGAATTTTTTGTCTGTGATAATTTCAAAAGCAAGGGTTAATAAAGAATTTCCCGAAAGTATAGCTGTTGACTCGCCAAATTTAACATGTGTCGAAGGTTTGCCCCTTCTTAATTTATCATTATCCATACATGGAAGATCGTCGTGAATTAGAGAATATGAGTGTATACATTCTACAGCTGCACAAATATTTATTACTTTACTTGGTTCTATTTTAAATATTTTGGCAGTATTTAAAATAATAGTTGATCTAATTTTTTTTCCTCCGAACAAGGTACCATATTTCATTGGCATTATTAAATTCGAATACTTTTGCTTTTTAAAATATTTTTTTAAAAAAATATCTACAGTTTTTGCGTTATTTTTTATATTTTTTAGCATTCATTTATTTTAAATTATTTTTTCCTATAGATTGTATATTTTTTAGTTTCTCTTTAAAAAGGTTGTCTATGTGGTTATTTAAAAATATAAGCCTTTCGTAGTCAGTTTTTGAACTTTCTAAGTCTACTTTTCCATTTTCTAATCTTTCAAGAATATCTAGTATTTCTGATTTTGCTTCGTTTATTGATTTACTTTTAATATCAGTTGGAATATTTTTCGTTTTCATAAAAATTATAATAATCGTAATATGAAAAATATCTATAAAAATTCACGTCAAAATTTGAATAAAGCAAAAAAATTTTTAAAGAATCACAATTTAATTGCTGTTCCAACAGAGACTGTTTATGGATTGGCTGGAAATGCCTATTCTAATATATCAGTAAGAAAAATATACAAACTTAAAAAAAGACCAAAAAGAAATCCGTTGATTATCCATTATTATAATCTAAGAAGACTTAAAAAAGATGCGTTTATAAATAAAAATTTTTTAAAACTTTACAAAAAATTTTCTCCAGGTCCTTTAACTTATATTTTAAAGAAGAGAAAAAATTCAAAAATTTCATTAATAGCAAATTCAGGTTTAAAAACTATTGCAATAAGATTTCCCAAAAATAAAATTATTAGAAATTTACTAAAAAATTTAGAATTTCCTTTGGCAATTCCAAGTGCAAATATTTCATCAGCTTTAAGCCCAGTAAGTAGTAGTGATGTTTTGGATGAGTTCTCTAGTAAGATTAAATTTATTCTTGATGGAGGAACTAGTAAAATTGGATTAGAGTCAACCGTGATAAACTTATATGGAAAAACACAAATCCTAAGGCCTGGATCAATTAACATTAATCAAATTGGAAAAGTATTAAAAAAAAAATTATCCTTTTTAAAAAAAACAAACAAAATATCCTCACCTGGTCTATTAAAAAAACATTATTCTCCGGGCATACCAATTAAACTCAACTGTAAAAAAGCGGATAATAAAGCCGCATTCATAGTGTTTGGAAAAAAGTATAAAAATAATAATAAAAATATATTCAATTTGAGTAAAAGAGGTAACTTGGAGGAAGCTGCAAGAAACTTATACAAGACTTTGAGAAAAATTAAAAATTTGGGTTTCAAAAAAATAAATATTGTTAGAATTCCAAACAATAAAATTGGGATAGCTATTAACGATAGATTAAGAAAAGCGGCATATTAAAAATGTTTATACAAATTAAAAATCTTTCAAAAAAATACAAAGATACACTTGCGGTTAATAATATTAATTTTTCTATTGAAAAAAACAAGACATTAGGACTTCTTGGCCCAAACGGTTGTGGCAAAACTACTTCGATAGGAATGATGCTGGGTTTAATAAAACCAACTAGTGGTGAAATACTTATAGATAATAAAAATATTGATACTTTTAAAAGAGATGAAATATTAAGCAGAATTAATTTTGCTTCACCATATATTGAATTACCAAAAAAATTAACTGTTAGACAAAATCTCGAAGTATATGGAAGACTTTACGGTATAAAAAATTTAAAAGATAGAATTGACGAAATTTCAGAAGATTTAGATATCAAAAATTTTTTTAATAGAAAGACTGGAGAACTTTCATCGGGTCAAAAAAATAGAGTTTCTTTAGCAAAATCTTTAATAAATAAACCAGAAATTTTATTTTTGGACGAGCCTACTGCCAGTCTAGATCCAGATATTGGTGATTTTGTTCGAACTTATATCCAAAAGTACAGATCAGAAAATCAAGTTACAGTTCTACTTGCTTCTCACAATATGAATGAAGTTGAAAGATTATGTGACAGTATAATAATGATGAAAAGTGGAGAAATTATTGACAGAGGCACTTGTGAGGAAATTATTAAAAAACACGGAAGAAATAATCTTGAAGAAACTTTTCTTAAATTAGCCAGAGGTAAAAATGAACCTAGGTAAAATTTATGCTTTGGCATTGAGACATTTGTATTTGATAAGTAATTCTCTTCCAAGAATTGTGGATCTGATTTATTGGCCTACTGTTCAAATTTTTCTTTGGGGATTTATTTCTAAATTTTTTACTTTAAATTCTGATTATTATAGCAATACCGTAGGAATTATCTTAACTGCAGCAATATTATATGATTTCTTATTTAGAGTTAGCATTAGTTTTAATATGATGTTTTTAGAAGAAATATGGAGTAGAAATTTTACAAATTTATTTATAGCGCCAATTAAATTGAGTGAAATAATTGCATCTCTTACTTTAACAGCTATATTGAGAGCGTTAATTGGTATGGTTCCAGCGGCAATTATAGCAATACCTCTTTTTGGTGTTTCTGTTTTTGAACTTGGTTTGCCACTATTATTTTTGTTATTATCTTTATATCTTTTTGGCGTAACTTTGGGTCTTCTAGTAACGTCAGGTTTATTAAGATTTGGTCCATCATTTGAAAATATTGCTTGGGCAAGTTTATTTTTTTTAGCTCCCTTAGGATGTATTTATTATCCATTAGATATTTTGCCTATATCACTACAATTTGTAGCAAAAGGTCTTCCTCTAGTTCATATATTTGAAGAAATGAGAAATATTCTATTAAATGACGTGGTAAATTATTTCGACATATTTAAAGCAATATCTATATCTATACTTTATTTCGTTTTAGGTGTTATAATTTTCTATGTTTCTTTTTTTGGAGCCAAAACTAGAGGAACATTAATAAATATGGGTGAATAAGTATTATGCATATAAAAATTGAAGAAATAAAAAAAAATGAAGGTTCTCCAAAGGTTTTAAAAAATTTGTTTAGCAATGATGAGATCAATGAATTTTTAAAATTATATAAAAGTTTACCCACAACAGTTCATAACAAAAATCAAAACGTTATTAAAAAAAGATGGCTTCAAGGTTATAGTGAAAAATTGGAAAAATTATTTTGTGAGAGATTAAAAAATGAAATTGGTGAATTCAAAATGGATAATCTCCAAGATGAAAAAGGCAAAGATATATACGGGCTTATTCAAGAAAGTTACAACCCTATTGGACTTCATGTTGATGCTGGTTTTAATTCTGAAAATGTCATTTATAGACAGACGTTGATACCTTTAACACCTCATGGAAGTACTGTTATATTTAAAAATAGATACTACGGAGGTTCCACGATGTTTACATTAGATCCTAAAGAACTAGAAAAGAAAAACTTAAATTATGGCCAAAATAAAAGATCCTCAGAACATATCAAAATGTATGGAAAAAAACCTTTTAATAAGGAACATCATCAGAAATATTTAAAGCACGAAAAATTAGAAAATCTAGCCGGTTTAGAAATTGAGTATGTATATGAATGGGAGTTGGGTTCTATGTTAATTTTTGATAGAACCAATTTGCATTGCTCTTCTGATAAAATTGATGGAAAAAAAATAGGTTTAACGACTTTCACTAAAAAATAGTAATTTTTATGTTTTTAAGAAAAATTGGAGTAAGTATAACAAAGATAATATTGCCTTTTTTTTATAAAATACTTCAGGCATTAAAAACTAACACGAGGGCAATAAATTTTCTTAATGAAAAAAAAATTAGAGCAAATGATAACTACAATTTACAAACAAGTGTTGAAAAAATATTGGGGAAAAAAAAATTAATTGCTCTTGATGTTGGGTCCCAAGGAGGATTTAATTCTGACAAATTTTTTCCCTCTAAATACAATAAGTATTTTAAATCTGTATTGGTCGATCCTTTGAATAATACTTCAATTCAAGGTGAGGATGAGCAAATTATAAATAAAGGTCTTTGGAGTTCAAAATGTACTAAAGAACTTTTTATTTTAGGTAAACGTCCTGGAAGTTCCTCTATGTTTGAACCTAATAAAAAATCTTTACCAATTTATGGTTTCAAAGAAAAAGATTTTCATTTATTTGATATTACTAAAACACAAATGGTTGAGTGTGATACATTAAGCTCAAACCTAAATAAAATTAATATAGATACATTGGACTATCTAAAAATAGATACTCAAGGAGCAGAGTTAGAAATATTAAAAGGAATAGGAAGTTACAGACCATTAATGATAAAGTGTGAAGCTCAGATATTTCCAATGTACAAAAATATTTATAATTGGACAGAAATTTCAAACTTTCTATATAAATTAGACTATATTATTTCTGATTGGAGAGAAATAGGATCGCACGCAACAAGAACGCCAGTCGAAATGGATATGGTTTTTATTCCAAATTTTTTATCAGATAGTGGAAAAAAATTAATAATTGGAAAAGAAAGAGAATTTATAAGTTTAATGCTTATATCTGGCCAAATAAAATTATTAAAAAAAATATCAAATATTTTAAACTTAAGTTACTCTGAACATTACGCTAAAACAAAGGATAAATATTTTAATTAAATATTATATGGCTATCTTTGACTGTTTTCAGTATTTTAATGAAGAACATATTGTTGATTTGAGATTTAATATTATTAATGAATATGTAGATTTTTTTGTAGTTTCTGAGTCTACGGTCAACCATCAAGGGCAGCCTAGAAAATTACATTTTGATATAAATAAATACCAAAAATTTAAGAATAAAATTATTTACATTGCTGTTGATGATACTCCTGATGATATTAAAAAACCT
>CACHVP010000017.1:0-12423 GCA_902583355.1 uncultured Pelagibacteraceae bacterium
TAACGAGTTAGCAAGCAGAATTGATGACTCGAAAGCAAAAATTATTATTTCTGCCTCATGTGGTTACGAGCCAGGAAGAACTGTCCATTACAAACCTCTTTTGAATAAAGCTATCGAAATAGCAAATCATAAACCTGAAAAATGTATAATTTGGCAAAGAGAAAAGGACAAAGCTGAGCTAGATCCTAAAATGGATATTGATTGGGTCGAAGCTTTAAAAGGAGCTAAACCTGCTGAATGCGAAAAAATGAATGCAAATGATTATGCTTATATTCTTTATACATCTGGAACTACTGGAACTCCAAAAGGAATAGTTAGAGACATAGGTGGACATATCGTGGCCTTAAAATGGACCATGAAAAATATATATAACATAGAACAAGATGATGTTTGGTGGTCTGCAAGTGATATAGGTTGGATAGTAGGTCACTCATATATCGTTTATGCTCCACTCTTTTATGGTTGCACTACTGTTTTGTTTGAAGGAAAACCAGTGGGCACTCCTGACGCAGGTGTTTTTTGGAAAATAATATCAGAATATAAAGTAAAATCTTTATTTACGGCGCCTACAGCAATAAGAGCAATCAAAAAAGAAGATCCTGATGGAAAATTTTTCAAAAAATATGATTTATCTAAATTTGATACTTTGTTTTTAGCAGGTGAACGTGCTGATCCAGATACTATTAAATGGTTTGAAAAACTTTCAAATGCTCCTGTTATAGATCATTGGTGGCAAACAGAAACAAGTTGGGCAATAAGTGCTAATTGTGTAGGAATAGAAAAGTTTCCAATTAAATATGGTTCAGCTTTTAAACCAGTGCCCGGTTATGATTTAAAAGTTTTAAATAGCGAAGGAAAAGAAAATAAACCAGGCCAGATGGGTGACATCGTTGTAAAATTACCCTTGCCTCCTGGAACATTTCCAACTTTATGGAATGCAGATGATAGATATAAAAAAGTTTATATGTCTACTTACAAAGGTTATTACCAAACTTATGATGCGGGACATATTGATGAAGATGGTTACGTTTGGATTATGTCCAGAACAGACGATATCATTAACGTAGCAGGACATAGATTGTCTACTGGAGCGATCGAAGAAGTTTTGGCAGAACATAAAAATGTTGCAGAGTGTGCTGTAATAGGAATTGCTGATAAATTAAAAGGACAACTTCCAATTGGATTAATAGCTTTAAAAGCTGGAGTTGATAGAGACAATAAACAAATTACAAAAGAATGTGTAGCGCTGGTGAGAGAAAAAGTTGGTCCAGTTGCAGCTTTTAAATTAGCTATTGTCGTAAAAAGGTTGCCAAAAACAAGATCGGGAAAAGTTTTAAGAGGGACGGTTAGGAAAATTGCAGATGGAGAAACCTATAAAGTACCTCCAACAATAGATGATCCTGCAATTTTAGATGAAATTAAAAAAGACCTTAAAGATAATAATGTTTTAAAGGATTAATGGAATTAACAATAATTTTACTGATTATATTTTACTTAGTATTTTATCTTTTGCGTCCATTTTCGAAAAAAGAATTAAAAAGATTTAGCAAAAAAGATAATTAACCTAATATGGTTTTTTGAGAATTTCTCGCCAATGTTGTTTGGTCGCAGTGTCAATCTTTAATATTAAATTCTTCAATTTTATCAAATATTACAATATTATGAAAAAATTATTTATAAAAATAATCTTTATCTTAACATTTTGTAATCCAGTTTTTAGTGCAGATCAAAATATAGATATGCTTAATAGACTGGGAAAAGAAATTAATGTTTATTCAAAAAAAATTGTTAATGTAGATGTAGGCGATACTGTTTTTTGGAAATCCGTAAATCCTGGCCATAATGTAGAATTCATAAAAGGTGGGATTCCTACAGGTGTTGAAAAATTTAAATCTAAGTACAATAAGGATACTAGTTATACTTTTAAAACTCCCGGTATATATGCTTATTGGTGTACACCACACAAAAGTATGGGCATGATAGGTTTCATCGTAGTAGGTAATGACAAGTCTAATTTAGAAGAAATTAAAAAATTAAAATTTTACGGTAAATCTACAAAGATTGTAGAGACTTTAATAAATTCTCTATAATTTTTTAAAGCACCCTATATTATTAATTCCTAAAAATTTAAAGGTTTGCCCTTGGCAGGTGAAATTATTTTATTATTTTCCATAACAATTTCACCATTAACTATTGTTGCTACTGGAAATCCTTTAATCTTATAATTATTGAAAGGTGTCCATCCACATTTGCTCTCGATCCAATCATCTTTAATAACAACTTCTTTATTCATATCCACAATAGTTAAATCTGAATCATAATTTTCTTTTATGTAACCTTTGTTTTTAATTCCAAATAAATCGCATGGATTTTCACAAACTAATTTGATTAGTTGTTCTATTTTTAATTTGCCTTTATTTACATGATCTAGCATTACTGGAAGTAAAGTTTGAACACCTGGCATACCAGATGGAGATAAAGGATATTTCCTATTTTTTTCTTCTTTTGTGTGGGGAGCATGATCGGATCCAATCGTACTTACCAAAGACTCTTTTACAGCATCCCATAATCTGTCATGGTGATCTTTTGATCTTAATGGCGGGTTCATTTGACTAAAAGTTTTTAAATTTTCATAACAATCAGGGGCATACAAAGTTAGGTGTTGTGGTGTAATTTCAAAAGTAACGCCGTCTCTTTTTTCTGAGAAAAAATCAATTTCTTGTTTTGTTGTTACGTGAAGAATATGAATTTTCTTCTTATATTTTTGAGCTAATCTTACAACTCTTTTCGTGGACTCGAGTGCGCATTCCTCGTTTCTCCAAACCGGATGCGAAGAAACATCACCCTCTTTAATAAATTTTTTTCTAGATAATAATATGTTTTCATCTTCTGAATGCACTGAGATTATCTTGCTGCTATTTGATATTACTTTCTCTATATCCTTTTCTTGACTTACCAGGAGGTTTCCAGTGGAGGATCCTGCAAAAAGTTTTACTCCGCAACATCCCTGTAACGTATTGACTGAAGCAAGTTCTTTCATATTATCTGGTGTAGCACCAAAATAAAAAGCATAATTACAAAACATTCTATCTTTTGCTGCAGTAAGTTTATTATTGAATTCTTTGAAGGTTGATGTTGGAGGATTGGTATTTGGCATTTCAAATACTGAGGTTACCCCCCCTGCTATAGCTGCTCTACTTCCGCTTTCTAAATTTTCAGCATCATTAGCTCCTGGTTCTCTAAAATGAACCTGGGTATCTATCACTCCTGGTAAAACAATTTTATCTGATGCATCGAAAACTTTACTGCTATTAAGATCGATTTTTCCTATTTTTTTGATTTTATTTCCCAATAAAGCTAGATCTATTTTTTGAAACTTTCCATCAATATAACAAGATCCGTTTTTTATGATGAGACTATAGTTGTCAGACATATTTTGTTAAATATAATATACAATATAAACTCAAAAAATGGAAAAAGATCAAATATTTTTTTTAAAGGATAGAGGCGTTATTTTCATTAATGGGAATGATGCTAAAGAATTTTTACAAAATATTGTAACAAATGATATTAACAAGGCTAATGATACCTCAAGTTGCTTTGCTTCTTTGTTAACTCCTCAAGGAAAATATCTATTCGATTTTATTATAGTTAAACATAAAAATGGTTATTTTTTAGATTGTGAAAAAAAACAGTTAGATAAATTAGTTGATAAGTTAAATATCTATAAACTTAATTCTAATATAGAGATTTTGAATTTAAGTAATGAATTTGAAGTTGCGGTCATAAGCAAAGATAAGTTCCTAAGTTTAAACGGTTCAAAAGATATAGAAGGAAATACTTTGAAATATAATAATGATACGGTTATTTTGGACCCGAGATTAAAGAGTCTTGGAGGAAGAATAATTGCAAATTTAGAAAAGCTAACTCTTTCTCTTAAAAATCTTGGTTTAAAAATAGAAAATTCAAAAAAATATTATGACCTGAGTCATAAACTAGGAATTCCACAGATAAACACAATAGATCTTCAGGAAAAAATTTTTGGTTTAGAGTGCAATTTTGAAGAGCTAAACGGTATAGATTTTAAAAAAGGTTGTTACGTAGGGCAGGAAAATACAGCAAGAATGAAATTAAAAAATAAATTAAGGAGGAAATTGGTTCCATTAAAATCTGATAAAAAGCTTAAAGCTGGAAGCGATGTAAATTATAAAGATATAAAAATTGGCAAAGTATTGATAAGTGAACCATATCCTTTTGCTTTAATAAAGACAGTAGATCCTGATTTTTCGGAGTTTAAAGATAAAGAAGTTTTAATTGAGAATGTTAAATCAAAAATTATTTAATTCTCTCACAATATTTTTCGTAACCTCTTGCTTGGTTTTCGGTTAAACCCATGACTTTAAGAGCCTGAGATCTCGTTTCTTGACTTCCTAAATCAAATTCATAATCAACAATTGCATCTGTTAGATAACAGCTTTCTTTAAAATTTCCTGTTTGATCTAATAAATCTTTAGTAGTCGCATATTCCCTTCTTGTATTTACAAAATATTTATTATCAATCAACGGACTTGATACAAATTGAAAAGTAGTCTGATTATATTTATATAACTTTCCATCTATCATTTTTTGAGTTTGTTCATTAAATTTTTTCTCAATTTCTTCTTTTTCTTTTCTGGTTTTTTCTGCTACTTGTTTTGCCGTTTCTACTTCCTTTGTTTTTTGCTCAATCTGTTGTTTAAGCTGTTGATTTTCTGGATTGTTCTTAACATCTTCTTTTAATTTGGCAATATTTCCCTCTAATTGACTTATGTTACCTTCTAATTGTTTAATTCGATTATTTTTATTTATTATTTCCTTGTTCATATATTCGCTTTGTTGTTGATCAAACTCCGCCTCTAGAGAGTGAGGTTTTTTAAATAAATGGTAGGCATAAGCAGCTAAAATTAAAAATATTCCTAACGCAAGAATACATAAAGTAAACACTTTGGCATAACCCCAAGCGCTCTTTGTTCTTTTGAATCTAGCCTTTTCATCAATAAATTGATTCACGGCATCAAAGTTATGAGTAGTAGTTTCAGAAATTTTATTTGCCATTATTTTTTCTTATCTTTGTCATCGCCAGGTGCTATGAATGGTCCTTTTTTCAATAATTCTTCATCGTCAGTTGGTAAAGGCACATAAACTATTTCTTTTTTTATTATTTCCTCTTTAACAGGAACTTCTTTCTCTACATGAACAATTTTATCCTTATAAACATACACCGGCTCTTTTACTATTTTTTCAACTTCAACTTCAACTTTTACCTCTTTAATAATTGGATCTTTAAATCTTTTTATTCGACCATGAATATATCTTCTAATTGTAAAAAATAATCTTGAAAATCTTTCAGCTGCACCTCTCCAATTCGCTCTTTTATTCCTAACTTTATGTAATCTTGGATCTAACAAAACTAAACTGGCAAAAGCAAGTAGGGTACCAACTACAGAAATAACAAAGCTCAATACTCCAAACCATAACCAGAATGCTGCAACCAAAGCTCCTCTAGGAATGTCTGCATAAGGAGATGTTTGAATTGTGCTGGCTTTTAAATCACTTTTTCTTTTTAAAATTTTAATTTGTTTTTCTGCAGATGAAATTTGTTTGTCTAATATAGTATTATCAATTTTTTTATTATTATAAAAAAATGGAAAAATTTTCTGAAACCAATTTGGTTCTTGAATTTCAATTACTTTTAAGTTCTCAAATTCTATAATTCTTTTTTCAACTTTTCTTATTTCTTCATCATAATTGATTTCAAACCAGTCTCTCAACCAAGTAGCAACTCTGAAAACTTGATTATCTGGTGCTAATTCATCTATTTTTCTAATATTTTCATCTCGTTTTTCTTCAAGCTGATTAATTTTTTCATCTTTTTGTGACTCATTTTCTGATTTTTTGATTTTTCTATCATTCAATTGTTTTAGTCTAGTTGCAACCTCCTCAAGTTCACCGTTAAGTTTTTTGTTCGCATTTGCTGCAGTCTTTCGAATTAACTCAATTGATGCTGCATTATTCTGATTGCTGTTTCTTAGCATCGAGTCGATTTGATTTTGTTTGGTTGTTTGTTCCTGGGTTTTTCTATCAATTATTTTGTTGTTTGCTTCGATCTGTTTATTAAAAGTGCTTTTTACCCATGCACCTTTTGAGTCTGATCTAAGTTGCGTGTTTGCTTTTGTAAGTTCTTCAATTTCTTTTCCCAGCGATTCTATTCTTCTTTCTAATTGCTCTATAACCTCTTTGTTACCACTTGATTCTCTTAGTTGTTTAATTTGTTTTTCTGCTGATAAATTATTTTCGTCGATTTGGGATTGAATTTCCCTTCTTGTTTTTAGCTCTTTTGAAATATCTTCGTCTATTTCATCTGCCCTTTCATCAATTGATAAGTTTTCAATCTCAGTTAAAATTGAGTGGTATTCTGTAATATAGTTAGATACAACTTTAGTTCTTTCTCTGTTAATTCTCTCAAAACCCGTCACTATTGTTTCAAAGGTTGATACATTTACCAATAATAATCCTATTATAAAAACTATTCTCCAAGATAACCTTGCTGAGTAGTAAACTGCAGTTGCTAACGGAATTTTTGTAAGTTCTACAATTGCAACAATCATAAATATCAATCCAATTGAGAAATCATTTAAAGTCATTGTTCCTAAAAAACTAAAACCAGATACCAATTGGCTTGTGCCTTGCTCAGTCTGAGTACCTTTCATAATAATTAAACCAATCGTAAATCCTATAATTGCAACTGCAATTTCGATGGTCCAAGCCATTCTTAAAAGGAAAAGTCCTTTTTTACCTGTTTGAGATTGAGGAAAGAAATTATTAAAAATGTTATTTAGATTTGGCATTAATTCTTTCTAATAATTGCTTTGTGTAATTGTTAATTTTTGTAAGTTTATCATCACAAAATTCAAAAAATTTATCTGAGTAAGTTTTTTTAATATTAAAAATCTCTGCGACTTTTCTAATATCTTTTTCCTCTTCTTTACTTACGACATGATCCACATTTGCCAAACGATATAATACAGCAACTACAAATTCTAAAAAGTCAGGATGTCTGATACCTACAAACCTTTTAAGTTGTAATGCATGATGCTCTATCGGTTTAGAGTCGTTACCTGCTTCATCAAGAATTTTTAATAAAATTTTTTTTTGCCTAGGTTCATGAGGCACTATTTTCAAAATTTCCTCTTCTTCTTTTATAGAAAAATGTTTGTCAGCAACACAAAGCTTAGCCGATAGTATTAGAACTCCAATTATCGTTATAGTTTGATCTGACTCGTGTCTGTATTTATCCCAAATATCGGTTGACATTTATATCTCCCAATTAAATATTCCATCATATTTATTGGTCTATTTCTAGGGTGGTAAATTCAAAAAAACATCAGATTCCTGAATAATTTAATATTAATATTTTGATATTTTTGGTGCGGTCGGAGAGACTCGAACTCTCATGGGAATCCCACACGGCCCTCAACCGTGCCTGTCTACCAATTTCAGCACGACCGCGATTAAATTATATGCGACAATAAATGAATGACTTTTTATCTTCAAGTTGATAAATTATTTTAATGACTTCACAAAATTTAAATGAAATATACAAGAAAATTTCTTCAGTAGTGCCTGAAATAGAGTGGAAATTTCATGCTCCAATAATTGATAAGATTAATAAATTAAAAAAAGAGAAAGATGCAGTCATACTTGCTCATAACTATCAAACTCCAGAAATATATCATGGGGTTGCCGATATATCAGCAGACTCACTTGCGCTAGCTTTGGAAGCTGCAAAAACAGAATCAAAAATAATAGTTTTGTGTGGGGTTCACTTTATGGCTGAAACTGCAAAATTAATGAATCCAAGTAAAAAAGTTTTAATACCCGATATGCAAGCCGGCTGTTCTTTGGCAGAGTCTATTACAGGAGCCGATGTAAGAATGCTTAAAGAAAAATATCCTGGTGTTCCAGTTGTTTCTTACGTTAATACCTCCGCAGAAGTAAAAGCAGAAACAGATATATGTTGTACTTCTGCTAATGCTGTTAAAGTAGTAGAGTCTTTAGGAACTGATAAAGTTATTTTTCTTCCTGATCACTACTTAGCTAATTATGTTCAAAAGAATACAAAAGTGAAAATAATTTCATGGCAAGGTACTTGTATGGTTCATGAAAAATTTACTGGCAAAGAAGTGGAAGATATAAAAAAAGAAAACCCAGGTATTGAAGTAATTGCCCATCCAGAATGTCCTCCGGATGTAATAAGTGCTTCTGACTTTGCTGGATCAACTTCAAGTATGGTTAAATATGTTAAAGAGAAACAGCCAAAAAAAGTTTTGTTAGTTACAGAGTGCACAATGAGTGACAATGTTCAGGTTGAAAATCCAAATGTTCAATTTGTAAAACCATGTAATCTTTGTCCACATATGAAAAAAATTACCCTTAATAAAATTTATGATTGTATAAAAAATGAAACCAATGAGATTAAAATAGGTCATAATATAATGGAGATGGCAAGAAAATCTGTTTTAAGAATGGCCGAAATTGGTAGATAATTTTGAGTGCAAAAAATAAATCAAAAATATATTAAAGCAGTTGTTTACCGAGCATTAAGAGAAGATCTTAGTCCATCTGGTGATATAACAACTAGAAATATTAAAAATAAAAAAGTTATTGCAAAAATAATAGCTAACCAAAACTGTTTGGTTGGGGGATTAAATTTTGCAAAAGAAGCTTTTAAAATTTTAGATAAAAATATCAAATTTACAGCCAAGACTAAAGATGGAAGAAAAATAAATAGAGGTAAAGTTATCGCTATATTAAATGGTAAAGCTTCAAATATTCTTAAGAGTGAAAGGGTTGCGCTAAATTTTCTAGGATTAATTTCGGGTGTTGCAACAATAACAAATAAATTTGTAAAAAAAATAAAAGGTAAATCCTGTAAAATATGTTGTACCAGAAAAACATTACCAAACTTGAGGGTTGTACAAAAATACGGGGTAAGACTAGGAGGGGGAATTAATCATAGATTCAATTTGAGCGATGAAATTTTAATAAAAGATAATCATATCGCTATTAACAAAAATATTCGAGATCTAGTTAAAAGATCCATAAAGAATAGAAAAGGAAAGAAAATAACTGTAGAGGTTGATAACTTAGGTCAGTTAAAAAAAATCATAGGTCTAAAATTTAACAGAATATTATTTGATAATATGAGTCCTAAAAATCTTAGAAAGGCAGTTAAAATGTCAAAAAGATTTTATGAAACTGAGGCTTCTGGTGGAATTACAATTAACAACGTTAGAAAAATTGCGTCAACTGGAGTCAAAAGAGTTTCTGTTGGTCAGATAACCCATAGTTCGTCTACAGTCGATTTTAAATTAGATTTTATCTCCTAAGCTCAGCTTGAGCGGCAGCTAATCTTGCGATTGGAACTCTAAAAGGAGAACAGGATACATAATTTAATCCTGCTTTAGAACAAAACTCTATACTTCTAGGATCTCCACCGTGCTCTCCGCAAATACCTAATTTAAGTTTTTTATTCTGTTTTTTACCTCTTTCGGTAGCAATTTTAACAAGTTCTCCTACTCCATCTTTGTCAATACTAACAAATGGATCTTCTTCAAAAATTTTATGATCTATGTAATCATTTAAGAATTTTCCTGAGTCATCTCGGCTGATTCCAAATGTAGTTTGTGTTAAATCATTAGTTCCAAAGCTAAAGAAATCAGCATATTTTGAAATATGAGCTGCTCTTAATGCGGCCCTTGGTAACTCAATCATAGTACCAACAAAATAGTTGATTTTTATTTTATGTTCTGCCTGTAGTTCATCAGCTACTTTGTTAACTAATTTTCTCATTAATCCAAGCTCATCTTCAGTTGAAACCAAAGGTATCATGATCTCAGGTATTATAGAATCAATCTTTTCTTTTTTACATTCTATTAATGCGGAAAAAATTGCCCTGCATTGCATCTCATAGATCTCTGGAAAAGATATGCCCAGTCTGCATCCTCTATGTCCAAGCATTGGATTTAGTTCGTGTAATTCTGCTACTCTATTCTTTATTTCTTTCACACCTAAGTTTAGTGACCTTGCTACTTCTTCCATGTCTTTGTCCGATTTCGGTAAAAATTCATGTAAAGGAGGATCTAAAAGTCTAACTGTTACTGGCAAACCTTTCATTATTTTAAAAATTTCTTTAAAATCTTTTTTTTGATGAGGAAGTAATTTATCTAATGCGGTTTTCCTGTCATCTAGATTTTTTGATAAGATCATTTGTCTTACTGAAAGGATTCTTTCGTCATCAAAAAACATATGTTCAGTTCTACATAAACCAATACCCTCGGCTCCAAAGTTTCTCGCCATTTTCGTATCTTGGGGAGTCTCGGCATTTGTTCTTATTTTTAATTTTCTAAATTCATCAGCCCACTTCATTATTGTTGAAAAGTAACCCGAGATGTCCGGTTTGACTGTTGGTACTAATCCTTTCATCACCCTTCCTGTCCCACCATCAATAGTAATAGTGTCTCCTTCTTTAATAGTAATATCCCCAACTTTGAATTCTTTAGACTCATAGTCGATATTAATTTCTCCTGAACCAGAAACACATGGTCTGCCCATACCTCTGGCAACCACAGCGGCATGACTAGTCATTCCTCCTCTAGCTGTCAGTATTCCTTTAGCCGCATGCATACCGTGAATATCTTCTGGCGAGGTTTCAACTCTCACTAATATTGTATCTTCTTTCTGATTACTCATACTTTCTGCATCATCAGCACTAAAAACTACCTTTCCGCTTGCTGCACCTGGAGAAGCTGGCAGGCCTTTTGCGATTACATCTCTTTTTACTTTTTCATCTAAAGTTGGATGTAAAAGTGTATCCAGAGTGTTTGGATCTATTCTTAAAATAGCTTCTTTTTTTGAAATTAATTTCTCTTTAACCATATCAACAGCAATTTTAATTGCTGCTTTTGCTGTTCGTTTCCCACTTCGAGTTTGTAGCATCCAAAGTTTATTATTTTCTACTGTGAACTCAATATCCTGCATATCTCGATAATGTTTTTCTAATTTAATAAAAACATCTTTAAGTTCTTTAAAAACTGTAGGCATTATTTCTTCCATAGAATCTTCTTTTGCCCCTGAATCTTCTTTTGCTTTTTTCGTTATATACCTTGGGGTTCTACTCCCGGCCACAACATCTTCACCTTGGGCATTAATTAGATATTCACCAAAAAATTTGTTTTCTCCTGTTGACGGGTTCCTTGTGAATCCTACTCCAGTGGCACAATCATCACCCATGTTTCCAAATACCATTGATTGAACATTTACAGCTGTTCCCCAGTCTCCAGGTATGTGATTAAATTTTCTATAAGTTTTTGCCCGTTTACTTTCCCAAGACAAGAATACGGCTTTGATAGCACCAAACAACTGTTCATAAACATCTTGGGGAAAATTTTTCTTACTTTTATCTAATATTAGTTCTTTAAAATTTTTAATTAAACCATTCCAGTCCTCTGAATTTAGCTCTGTATCTAATAATACGCCTTTTGTTAATTTATAATTATCAATCAACTCTTCAAATAAATGACTTTCGACTCCTAAGACTACATTTCCATACATTTGAATAAATCTTCTATAACTATCTTTAGCAAATCTTTCGTTTGAGGTTTTTTTTGATAGTCCCTCAACTGTCTTGTCGTTGAGGCCTAAATTAAGAATTGTATCCATCATCCCAGGCATAGATACTCTTGAACCTGATCTTACTGAGACTAGTAAAGGATTTGTATTATCACCAAACTTTTTTTTAGTTTTCAACTCAACTTTTTTTAACTCTTTTTTGATTTCTCCGAAAATTTTCGGTGTTAATTTCTTTTTATTATTATAAAAAACTTCGCACATTTCTGTTGAAATAGTAAAGCCTGGAGGGACTGGCAAACCTAGCCTGGCCATTTCAGCTAGATTGGATCCTTTTCCACCCAGAATATTTCTAGAGTTTTTTATTTTTTTTGTTTTCTTGTCTCCAAAACTAAATAAATATTTTGACATCAAGTTCCTTCTAATTTTGAGAAATCTACAAAACTATTAAACGTAGTACATAAAATTTGCAAGAGTTCTAAACGATTATTTTTTAAATCTTTATTTTCATCATTAACCTTTACATTATCAAAAAATCTATCTGTCGATAATTTAGTATCAGATAAAAGTTTTAAGTGATTTTCATAATTTTTCTTATCCTCTTTAATTGTAAAAGCTTTCCTAATAGCATTGATTTTTTCAAAAAGTTCTTTCTCTTCTTCAAGTCTAAATAGTACAGCATCAGGGCCGTTTTTAGAAATTATCTTTTCTTGCTCTAAAATACTGGATGCTCTTTTATAGGTTGAAACTGCATTT
>CACHVP010000018.1:0-10792 GCA_902583355.1 uncultured Pelagibacteraceae bacterium
AGGTAAAAACATGTCAGAAATTTTTAGAGGTGTATTTGCTGCAGCAATGTCTGTTTTAAAAGCAGATTTGAGCCTTGATATTAAAGAAACTATAAATCATGCAAAGCTTAATCTTGATAATCAGGGAGTAGGGTCAGCTTTCTTTGGCAGCACAGGATGTGGACAATTAATTTCAGTTACTGAAAAGAAAAATTTTATAAGGGCACTGTCAAAAGAAAGTTTTTCAGAAAAAATCTTAATTGGAACTTCGAATAATAGTTTAAAAGATACTATTGATATTATGAAACACGCAATAGAGTTGGGTTTTAGTAATTTTTTAATTATGAATGTTGCTTATTATAAAAATAGTGACAGTGGTGTATTTAATTTTTATAAAAATATTATAACAGAAGTTCCAGACTCTAAAATCATTCTTTATAATTTTTCTACATTAAGTGGCTACACCTTTACTCCGGATATAACAAAAAAACTTAAAGAATCTTTCCCCAAAAATATAATTGGCATGAAAGATAGTACTGGAAATCTCTGGGAAAATTTTAAAATGGAAAATTTCTCAATGTTTGTAGGTAGTGAAAAAAAACTCCTAGAAGGATTGAAGGCTGGAGCAGCAGGATGTATATCAGCAACAACAAATTTTACAGGAAAAATTGCAAAAAAAGTTTTTGATGATTTTAATAAAAGTGGCGAATCAGAAAGTGACAGAAAACTCAAGGCTTTAAGATCAGCTTTTGATGAAACAGGAAATTTAATTTCAGCGCTTCATACAATTAAGAGTTTAGAAAATAAAATTTTTTCAAACTTGTTACCACCCCAAGTATTATTAAGTGATGACAAAAAAACAGAATTAATTAAAAAATTAAAGGAACTAGGAGCATTAACAAATAAAAACATTGCTGCATAAACCATGTTAGTTGCTAAATTATTATCTAAAATTTATAGAAAAGAGGGCGGCATAATTTTAATTGACCATTCTGGCCAAAAATTTATTTGTGGTTCGCCTAGACGAGATAATCCAATTACTTTAAAATTACTTAAAAGAAATCTAAATTGGAAGTTAATTTTAAATCCTGATTTAAATTTTCCAGAAGCCTATATGAACGGTGATATTGTAATTGAAAATGCATCTCTATTGGAATTTTTAAATCTCACATTTAAAAATTTGGGCAATAATGAAATCACAAAGACATCTTATTATTTAAAAAAAATATTAAATGTTATCAAAAATTTAACTCCTAAAAGTTTGTCAAAAACTAAGTCTAGCGTTCAATATCACTATGACATAGGAGGAGAAAAAGGAGAAAAACTTTATGATCTATTTCTAAGCTCAGACAGATTTTACAGTTGTGCTTACTGGAAATCAGATGACGAAACATTGGAACAAGCTCAACAAAATAAAGTTAATCATATAATTAAAAAATTAGGTAATGTTAAACCTGGTAGTCGTGTAATTGACTTAGGTTGCGGTTGGGGAGGAATGGCTTTCGAACTTGCGAAGCAAAAAGGTTGCGAGGTGACAGGTATTTCACTCAGCAAAAATCAAATTGAATACTGCAAAAGAAAAGCTAAAGAATTAAAATTAGATAACCAAGTAACTTTTGAATTGAAAGATTATAGAGAAGTGAAAGGCAAATATGATTACGTAACTAGTATTGGTGCTTGGGAACATTTTTTAAAAAGAAATTACTTAACTGCCTTGAAAAAAATTTATGAAATTATGGATGATAAGGGTGTTTGTGTTTTACATACAATAGGAAGTATTTTGCCCTCTCAACCTAATGCACCTTTTATACAAAAATGGGTTTTTCCTGACGGGGAAATTCCGCATGAATCTGATATGGCTAAAAATATTGAACAGTCCGGATTGATAATGTCTGATCGAGAAACATTAATAAGACATTATGATAAGACATTAGAAAGTTGGTTAAAAAGATTTTTAAAGAACAGGCACATTGCTAAGGATTTATTTGACAAAAAATTTGTTAAAATGTGGGAATTTTATCTAGCTAGCTGTAGTGCAGCTTTTAGATATAGAGATTTAGTTGTGTTTCAATACCAGCTTGTGAAAAACTTTGATGCAATACCAAGTAATCGAAGAGATTACATTTACACTTGATGGGTATCTGCTATTAATAAAATAGCAGATGAGAAAAAAGAAAAAAATAAAAAAAAAGGTTAAAAAGGCCCGAAAAAGAACAACAATAAACAAAAGAAAAAAAATAAGAAAAAAGACCCGTAAATTAAGAAAAAAAGTTCGACTAGTTAATACTTCTTTAAAAAAATTTAATCTTAAAAAGTTTTTAAAACCCCCAAAGGTTCAAATTAGATTTAGTTTTAAAAACCTTTTAAAAAATATAATCTCCCCTATTACCAATAGAATTACCGCTTATCGAAGAAATAAAGAAAAAGTGGAATTAAAAAAAGTTAGAGAGATTGAAAAAGAAAGACAAATACAATCTGATTTAAGAAAAGAGCTTCTTAAAAAAGAGATAAAAGAAGAAAAAGAATTAGCAAGAAGAAGAGCTGAAGAATTAAAAAGTTTTATCAGAGAAGAGCAAAAAACAATTAGAGAAAAAGAGAAAGAAAAACAAAGAAAATTTTTAGAGGAAGTTAAACTTGAAAAAACTCTTGAAAGTTTTAGGAAAAGAGAATTAGAAGAGATCAAAGCTATCGAAAAATATAGCTTAAATATTGAAAAAGAAGATTATAAAGCTTTTCAGCAAAGAATAGATCAAGTTAGAGAAAAGTATAAAGCTCTAAGAAACGAAAGACTGAGAAAAAGAGTTGAAGAATTAGGTGTAACTCTTTCTGATCAAGCAAGCGTTGAAGAGATACGACAAAAAGAAAAAGAATATCTTGAGAGAAGAGAATTAATTGAAACGAGTTTAGAAAGTTTTACGAGAAGTGCAACATCTCTTGTTTATCAGATTAATAAAAGGTATTTGCCAAAAAATGCAGATTTAATAAGAGTAATTAATCTTGTTTATGAACAATCAGAAATAATTATTCGAGAAGACCAAGAGCAAAATGAAAATTTTTTAATATTAATTTATGTTAAAGACCAAGATGCAAAAAAAGAAATAATAATAGAAGATAAAATTAAACAAGAGACTAGAGAGTATAACCGCAATGCTATATTCAAGTTTGGAGATGATTTGACAGATAGTTTAATTTTATACTTAGAGAGAATAAGAGAGAGAATGAAAAAGGCTAGTTAATAAGATCGTCTAGTTTTTTAATTTCACCAATTCTAAATATAATTGCATCTTCTTTTTGGTAACCATTTTTTTCAGCACTCGCCTTAAATCGAATCGGAGGTTCCCAAATTGGTTCAAGACTTAAGATTGCAGTACCCCAGTGCATTCCAATCACTTTTTTAACTTTTACGTCTTTCATAAGTGATAAAAGTTCTTCAGGGTTCGCATGAGCTGTGGATTTATCTTTAACTGGAACAATCGGAAAGAAATTATAAGCACCAATGTTTCCAAAACCTAAATCAATTGGACCAAATTTTTCTCCTAATTCTTTATAAAAAGGGGCTGGTCCAGTATCACAAGCAAAAAAGATTTTTTTACCTTTATATTCAATTAAAAAGCTCCCCCAAAGACTTCTATTATTATTTCCATCCCCCCAAATCCAACGCTTACTCCAATGTTGAGCTGGGAGCATTGTGACTGTTATATCATCATTAATTTTAATTTTATCAAACCAGTCCATCTCATTAACGTTATTTTTTTTATAACCATTTCTCGTGAAATATTTTCCAAGCTTAAGAGGTACAAGAACTCTAGCATTCTTATAAGGAAAGTTTTTTATTGTACGAATACTCATATGATCATAATGATTATGTGTCAGCAAAAACAAATCTATTTTAGGAAGTTCTTTAAGAGTTAAAGGAGACTTTATAAATTTTTTAGGACCAAATATCATAGGTCCATAATTTTTTTCAAAAACAGGATCAGTTATAATTGTAGTGTCTCCAAGCTTAATTATAAAGCTCGCGTGATCAAGCCACATCACATATGAATCAGATTTGTGTTTTTCAAGATTTTTTAAAACTATTTGTTTATCAATTACATGTTCGGGCGGATAATCAATTTTAAGTTTCTTTTTCTCTTCTCTAAAAACTTTCCAATCCCACTTAAAATTAGGATCTCTCTTTGGACCTCCTTCAAGGTTTCTAAATGTATGTAATTTTCCATCTTTGTAAATATGGTGATATGGTTTTTTATCCATTGCGCTTAAACTATTAAAAGAAAAAAAGAGAAGTATAAATAGGAAATATTTTATCATTCGGTGTCTTCTTTATCGTGTTTTGATTTGAAATTCACGATTAAAAAAGACACCAGAAATGCGGCACATCCAAGCAGTAAAAGACCAATAGTTATCATCTTTTAAAGTGTGCTTAATTAGGATTTTTTAGCTACATTAGGACAGTTTTCTTTTGAAATCCTTTTTCCAAAAGCGTTATCACTCATAGTTTTATCTACAGACCATATGAATGATTTTTCGTAAGCACCAGTTAATTTGTCAGGGTTTGTGCACTTTGTACCCAAAACGTAACGGTTACTACAGTTTGCTAGAAACAATCCACATACTAAGACGATTATAATATTTTTCATATTTAAAGATTTAAATATGATTTTTGTTTTAAGAGGGGCTGAATTTTGTTTTTTTTATGCGTCTAAAATAATTCTATGCATCATTCTTCTCCCTTGAAAGGGGGTAGCGGAGTGAATGACAGAGTGGTTATCCCAAATAACTATAGTATTTTTTTCCCAAAAAAAGCTATTTTGAAACTCTTTTTTCGTTTGGTGGTTGAATAAAAATTTTAAAAGTTCTTTGGAATTCTCCTCACTTAAGTCTTTTATGGCAATTGTATGACCTGGACTTAGATAGAGTGCTTTTCTACTTCCAACTTTTTTTACTATTGGATGTTCTGCTATAAAATCTTTTGACTTTCCAGTTCCTCTTTCAGCTTCTCGCTCAAGCCTTGTTACAGATATCGGTCCTGCTGAACTAAATATACCTACAAGATTTTGAATTTTATCCTTAGTTTCTTGATCTAAAGCTTCATAGGATGATAATTGTGAGGCGAAAAGTGTTTGACCCTGATCTCTTTTAACTATTTTACCCATGAGACAAGTGTATTTTGGTGTTTTTTCTAGATAACTACTATCTGTGTGCCACCCTTCACCATAAGACTTTCCTTTATCATCTTCTTTTCTTTCAACAACGGTGATGCCTTTATAATTTTCTAGGTCTTTTAACATCGGGTACTCTTTGATTTTGCCTAATTGTTCTGCAAATTTTAAATATTCTCCTGGTTCTAAATTTTGATCTCTGAAGCAAACAAAACCATAGTTATTAAGTGTTTCTTTAATTTGATCAATAATTTTTGAGTCTGCCAACTTAAGATTGTAAGAAATTGATGCACCAATGTTGTTTTTAAATGGCTCTACTTTTATATTCATTACTCACTACTAAAATAGATATCACGGTAATATGCAATAATTTTTTGTTTTGAGTTATTCGAGTCAGAAAATATGGCGACAAAGTTTGTAAAAGAAATTCCATGAGTTTTTTCAAGTAATTCCTTTACATTTATCTTTCGAGTATGCCATTCTCCACTCTTATCATTTGAAATCACATAATCCCTACTCCCTTTTGTCCATGGACTTTGTTGCAGATAACCTTCCTCTAAAAATGATGAATGAGCTAAACTTACAAGTTTTGCACCAATTTTTTTTCCATGACCGACCATAACCCTTGCAGTCCAATCATGACCATCTTTGGTTTTCTGGTCAATATTTGTAAAATCTTTCTCAATTTTGAATGTAATATTTAAAAAAGGCATTTCTTTAAGAAGTTCTTTATCAATTTCCATGCCTAAACCAGTCGCACTGTCTTCTGCTTCAGCTTTTAAATACCAACCGTTGTCATCCTTACCGTTTGTATACAGTGTTTTTTTTCCAAAACCTCTTTTTTTAAGAGTTTTCATTCCTTCATCGCTAAAATCGATTCGGAATTCTTTTGAATTTACGGTTGTAAATATGAGTAGTGAAGACAAAAAATATGCAAAAAATCTCATGAATTATATTGTTTAAATTAAAATTTGTAATTTGGCAAATACCCCGTATATATAATTAATGGATATTTTACTTATTACACTTGTAGTCATCTTATTAGCTTTGAATGCTGCTATAGTATTTTTCTTATTACATAACAAACAACAAAAAAAAGAGGATCCTACTCAAGCTTTCAAGGATGAATTTAATTCTTTTAAAGAGTCTTTCAGCCAATCTTTTGGCCACATGTCAAAAGATATTGCAAAAGATATGTCAGGCGCTTTAACGAGAGTAGATGAGAAAGTGGGTGTCTTTAATAAACAAGTAGAAGCTCTTAACAAAAGCCAAGATAATTTTAGTCGAATTCTCGCAGGCGTAAAACAATATGGAGTTTTAGCAGAGTTTTCTCTTGCATCATTATTAAATGATTTATTGCCAGCATCCCAATACATTGAAAATGTTAAAATGAAACCAGACGAAACAGGCGATACGGTTGAGTTTGCCATTAAACTTCAAGATGTTTTAGTTCCCGTAGACAGTCATTGGCCAATTGAAAAATTTAAAGAGATAGATAATGCTTACCAAGCCAAAGACAAAGAAGCATTGGCTGATGCTAGAAAAGATTTAGCTGCAGCTTTTAGAAACAAAGCAAAATCTGTAAGTTCTAAATATATCGCGCCACCAAAGACGACTGACTTTGCAATTGTTTACGCACCAACGGAAGGATTATTCGCAGAACTCTCAAGTTATAGAGATCCAAAAACTAAAGAACTATTACTTGAGGAGCTTAGAACAAAATACAAAATTACTATCGCAGGACCAAATACATTGTCAGCTTTATTGCAGTCATATCATTTAGGATTTCAAACACTTAAAGTTCAAAAGCATGCAACACAGATTTATAATGACCTAAAACTAATCTCCAGGAGGTTTGAAAAACACTTTGATGGCATTGTAGATTTAAGAAAGAAATTAGAACAAGCCATGACCACAACTGATAGTTTTGGTAGGGATGCACGTTCTATTATGAATACTCTGAATAACATTAAAGATCCTGGAACAGTAAAAGAGACAGTCGAAGAAAATTCTGATAAAATTAAAGTCTTTAAGTAATTAAATTTCCCAAATGTCAAATTTTGTATTTTATGATTTCGAAACCAGCTCATCCAATAAACAATGGGGCCAAATCATAGAGATAGGGGCAATTCTGGCCGACGATCAATTAAATGAATTAGATAGGTTCGAGTCTAGATCCAGACTATCACCCGGAATTATTCCAGAGGCAATGTCATTAATCGTAACAAATACCACTCCAAAAAAATTAAAAGAAACAAATCTTTCACATTATGAAATGGTCAAACAGTTTGTTGAAAAATTAAAAAGCTGGGGGAAAGTCACATACATTGGTTGGAACAATATAGAGTTTGATCAAATTTTTTGGAGGAATACTTTATTTCAAAATTTGCAATATCCTTTTACTTCTACAACAAATGGAAACAAAGAAGGTGATTTACTTAATTTGGCAAGGGCAGCAAATCTTTATTACCCAAAAACATTAAATAACGCTACAAATAAGAAAGGAAATTTAGAATACAAACTTGATACCATGGCCCCTCTAAATGGAATTAAACATGCAGCTCATACAGCATTAGGTGATTGTAGCGCAACATTGGAGATAGCCAAGATAATAAAAAAGAAAGCCCCTAGTGTTTGGGATAGCAGTCTTTTGACTTCAAACAAAGAAGAAAGCTTAAAAATAATTAAAAATGAAAATCTTTTTTGTGCTAACGAATTTTATTATGGAAAAGTAGTACCTTTTGTTCAAACGTTTGTTTGTCAGCATCCAGTTTATCAGTGGCCTAAAACATTTGACCTCAAGCACGACCCAAATACTTATATGAATATGCCAATTCAAGTTCTAAAAGAAGAATTAAAAAAAGCTCCTAAAGTTTTGAGAACTTGTCGTCATAACAAACATCCTATCGTTATGAATCCTTCTTATATTGACCATTTCGAAGAATATAAAATGATAGGAATTAATAAATTAAAAGAAAGAGCAGATATTGTTAGAAAAAATAAAAAATTTTCTGAAAAAGTTGAACTAATTCTAAGAGATGAGGCCCAAGAAAAAGCTGAAACTAAATCGCAGGAAGATATATGTGAAGAAGAAAGTTTGTATAATTTTCCCCCAGCGGAAGATAATAAAATTTTACCAGGCTTTCACGAAGTAGATTGGGATAAAAAACTTTCTTATCTAGAAAAATTTAAGGATAAAAGATTTCATTATTTTGGGAAAAAATTAATTTATCAAGAAAAGCCCGATCTGTTATCTAAAGAGGATTATGATGAAATTCATGGAGCAATAGTAAAAAGAGTACTATCTACCACCGATGACAAGAAATGGAACACAATCCCAAGAACGTATAAAGAGATTGATGATTTGAGAGTGAAGTTTGAAAAAAGTAAAGAAACCAATAAACTAAAAATGCTAGAAGAGATTAACGCATACGTTGAAGAATTAGAAAAAGCTTACTCTAGTGCGTAGTTGACATTTTAAAAAAAAACTTTATTTATGATTTATGGCTACTAAGAAAGTAACTGACGAAAGTTTTGAGTCAGATGTAATTAAATCAGCAAAACCAACAATAGTAGATTTCTGGGCGGAATGGTGCGGTCCTTGTAAACAGATAGGACCAATTCTCGAGGAAATTTCTAATGAGATGTCTAGCGAAGTTGTAATTGCTAAACACAATATAGATCAAGAACCAAATACTCCAACTAAGTATGGAATTAGAGGAATCCCAACTATGCTTTTATTTAAATCTGGAGAACTTAAGGCAACAAAAGTTGGGGCCACTACAAAATCAAATATTGTTTCTTGGATTAAAGAAAATATTTAATTTATACTTAAAGCATGTCCCACAAGGTATAGACTACCGAATATAACTATTATTTTCTCTTCTTTTTTTGAAATTTTCTTTAAAGCAATTTTAATATTTTCTGACTCAACTGCTTGAAAATTATTTCTTTTAGCTATTTTATATAAATCAAAAGAATTCATAGCAGCAGGTTCATTAGGAATCTTTACTGTAACAATTTTTTTAAAAATTCCTTTAAAATTTCTAATAAGTTTATTTGGATTTTTATTTTTGAGACTTCCCCAAATCGCATAAACTGGTACTTTAAATTTTCTTAAATACTTAGCTAAATTTTTTGTTGACTCATCACTATGGCAACCGTCTACAAGAATTTTTGTCTTTTTAAGATTTTTTGTAAGTTTACCTTTTATAAACTGAACACGACCTTCAAATTTTATTTTTGGGAGAGTTTTCTTAACTATTTTAATATTTACTCCCAAATCCAAAGCTACCTTTATAGCCAAACCTACATTTTCCCACAAACCATCTGAATTAATAAATTTAGAACTAAGTTGGATTAAATTTTTATTATCTTTATAATATTTTTTTTTATTTTTATTTATAATTTTCCAAGATCCATAAGCTAATTTTTCACTAGGATTTTTTTTTAAAATACCTTTAATTATCTTGGATGTTTTTGGCTTTTGTTTTCCAGTATAGATAGTAGTATATTGACTTAGATAACCTACTTTTTGTTTACATATTTCATTAATGGTTTTAGGGTTAATCCATTCAACATGTTGAAGATTAATTTGGGTGCAAATTTGTGCCATTGGGCTTGCCCATAAGTTTGTACTATCCTTTCTAAAAAATAATCCACTTTCAATGAGGTTATAGGAATCAGGATCTGTCTTTGCTGCTGCTAGAATATAAATACAAGTAAGCAATTCAAACAAAGTAAGCTTTAATTTTGTTTGCTCAATAATTTTTTTATATTTACTTATTTCTTTTAGAGAAATGAACCTATTTCCTAACCAAAATCTTTGTCGAACATCATACAAGTGTGGACTGGTGAAAGTATTTACTTTTTGATTATTTGCTTCAAGAAAATATCTAAGAGAAGTCAAAACACTATTCTTCCCGTCGCTTCCAATTATATTAATTACTTTTTCAAGTCTTTCTTCAGGATTATTTAATTTTTCTAAAACTTTTTTAATCCTCTTAAGATCTAAATTTATCCTACGACTATATTGCTTTTGAAGTTTTTGATAAAGTTTCGTTGATGCTTTCATCTATTGTCTCAACCGGACGATCAGCTATAGATTTATTTTCTGGTTTTTTCAATAAGACTCTTGAAATTTTTGAAATACCGTCTTTTACTTCTAATCTACTTGAAAAAATGATGTCCACTAGCGCTTCTAGCGACGACCCTTGCCCAAAATCCTCAGGTAATTGTTCCCCAGATTTTAGATTTGCTGTAACTCTCTTGCCGCTAAACAAAATATCATGGGAACCAGGGGACTCTACACATAAAATGTCGTGATTATTCCACATGACATAAGTTCCTCCACTAAGTTTGGAGCATGCTATCCCAATTGTTAAAATTCCAGCGCTCTTCATTTCAGAATAAGCAATTTGAGTTTTGACCATTCCACTGGCTAAAGCTGGAACCCCGGCAGTTACTGCCATTCCTCCAGATTGAAGTATAGAAACAAATATGTCAGCCTTTATTTCTAGAGCTTTAACTGCTGAACTCACAAAGTGCTCACTTTCTTTTGGGGTCATTGCGCTTCCTCCAAATTTCCATTCGGAGCATACTACCACTGCAGTAAGTCCATTTATTTTTCCAAAAGCGCACGCGAAAGCAGA
>CACHVP010000019.1:0-9549 GCA_902583355.1 uncultured Pelagibacteraceae bacterium
TTTATTTTATTCATGGTTAGAATTCTATTTATTATGTACTTAATTCTGAACAATGTATATATGTTTCTCTCGATTCACCTCGGCTAGATTTTGGCTTAATAAAAATGATTTTTTTAAAGGTTTTTTTTGCATTAATTTTAATTTGGTCAAAATCCTCACCCATAAAAAATTTAGATAATAAAATACCTTTTTTGCTTAATACTTTTTGAGAAAAAAGAATTGTAGATAAACACAGCTCGTTAGTTCTAATAGTATCCAAACTTTTGTTTCCAGTGGTATTAGCTGCCATATCAGATAAAACAACGTCAATTTTTGTATTAAAATATTTTAGCACGTTTTGTCTCAATTCTTCATCTAAAAAATCGCCAATAATAAATTTAACCCCTTTAATTTCTTCAACTTTTTTTTTATCGATTCCTAAAATTTTTCCTTTTTTTACTTTGCCTGCTACAACTTGACACCATCCTCCTGGGTAGGATCCCAAATCTAATAATTTTATTCCTTCTTTTAAAAATTTAAATTTTTTATCTATTTCTAATAATTTAATTGCTGATCTTGACCTATAACCTCTTATTTTTGCTTTATGAAAAAAATGATCCTGGTAACTTTTGCTATCCATTTTTTTAAAATCAAATTACAGAATATCTTGCTGGTCTTCCTCAATTATAGAATGTTTAGCACTTTTAAGTTTTGATCTAAAATTTAAAATACCAAATGGAATTAAAGATAAATAAATAAAAATACATATAGTCAATGTTTCAAAGGTAAATTGTATAATTGAAACAAAAAATAAACCCACACCTAACAAAAGGAATACCGTCATGTTTCTTCTGATAGCAATTTTTTTAAATGAAAAAGTCGGAACTTTGCTTATAAGCAGAATTGAAACTAATACCATTAAATAAGGTGTAATCACTCTTAGATCTATAAAATTTGAAAAATTTGATAATTCAAACATTAATGGAAAAAGTATCAAACATCCGCCTGCGGGAGAGGGAACTCCTTGAAAAAAATTATTTTTCCATTCATCTTTATTTTCAAACTTTGTCAAATTAAACCGGGCAAGTCTTAAAACACAACATACTGAAAAAAACAAAACTATTAACCAGCCAATTTTGCCAAATTTATTTAGTTCCCAAAAATAAACTATGAAAGCAGGTGCAATACCAAAACTGACAAAATCTGTGAGTGAGTCTAATTCTTTCCCAAAATCTGACGTGCCTTTAATTAATCTAGCTACTCTTCCGTCTAAGCCATCTAATATTGCAGCTACAACTAAAAACAAAACTGCAAAAGCGAAATTTCCATCCATGGCAAACTTGATAGAGCTAATACCTAAACAGACTCCTATCAAAGTTAATACACTTGGTAAAATGTATCTTGATTTATTTACTGAAACTACATTTAATTTATTTTTTTTTTCCATTTAATTGCTTGCTATCAAACTTTCACCAGCGATAACATTCTGTCCTTTCTTAACCATTGTTTTTCTATTTGAGTAATATATATCAACTCTACTCCCAAATCTAATCATACCTAGCCTTTGGCCCTGATTAACACTCTGAGTTTTTTTAACTGTTGTAACAATTCGTCTTGCAATTAAACCTGCGATTTGAACTACAACGATTTGTTCTCCTGCTTTATTTTCTTTAATTTTAAAATAATTTCTCTCGTTTTCTTCACTTGCTTTATCTAGAGATGCATTCAAAAATTTTCCAGGTTTATAAAAAATATCTTCTATTTCTCCACTAGTAGGTGATCTGTTTACATGGCAATCAAATACATTCATAAAAATACTTACTCTTGTAAATTTTTTATTTTCTAAACCAAGTTCGATTGGGCCATTTACTTCTCCAATAGCTGAAATTCTGCCGTCTGCCGGGCTAACTAAAAAGCTATCATCCTCTATAATTATTCTTTCAGGATCTCTAAAAAAATAATAAACCCAAATTGTGATTAATGTGAAAATAAATCCAAAAAAGTCAGATATTAACCAAAGAATCAAGGTAAGTACCGCGGATATAACTAAAAATTTATACCCCTCCTGGTGTAACTTTGGAAATATTTTATCAAGCATCATAACTTATAATTTGATAATCTATGGGTAATATGTATAAAAATCCTTAATTATCAAATTAAATTTTTTTATGTCAAAAATAAAAGTAAAAAATCCAGTAGTTGAGCTCGATGGCGATGAAATGACCCGTATAATTTGGTCATTTATTAAAGACAGGCTAATAAAACCATATTTAGATATAGAGCTTAAATACTTCGATCTTGGGATGGAGAATAGAGACAAAACTAATGATCAAGTAACAATTGATTGTGCAAAAGCTATTCAAAAGTATGGTGCTGGGGTAAAGTGTGCAACAATAACGCCTGATGAGGCTCGCGTTAAAGAATTTAAGTTAAAAAAAATGTGGAGATCGCCAAATGGCACAATAAGAAATATAGTTGGTGGAACAATTTTTAGAGAGCCAATAATTTGTAAAAATGTTCCAAGATTAGTACCGCATTGGACAGATAGCGTTATAGTAGGAAGACATGCTTTCGGTGATCAATACAGAGCAACGGATTTTAAAGTTCCTGGAAAAGGTAAAATGACAATTAAATGGGAATCGGATGATAAAAAAAATAAAATTGAACATGAAGTCTATGATTTCAAAGGACCAGGTATCGCGCTTTCTATGTATAATCTAGACGACTCTATTAAAAACTTTGCACGTGCCTGTATGAACTATGGTTTGGTTAGGAAATGGCCTGTTTATTTTTCAACGAAAAACACAATATTAAAAGCATATGATGGAAGATTTAAAGATATTTTTGAGGAAATTTTTCAAAAAGAATTTAAGAAAAAGTTTGAAGACGCCGGCATTACATACGAACACAGATTAATAGATGACATGGTAGCTTGTGCTATGAAGTGGAGTGGAAAATATATTTGGGCCTGTAAAAATTACGATGGAGATGTCCAATCTGACACTGTTGCACAAGGATATGGTTCTCTTGGATTAATGACAAGCGTACTTAGAACACCAGATGGCAAAATAGCAGAGGCTGAAGCAGCTCACGGAACGGTTACCAGGCATTATAGGCAGCATCAAAAAGGGAAAGAAACTTCAACAAACCCTATTGCTTCTATTTTTGCTTGGACAAGAGGTTTATCACATAGAGGACATTTAGATGGTAATAATGAATTGATTAAATTTGCAAATACTCTTGAAAAAGTTTGTATAGAAACTGTTGAGGGAGGATCTATGACGAAGGATTTAGCTATACTAATTAGTAAAGATCAAAAATTCTTAACAACAAATAAGTTTTTAGAAGCAATAAATTCTAATTTAAAAAATAAACTTAACTAATTTTTTTATTTAAGGCTTCAAAGGCTTTTTCAATATTATCTTTATTTGACCCACCTGCCTGGGCAAAATCTTTTCTACCGCCACCACCTTTCCCTCCGAGAATTTCAGAGGCAGTTTTAACTAGCGTTACAGCATCATATTTTTTTGTTAATTTATTTGTGACACCAACTGCTATACCAACTTTTTCTTCAAAAGTTGATATACTGACTATAATACCTTCTTTGATATCCTTTTTGCCTTTATCAATTATACTTCTAAGTTCTTTAGGAGGAAAATCTGTGAGAACTTGTTGTCTCAAAATAAATGTACCAACTTTTTTATCTTTAATAATATTTTTATTTTTATTTTTTAAAACATTTTCTATTTTAACTTTTTCAAGGACTTTGTTTAAAGATCTAAATTGTTCAGATAAATCTCTTTTTTCTTTGGATTTCAAAAATCCATCAATATAACTTGGTTCTATTTTAAGTTTTAAAAGTTGATTTTTAATTTCATTTATTTGATTTTTTAAAGTTTCTTCTTTTGAGGATTTGTCTTGTTTAAGAGATTTTTCATAATCTTGTAAATGCTTATCTCTTAAAGCCTCTATTCTTCTGATGCCAGATGCAATCGAAGATTGGCTGATAACCTTAAACTTTCCTACTTCTTTTGTATTTTTAACATGAGTGCCGCCACACAGTTCGGTAGAAAAGAAACCATTATTTTCTTTTCCCATAAATACCACTCTAACTTCTTCGCCGTATTTTTCACCAAACAAAGCTAAAGCCCCCATACTCACAGCTTCTTTTGGTGTCATTATTCTAGTTTGTACATCGCTTGATCCGTCGACTATATCGTTAACAACTTTATTTATTTTAGTCATTTCATCTTTTTCAATAGGTTTGTTATGGCTAAAATCAAATCTAAGTCTATCTGGACTTACTAACGAACCTTTTTGAGTTACATGTTTTCCCAAAGTCCTTCTTAGAGATTCATGCAACAAATGTGTCGCTGAATGATTAGCTCTTGAATTATTTCTTTTATTTATATCAATTTCTAAATTTACACTTTGGCCAATATTAATTGGTCCTTTTTCGATTTTTCCTGAATGAACATAAAGATCTCCCATTTTTTTTTGTGTGTCTTTTATATTTATTTTACAATCTGAATTATAAATAATTCCCTGATCCCCAACTTGTCCTCCGGATTCTCCATAAAAAGGGGTTTGGTTAGTTATAATCTCAACTTCATCTCCTGTTTTTGCGTTTTCAACAAATTTATTGTCTTTTGATATTTTTAAAATTACTCCTTCAGCTTTATCAAATTCGTACCCTAAAAACTCTGTAGGGCTAAGCTCTTCTCTAGCTTTATACCATTTTTCTTCAACAGTTTTATCGCCTGAACCTTTCCAGCTTGCTCGAGCTACTTCTTTACTTTTTTCCATTTCTTTATCAAAAGTATTTGTATCAATTTTAATTTTTTTATTTTTTAGAATATCGGCAGTTAGATCTAGTGGAAAACCATAAGTATCATAAAGCTTAAAAGCTATTTCCCCTGGCAAAATATTATTTTTTACTTTTTCTAAATTTTGATTCAAAATCTTCATTCCTCTATCTAAAAGTGATGAAAATTTTTCTTCTTCATTTTTTAACGTTTCAATAATTAAGTCTTTGCCTCTTTTAAGTTCAGGATAACTATGTGACATTTCACTTAATAGAACATCAAATAATTTGAAAAATATTGGTTTGTCACTTCCAAGTGTATGTGCATGACGCATCCCACGTCTCATTATTCTTCTAAGAACGTAACCTCTGCCTTCATTTGAAGGCAAAACTCCTTCGGCAATTAAAAAGCTGCTTGCTCTTAGATGATCGGCGATTACTCTATGACTTGCGATTGTGTTACTATTAATTTTACTTTTTGTAATTTCTGATGAAGCTGAAATAATTTTTTTAAAGTGATCAATTTCATAGTTATCATGTGTGCCTTGTAAAACTGCTGTCATTCTTTCTAAGCCCATACCTGTATCAACAGAAGGTTTGGGTAAATTAATTCTTTTGTTTTTGGAAATTTGTTCGAATTGCATAAAAACAAGATTCCAAATTTCAATAAATCTATCTCCATCTTGATCTTTTGAGCCCGGTGGGCCACCTTTAAGTTTATCTCCATGATCGTAAAATATTTCAGAGCAGGGACCGCATGGACCTGTATCCCCCATTGACCAAAAGTTGTCTGATGTTGATATTTTTACAATTTTACTCTCTGGTAGACCTGAAATTTTTTTCCAAAGATTAAATGAATCTTCGTCTTCTGAATATACTGTTGTAAACAATTTATCCTTTGGAATTTTGAAATCTTTAGTTAACAAATCCCATGCGTATTTAATCGCTTGCTCTTTAAAATAATTTCCAAAAGAGAAATTTCCTAACATCTCAAAGAAGGTATGGTGTCTGGGGGTATAACCTACATTCTCAAGATCATTGTGCTTACCCCCTGCTCTAACGCATTTTTGTGAGGTAGTAGCTCTATTGTATGACCTTTTTTCTAATCCAGTAAAAACGTTCTTAAACTGAACCATTCCAGAATTTGTGAACATTAACGTAGGATCATTATTTGGTACAAGGTTACTAGATTCAACTTTTTGGTGATTATTTTTTGTAAAAAAAGTTTGGAATTTTTCTCTTACACTTTTTAGTGGAAAACTTGTCATATTTAATTATACCACTTTAATATAATTAAATAGTTTTTCCCATAGACATATTATTGAGAATTTGCAAAAATATTTCATGACTAAATTTTATACAATGGGTTGTTACACAGAAAAAGGACTAGCTGGATTTGTGGGTAATCCTTCAACAAATAGGAAAGCTGCTACACAAGCCTTAGTAGAGTCTGGTGGTGCTAAGCTAACTGACTATTCTTTATTAAGAGGTGCATTTGATTTTATTGCAGTATGTGAAGGCACATTTGAACAAATGGCTGCAGCAAAGATGGTTGCCGTATCTAGCGGAACTGTAGAAAACTTCACTATATTAGAGTCTGCGGATCTTAACAAAATAGCTGATACAGCAAAAAAAATTGCATCTGGTTTTAAACCAGCTGGTAAATAAAATATTTAATTAGAGTTTGCGAAAGGCCGAGGGAGGCCTTTCGCAGTATATCTCTCCTTATTCTTTTGGAGATTCTTTGGGAGATGAAGGATTTCCTTCAATTTTTTTTGATATAAGCCCAGCTTTTGTTCTAATTGCTGTTTCAATTTCACTTGCAATTTTTGGGTTTTTTTCTAAATAGACTTTAGCATTTTCTCTTCCTTGACCTATTTTTTCCCCTTTGTAAGCATACCAGGCTCCAGATTTTTCAACTATTTCGGCTTTAGCGCCAAGATCGATTAATTCACCAGATTTACTAATTCCCTTGCCGTACATCAGATCAAATTCAACCATTTTGAACGGGGGCGCTACTTTATTTTTGACTACTTTTACTCTTGTACTATTTCCTATAATTTGATCTTTTTCCTTAATAGCACCAATTCTTCTAATATCCATTCTAACCGAAGAATAAAATTTTAATGCGTTTCCACCTGATGTAGTTTCAGGATTACCAAACATGACACCAATTTTCATTCTAATTTGATTTATAAATATTACCATTGTATTAGATTTTGATATTGACCCAGTTAATTTTCTAAGAGCTTGGCTCATTAATCTAGATTGTAAACCAACATGATGGTCGCCCATTTCTCCTTCTAGTTCAGCTTTGGGAGTTAATGCAGCAACTGAGTCTACAACTAACACTGATAGCGATCCCGACTTAATTAAAGTATCTGCAATCTCTAGTGCTTGTTCACCTGTATCAGGTTGAGATATTAAAAGCTCATCAGTTTTAACTCCTAATTTTTTTGCATAAACTGGATCTAGAGCATGTTCAGCATCGACAAAACCACAAATCCCTCCTGCTTTTTGTGCTTCTGCAACGACTTGTAAAGCCAAAGTTGTTTTTCCTGATGACTCAGGACCATAAATTTCTATTACTCTACCCTTTGGTAATCCGCCTATTCCTAATGCCAGGTCTAAACTTAAAGACCCTGTAGAAATTGACTCTACGTCCATAGCCTGTTGTTGACCTAAACGCATTACAGAGCCTTTTCCAAAATTTTGATCAATTTGGCTGATAGCTGCGTTTAATGCTTTGTTTTTCTCTTTAATTTCCTGCTCTTTTTTATTATCAGATTTAACTACTTTTAAATTATTTTTAGTCATTTTTTATCCTTTTTTTTAATTACGAATCAATAACTCAAATGTACACATTTTGTTCTTTTAATCAATCTTAAAATAATATATAAATTTATTTGATGTTCTCTAAATAGAGATCGCCTGTAGACGCAAGTAGATTGAACTGCGCTATTGCAAAGTCTTTTTGTGCCTTAGCATAACTTGTTCTGGCATCTAATAGTAAAGCCCTGGACTGTATAACCTCAAGGGTGGTTCTGCTGTTTCCAGTATCATATTCTAAAGTGATTCCCTCGTTAGCAATTTCTGCGGCTTTTAGCTGTGCGCTAGTAGCATCTAAGACGCTCCTGGTTGAATTATAGGAAGTCCATGCATTTGCAGTGTCTATTTGTACCTGGTCTGTAATGTCTTGTAGGATTAGCTCTTTTTCTTTTAGTTTAAATGAAGCTTTTTTAACTGATGATATGTTTTTGCCTCCTTTAAATAATGGCCATTTAACTGTCGCTTTTACTTGCTCCTGTTCTCTTTCATCAACTGAAGTACTTAAATCATAATTTTTCTTTTTTTCGTATGTTATTGAGGCAGAGGGGGACATGTCGCCTCTAGCTACGTAAAGTTCTCTTTTAGCTATTTCTAAATCTATTTTTGCTAAATTTAATCTAGGGTTAATTTGATCTGAAATAGCTATAGCTGTATCAAGACTAGTTGGCATACTTAAATTGGGAAAAAGAGAGAGATCTATTTCATTTGGGGCTGTTGAACCTATTATCTTTTGAAAATTCTTTTTTCCTGAAATAAGTTCATTTGTAGCCGTAATTAGTTTAGCCTGTGCTCCTGCTAAAGAGGATTCCGATTGAGCAAAGTCTGTAAGGCTAATTTCTCCTCTTTCTAATCTAGATCTATCACTTTCAACCTGTCTTTCAAAAAGTTCAACATTGGATTGATTGAATTCTAAATTTTTAAAATTATATCCGAGATTATAGTATACTTTTGCTGCACTGAGTATTACTTCCTGCTCAAGCTTATTTAATTTAAATTTAGCGTATTCAAATTCGAGTTTTGATTTTGCTAAATTGTTATAGTTGCTGAAGCCATCAAAGATTTTCTGCTCTATTAATAATGAACGGTTTTCAGGTGTAGACTCTGCATCTTGTAAAGACACTCCTGATTGATTTATTCGATTAGTATCTTTTTGTGTCGCGGCATCTCCGGATAATGTAACTGATGGTAGAAATTCTCCTATTGAAATATTAACATCTTGTTTTTCAGCGTTTAAACTTGCTCTTTCAGCATTAAGTTTTGAATTATTTTTAAAAGCATCAGATAAAGTATTGAGCAAATCTTGAGCGTTAAGATTCGAGTTAAATAAAAAAAATATTAGCAAAATAAAAAGCTTTTTCATTTTTTAGTAAAATTTCATTTTTTTTGACCTGTGACTTTTGTCTAAAAAAATAGTTAAATCTGATATTTTCGAAGAATTTTTCATCATATGTTTAGTTATTCTTTCATAAAACATTATAAAGTTTTTTACTTGAGATTTTGACATAGTCTTTTTATTTTTTAATGTCAATTTCATTTTTTGTTCCTGAAGCCACCGCCATTTAAGTATATGGCTAAAATTTGGTGCTTGTAAATACACTAATCTATCAATTTTATTAAAGAGTTTTTTGTATCGATTTTTTAACAAATTATTTACTGTTTTTCTCCATTTACAATCAGGATCATATTTTTTTTCGATTAAATTCAAAGGTTTTTTTAGTTCAGTATTTGTTTGATGTTTAGCGCCAACACACCATCCCTCAAAAATAATCACGTCAGGTTGGTTTTTAATTTTTTGCCATTTACTCCTTCTGTGCCTGTCGTCTATAGATTTATTAAATCTTGGAATAAATACAGTCTTAAATTTCTTTTTTTTTAATTGTTTAATAGTTTTAATCATTAAATTAAGATCATGTGTACCTGGAACTCCTCTAGTTAAA
>CACHVP010000020.1:0-7935 GCA_902583355.1 uncultured Pelagibacteraceae bacterium
TTCAACACAAGACCATGCAGCCGCCGCAATAGCTAAAGCAGGAATACCAGTTTTTGCCTGGAAGGGCGAAACTGAAAAAGAATATTGGTGGTGTGTTAGACAAACAATAGAAGGAAAAAAAGATTGGAAACCAAATATGATTTTAGATGACGGGGGTGATCTCACCGCTCTAATGCATAAAGATTACAAAGAATTGTTAAAAGATATCAAAGGTGTTTCCGAAGAGACAACCACTGGAGTATTAGCTCTAAAAAAAATGGAGTCTAATAACCAATTATTAATACCCGCAATAAATGTTAACGACTCTGTAACAAAATCTAAATTTGATAATTTATATGGATGCAGAGAAAGTTTAGTTGACGGAATTAAAAGAGCTACTGATGTTATGATGTCTGGTAAAGTTGCAATAGTTGCTGGATTTGGTGATGTTGGAAAGGGAAGCGCAGCTTCTCTGAGACAGGCGGGGGCTAGAGTTATGGTTACAGAAACAGACCCTATTTGTGCCTTACAGGCAGCCATGGAAGGATACGAGGTAGTTTTAATGGATGATGCCATTAAAGTTGCAGACATTGTAGTTACTGCTACAGGAAACAAAGATATAGTCACAGCAGATCATATGAGAGATATGAAAGATAGAGCGATATTATGTAATATTGGTCACTTTGATAATGAAATTCAAGTTGAGGCTTTGAAAAACTATAAATGGAATGAAGTTAAACCTCAGGTTCACGAAATAGAATTACCAAGTAAAAAAAGGATTATATTATTAGCTGAAGGCAGATTGGTAAATTTGGGTTGCGCAACAGGACATCCCAGTTTTGTTATGAGTGCATCTTTTACAAATCAAGTAATAGCACAAATAGAATTATGGAAGAATTCAGAAAAATATAAAAATAAAGTTTATGTATTGCCGAAACATTTAGATGAAAAAGTTGCAATGTTACATTTAGATAAAGTTGGAGCAAAATTAACTAAAATGTCAAAAGATCAAGCAGACTATATTAGCGTTAAACAATCAGGACCATTTAAACCAGATACTTATCGCTACTAAAATAGTAGCCAATGTTAAAATATAATTTATCCAAAATAGATAACATTTCTAAAAAGATATTATTACGCTTATCTAGAACAGATCATATATTTTTATTTGGAGAATTAGGATCCGGCAAAACTACTTTTGCAAGAAGTTTGATTCAACAGCTTCAAAAAAAAAATAAAGTTAATAAAACCGAAGTTCTAAGTCCGACTTTTAATTTACTACATGAGTATCAGATAAAGTCTGTAAAAGTAATGCATTATGATCTTTATAGATTAAAAAAAATTAGTGAAATAGAACAACTTGGTATTTTTCAAGAAAACAAAAGTGTTATAACAATTATAGAGTGGCCAGAAAAAATTAAGAAAAAAATTAAAAATAGGCTAGAAATAACATTTTTTTATGAAAAAGATTATGAAAGTAGAAAAATTAAGATCAAAGGTTTTGGTAAATGGAAAAATTTTAAAATAAATGAAATTTAAACTAAAAAAAATTAAAAGTGACGCCTCTTTAAGGGAATTTTATAGATTATATAAAGGTAAAAAAACATCAATAATTGTAACGGCAAAAAAAGAAAGATTAAAAAATCTAGTAGTTTACTCTGCAATTAATAAATTTCTAAAAACAAACGGAATTTATACTCCTAAATTAATATCAGGACACTTTAAAGAAGGTATAATAGAAATAGAAGACTTTGGAGATAAAACTTTATTACCTTATTTGAAAAAATCAAAAAATAAATTTAATATTTATAAAAAATGTGTTGATGTAATATTGAAATTTCAAAAAATAAAACCAATTAAAAAAATTAAGCTTAAATCAAATCAAAACATAAATTTACAAAGTTATACTATTTCAAATTTACATAAAGAGTCCGACTTATTTTTTGATTGGTATCTTCCAGCGGTTTTAGGAAAAAAATCTTCAAAGCACAAAAAAATTATAAAAAAAGAATTACACAGTCTTTATAAGAAGATTTTTTATAAAAAACTTTTTTTTGTTCATAGAGATTTTCATATTTCCAATTTAATGCCAAATAATAACCGAATAGGTGTCATTGATACCCAAGATTTAATCTTGGGGAACCCAATGTATGATCTTGCTTCACTCATAGATGACGTAAGAGTTAAAACCCCAACACATATTAAAAATAAAATATTTGAATATTATTTTAGAAATTGTTCAATTCAAAATAAACAAGAAGCTTTATTAAAAAATGATTTTAATATTTTATCTATACAGAGAAACTTAAAAATTATAGGAATTTTTTATAGACTTTTCAAAAGAGATAATAAACCACAATATTTAAGATATTTACCTTACACTTGGAAGTTAATTGAATTAAGAATAAAAAATAAAATTTTTAAAAATTTAAAAACAATGCTTGATAATAGTATCAATAAAAAATTAAGAAAAAAAAAATTTTATAAATGAAAATAAAAAGAGCCATAATATTAGGCGCAGGTTTTGGTAAAAGAATGTTACCAATTTCTAAGAATATTCCAAAACCACTGATTAAAATAAAAGGTATAACTTTGCTTGAGAATAGCATTAGATTTCTCAGCTCACTTGGAATAAAACATATAATTATTAACTCACACTATCTCTACAAAGATATAAAAAACTTTGTGAAAGGAAAAAAATTTACTTCTAAAGTGCATGTTATTGTTGAAAGAGGTAGAATTCTAGATACTGGAGGAGGTATTTTAAATGCATCGAAAAAATTTAAAAATAAATCTTTTTTTGTAATAAATCCGGACACTATATGGAGAAAGAAATACAAGAAAGAATTTAGAAAACTCGAAAAAGTATTTTTAAAACATAAAAAACCAGCCATACTTTTAGTTTCAAAAAATAAAAGTTTTGATCGATCTTTTAAAGGAGATTTTAATATAAATTCGAAAAATCAAATTTTGAGACAATCAAATAATAAATATATTTTCACTGGCGCACAAATTATAACCCGATCCGTTTTTGAAGGAAGAAAAGTCAAACCCTTTTCTATGAATAAAATTTGGGATGAATTAATAAGAAAAAAAAATCTTATAGGTATTTGTAGTCGATATAAATTTTTCCATATAAATAATTACAAAATATACAAAAAACTTAATAAAAAATTTATTGGTTAGTAATTATTTTAGTCATTCTAGATTCATCAAGATACTTTGCGCCCAATACTTTTCCAGATATATCAAAGTCTATTACCAGTGGATTACCTGTAGGTATTTCCAACAAACTAATGCTTTTATCGGTTATATTAAAAAGTTTTTTCCCCAAAGCCCTTATAGTATTTCCATGAGCTGAAATAATAACATTTTTATTTTGCTTTAAATGTTTATCTATATTCTTTTCATAATAAGGGATAACACGTTCATAAGTATTTTTCAGAGACTCCGTTTTTGGTATATTTGTAAGTCCTTTATACAAAGGATCTTTTGTTGAGCTATATTTTGAGTTTTCTTCAAGAATCGGAGGAGGAATATCCCAAGATCTTCTGTATTTTTTAAACTGTTCCTCACCTAATTTTTTTTTTGTTTCAGTTTTATTTAGACCAGTAAGAGCACCGTAATGTCTTTCATTAAGCTCCCAAGCTTTAGTGTATTCGATATTTTTTCCGAGAACTTCCATCACTATTTCCAATGTATTGATCGCACGTTTAAGATAGGAGGTAAAACAAACATCACAATCAATATTTAAATCTTTTAATAATTTGCCTGACTTTTCAGCTTCCTGCACTCCTTTTTCTGATAGATCTATGTCTACCCAACCTGTAAAACGATTATCCGCGTTCCAGGTGCTTTGTCCATGTCTGATTGCTATGAGTTTGCCCATTGAATATAATGTATTTAATATATTAAATTATTAATATGAAGGGTATTAAATTCTTTTACATTACCTGTCCAAAGAAAAAAGAAGCACAGAAAATAGCTACATTTCTTGTTAAAAAGAAACTGGTAGCTTGTGCTAATATTATTAACAATGTCGAGTCAGTATTTTCGTGGAAGAACAAAGTGGTAAAGGCCAAAGAAATTCTAGTTATTGGAAAGACTATGAACAAAAATGTTCAAAAAATTATAAAAAGTGTTAAGCATCTTCATAGTTATGAAGTTCCATGTGTTATTTTTTTTGATATTAAAAATGGGAATACAGATTTTTTAAAATGGATAATAAAATCAGTATAATTCGTTACCTATTTTATTTCTCTTTTATAGTTTTATTAATTTTATATTTGTTTCCTGGCAGCTTAATTGGATACTTTCTCTATGGAGATTTTGCAAAACAACCAGATCTTATTCCAAATCCACTAGGCACATCTATCAATCATGCTTTGGCATTTTTATACTTAACAATATTAGGTTTAATAAGTTTTTTAAATCAAACAAGTTTTATGAAAGTGTTAATTTTTCTCATTGCATTATCATTATTTTCAGAATTATCACATCTAGTAATTCCTAACAGATCTTTCCAGTATTTAGATATTTTTGCGAATTTGCTTGGAACATTTACGGCTATTGTTATAATATTTTTATATAAAAAGTTTAAATATGGAAAAATTTGACGAAAGAAAAAAATCTTTTGAGAAAAAGTTTGCTCATGATGAGGAATTAAAATTTAAAGTTGCTTCAAGGAGAAATAAATATCTTGGTCAATGGACTTCTCAGAAACTTGGTTATGATGCAGAAAAAGAAAAAGAATATATTCAATCTGTTATAAAAGCTGATTTTAAAGAAGCAGGTGACGAAGATGTTTTTAGAAAAATAAAAGAAGACTTAAAAGATCACAATATTTCAGATGAAGAGATAAGAAATAAAATGAAAGAACTTGATGAAAAAGCTAAGTCTGATTTTATTTAGTATATTAATTTCAATTACTTACTCATTTGTTAGTAGTTCAGAGAAAAATATTGCCAAAGGAAAGGCAAGAATTATTGATGGCGATACAGTTGAAATTAATAAAGAAAAAATTCGTTTTGGCGGAATAAATTCTCCTGAAAGGAATGAAGTCGGATATAAATTAGCAAAAGATAAACTCACTGCAAAAATAGCAAACAATATTCTTACTTGTGTGAGGGAGAAAAATAAAGACAAGTATCGAAGAACAGTAGCTGAATGTTTTATTAATGGAGAGAGCGTATCATCCTTTATGGTCAGAAATGGATATGCCTGTGATTACATATACTATTCGAAAGGTAAGTACATCAAAGAACAAAAATATGCCAAAGCTAACAAATTAGGTGTCTGGAAAATGAAATACAATACTTCATGGGAAAATAAATGCAGAAAAAAATAAACCATTTATAATGGTAACGTGATTCGCAAATTAAATTTTCATTTATTAGTATTATTATTTTTTATTACCGCCTGCTCCTCTGTTCCTAAAAACACAAAAAATAGCTGTGCAATCTTTGAAGATAGATATCTATGGTACAAACATACTAAAAAGGTAGAGGAGAAATGGGGTGTTCCAGTTTATATTCAGTTAGCATTTGTAAAAAAAGAAAGTGATTTTAATTGGTTGGCAAAACCCCCGCGTCACAAATTATTTAAAGTTATTCCATATAAGCGTAAATCAAGTTCTTTCGGCTATTCCCAAGCGGTAAAGGGCACTTGGGAACAGTATAAAAGAGAAACAGGAAAAAAATATGCTACAAGAGCCAGGTTTAAAGACTCAGTAGATTTTATTGGATGGTATGTAAACAAAACACATAAGCTGCTGAAGATACCTAAGAATGACGCCTATAGACAATATTTAGCTTATTACAAAGGTTGGGGTGATTATAAAAATTATTCTAAAGACCAAAAAGCTATTATCTATGCTAAGTCAACAAAGGACTTTGCCTCGAAATATCGTAAGCAACTTACAATATGTCGGGATCAACTTAATAGAAAAAAATATATTATTTACTAAATTCTTTATTTAATTGAATATCTACTTCATCCATTCTTTTAGAATTTTTACAAAGCAATAAATAAAATACAGGCGTAGTAAATAAAGTAAGAAAAGTGCTTATTAGCATACCCCCAAATATTGTACATCCTACTGCTAATCTTATTCCTTCTCCTGCACCCGGACCAATATTGCCAACAATCAAGGGAACCATTGCGATAAGCGTGGATAAACTCGTCATCATAATAGGTCTAAATCTTCTCTTACAAGACTCAACAATGGCTGCTTCAACACTTTTTCCTTTAACTCTTAATTGATTTGCCCAATCAACAATTAAAATACTATTTTTTGTAGCAATACCAATTAATACAATTAAAGCTATTTGTGAAAAAATATTTATTGTACTTCCAAATAATAAAATAAATATAAGCCCACCTAAAGCAGCAAGAGGTACAGTTAACATGACCACAAAAGGTTGCCTCCAAGCGTTAAAAGTACCAGCCATAACAAGATAAGCACTAACTAATGCTAAACCAAAAATTATTAATAATTCACTCGAAGCCTCTTTTAGATCTAAAGATTTCCCTTTATAAAAAATTCCAGCTGTTGGAGCTTGTTCATCAATAGTTTTTTCAATAAAGTTTAATGCTTCATTCAGGGTATAGCCTCCAACTAACCTAGCAGTTAAAGTAACTGATTTTGATCTTTGGTATCTAGTCAATATTTTTGGCGATCCTCTTTCTTCAAAACTTACAACATTTGCAAGCGAAATTAGTTTGCCTGTCGTTTCTGAACGTACAAAAATTTTACTTAAGGTCTCGGTATTTCTTCTATCTTTTATATCAGCTTGTAAAATTATTGGGTATTCTTTCCCAGACTCATTTAAAGTTGTAACACTTTTCCCTGAAAATAAAGTTTCAATAGATTTTCCAATTGATTGATTGGAGAGCCCAAGATCTTTTGCTTTATTTTCATCTATTACAAGTTTTACCTCTGGTTTATTTTTTGTATAATCAGATGTTATGTCAGCTAGTCCTCTATTTTTTCTAAGCTCTTTCATCACATTATTTTGCCATTTATAAAGAGTTTCGTATGAGGATCCTGTCATTGTAACAACAACTGGCTTTTGGTAATTGCTCACACGAACTGAATTTGGTGTTAAAGGAAAAGCCATAGTTCCTGGCACAGTAACAATTTTTCCTATAGCTTTTCTAACAATTGTTTGTGCAGAATCTTTTCTATCTTTCCAATTATCCAGCAAAGCAATGATAATAAAACTATTATAAGATTGTGCAGATCTACCAAAACCTGGAACTCTCATTATTAATTTTTGATAAGGTTCTTTTTCATCCTGCAACAAAGGTATTAGCCTTCTTTCTACTTTTTCAGCTTTATCGACAGTATATTCAAATGATGATGACTCGTCAGTTTTGCCGAAAACTAAATAAACACCTCTATCAGGATTTTTTTCTAATAAGGTTTTGGGAGTAAAACTAAAAAGAAATCCTGCTAAAGCAACAACAAAAATCATAAACCAAACAATGGTTTTTGGTTTTTTTATCCAATAATTTAAAGTATCCGAGTAGAATTCTTCAAAAGATTTAAATATTTTTTCAAATCGAGTAACGATTTTTGATTGAGATTTTTTTTTGTTAAGTAGTTTTGAACCCAACATCGGTGCAATAGATAGAGCGGTAAATGTACTTATGACAATTGTAATAGAGAGAGTTATTGCCATCTCTCTAAATAGAGTCCCACTTATTCCGCCAATAAATAGCAGAGGAGCAAAAGTTGCTAGCAATATTATGCTAGTTGATAAAATAGCAAAAATAACATTCTTCGATCCATTTGCAGCAGCAGCCAGTGGAGTATCTCCTTGTTCTACTCTATGGTAAATTGACTCTGTCATAACTACACTGTCATCAGTTACAATTGCTACACTTAAGATAATAGCTAGAAGAGTAAATACATTTATTGTCAGTCCAAAAATCCATAAACCAAGACATGCTCCA
>CACHVP010000021.1:0-6562 GCA_902583355.1 uncultured Pelagibacteraceae bacterium
GGGTATTATTTTCCTTTATATCTTTATAAAAATTCCAAGCTAAAACTAAAATTGTATTTTTTTTATCTTTTATCTTATCTTTACTTAATATTGGAATTTTTACTCCAGGGATAAATTTTCCATGTTTTAACTTATTATCCTCTACTATAAAATCAATCTCTTCAGAAATACCAAAAAAATTCAATGCTGTTGTGGCTTTAGCAGGCGAACCATAACCAATTAATTTTTCACCGTTATTTTTCAATTTAAGGATATTTTTTTTAACATTTTTTTTAATTTGATAAATTTTTTCAGCAAATTTTTTATAAGTTTCAAATTTTTTAATACCGAATTTTTCTTCTTGTCGTAAAAGTTCTCTGACACTTTTATCGATTTTCGGTTTTTTTTCTTTTTTTACATATATACGTAAAGAACCACCGTGTGTGGAAATTTTTTCAGCTTTAATTATTTTGGCATTAAATTGATTAAAAAAGTTATCCAAGGAAGTTAGGGACCAGTAATTGTAATGTTCATGATAAATATTATCAAAAGTTAGATCTTGTAATGTGTTAAGCAAGTATTGAACTTCGATAATTATTGTTCCGCTATTTTTCAAAATTTTTAACATACATTCTGTCATTTCTTTAAGCTTATCTGAATGTGCAAAAACATTCGAAGCAAGAATTATATCTGCATTCTTATTTATTTTTTTAAGATTTTTTTTCTCTAAAAAGCAATTAATTGTTTTAATTTTGTTTTTATTTGCTATTTTTGCAAGATTTTTTGCTGGTTCAACTCCTACAATTTTATTGAAACCCAAATCTTTAAATGGTTTTAATGCTATTCCATCATTACTGCCGATATCTAAAATATAAGATTTCTTTGATAATTTTAATTCTTTTAAATATTTTTTTGCAGCATCTTCAAAATGTTTCCTAAAAGATTTTGAAGTTGATGATGTATACAAATAATTCGAAAACATCTTCTTTGGATCAACTGAAACTGACAGTTGGCAATTGAAACATTTGGGACAAAAATTTATCTCCAAAGGATAAAGTTCACATTTATCGTCTTTTTTCCTTAACAAATTATTTGCTAAGGGTTGATACCCTAAAGAAATAACTCTTTTTAAATCTGTGTTGCCACAAGACCTGCATTCAAACTTATAACAGCTTAATAAAAGTTCTTTTTCTTTATCATCGACAATATTATGTTTTATAGTGTGAGTAATACCATAATTTTCATGCTCCCTTTCTCCTCTAACCAAATTTAAGAAAACTGTATCTTTGGTAAAAACCATAGTGTGGGCAACATTTGGTTTTATAACTGATAGTTGTCCTTCGTTTACTACTTGGGTAATTTTAGGGGAGTTTGGATTCAATAGATCTTGATAAACTTCTATTATTTGTCCTTTTGTAAATAAACATTTTTGTTCTTGTTGAGGATGGTAGTGATTAGCTCTCATAGTACCTTTTTTTGAGTCAATTAATCCTATCAAATTTATGGGTTCGGTAAGTTCATGATTGCTTATTTTTCCTCTAGAATCTTTATACTCATCTTGTCCATTTTTTACATATTCTAAATCTTTAACTAAATCTTTTTTTGACCACCTATCGATCATTTCTTTGATACTTTGCTCGAGAGTATAAAGAAATTTAAAACCAACTGATAAAAGCTTTTTATTAGATAAAGAATATCCAAGATTAGGCACTCTATCATTAGTTTTTACAATTTTTGTTCCTGGATTAATTTTTTTACAAATATTTGCAACATCTTCTACGGTAGCTGTATCTTTTGAAACATTAAATACTTGGTTATTTATATCATTTTTATGTTCCATGAATTTAAAACATCTTGCTGTATCGATTAAAGGGACTAAAGTTTTTAATTGTTTTCCTCCGCCAAAAAGTTTTATCGTGCCGTTTTGAGAAGCAATCATAGAAAATAAATTTGGCATAATATTTAATCTGGTAGCATCATTTGAATGTCCATATACCGATCCTAATCTTAAAATTATAAAGTTTTTCCCTGATTTTTTTAATTGTTCTTCGTTTTTATCTTTTCCGATTGAGTAAGGTAATAATGGAAATTTATCAAAATCTTCTTCTATATTTTCCGTTAAAGTTTCTTTACCCTCATAAACAACGTGAGTTGATGGAAAGATTATTTTACATTTTTGCGGAGTATTAGAAATAATGATTGACATACCTTTTTCAGCTACATCATTCATCTCTTTATCTTTTTCTGGATTTTGCTCATCTTTTGTTCTTGCTACATCTGTAATGCCGGCCAAATGGTGAACCACATCTGCATCTTTTAAATATTCATCTACAATTTCTGAATTTCTTATATCTGCATGAACAAAATCTATATTCCAATTTCTTAATTGGTTTACTCTTTCAGATATAAACCTGTTATCAATAACTGTTATTTGATTATTCCAGCTCTCTCCTGAATATATCTTGCAGAGCTCAGTTCCTATATATCCTAGACCACCAGTAATAACTATTTTTTTCATAACTTTTATAGCTTTTGATGCAAAAGAATATTAAACTATTAATGGGTGCTTGTAACTTCTGATTTCTCTTTGTTCTTGTCTGAAACTTGATCTATTTCTACCCATTTAACGGGTTTTAGTTCTTTAGTTAAAGCATGTTTTAATACTTCATCAACAGTTTTAACACTGATAATTTCTATGCTTTTTCTAATAATTTCAGGTATTTCAACTAAATCTTTTTGGTTATCTGAAGGAATTAAAACTTTTTTAATGCCTGCTCTGTGCGCCGCTAAAAGCTTCTCTTTTAAACCACCTATTTGAAGTACATTTCCTCTCAAAGTTACCTCTCCCGTCATAGCAACATTTTTATTCACTGGTACACCTGTTATTGATGAAATAATCGAGGTTACTATCGCAATACCAGCAGAAGGGCCGTCTTTGGGCGTTGCACCTTCAGGAACATGAACATGAAAATCTTTTTTTTCAAAAAGTGGTGGCACAATCCCGAACTCAATAGATTTTGATCTAACATAAGATTTTGCTGCTTTTACAGATTCTTGCATAACCTCGCCTAATTTACCTGTTATTTGCATTTTACCCTTGCCTGGCATATTAACTGACTCAATTTTGAGAATTTCTCCACCAACCTCTGTCCATGCAAGACCAGTAGAAACTCCCACTTTGTTTTCATTTTCTATTTCACCGTAGTTATATTTTTTTACTCCTAAATATCCATTTATGTCTTTTTCAATTAATTCATTATTTATTTTTTCACTTGAATCAATTTTTTTAACCATTTTTCTTGCTATTTTTGAAATCTCTCTTTCAAGATTTCTTACTCCAGACTCTCTTGTATAATCCCTAATAATTTTTTTAATTACCTCTTTAGTTATCTTCCATTCATTACTTTTTAATCCATTATCATTGCTTTGTTTTGGAATTAAAAATTTCTGAGCTATATTTGTTTTTTCATCTTCGGTATAACCAGGTATTCTTATAATTTCCATTCTATCCAATAATGGCGGAAGTATATTTAAAGTGTTTGCAGTTGTAACAAACATTACATCTGATAAATCATAATCAACCTCTAAATAATGATCATTAAATTGTTTATTTTGTTCAGGATCTAAAGCTTCTAATAAGGCAGAGGATGGATCGCCTCTATAATCACTTCCAACCTTGTCAATTTCATCTAATAAAAAAAGTGGATTTTTTGTTCCAGCTTTTTTCATCATTTGAATTATTTTGCCTGGAAGGGATCCAATATAAGTTCTTCTATGGCCCCTAATTTCTGCTTCATCACGAATTCCTCCTAAAGAAATTCTAACAAACTTCCTGCCAGTTGCTCTTGCTATCGATTTTCCTAGTGAAGTTTTTCCAACACCCGGTGGCCCTACAAGACAAAGGATTGGCCCTTTTAATTTTTCAATTCTTTTTTGAACTGCTAAAAATTCAATTATTCTCTCTTTAACTTTTTCTAAACCATAATGATCTTCATCTAAAATTTTTTGAGCAGTATTTAAATCTTTTATAACTTTGCTTTTATTGCCCCAAGGCAAATCTACCATCCAATCAAGATAGTTTCTTACAACTGTAGCCTCTGCTGACATTGGGCTCATAGATTTTAATTTCTTAAGCTCAGCGAGACATTTTGACTGGGCTTCTTTGGGCATCTTTGCTTTTAAAATAGAATTACTTAAGTTAGAAATTTCGTCTTTACCTTCCTCAATTTCACCTAATTCTTTTTGAATTGCTTTTAATTGTTCATTCAAATAATACTCTCTCTGAGTTTTTTCCATTTGATTTTTAACTCTACCACGTATTTTTTTCTCCATACTAATAACGCTAGTTTCTTTTTCAATAATTTCATAAATTTTCTCTAGTCTCTTTGTTAAATCAAAAGTTTCAAGGAGTTTTTGCTTTTCAAAAAGCTGAATATTTAGGTTAGAAGATATGTTGTCTGCAATATCTGAGGTTTTAGTTAGAGATTTTAAGTTTTTTGTAAAATCTGCTACATCCTTTTTACTTAAGTTCGATAACTTTTCAAACTTTTTAATTAAACTTTGAGATAAATTTTTGCTTTGTTCATTGTCGCCTGTAGAAGAAACTTTGTTTATTTCACAACTCAAATATTTCTTTTCTTCGTTTTTAATAGAATTAATTTTTACTCTATCTATACCTTCAACTAAAACTTTTACTGTCCCGTCTGGAAGCTTTAATAATTGTAAAATTTTACTAAGACATCCATAAGAATAGATATCCTGGTCTTTTGGATCATCAACTTCAGAGTTTTTTTGGGTCACCAAAACTATTGACTTGTCGGTCTTCATTACTTCTTCGAGTGCTTTAATAGACTTTTTTCTACCTACAAAAAGTGGGACTATGGTAGACGGAAAAATTACTATGTCTCTTAACGGGAGTAATGGTTTGAAATTATTTGAACTCATATCGTTATTAATATGGATACTAAAATGATTTTTTTCAAGTTAAATCTAAGCTACCGATGTGGATTTACCTTTTGAATAGGTAATTATTGGCTCAGATTTTCCCTTTGCGACAGATTTGTCGACTGTAACCGATTCGATATTCTCCATATCAGGCAGAGCAAACATTGTTTTTAACAATATAGATTCTAAAATTGACCTTAATCCTCTAGCCCCAGTTTTTTTGCTAATAGCTTTTTTTGCAATTTCTGACAAAGCATCTTCTCTGAACTCTAAATTAACATCTTCGAATTCAAAAAGTCTTTTGTATTGTTTTAAAAGTGAATTCTTTGGTTCTTTAAGTATTTTAATTAAAGATTTTTCATCTAATTCTTTAAGAGTTGCAATTATAGGCATTCTGCCAACAAATTCAGGAATTAATCCATATTTAATTAGATCCTCTGGTTCAAGATTCTGAATTATTTCTGAAATTGTTTTTTCGTCATTTCCTTTTACTTTTGCACCAAAACCAATTGAAGTTCCTTTGCCCCTACTTTCAATAACTTTATCTAGACCTGCAAAAGCTCCTCCACAAATAAATAAAATATTTGTTGTATCAACCTGTAAAAATTCTTGTTGAGGATGCTTTCTACCTCCTTGTGGTGGAACACTAGCAATTGTTCCCTCCATAATTTTTAAGAGTGCTTGTTGTACGCCTTCGCCTGATACATCTCTTGTAATAGAGGGATTTTCTGACTTTCTACTTATTTTATCTACTTCGTCAATATAAACAATTCCCTTTTGAGCTTTTTCAACATTGTAATCAGCGGCTTGTAAAAGTTTTAAAATTATATTTTCTACATCTTCACCAACGTAGCCGGCTTCTGTTAAAGTTGTTGCGTCGGCCATAGTAAACGGTACATCTAAAATTCTTGCTAGAGTTTGAGCAAGCAAGGTTTTTCCACAACCTGTTGGACCTACTAAAAGAATATTTGATTTTGACAATTCAACATCTTTATTACTTTTGCTTTCATGACTTAACCTTTTGTAATGATTGTGTACTGCTACTGAAAGAACTTCCTTAGCATAAGTTTGTCCTATGACATAATCATCTAAAATCTTACAAATCTCTCTTGGTGTTGGAACTCCTTCTTGATGTTTAACAAGATAACTTTTGTTCTCTTCTTTAATAATGTCCATACAGAGTTCAACACACTCATCGCATATAAACACTGTAGGACCTGCAATAAGTTTTTTAACCTCATGCTGGCTCTTTCCGCAAAATGAGCAATAAAGAATATTTTTATTATTTTCTGTAGCCATAACGAATCAATATTTCAATTTTAAATGTTAGAATGAATCAAGGCAAGCATAAGTTGAATAGAGTTCTATATGTTGTGTATTATTTTCTCTTTTCAACTACTGAGTCAATTAAACCGAAATTCTTGGCTTCTTCCGCGGTCATAAAATAATCTCTTTCAAGAGCCTGTGAAATTTCTTTAACAGATTTTCCTGTATGTTTAGAGTAGATCTTATTCAATCTCTCTTTTAATGACAAAATCTCCTTTGCATGAATTTGAATATCTGTAGCTTGTCCCTGAAATCCAGCCGAGGGTTGGTGAACCATTATTCTTGAATTCGGTAAAGAAAATCTTTTACCTTT
>CACHVP010000022.1:0-6338 GCA_902583355.1 uncultured Pelagibacteraceae bacterium
TCTGAAATTGCTAGCTCTGTGTTAATAAGCAACCTTTAATGAAAAAACTTTTAGGGATCGTGGTTCTGGGTTTGTTGTGAAGCAACGGTGATACTTGGAATACAGAAAATTGCAGTAGATTAGACAAATAAAATTAAAATCTTTTTATTAACAAGATTTAGACCTAAAAAAAACATCTGTTCATGTTCTAAGGAAGAATGCGATTCTTATTAATATTTTTATTAATTTCTACAACTGCCTTTGCTCAAGATAAAATTTATACGTGTAAACCTATCGCAGCTACTGCTGTAATGGAATCTGGTCAAATATATAGTGAAACTTTAGCTGACATGGATGAAGAGGCAGGACTTTTAGCAGTCGTTCCTGAATCTCAATTTTTAATTAGCAAAGAAGAAGGATTCTTTTACAAAAATAATTCTAACAGAGCTTTTGAGACCCTAGTAATGTTTGAAAATTTGGGAGATTATAAAAGAATCTTGGAAATTGAAAAAGTTTCTCAACAACTTGATGAAGCTTTAAATATTAATCCTCTCAAAGTGTTTTATTTACCTTATCGCAATTATACAAAAGAGGGCGAACTTAAAAATAGTTCAATTAAAAGAATAACTATAAACATTAATAAAAATTTTACTTCAGAAATAACAATCCCAATAGACATGAAGGATGTGTCCATGTATCATTTTTTGAGAAAGTGTGATGGCGAAAAAGAAAAAGGTCCTATCCAAGTAAATTTTGAGCCCGGTCCCAATAAAGCTCTATCCTAAAACTAAATAAACATATCACTATATTGATCATCTGATATATCAGAAATTTTTTGGGTAACTACGTATTGATGCAAGTTTTTCCATTTATCCTTTGAATTTTCAAAGGGATTTTTAAATCTGTGAATTGTATCTTTAATAATATTATCCATTAAAGGACTGGGTTTTGTTTTTGTATACGCATAATAAGAGGTTTTTGAATAATCTAAATCTGTATTTAAAATCTTGATACTTTCCTGAGCCATAGATTTAAATTCGTTTATTAAATTTTTGTTTTCTTTAGCAAAGGACTTAGAGGCAAATACATCTAGGGCACAAAAATTAGGTATTCGAACATCTTCAAGATATAATTTTTTTACTTCTAAACCTTCTAGTTTAGACTCAACACCTTCAAAATTTTCAAAACATAACCATGCCGCGTCAAATCCGGCCTTTAGATGTTTAATATGATAAAAATCATTAGCTACAATTTTTATATTTTTATTACTTTTGTTAATTTTTTTAAGATGTCTTTGAATAATATCGTTAGCTATTTTATCTGTAACAGGGTTGCTTACTGGTGAGGTAATTTTAATTTGTTTTCCATTAATTAAATTTCCATATCCTTTTGTTGTAAATATTATGCCGCCGTTGGTTTCAAAAAAGTTTCCAATAGAGCAAATATTTTTTTGGTATTTTTCTATTAAGTGTAATGGTTCATTTGTTGCTAATTGAATATTATTTAGCGCGAGTTCTTTAAAGCCATCATAATGACCTTCGGGTTCTATAATTTCTAATTCGATATTATTTTTTTTGTACAAACCTTTGTCCAAACCCACAATGAAAGGTAGGTGATCGGGATTTATAAACCACTCAAGTGCTAATTTTATTTTCATATTCCCTCACTGAATTACCGGTCAGGTTCTAGGGTATAATCTCAGTCCTAAAAGACACCCCTTAAACTTATTTTCTTAATTCATTGTAAAGGAATGTTGCTATTGAATCCATTCCTTTTAAATTACTTTTACTCTCTGCGATTGAATTATAATTTGTATTTGTATTGATGTCATAAGTATAATGAATACCATCTTTCCCTTTGATATATTCTATTCCTGCAATTTCAATACCATTTGATTTTAATAAGTCTTCATATTTTTTAATTTCAGGATTTTTATAATCCTTTAAAATCATAAACTTATTTCCATCGGGATTAGTAGGACAAAACTTTTCTTCAACATTACATGCATCTGCGGGACATAACTCAAAACCTTCAGATGCATCTACTTGAACAGCATATAAAAATTTTCCCTTAACAAATTCTACTCTAGTGATTACTTTAGGGTCAGTCTCAATATATTCTTGTAACAAAGTTATGCCATCAACCGAATCTTCAAATTTACCGTTTACATACTTTTTTAGTTCATCTGAATTTTTGAAATATTTAACACCCAAACCTCTTCCACCTCTATTATGTTTTGTAATAAAAGGTTTAGTAAAAGTTTTTGATTTTTCTATTATTTCTTTTTTCTCTTTGGCGTATAAAGTTTTAGGAATTGCTATATTAAACTTTTTTAATTCTTCATATTGTTTCTGTTTGCTTATTTCTAATTCTAGTGCTCTTGAGTTATTTACAATTCTTTTTTTTTCTTTTTCTAACCACCCAAGCACATCTCTTGTATTTTCTGGTGCATATCGATGTCCTCTTGAATGTGAACTTGCACTCATTCTATTGTAAAAGACTCCATCAGGCGGTGATTTTTTGAAATCAAAACTTTCTTTATCCATATGCCATTCTTTGTATGGAGCGTTTATTTTTTTAAAACTCTTTCTTAATGGAATTAACCATTCATCATTTTCGTGAATTATATATATATTTTTTTCCACCAGTTTTTATAGCCAATTTTTTACCTTTTTATCAATATGGATTTAGAATATTTATGACGCACTTACTTTTGGTAAATAATCAAAGCAAGCTGTATCTATCTTGGAAGAATGTTCTCTTCTCATTTTCCACCCCTTACTTATTCCTGCATTTGCAATACTAATTGCGTGCCTACCGTATTTCATATTTGTATAGTCAATAGCTTTCATTAACTCTTTTGATTTATTTTCCATCAAAGGACTTAACAGATTAATATCTTTACCGTCTGAGTCTTTTAATTTGGATAAGATTATTCCAGCTTTTTGGTAATAGTAACCAGGTTTATATATATTCTTTAATGCTTTTCTGGCTTCTTTCACTAACTCAATACTATTACTTGTTGCTATCGGAAGATCAATCGTTAGTCCATTTGAATAATATTTTCTATTTTTATTAAAAGGACTTGTTCTTATAAAAACTGTTAATGCTTTACATATTTGATTGTCTCCTCTTATTTTTTCAGCTGCGTTTAAGCAATAAGTAGTGACAGCTTCCTCTAGTTTTTGTAGATCTGTTACTTTTTTACCAAATGATCTAGATACACAGCAATTTTTTCTTTTCTCTTCATGTGTTTGTAAACCAATGCAATTGATGCCCCGAAGTTCCATGGCTGTTCTTGATCCTAAAACATTTGTACTTTTCTTGACCCAGGTATTCGAGGTTGATTTTAATTTGTATGCATTATCTATACCGTTTTTCATATATAATTTTGATAATTGTCTTCCAACACCCCAAACATCTCCTATAGGAAATTTTTTAAGTTCTTCATCTATATTTTCATTTAAATACATAACTCCTGTTTTTTCTTTTTTTGCAATATTGTTTGCAACTTTACTAAGAGTTTTTGTTGATGATATGCCAACACTTGTTGGTATACCTGTCCATTTCAAAACCTTGTTTCTTATTTCTTTTCCGTAATTTTCTATGCTTTTATCGTCTAAAAAGGATAAGTCAATAAATGCCTCGTCAATAGAATAAATTTCTACATTAGGTGAAAAAGTTTTTAATACCCTCATAACTCTACGAGATAGATCGCCGTACAAGGCGTAATTTGATGAAAAAATATATACTTTGTTTTTTTTAATTAATTCTTTGACTTTAAAATAAGGTTCTCCCATTTTGATCCCCAAAGCTTTTGCTTCGTTAGATCTTGAAATTACACAACCATCATTGTTTGATAAAACTACAACTGGTTTATATTGTATTTTTGGATTAAATAACTTTTCACAAGAAACATAGAAAGAATTACAGTCTACAAGAGCAATTTTCTTTTTATTACAATTTATGAATGACATAAGTAACTGTTCCCCAAATTATTACATTAGGATTTTCACTTAATTCAATCTTGTTCAGACCAGAGGCTAGGTAATTATTATTTTTTCCTTTTACAAATGTTTTCACCACTAATTCTTCGTTAACATTTGCTATTACTGTTGATGAATTTTTTGGATTAATACTTCTGTCAACGACCAATAAATCTCCGTCATAGATACCAACATCACTCATGGATTTACCTTGCACTCTTATTATAAAAGTTGCTGGTGGATTCTTTACTAGATGTGTATTTAAATCTACATCATCCTCAATGTAATCAGTTGCAGGCGACGGGAAACCGGCGCCAACTTTGTGAATATAAAAAGGCAATTTAAGCTTCATAAATGTTCTTGATTTGTTCTTTTATAAAGGTAAGATAGAATATCGTCAAGTTTAATTAGTAAAAAGAACTTAATTAATTTTTGAAATTCTTTTTACTACTTCATCTTTTGTAAGAGAGAGGATGATATTATAAATACCAGGACCAAATCTAGAACCTACTAGAGCAATTCTCAGTGGCTGACCAACTCCTTTGAAGTTGGTTTTGTGTTTGTTAATTAAGCTATTAATTAATTTTTCAAGACCTTCTTTATTAGGAGAATTCATATTTTTGAACTCTCCAAGAAACTCATCTATAATTTTTTTAGAATTTGCATCCAAAAGCTTAATATCTTCCGGGGTAATCTTTATATCCTCATTCAATATATATTGTGCATTTTTGTAAATATCATCAAGGGTTTTTGCCTTATTTTTTAAGAAGTTTAAAGATTTTATAATTGTTTCTTCTTTAGATGAACTAATGGATTTTTTATAATTTTGGGCATATTCTTTTAAAAATTGAAAAAGGATTTTTTCGTCCATGTTTTTAATATAGTGCTCATTAAGAGATAGTATTCTAGACATATCAAGTTTCGAAGGAGATTTTCCAACACCTTTTAAGTCAAAAAGTTTAATGCTTTCATCTAAAGAAAAGATTTCCTTATCTTTATACGCCCAACCTAATCGTAGTAAGTAATTTCTAAGTGCATCAGGTAAAACTCCAATTTTGACATAATCATTAATTGTTGAAGATTTGTCTCTTTTAGAGAGTTTAGATCCTTTTTCACTATGAATTAAAGGTATGTGTGCAAATAGAGGAATATCCCATTTCATTGCTTCATAAATTTGTTTTTGTTTAAATGTGTTAATCTTATGATCATCTCCCCGAATAACATGAGAAACTTTCATTAAATGATCATCAACCGTAGCAGACAATTGGTACGTTGGAGATCCATCTTGTCTTAATATAACAAAATCCTCAATAATCGAGTTTGAAATATTTATATCACCTTGAACCAAATCTTTAATTATAGTGTTTCCAGAAGTTTTACTTTTAAATCTAATAACTGGTTTTACATCTTTTGGTATTTGAAGGTCTTTTGAATCTCTCCATTTCCTATTGTAAACATATGGGATACCTTGCTTTTTACATTTTTCTTTTTGTTCTTTAATTTCTTCATCAGAACAATAACATTTATAGGCAAAACCTTTTTTTAATAGTTCCTCAGCAATTTCTTTATGTTTGTTAATATTTTTTGATTGAATAAATTCTTTATCATCATGTTTTATTCCAACCCATGACAAAGATTCAATTATTTGTTTTTTAAACTCATCTTTAGATCTTTCTTTATCTGTATCTTCTATTCTTAGATAAAATTTCCCTTTATTTTTCTTTGCTAACAACCAATTAAATAAAGCTGTTCTAACTCCACCAATGTGTAAAGGTCCTGTGGGTGAGGGTGCAAACCTACAAATAAAAGCCATTAATTGAAATTAAACTATTTTAATTGAAGTTTCTATATAAAGAAACTAATTTTCCCTGAATCTTAATTCTTTTTGCTGCGTATATTTTTGTATCGTATTTTTTATTTGCACTTTCAAGGGCAATTGTGTTCCCTTTTTTTCTAATTTTTTTTAAAGTAGCTTCCTCGTTATCTATAAGAACAACGGCTATTTGACCATTATCTGCGTGTGTGGTTTTTTTAATAATCACTGTATCCCCGTCATTGATGCCTGCCTCAATCATTGAATCGCCTTTTACTCTTAATCCAAAATGATCATCATTTTTGTTAAAGTCCGCTGGTAAATTTACTTTATCAACTTCATGTTGTATTGCCTCAATAGGTGTTCCAGCAGCTATTGCACCAAGAACAGAAACTTTAGTAGATTTACCCGTGCTTTTATCCAATCCGCCTTTAATTACACTTGGTGTGAAGTTGTTGAATAAATCGTGAGCACTTGCGTTCTCAGGTAATTTAACCACTTCAAGAGCTCTTGCCTTGTGTGCTAATCTTTTTATAAACCCTCTCTCTTCTAAAGCCGAT
>CACHVP010000023.1:0-5929 GCA_902583355.1 uncultured Pelagibacteraceae bacterium
TTTTGATTTTTTATCAGGGTATTTGTCCATAATAATTTTCGTATTTATAGCATTAGCTTTAAGCTGCGGATTTATAATTATTAATTTAGCTTTTTCTCCAAATAACCCAGATCCAGAAAAACTATCTGCTTATGAATGTGGCTTTGAAGCTTTTAGTGACTCAAGAATAAAATTTGACGTAAGGTTCTATTTAGTTGCAATTTTATTTATTATTTTTGATTTAGAAATAGCCTTTCTTTTTCCATGGGCAATTTCATTAGGTAGCATAGGACTTCTAGGATTTTATTCAATGATGATTTTTTTATTTATTTTAACTATAGGCTTTATTTATGAGTGGAAGAAAGGAGCATTAGAATGGGAATAAATTTTTTAGGTTCAAAAAATAAAGACTCTGAGATTCCTCAAGAATTTAAAAAAATCGCGAAAGATTTTAGTGAAAAAGGATTTATAACAACATCTTCAGACAATTTAATTAATTGGGCACGAACAGGATCATTACATTGGATGACTTTTGGACTTGCATGTTGTGCCGTAGAAATGATGCAAACTTCTATGCCCAGATATGATCTAGAAAGATTTGGTGCTGCCCCAAGAGCTTCTCCACGTCAATCTGATGTTATGATTGTAGCTGGAACATTAACAAATAAAATGGCTGCACCTTTGAGAAAAGTTTATGATCAAATGCCCGAACCAAGATATGTAATATCTATGGGAAGTTGCGCAAATGGTGGTGGTTACTACCACTATTCTTATTCAGTTGTTAGAGGCTGTGATAAAATTGTTCCAGTTGATATTTATGTTCCTGGATGTCCTCCATCAGCCGAAGCCTTGCTTTATGGAATACTTCAGCTTCAAAAAAAGATTAGAAGAGAAGGAACTCAAAAAAGATAATTAAAAAAATGAAATTAAGAGATTTAAACCAACAGATAAACTCTGAGCTTACAACAAAGGTGAAAGACTCGATCATAGAAAATGACGAGCTTGTAATAGAGGTTGATTTAATTAATTTATATTCAACAATTTTATTTCTTAAAACAAATGGTCAATGCAAATTTAAACAATTAATTGACATTGTAGCTGCGGACTATCCTAATAATGAAAAAAGATTTAGAATTTATTATTTGCTTTTAAGTCACGAAAATAATTTGAGAATTAAAATTTTAACTTATTTTTCAATTAATGAAGTAGTGCCTTCAATTACAAAAATTTATCCCTCAGCTAACTGGATGGAAAGAGAAGCTTTTGATATGTATGGTATAAAATTTAAAAACCATCCAGATTTAAGAAGAATATTAACAGATTATAATTTTAAAGGTTTCCCATTAAGAAAAGATTTTCCTTTAACAGGTTTTAACGAAGTTAGATATAGCGAAAAAGATAAAAAGGTAATTTACGAGCCAGTAAAATTGGAACAAAATTATAGAGATTTTGATTTTGAAAGTCCTTGGGAAGGGACAAAATATATAAAGGAAATTAAAAAGAAAAGTAATAATGACTAAACAAAAAAAAACAATGAATTTAAATTTTGGCCCTCAACATCCTGCTGCACATGGAGTATTAAGGTTAATTCTTGAGCTTGACGGCGAACTCGTGGAGAAAGTTGATCCGCACATTGGCTTATTACATAGAGGTACAGAAAAATTAATTGAGCACAAAACTTATACTCAAGCTTTACCTTATTTTGACAGATTAGATTATGTTGCTCCCATGAACCAAGAACATGCTTTTGCGTTGGCTACTGAAAAATTATTAAAGTTAGACGTTCCAATTAGGGCTCAATACCTCAGGGTAATATTTTGCGAAATAGGAAGAATTTTAAGTCATTTATTAAATGTTACAACACAAGCTTTAGACGTAGGAGCTCTAACACCTTCACTTTGGGGATTTGAAGAAAGAGAAACACTAATGACTTTCTATGAAAGAGCATCTGGTTCAAGATTACACGCAAATTATTTCAGAACTGGTGGTGTACATCAAGATGTACCTAATAATCTTTTAAAAGATATAGGAATATTCTGTGAAAAATTTCCAAAAATAATAGATGATTTAGAAAATCTTCTTACAGATAATAGAATTTTTAAGCAAAGAAATGTTGAAATAGGAATTGTAACCAAAGAGGAAGCTCTTGCTCATAGCTTTTCAGGAGTCATGCTAAGAGGTTCTGGAGTATCATGGGATTTAAGAAAGTCACAACCCTATGAATGCTATAGAAACTTAGATTTTAAAATACCTGTGGGAAAAAATGGAGACTGTTATGATAGATATTTATGTCGTGTTGAGGAAATGAGAGAGAGCGTGAAGATAATAAAACAATGTCTTAAACAAATTCCTATAGGACCAATAAAAACAATAGATGGAAAAATTTCACCTCCTAAAAAAGAGGAAATCAAAGAGTCGATGGAAGCATTAATTCACCATTTTAAGCTATTTACAGAAGGATACAGAGTTCCAAAAGGAGAAGTTTATACTGCAGTCGAGGCACCAAAGGGTGAATTTGGAGTTTATTTGATATCCGACGGAAGTAACAAACCCTACAGATGCAAAATACGAGCGCCAGGGTTTTCGCATCTCCAAGCTATGAATTATTTAATTAAAGGACATATGCTTGCAGATGTTCCAGCGGTTTTAGGATCTTTAGATATTGTTTTTGGCGAGGTAGATAGATGAGTTTAAAAAAAGTACATGATGAGCAACCAGAAAAATTTGAATTTACAAAGGAAAATTTGGAATTAGCTAATAATATATTAAAAAAATATCCTAGCAATAGAAGAAAAAGTGCAGTCATGCCTTTATTATATATTGCGCAGAATCAAAACAATAATTGGATACCTTTAGCCGCTTTGAAATATATAGGAAACTTTTTGTCTATGCCATATGTCAATGTTTATGAAATAGCAACTTTTTATACTATGTACAATTTAGCTCCTGTTGGAAAATATTTAGTTCAAGTTTGTACTACAAGCCCCTGTCTTCTTAGAGGTGCTAATGAAGTAGTTCAGGTATGCCAGAAGAAAATTTCTAAAAATCAAAATACCATTTCAGAAAACGGGACATGTTCATGGACCGAAGTCGAATGTCTAGGTGCCTGTGTAAACGCTCCAATGATGCAAGTTAACAACGATTATTATGAGGATTTAAACAAGAATAATACTGAAAAAATTATAGAGTCTTTTTTAAAAGATGATCCCTTAGAACCAGGTTCTTATAGAGGAAGAAAAAGTAGTGCTCCTGAAAAAGATAAAAATAAAACTAACGGAATAAATAATGCTTAAGGAAGAAAATAAAATATTCAAAAATTTATATAACGATTTTGGCTGGAGTTTAAACGATTCTTTAAAAAGAAATGACTGGTCAAATACAAAAGAAATAATTTCAAAGGGTAGAGAATGGATAATTAATGAAGTGAAAATATCGGAATTAAGAGGAAGAGGTGGCGCTGGATTTCCAACTGGTGTAAAATGGTCATTTGCTCCTAAGCAAGTTGGTTCTCGCCCTCATTATTTAGTTATAAACGCAGATGAGTCAGAACCTGGCACATGTAAAGATAGAGATATAATGAGATTCGAACCTCAAAAATTAATTGAGGGCTGTCTAATTTCATCATTCGCAGTAAACGCACATACTTGTTATATATACATTAGAGGAGAATATGTTAACGAGGGAAAAAGATTACAAAAGGCTATTGATGAAGCATATGAAAAAAATTTAATTGGTAAAAATGCTTGTAATTCAGGTTGGGATCTGAATATTTATATTCACTTTGGTGCAGGCGCATATATTTGCGGCGAAGAAACTGCTTTACTAGAAAGTCTGGAAGGAAATAAAGGTCAACCAAGATTAAAACCACCGTTTCCAGCTTTGGTTGGACTTTATGGTTGCCCAACAATTGTAAATAATGTTGAAACAATAGCAGTTATTCCTACTATTTTACGGAAAGGCGGCAAGTGGTTTTCATCTCTTGGTCGACCAAAAAATACAGGTACAAAAATTTTTTGCATTTCTGGAAACGTTAACAATCCATGTAATGTTGAAGAGGAAATGGGAATTCCTTTGAAAGAACTCATTGAGAAGCATGCCGGAGGCGTTACTGGAGGATGGAAAAATTTACAGGCTGTTATACCTGGTGGCTCATCAATGCCACTTATTCCAAAAGAAACTTGTGACACAATAAAAATGGATTTTGACTCATTGATAGCTGCAAAGAGTGGTTTAGGAACAGCAGGAGTTGTAGTTATTGATAGGGATCAAGACATAGTTAAATGTATGGCAAGAATAGCAAAATTTTATAAACATGAAAGTTGTGGTCAATGCACACCTTGTAGAGAAGGCTCTGGATGGATGTGGAGAATACTTGAAAGAGTCGCGAAAGGAGAAGCGACACTCACCGATATTGATTTATTATCCGATGTAACAAAACAAATCGAGGGACACACAATTTGTGCTTTCGGAGAGGGATCTGCTTGGCCTGTACAAGGTCTTTTAAGACATTTCAGAAAAGAAATTGATAAAAGGTGTTTTTCAGATCCTTTGATCAAGGAAAAAAGAAATGTTCCTTATCTTGTAGATCAACATTTATTAGAGAAATAAATATGCCAAAAATAATTATAAATAATAAAGAAATAGAATTTGATAATGGCATGACAGTTTTACAAGCTTGTGAACTAGCTGGAGCTGAAATTCCAAGATTTTGTTACCATGAGCGTTTGTCTATTGCTGGAAATTGCAGAATGTGTTTAGTTGAATTGGACAAATCCTCAAAGCCGATAGCGTCATGTGCAATGCCCGCAGCCGAGGGTATGAAAATAAATACGAATACAGAAAAAGTAGAGAAAGCTAGAAAAGGTGTAATGGAATTTTTATTAGCCAATCACCCACTAGATTGTCCGGTTTGTGACCAGGGTGGAGAATGTGATTTGCAAGATCAATCACTCTATTATGGGATAGACAAATCAAGATTTAAAGAAAACAAAAGAGAAGTTAAAGACAAATATATGGGACCTCTTATCAAAACAATAATGACAAGATGTATTCATTGTACTAGATGTGTGAGATTTGCAACTGAAGTTGCTGGTGTTACTGAAATAGGAGCTATTGGCCGAGGTGAAAATATGGAAATTACAACATACCTGGAAAAGTCAATGACATCTGAGTTATCAGCTAATGTAATAGATCTTTGTCCTGTTGGAGCCTTAACATCCAAGCCATATGCTTTTGAAGCTAGACCATGGGAACTTAAAAAAACAGAGACAATCGATGTTATGGACGCAGTAGGATCCAACATAAGAGTCGATACGTACGGCTGGGAAGTCAAAAGAATTTTACCAAGATTAAACGAAAATATTAATGAAGAATGGATTTCAGATAAAACCAGATACTCATGTGATGGTTTACTGAAACAGAGATTAGATAAACCATATAAAAAAGAAAACGGAAAACTAGTTGAGAGCAACTGGGATGAAGTTATTGACATAGTATGCTCAAAGATCAAAGAAACTGAAAAAAAATTAATTGGCGCTCATATAGGAGACTTAGAAAATTTAAATGCTTTTAAATCTTTATTAGACACTTTTGAAATTGACAATTATGAATTTAGAGAAAAGCCATTTTATATAAACCCAGACAACAAAGTAAATTATATTTTTAATTCATCAATAAAAGGAATTGAAGAAAGTGATTGTATTGTTCTTATAGGATCAAACCCAAGACATGAGGCTACAATGATAAATGCTAGGATTAGAAAAACATTTATATCAAAAAAAATTCCAATATATTCTTTTGGTAATCCTGGTGATTTAACTTACGATTACAAGATATTAGGAAATTCAACTGAAGATTTAAAAAAATTTTTAAATAAGGAAAATGAGGAAAGTAAAGTATTTTTAAAATCAAAGAAACCTATCGTTATTATTGGAGAGTCGGCTTTGGAAAC
>CACHVP010000024.1:0-5778 GCA_902583355.1 uncultured Pelagibacteraceae bacterium
GGTAGTTATCTTCAATAACCTTCGTTGAGTTTATTCTATTATATGCTGCGCTGAAATATTTTTTGTCTTTTTCTATTCCAAAATACTTTCTACCAAGTTTTTTTGCTACTACCGCAGAAGTTCCAGTTCCTAAGAATGGATCAAATATTGAATCACCTTTATTTGTCGTTGCTAATATAATTCTATGTAATAATGCTTCAGGTTTTTGTGTTGAATGAACTTTTTTTCCGTTCTTTTTTAATCTTTCTTTTCCGTTACAAATAGGAAGTGTCCAGTCCGATCTCATTTGCAAATCATCATTTAAACATTTTAAGGATTGATAATTAAATGTGTATTTTGATTTTTTATTTTTTGACGCCCAAATCAAAGTTTCATGTGCATTTGTAAATCGTGTTCCTTTAAAATTTGGCATCGGATTATTTTTTCTCCAAATAACATCATTTAATATCCAGTAATTTAAATTTTGAATGTGGTAACCAAGTCTAAAAATATTATGGTAAGTGCCTATCACCCACATAGAACCATTATCCTTTAAAATTCTTTTACATTCTTTTAACCATTCTTTAGAAAAATCATCGTAATGTTTAAAATTTGAAAATTGATCCCACTTATCATTTACTCCATTAACCTTGCTATCGTCAGGTCTTTTTAATTTTTCTCCGATTTGCATATTGTAAGGAGGGTCAGCAAAAACTAAATCAAAAGTTTTATCCGGAACCTTTTTTAAAATTTTTAAAGACTCACCGTTTATAATCTTGTTAAAAAATTTTGTCATTAATTTAATTCAACCCGAAATTGAATCCTCCGTCAAATTTTTTTTTAACAAATATTGAGTCTATAATGTGGTGAAGATTCCTATTTCGACAAGATGTTGTGTACTGGTCTATAACTTTTTCTGTGAAAGTTTGTAACTCCGAATTTTTTTAGAGCAACCAAATGTTGCCATGTACCGTATCCAAAATTTTTATGCCATTTATAGTTTGGAAATTTATTTCCTAATTTTATCATATAAAAATCTCTATAAACTTTTGCCACAATAGAAGCAGCTGAAATACATTTAATTTTTTGATCTCCTTTGATTATTGTTTTAGAATTTTTTAATCTATTTGGAGCATGAGTGCCATCGATTAAAAAAACATCTGGTTTTTTTTTTAATTTTTTTATAGCTCTTTCCATAGATAACAAAGATGCATTAAAAATATTATATTTATCTATTTCATTTACAGAAGCAGAACCAATGGCATACCAAGAATTTTTTTTAATATATTCCGCTATTATAACTCTATTTTTAAAAGAAATAGTTTTTGAATCTCTTAGTAATTTTTTGTTAATATTTTTCTTTAAAATAAGTGCACATGATACAACAGGACCCGCTAAACAACCCCTGCCAACCTCATCTACTCCAGCAAGTAATTTATTTTCCATTTAATTTTATTTTTAATTCAATAATTTTTTTTTTTATCATTTTTAAATCCACCCAAGCATATTTTTTTTGATCTGGTTGCCTCATAAGAAATGCTGGATGGAAAGATGCTATAATTGATGGTGTAGCCTTACCAATATTTTTGCTTATCCATTTCCCCCTTGCCTTTGAAATTACTGTTTCACTACCTACAAGTGCGTTTAATGCCGTGCTGCCTAGAAGCAAAAGTATCTTGGGATTAATTAATTCAATATGTTTAATAAGAAATGGCAAATATCTTTTTATCTCCTCATCAGTTGGCTTTCTGTTCATAGGAGGACGAAAGTTTACAACGTTTGAGATGTATACGCTTTTTCTATTTAACTTAATAGCTTCAAGCATTTTATCTAAAAGCTTTCCAGCTCTTCCTACAAATGGCTTTCCTTCTTTATCTTCATTAGCCCCTGGACCTTCTCCTATAATCATAATTTTTGCTCCAGGATTACCGTCGGAGAAAACTAAATTTGTCGCACTCTTTTTTAATTCACAATTTTTAATGTTATTAATTTTGTTTCTTAATATTTTTAGTTGATCCAATTTGTCTTTTATGTCGAATTTAATATCGTTTTTATTATATCTGTTTATAGATTTTTTTTCGTATACCGCTTCATTATTTATGAGTTTGTGGTAAAACTTATTTTTGATTTTTTTTTTTAATTAGTTTATTTTTCATTGTTATGAGGAAACTTTTATCTATTTTTAGAATATTATTATATACCTTTATTTTTGTTGGTATATTTAATTCATTAAATGCAAGAGTATTAGAATTCAATTCTGACGCTAAAAGTATCTCAAACTATTTTTCTGGTTTAATATCTTTTGATAATTTTGAATATAAAACTTCAGAAAGTTTTTTTAAAAAAATAAAAGGATTTGAAGGAAAAAATAAAAAATATTCTTCAAGATTAATTCAATCGTACGTAAATTTGCAAAATTATGACGAGGCGTATAAGTATTCAAAAAGTCTGGAAAAAAGTAACGAGTCAAATTTTGAAAGCAACCTTTTTCTAGGTCTTTACGAATTTAAGAATAATAATTACGACAAAGCTTCATTTTATTTCAAAAGATTAAAAACAAAAGGAAACAAGGATAGATTTTTTGAAATTTTAGAATCCTCTCTGAATGTATGGCCAAAAATTTCAGAGTCAAAAAAAAAAGAAGATATTAAATTATTAAATTATGAAAATAAATCTTTTGAAAGTTTGCAGATAATTGAGAGTACATTTGCCCATTGTTTTTTAGAAACAGTTGATGCAGAAAAAAAATTAATTTCGCTATTTAATAATGAGCAATATAATTTTTCCAGATATAATTTTTTCGTTTCCAATTATTTCTTTAATAAAAATAAATTAGATGAGTCAAAAAAAACTAATAAATTCTGCACACGAAAAATATCCTGGAAATTTATTAATACATCAATTTAAAAAAGTATTAATCAATAATGAAAAAAATAATAATGTTTTTAATTGTAAAAATAGCTCTCATATTATGGCTGAAATATTTTATATTCTTTCTAATATTCTTTCTTCAGAGAGAGAATATAAACTTTCAAATTTTTTTATAAGTTTGTCGAAATTTTTAAATCCAAATTTTCATTCATACAATACTTTATTAGCAGAAAATTATATAGTTCTAGAAAAATATGAAACTGCTGAAGTAATTTATAAAAAATTATTTAAAGCTGGTTCCGTTTACAAATGGTATTCAGCAAAGCAAATCGCATCAATAATGGAAGAAAAAAAGAATGACATGGCTCTTAAATATATTTCAGATATTTATAAAACTCTGAAAAATCCTGGAATTTATGAGACGTTTGATCTTGCCAATTTTCATAGAAATAACGAAAGCTACAAAGAGTCTATTAATTTATATTCAAAGATTTTATTAAAAATAAATAAGAAACATAATTTATATCCAGAAATTCTAGAAAGAAGAGGCATGGCATATGAAAGAAATAATAAATGGGAACTTGGTGAGAAAGATCTTATTGAGTCCCTAAAAGTTAAACCAAACGAACCATATGTAATGAACTATTTGGCCTATAGCTGGATAGAACAAAATACAAATATTGATCAAGCGTTAGAAATGTTAAAGCAAGCAAACGATTTGAAAAAAAAATAACGGATATATAACAGACTCTCTTGGTTGGGCTTTATATAAAACAAAAAACTTTTCAGAGGCAAAAAAATATCTTGAAATTGCAATGATGTTATTACCGAGAGATCCAATTATTAACGATCATTATGCCGATTGTTTATGGATGAATAATCACAAGATTCAAGCAAGATATTATTGGAACAATGTTTTAAAGTCGGATAAAGCAGAAGATGAATTAAAATCAAAAGTTGAAAAAAAAATGTTATTTGGATTGGAAAATATCTAAATTTTTAGTAAATGAAAAATATAGTTCTAAAATCCCCTTCAAAGGTAAATCTATTCTTGAAAGTTGGAAAGAAAATAAAAAATAGAAAATTTCATCAAATTCAATCTTTAATTTTTCTTACAAATCTTAGCGATGAAATTAAAATAGATAAAATAAACAAATCAAAAGACAAAGTTAAATTTATTGGAAAATTTAAAAATAGTGTAAAAAACAAAAATAATAGTGTAACTAAAAGCTTATCACTACTTAGAAAAAAAAAATTAATTTCACCTAAAATTAGATATGAAATTATTGTAAAGAAAAATATTCCAGCATTTTCAGGTTTAGGAGGAGGGTCTGGAAATGCAGCAACTATAATCAAGTATTTTTTAAAAAAAAAAAAAATCACAGAAAATATTATCAATTATTTCTCAAAAAAACTTGGCACTGATTTTAAAGTTTTTTTTAAATCAAATAAAATATTTCAGGAAGGTTTCTCAAAAATAAATAAATTTAGTTTTGATGGGAATTTTTATTTATTAATAATATTCCCTTTTTTGAAATGTTCCACAAAGGAGATTTATAACAAATTACAAGATTATGAGGTAATTAGAAAAAAACAATATAACAAAAGAATTTCAAAACTAGAATTGATAAATAAACTTAAATTTGAAAATAACTCCCTAGAAAGTGTTGTAACCAATAAGTTCCCTGTTGTTGAGAGGATTCTGTCAGAATTAGATTTTTCTGAAAATTGTGAATTTTCTAGAGTAACTGGATCTGGATCGGCTTGTTTTGGCTTGTTTTTAAATAAAAGACATGGAACCAACGCTTTAAAAAGGATTAAAAAGATATTCCCTAGATTTTGGTGTGCTCTATGTAAAACTATTTAAAAATGTTTTATTGTGATATATCGAAAAAACTTTGGGGCGTAGCCAAGCGGTAAGGCAGTGGTTTTTGGTACCACCATCCTAGGTTCGAATCCTAGCGCCCCAGCCAACAATATGCTTTTAATTAATAACATTAAAAAGTTCCTATTTCCTTTTTATAAAAAAAAAAGAAATTAAACAAATTTTCCAAATATTAAACGCAAATGGTAATAACAATGCAATGTTAGTAGGAGGCTGCGTAAGGAATTTTTTAAACAATCAAAAAATTTATGATATTGATATAGCAACTATCTTCACCCCTGATGAAATAGTAGATAAATTTTCCAGCTCAGATTACAAGATTATTAAAACAGGAATTGAACACGGAACTATAACTCTATCTAAGGAAGGAAAAAATTTCGAAATTACTACTCTAAGAAAAGATATTACCACGGATGGAAGACATGCAAAAGTTTCTTATTCAACTGATTGGGAGGTTGACTCAGAGAGAAGGGATTTTACAATAAATGCAATTTATTTAGACCAAAGAGGAAAAATATTTGACCCACAAAATGGCAAAAAGGATTTAAAAGATAAAAAAAATTAAATTTATTGGGGATCCACAAAAAAGAATTCAGGAAGATTATCTAAGGATTATAAGATATTTAAGGTTTTTTAACATCAATACCAATTGGATTATTATTTCCGGGAACATGTAGTGCCCAAATATGCAAAATTACCAAACCTAAAATTAAAAAAGGAAACAGGTAATGTAGACTAAAGAACCTTGTTAAAGTTGGATTGTCTACTGAATAACCTCCCCACAGCCATGTGGTAATGCTATCTCCAACTAAAGGTATAGCACTAAATAAATTTGTTATTACTGTAGCGCCCCAAAAACTCATTTGCCCCCAGGGCAATACATAACCCATAAAAGCGGTTGCCATCATCAAAAGATAAATTATCATTCCCAAAATCCAGATTACTTCTCTAGGTGATTTATATGATCCATAAAATAGAGATCTAAAGATATGTATGTAAACTGCAAGGAAGAACATTGAAGCTCCATTACTGTGAATGTAACG
>CACHVP010000025.1:0-5609 GCA_902583355.1 uncultured Pelagibacteraceae bacterium
GACCAAACTGCCTTTAAGGGTGTTCAGTGGGGAAAAGCAATGATGTGGATATTTTTGTTAAGTGACACATTTATTTTTAGCTGTTTTTTAATATCATACATGAAGGGAAGGGCTTCAACTGTAGTTGATTGGCCAAATACTAGTCATGTGTTCTCATTGGATTTTATGGGCGTACCTGTACCATTGCTTCTAATCGCTATTATGACTTTCGTGCTTATCACTAGCAGCGGAACTATGGCGTTAGCGGTTAAATATGGTTATGAAAAAAATAGAAAAATGTGTGGCTGGTTTATTCTTGCCACAGCAATTGGTGGGCTAACTTTCGTAGGCATGCAGGCTTATGAGTGGTCTAAATTGATACATGAAGGGGTAAGGCCATGGGAAAATCCTTTTGGCGCCGCTCAATTTGGATCTTACTTTTTCATGATAACCGGTTTTCACGGAACCCATGTATCTATAGGTGTAATATTTCTTTTTATTTTTGCCAGAAAAGTATTTAGAGGAGATTTTGATACAGGAAGACGGGGATTTTTTACAACTATGAAATCAGACTATGTCTCAATTGAAATATTAGGTCTTTATTGGCATTTTGTGGATTTAGTATGGGTTTTTATTTTCGCTTTCTTCTATCTTTGGTAATGTTAAATAATGAGTCAAAATACTGAAATAAATAAAAATAAAGAGAAATCTCAAACAACACATAAGATAGGGATTTATCTTTGGATTTGGGGGCTTTTATTCGTTCTCAGTTTTTTTTCTTACATGGTTGATTGGTATCAATTTCAAGGTCTTTTAAGATGGTCACTAATTCTATTCTTTATGTTTCTTAAAGCAGGTCTGATAATGGCTTTTTTCATGCACCTTTTTTGGGAACGTTACGCTCTTGTAAATGTATTGTTATGGCCAATGACAGCAATAGCATGTTTTGTTGGTTTAATGGTTGCTGAAGGAAAGTATACATTTTTTTCAAGACTTATCTATTTCGTCTTAGGTGAATAATTAATAAGAGGATCGCAATTGCTTAATACTAATACAAATACCAGAGAGTTTAAATTCGACAGTATTCATTACACAAAAGCTTTATTTGAATTAATGAAGCCAAGAGTTATGTCTCTTGCTATTTTTACTTGTGTAGTAGGTTTTTTAATTGCACCTTTTAAAAGTACAGATTATTTATATGCGATTTTATCTATTATTGCTGTTGCCCTAGGATCTGGTGCTGCCGGTTCTCTCAATTGTTGGTATGAGGCCGATATTGATAAGGTTATGTCCAGAACTTGTTTAAGACCAATTCCAACTGGAAAATTAACCAAAAAAGAAGCACTTATTTTTGGTGTAATATCATCTTTTGTGTCTGTGGGAGCTTTATATTTTTTTTCAAATTTTGTGGCTGCTTTTTTACTGGCCTTAACAATTTTATTTTATGTTTTTGTTTACACTATTTGGCTTAAAAGGAAGACACCACAAAACATTGTGATTGGTGGAGCAGCAGGGGCTTTGCCACCTGTAATTGGGTGGGCAATAGCTACCGGAAGTGTTTCGATCGAGCCAATTATTTTGTTTTTAATAATTTTTGTTTGGACACCATCTCATTTTTGGGCCTTAAGTCTTTTTAAGTCAGAAGACTATAAAAAAGCTAATATACCAATGTTACCAGTTACTTCAGGAGTAGAAACTACGAAGAAAAATATATTTGTATATTCAATTTTGCTATTCCCAGTAGCAGTTGCCCCATACTATTTAGAATTTTTAGGCTTTATTTATTTGTTATTTTCATTTCCTTTAAGCGCGTACTATATTTTTATTTGTTTTAAACTTTTTAAAACAAAAGATAAAAAATCTGAAAAAAGTATTTCTAAACAAATATTTGCTTTTTCAATTCTATATTTATTTGCAATTTTTATATCAATCTTAGTGGATAAATTTGCTTAAAAATAAAAAACTAATCTTTGTATTAACAAGCCTGTTAGCTTTAATAATAATTATTTTTTATGTTTTTTTAAAAAATGAAAATGAGAACACTTTGCTAATTCCAACAAAACTAATAACAAGCGTTCATCATGATTTACCATTTAAATTTGATGCAGAAGATAAAAATATCATTTTAAAACCTGGCGAAGTAAAAACTATTAATTATTCAGTCGAAAACTTAAGCACAAAAAGTATATCGGCAATGGCCACTTTCCAAGTTTACCCCCCCGAGCTAAAAGATTATATGACCAAAATGAACTGTTTCTGTTATGAAGAACAAACATTAAAAGGAGGGGAAAAAGAAAAATACGCGCTGGTTTTATTAGTTGACCCAAATGTGACAAAGAATATAAAAGAAGCTATAATTCAATTTGTTTATTTTAAAAAATGATAATAAATCCTTCAAATTCTGATATTTTGACTATGTGTGCAGTCTGTATCTCAGATACTTCAGGTGGCCAAGTGGCCCTGATGGTTATTGTCTTATCATTTATACTATTAGGTCTATTAAATTTGTCCTGGAAAAAATATTTCAAAAAAGGACAGAAATCGTCGTCTAGCTAGTGGAATATATAAGCACAAGGAATAAAAATTTAAGCTGTAATTTTAAGGAAATATTTCTGAGAGGTTTAGCTCCTGATGGTGGTTTATTTATACCTAAAGAAATTAAAAAATATAGTGAGTCAGAAATAAAAAAATTAAGCCGTTTATCTTACATAGATTTAGCAACAGAAATAATTTCTAATTTTTGTTCACCTGAACTAGAAAAAAAAAATTTAGGAAATTTGATAAAAAAGTCTTATAAAAGTTTTTTAATCAAAGAGGTTATCGAAATAAAAAAAGTTGGTGATATTAATTTAGTAGAGCTTTACCATGGCCCAACATTGGCTTTCAAAGATATTGCAATGCAAGTTTTAGGCAATATGTATGACGAACTGAAAGTTTCATCTAATAGAGCGGTCAATGTGGTGGTCGCTACATCAGGTGATACCGGTTCTGCTGCAATTGCTGCTCTAAATGATAGAAAAAATATTAATGTTTTTGTTTTGCATCCGCATAACAAAATTTCAAAAATCCAAAGAAAGATCATGACAACTATTGGATCAAGCAATATTTATAATGTTGCTATAAAAGGAACTTTTGATGATTGCCAAAAAATAGTTAAAGAAATGTTTAATGAAAATACTTTCAGAGAAAAAATTAATATGTCTGGTGTTAACTCTATTAATTGGGCAAGAATAGTTTGTCAAATAGTATACTATTTTTATTCAGCATTTAAGTTTCAAAATAAAAAAATAAGTTTTTCAGTTCCAACAGGAAACTTCGGAGATATTTATGCTGGATACGTTGCTAAAAAAATGGGATTGCCTATAGAAAAATTAATAGTAGCTACAAATGAAAACGATATTTTAGAAAGAGTTATTAATTCGGGAGTTTATAAACCAAGCAAAGTAAAACCATCATTATCACCCAGTATGGATGTTCAAATATCGAGCAATTTTGAAAGACTACTTTTTGATGTACTAAATGAAGATGATAAAGAAGTATCAATATGTATGAATAATTTAAAATCCAAAGGTTCATTTTTTTTAAACAGTGAGCAGATAGCTATTATAAAGAAAGATTTCAGCGCTAAAAAAACAAATGATAAAGAAACTCTCGAAATAATAAAAAACTTTTCAAAAAAATATAATTTTTTACTAGATCCACATACAGCGACTGCAGTTGGGGCCTCTAAAGATATAAAAGATGGTTCTGAAATTTTAATTTTGGGTACAGCTCATCCTTATAAATTCTTAGAAACAATTAAAATGGCAACATCACAGGAAGTAGAGGCACCAAAACAAATAGTACATTTAATGGATAGAAAAGAAAATTATGATATTTTAGAAAATAATATTAATGATATAAAAAACTATATATTAGGAAAAATATCATGAAAATAAAACCTGGTGATAAATTACCCGAATGTAATTTTTTTTACTTGGATGATGCGAATGAAGTTAAAAAAATTTCAACAAGTGATTTATTTAAATCAAAAAAAATAATAATTTTAGGTATGCCTGGGGCTTTCACAAAAACTTGTTCAGCAATTCATTTACCGGGGTATGTCAAAAACTTTGATTTAGCTTTAACAAAAGGAATAACAAAAATAATCTGTATAGCTGTAAATGATCCAAATGTAATGAAAGCTTGGGGCCAAAATCAAAACGTAGGTAATAAAATATTTATGATAGGCGATCCTTTCTGTAAATTTACTAAAGCTATTGGAGCCGAAGTAGACAAGTCATCAAAAGGTTTAGGAATTAGATCGAAGAGATATACAATGTTATTAGAAGATGGAGTTGTAAAAAAAATCGAAGAGGAAAAAGAAACTGCAACCTGTGAATTGTCTGCAGCAGAAAATTTCTTAAACAGAATTTAATTATTTAGTTGGAAGTTGATTATTTTTCCAACCAATTTTTTCTCCACCGTCACCTCTAAAACCATCAGAAACATTTAAGCATTTAAATCCTTTTGTAGTCAACAATTCTGCCGCTCTCTGAGATCTATTACCTGATCCACACATTATAAGAATTTCACAATTTTTATCAATTTTCAAATTTTCAAATTCTTTTACAAAATTTTCATTAATAACTCTTCCTTGGAATTGAGATGATAAAAAATATGTTTTAATACCTATTTTATCACCATCGGGTTTTCCAATTTGATCCCACTCTTCTTTTGTTCTTACATCTAATAAAATAGTTTTTGGTTTCTCTTTTATAAAGTCTTTGATTTTATTACTTGGAATTTGCTTGATCATTTATCTTTTTATAGCTCCTTGCGCAATTTCATCAACAATATTATTATATTTATTTTGAGCGTGTCCTTTAACCCAAACCCATTTGATATCATGTTTTGATGATAAATCTTTTAACTTTTTCCATAACTCCCTATTTTTAACAGGTTTTTTTGATGATGTTTTCCATCCATTTTTTTCCCATTTTTTTATCCAAGTTGTTATCCCATCTTTTACATAAGTAGAGTCAGTGTAGATTAAAATTTCTGATTTTTTTTTAAATTTTTGAATAGCTTTAATTGGCGCTAATAACTCCATTTTATTATTTGTAGTATTTTTTTCACTACCTGATATTTTTCCCTTAATTTCATCATCAATTAGAATTATTGCAGCCCAACCACCAGGACCAGGGTTTCCTGAACATGCCCCATCAGTATATATTTTATACTTCATTTTAGATTAGGTAATCCTCAAAACTTTTTGCACTTTTGTGAAATTCCAGTCTTTTAAGATATTCTTCAGGATCTTTTATTTTAACAACTGCATTATCGACTGTATTTAAATAATCAAATACCCTTGTCAGAAGAAATCTTAACGCTGCTCCTTGAGAAAGAACTTTAATAGCCTTTTTCTCTTCTTTGGAAATCTTTCTTATCTGATTATAACCTTCCATTAATTTTTTTGCTTTAGTCACATTAAAACTTAAATTTTGTTTCAATCCATCAAAACATAAAGCATTAAAACAAATTGCTATCTCAAATGCATAAAAATCATTACAAGAAAAATAAAAATCAATAAAACCAGAAAATTTATTATTTTTAAAAAAAATATTATCATTAAAAAGATCGGCATGAAT
>CACHVP010000026.1:0-4516 GCA_902583355.1 uncultured Pelagibacteraceae bacterium
AAAGCTAAAGTAAGTGAGATTGGTAAAAAATTTATTTTTTTAGATCTAAAAGCTAAGTCTGAGGCGATACTACCGATAGAAGAACTTAAATTATTGAAAGAGCTCGAAGGTTTAAAAGTTGGTTCTAACATTGAAGTTTATCTAGAAAGACTTGAAGGTCACAATGGTGAGGTAGTTGTTAGCCGACAAAAAGCAAAACAGATGGATTCTTGGAAAAGAATGGAAAAAGCTTTTGAAACTCAGGAAGAGGTAGAAGGATTGATAACAAATAAAGTTAAGGGAGGAATGGTAGTAAATGTAGACTCATGTTTATGTTTTTTGCCTGGATCACAGATTTCAACAACTCCACTTAAAAATTACGAGATTGATAAACTAATGAATGTCCCCCTAAAATTCCTAGTAGTAAAATGTGATAAAATTAGAGGAAATCTTGTAGTTTCTAGAAGAGCGATTTTAGAAAAAAGCAAAAATGAAGATATAAAGAAAATTTTATCAAAGATAAAAGAAGGAGATATTGTTGAAGGAAAAGTAAAAGCTATTGTTGATTGGGGGGCCTTCATTGATATTTCAGGTGCTGACGCATTATTACATTGTACTGATTTAAGTTATTCAAGAGTTAAGAAAACTTCAGATCTTTTATCAATTGGACAAAGTCTGAAGGTAAAAATTATAAAAATAGATCAAGAAACAAAAAGAATTAGCTGCGGAATTAAACAGATGCATGCTGATCCTTATGAAAACTTAGAAAAAAAATATAAAATAAATCAGACTTACAAAGGTGTGGTTACAAAGTGCGTAGATTATGGTGTTTTTGTAAAACTGGAAGAAGGATTAGAAGGTTTAGTCCATCAATCTGAACTTTCATGGGTCAAAAAAAATATTCAACCAAGTAAAATATTATCTCCTTCACAAGAAATTGAAGTCAAAATAATTGAAGTAGATACACAAAAAAAAAGAGTTTCTTTAAGTTATAAACAAACTCAAGAAAATCCATGGAGTTCATTTTCTGAAAAATCTCCTGTTGGTTCACTTTTGAAATGTAAGATTATTAATATAACTGATTTTGGATTATTTGTTTCTCTTGAAAATTCTGGACTTATAGGAATGATACACTACAAAGATATTTCTTGGAAGGAAGATGAAGAGAGTTTAAAAAATTTTAAAAAAAATGACTTTGTAAAAGCTAAATTATTAGAAGTTGATAAAGAAAAAGAAAAAATTAGACTAGGTATAAAACAATTAGAAAAAGATCCTTTTGATTTCTTTAATAATAAGAAAAACGGAGAAGTGGTTACAGCAGTAGTAAAAAATGTTCTAAGAAATGGAATAAAAGTTTCTGTTGGACCAGACGAAAATTCTCTTTTTATGATAAAAAAATCTGACTTAGCAAAAGATATTGAAAATTGCAGACCTGAGATATTTACTATGGGAAATAAAGTTGATTGTATGATTGTAGGTTTAGATCAAGAAAAAAGAAAAGTTTCGCTGTCAATAAAAGAACTTGAAATTCAAAATGAAAAAATAGCCATTAAAAAATACGGTAAAGACGGTACGAGTTCCGGCCAAATGCTTGGGGATATCCTGGGTAAAGTTTTGGGTTCTAAAAAAAAGAAGAAGGATAAAGAATAAAAATAATGGTTCGGTCTGAGATAATTTCAAAATTATCCCAAAGAATTCATCGAAAACTTAAAAAATCCGACTTAGATAAAATATTGCAGGTCATCGTTAATACCATCGTTGATGGTATAATTGATAACAGAAGTACTGAACTAAGAGGTTTTGGAAGATTTTCGGTTAAAAAATTAAACGAAAAAATCAGCAGGAACCCTAAAACAGGCGATAAAATATATAGCCCCAAAAAAAAATCAATTAGTTTTAAAATGTCAAAAGAACTTAAGAAAAAAATAAATATAAATGGGTTAGAAAATTGAGAAAAAATATTTTTGTTGCTTTGGATTTCTCGAATTTTGAAAGAGCTATTGATGTTGCCAATAGTGTAAAAAATGATGCTTTAGGATTAAAAATTACCAATGAATTATTTGCAATCTGCGGTAAAGAGGGTTTAAAAAAATTATCGGATTTTGGTCTTGATATTTTTTTAGACCTGAAAACTCTTGATGTACCAAATACAGTAAAAAAAACTGTTGCAAGCATCTCATCATTAAAAACAGTTAGATACTTAACAATTCATACTAGTGGTGGTTATGAAATGCTGAAAGCAGCTCGAGATGCAACTAGTCAGCTCGAATTATTAGGTGTAACTGTTTTGACCTCACAATCTGCATCTAAAGATCAAGTTTCAACACTGGCCAGTTTAGCAATTAAATCGAAACTAGACGGTGTCATCGCCTCAGCAAAAGAGTATGAAACTATAAGATCTTTATCTAAAGACTTAAAAATATTCTGCCCAGGGATAAGAGGTATTGAAGACAAAAAGCATGATCAAAAAAGAGTGATGAGCTACTCAGAATTTTGTAAAATCTCTACAGACGATAACAAAGCTTTTTGCGTTATTGGCCGACCAGTATATGAGAGCGGGGATGCTGGTCAAAACATCAAAAAAATTATACAGTCTGCCAGATAGCAAAATTAATCAAATTTAAGAATGAAAATTAAAAAAGGAATACCCTTAATTGATCAGCACGATAAAAATGGTTTTTATGGTGGAAAATTTGGCGGAAATTATGTTGCCGAAACATTAAAGAAACCTATAGATGATTTAACAAAATTATTTAAAAAGTACAGAAATGATGAAAATTTTCTAAAACAAAGAGATGATTTGTACGATAATTACGTTGGAAAACCTACCAGATTTATTAAATTACAAAATCTAACAGATCGTTTAGGTGGTGCCCAGATTTATGCGAAAATGGTTTCTGATGCAAACGGTGGTGCCCACAAAATTTATAACGCCATCACTCATGCAATGTTGTGTAAAAAAGCAAAAAAGAAGTACATATGTACTGACACTGGTGCTGGATATAATGGAAAAATGTTTTCAATGGTGGCAAAAAAGTTTGGTCTTGGATGTAAAGTTTTTATGGGAACAAGAGATATTGAAAGGCAAAAACCCAATTGCGAAGCGATAAGAAAAAATGGAGCTGAGATTATCCCTGTCAATTCTGGCAGTAAAACTTTGGTGGATGCAGTGAGTGAGTGCATTCGATACTGGGTTTCAAATTGTGATAAAGTTCACATGGGAATTGGTAGCCTTGTAGGTCCAAACATCTTTGTCAAAATTTGCGGATATTCAACTTCTCAAATTTCTAGAGAACTTAAAGTTCAATTACATGAAGAGTTTGGAGAGATACCAACCAAATTAAAATTAATTAATTGTGTTGGGGGTGGGTCAAGTGCTTATGGATTTTGGAGTGAATTTATTGATTACAAAAAAAATCAAGTTGAGTTAATTGGTGTAGAAGCTGGAGGACCAAGACGAAGTAAACTTCATGCTGCACCTCTGAGTAAGAATTCTAAAGTAGGAGTACTACATGGTGCCGCTGCTTATTGTGTACAAAATTCAGATGGTCAAATTAACGAGACTGAATCTATTTCAAGTGGACTTGATTACCCTTCAGTGAGTCCTATACATTGTCTTTTAAAGGACGTTGGTAGAGCAAGGTATACATTCGCAACTGATGAAGAGGCGCTTAATGCTTACAAACTAGTCACTGAGTTAGAAGATATCTCGCCAAGTTTGGAACCAGCACATGCTTTTGTTGAAGCAATTAAAATTGCTCCAAAACTTGATGAATCGAATATCATCGTAGTAGATAGTTGTGGGGACAGTCTAAAGGATAAGGATATTATCAAAAAACGTTTAGGCAGTTATTCAAGATGAAATCTCAGATAGATTTAGCTTTTAAAAAGTGTAGGAAAGAAAATAGACCAGCTTTATTAACTTATACTGTGGCTGGTGATAATACTAAAAAGAAATCATTAGAAATTCTAAAATCAATATCTGAACACGCTGATATTTTAGAAATTGGATTTCCACATAATGCCCCAACAGCAGACGGTCCTCAAATTCAAAATAGCTCCTACAGAGCTTTGAAAAATGGGATTAAACTTAAAGATGTTTTTCAAATAGTCAAAAATTATAAGAAAAACAAAAACTCTAAGCCATGTATTTTAATGGGGTATTACCAAATGGTTTATAGATATGGGGAAAAAAAATTCATTAAAAAATGTAAAAAAGTAGGTGTTAACGGATTAATAATTGTAGATCTTCCATGGCCAGAAAATAAGAAATTTTCAAAATTATGTAAAAAATATTCAATTACTTTTGTTCAGCTATTATCGCCTACAACATCTAAGGAAAGAGTAAAAAAGATTATAGCAAGTTCGCATGATATGATTTATTATATAAGCATGTTGTCAACTACAGGAGGTAAATTAAAAGTTTCTCCTAAAAAAATTTTAGAAAATTATAATAAAATTAAAAGAATAAATAAGTCAAAAAATTTAGTAATTGGATTTGGAATCACTAACAAAACAATTGCTTCTCTTAGAAAAG
>CACHVP010000027.1:0-4399 GCA_902583355.1 uncultured Pelagibacteraceae bacterium
GGAAATTCATTAATAAAAAATAAAGAATGTTAATAATAAAGATAATCCTATAAGCATTACAAAAGCATAGTCGTAAATATATCCGCTTTGAAATTTGCTTGATTTGTTAGAAATACTTTTGACTATTTTTGATACACCGTCTGGACCGTATCGGTCAATTGTTTTTATATCTCCAGATTTCCAAAAAAAAGATCCGATAAACTTTGTTGGTTTTACAAGAATAAAGTCATAAATCTCATCAAAGTACCATTTGTTCAATAAAAAATTATAAATGGGTCGATTTTTAAGTTTAATATTTTCTAATAAATTATTATTTTTAATATATAAATAATAAGCTATTGGAATCGATACAGTGACTAAAAAAGGTGTGGTAACAAGAATCCAGATAGGTACGTTAGAATGATCAATATTTTGAATTATAAGGATTGAGTTCTTCCAAAAATCTTCATAATGATGACCTATTAAAAAATCTTTAAATAAAAAACCAGAAAAAACCGCTCCTAATACTAACAAAGCTAAAGGGGAAATTATAATCATTCCTGACTCATGTACTTCTATCTTTGAAAGACTTTTATTATTAAAATTTCCATGAAAAGTTTTGAAAATTAATCTCCAAGAATATATTGCTGTTAAAACTGCTGTAATTATCCCTATTCCTGCAGCAAAATAGCCTATATTTGTACCTTTTAAATAGGCAAATTCTATTATTGCGTCTTTTGAATAGTATCCAGATAAAAAAGGGAAACCAGTTAAAGCTAGTGTTCCTATGATCATAGAAATCCATGTGAGTGGCATTTTTTTCCATATACCTCCCATATTTCTTATATCTTGTTCATCTTTTAAAGCGTGAATTACTGAACCTGATCCTAAAAATAATAGAGCTTTAAAAAATGCATGAGTAAACAGATGAAATATAGCTACATGATAGGCGCCAACTCCTGTTGCAAAAAACATATAGCCAAGCTGACTACAAGTAGAATAAGCAATAATTCTTTTAATATCATTTTGAACTACAGCGACTGATGCTGCAAAAAAAGCTGTTATCATACCTATAATAGCTACAAAGTTTAAAGCAACTTGAGAATATTCAAAAATTGGTGAGCATCTAACAACTAAAAAAACACCGGCCGTCACCATTGTTGCCGCGTGAATTAGCGCAGAAACTGGTGTTGGTCCCTCCATAGCATCTGGAAGCCATGTATGTAAAAAAAATTGTGCTGATTTACCCATGGCACCTATAAACAAAAATATACAAATTAATGTTATTAAATTTGAATTAAAACCCAAAAAATTAATTTCAACAGTAGAAAGACTTGGAACAGCTGCAAAAACTTCATTATAATTTAATGTGCCAAAATACATAAATATAATGAAAATACCTATTCCAAAACCAAAATCTCCTACCCTATTAACAATAAAAGCTTTAATGGCTGCATTATTCGCTGACTGCTTTTTGTACCAAAAACCAATCAATAAATAAGAACACAATCCAACCCCTTCCCAACCAAAATATAATTGTAAAAAATTATCTGACACAACTAAAACTAACATTGAAAATGTAAACAATGATAAGTACGACATGAACCTTGGCTTATGTGGATCATGTGACATATATCCAATTGAATAAATATGTACCAAAGCTGAAACTAGAGATACCACTACTAACATTATTGAACTTAAAGGATCAATATTGATTGACCATCCAACAATAAAATCGCCTGATGCTATCCATTCGTAAATTGCATAATTACCGTACTCACCGAAGAAAACTCCGTTATAAAAAACAATTATTGACAATACTGCCGATATACAGACAAAAACTGTAGTTATTAATTGAGAATAAATATCTCCAAAGTATTTGAAAAAATATCCAACAATTGCTCCAATAAGTGGTAAAAATAAAATTGCGTATTCCATTTAACCCTTCATTTCATCAATTGATTCAACCCTTATTGATCCTTTATTTCTATAGTATGCAACTATTATTGCTAAACCTATTGCAGCCTCTGCTGCTGCTACTGTTAAAATCAACATTGTAAATATTTGTCCAGTTATGTCTTGAAGATATATAGAGAATGAAACAAGATTTATATTAACTGCTAAAAGAATAAGTTCAACTGACATTAAAATTACTATTACATTTTTTCTATTTAAAAAAATTCCTAGTGTACCAAGTGAGAAAATGATAGCACCTAAAGTTAAATAATGTCCTAATCCAATTTCAATCATCAATTTTTACACCTTTATCAAATTCTACATCAATTAATTCTACAGATTCATCTCGCTCTCTAGAAATTTGCTTAATATAGCTTTGTGTTTTAACACCCTCTCTTTTTCTAAAAGTCAAAACTATTGCGCCTATCATGGCTAGCAATAATATTACTCCTGATAATTGAAATAAGTGAATGTATTCTGTATACAATACATTTCCAATCATATGTGTATTCGTTAGCTCCTGATCAAAAGATAAAAATTTAGTCTCTGAAAATGTCTCTTTATATTTCCATCCGCCAGCTATGACAATAAGCTCTAATAAAATCACCGTTCCTACAATCAATCCTGCAGGAATATGGCCTGTTTTTTTTGTGCCTCTAAACCAAGATAATTTTTGCTCTGTTACATTCATCAACATTACGACAAATAAAAATAGAACAGCAACTGCGCCTACATATACGATTAACATCATCATTCCCAAAAACTCTGCTCCAATCATGATAAACAAACAGGCAATAGATATGAAATCTAAAATTAAAAAAAAAACCGCGTGAATAGTATTTCTTGAAACTATTACAAAAATAGCTGAAACGATTGCTATTATAGAAAAAAAATAAAAAAAAAGTGCGTGAGCTATCATTGCAAATTTATCTGTAGGGCTTGTCTAGCTTAATATTTTTTGCCAATACATTTTCCCATCTGTCTCCATTTTCTAACAATTTCTCTTTGTTGTAATAAAGTTCTTCTCTGGTTTCTGTAGCAAATTCAAAATTAGGTCCTTGAACAATTGCATCTACAGGACACGATTCTTCACAAAGACCACAATAAATACATTTGAGCATATCTATATCGTATCTTGTCGTTTTTCTGCTACCATCAGCTCGCTCTTCATTTTCTATTGTAATTGCTTGAGCAGGACAAACAGCTTCACATAATTTACAAGCTATGCATCTTTCCTCACCATTTGGGTACCTTCTAAGAGCATGTTCCCCTCTGAATCTTGGACTTATTTTTCCTTTTTCAAATGGATAATTGATTGTCTTTTTCTTTTTAAAAATTTCTTTAAAAGCAATAAGTAAAGCTTTAACAAACTCAGATAAAAAAATTATTTTAAAAAATCTATTTAATTTCATTAATATTCATCATTTGGGTAAAAGGTCAAAATAAACTAAAAAACTAGCAGTAGCGACTACATGCAATAAAGAAAAAGGAAGGAATATTTTCCAACCAAGTCTCATTAACTGATCATATCGATATCTTGGTACAATAGCTTTAATAATTGCAAACATAAAAAATAATAATAAAATTTTAAAAGTCATCCAAAAAATCCCCGGAATTACATTAAAAGGATAAATGTCAACTGGAGGTAACCAACCGCCTAAGAAAAGGATTGATCCTAATGCACACAATAATAAAATATTTGCATATTCTCCCAACCAAAACATTGCATACATCATTCCCGAATATTCAGTTTGATAGCCAGCTACAAGTTCAGCCTCGGCTTCTGGCAAATCAAATGGAGGTCTATTTGTTTCAGCTAAAGCAGAAATGAAAAAAATTACAAACATTGGAAATAACGGCACAACAAACCAAAGTTCTTGTTGTGCAAAAACAATATCTTTTAAATTCAAAGAACCAACGCATAAAAGTACATTTATAATTATTATTCCAATTGAAACTTCGTAAGAAACCATTTGTGCTGCAGATCTTATAGCGCCTAGAAAGGGGTATTTAGAATTTGATGCCCAACCTCCCATTATGATACCGTAAACTCCCAAAGATGAGATTGCAAAAATATATAGAATTCCAACATTTATATCAGAAATTATTAATTTTTCACTCAAGGGTATTACTGCCCATGCCGATAAAGCTAAAGTCATTGTTACAATCGGCGCAAGAATAAAAACAACTTTATTTGCACTGGCTGGAATTATTATTTCTTTAAATATATATTTTAAAGCATCGGCTAAAGTTTGTAATAAACCAAACGGACCTACAACATTTGGGCCTTTTCTTTTTTGTACAAAACCCCAAACTCTTCGATCAAACCAAACTATAAGAGCAACAGATACTAATATTGGTATTAAGAGTAAAAGAATCTTATAAGTTTCATTGTAAAGTATATAAAAAGTTTCCATTATTAAGTTCCAGTTTTACTAATTAATTTTTTTGATCTTGCAGCGCG
>CACHVP010000028.1:0-4064 GCA_902583355.1 uncultured Pelagibacteraceae bacterium
AGAATTCCCAAATGAGACCATCATTCCTCTTTCTTTTAATGAATTAATAGAACCTAAAAAAGTATCTTTACCTACACCGTCGTAAACAACATCTGCACCTTTTCCATTGGTAATCTCAAAAACTTTTTTGTCAAAACTTTCTTTTTTATAATTAATTACAAAATCACAACCGTATTCTTTTGCTATATTTACTTTTTCTTCAGTTCCAACAGTACCAATAATTTTGCAGCCTAAACTTTTAGCCCACTGACAAAAAATTTGGCCAACACCTCCTGCTGCTGCATGAAATAAAATTGTTTCACTTGCTCCGGGTTTGTATGTTTGATTTAAAAGATAATAAGTGGTTAAACCTTTGGTCATAATCGAAGCTGCTGTTTTATGATCTATTTCATCTGGCACTTTTAAAGCAATATCAGCTGGAATATTTCTTAATTGAGAATATGCACCTAATGGCTGAGCTGCATAAGCGACTTTGTCTCCTTTGTTAATTTTTTTAACATTAGAACCAACTTCTTCTACAACGCCCGATCCTTCCATACCAATACCGCTAGGTAATTTAACAGGATAGAGACCTGATCTATGATAGGTATCAATAAAATTTAAACCTATTGCATAATTTTTTATTTTAATTTCATTTGGCCGAGGACTCTTAACGTCCACATCTTTTAATTCTAAGACTTCTGGACCACCTGTCGTATTAATAATAATTGATTTTGGCATTTTAACTTATATAAATTCTTCATGACATCAAAAGCAAGACTTTTTTATTCGCAAGAACTTAAAAAAGGTCTTATTTCTAAACTTTCAAAAAGCCAATCACATTATATAAAGAATGTTATGCGATTAAAGCAGGGAGACATAGTTTCTCTTTTTAACTCTGTTAATGGTGAGTGGGATGTTACTATCATTAACTATGAAACGGAATTGATAGAATTCGAAGTTGAAAAATTATCAATTCCACAAAAAAAAGAGAATAATATATGGCTAGCTTTTTCACCTATTAAAAAAATTTCACAAGACATAATGCTTCAAAAGACAACAGAACTTGGAATTCAAAATTTTTTCCCCATTCTTTGTGAAAGAAGTATTGTAAGGGATATTAATATTGAAAGGGCTAAGAAAATTGTCATCGAAGCGAGTGAACAATCAAGCAGAATTTCTGTACCTGAAATTTCAAAAATTCAAAATTTAAAAAATTTTCTCAAAAATTTTCCAGAAAACGGATATCTTATTTTTTGTGACATAAATTGCGACTCAAGTAATTTGAAAAATATTTTATCATTCAAATATCCTGTTTGTATTTTAATTGGCCCAGAAGGAGATTTTTCCGAAAAAGAAAGACAATTAATAGTTGATCACAAAAGAACCATTTCAATCTCATTGGCAAAGAATATTTTACGTGCAGAGACGGCGGCGATTGCCGCAACCACAATTTTAAGTTATAATTTAAATTTTAACTAATTTATCCTTTAAATTTAGGCAGAATTTTACCTTGCAAAAGTGTCGCAAAACCTTATTAAACATGCATAAAGGGTTTATATATAGTAAATTCTAATTATGAGTACATCTTACGCATTACTTCTTGGTCTGGTCATTTTTTTGATCTTATTCATTTATTTCGTTTTCTTTTCAGTTTCTTTGAGGCTAGAAAAAAATGAAAATAAAGCCGAAATTGCAGTCAAAAGAAAATCAGTTCCATTTAGATGGAAGGATTTAATTGACCCTAAAAACAAAAAATTGGGATTCATAGATTTAGGAAATCATGTTCTTATAGCGGGAATTATTCTTTTAGGAATTTTTATTATATCAAACGCATAACATGATAGTTGCAATAAGTATATTTTTAATAACAGTCGGCTCAATAGCTTTTCATTTTTGGTCTCCTTGGTGGTGGACAGAGGTAGCATCGAATTGGGGCAATATGGACGATACTATAATCTTAACTTTTTGGATTACAGGAATTGTCTTTGTAGCTATATGTTTTTTTGTTGCATATTGTGTTTGGAAATTTAGCTATAATAAAAACAGAAGAGCCGAATATAAGCCTGAAGACAAAAAATTAGAGAGTAGATTAACCTGGGCAACCGCAATTGGGGTTGCAGCCTTATTAGCCCCAGGGTTAGTTGTGTGGAACCAATATGTGACTGTACCAGACAATGCTTACAAAGTTGAAGTTTTTGCGTATCAATGGGGTTGGAAATATAGACTGCCTGGCGAAGATAACATACTTGGGAAAACTGATATTAAATATATTACTGATGAAAATCCGTTTGGATTAATTATTGAGGACCCTAATGGTAAAGATGATCTATTAGTAGACGCTCAAGAATTACACGTTCTAAAAGACAGACCAGTTAAATTCGAACTTAGAACTATAGATGTGTTACACAATTTTTATGTGCCTCAATTTAGAGGGAAAATGGATATGGTACCGGGTATCATAACATATTATTGGCTGACACCTACAAGAACAGGTGATTTTGAAGTATTGTGTGCCGAGTACTGCGGTTCAGGGCACTATGCTATGAGAGGAAGAGTAATTGTAGATGAAGAGCAAGATTACAAAAAATGGGAAGCAAAACAAATAACCTTTGAGAAAATGTTAGCAAAAAATCAAAAAAATGACAATTTGCAACTAGTAAAAAAGGATAAATAAACTATAAATAAATTAATATATGTCAGATGAATACGAACATAAGATAGAAGCAAAATCAGATTACGCTACCGATGCGTCTTCTGTTTCTACGCCAGATATAGATACAGTTCCAGATGCAGAACTGCCAGATCAGGAGCTCTATCACTCTCACAGTTGGTGGACTACATATGTATTTTCACAAGACGCAAAATACATTGGCATTCAATACGCATTAACAGCAGTAGGGACAGGTCTGTTAGGTTTAGTTTTATCTTGGTTAATGAGAATTCAATTAGCTTTTCCAGGTTTAGGCTGGCTTGATCCTGCAGCTTATTATCAGTTTGTAACAATGCATGGAATGATAATGGTAGTTTATCTATTAACAGCATTATTTTTAGGAGGCTTTGGAAATTTATTAATACCATTAATGTGTGGTGCTAGGGACATGGCCTTTCCCTATGTAAACATGCTGAGCTACTGGGCGTTTGTTGTCGCTGTTTTAGTTTTACTTGCAAGTTTCTTTGTACCTGGCGGACCAACAGGAGCGGGTTGGACGCTTTATCCTCCCCAAGCAATTACTGCTGGAACTCCTGGAAGTGATATGGGTATAATTTTAATGCTGATTTCGTTAATACTTTTCGTAGCAGGTTTTACAATGGGGGGATTAAACTACATAATTACAGTACTACAGTTGAGAGCTAGAGGTATGACTCTTATGAGGCTTCCACTAACGATTTGGGGAATTTTTACAGCAACAGTCCTAGCGATGTTTGCTTTTCCGGCTTTATTAGTTGGTTGTTTGATGATGACATTGGACAGTCTACTTGGAACGAGCTTTTTTATGCCCGCCATGGTTTCGCTAGGAGAAAAATTAACCCATGAAGGGGGAAGTCCAATCTTATTTCAGCATCTATTTTGGTTTTTTGGTCACCCAGAAGTTTATATTGTTGCTCTACCAGCCTTTGGAATAGTTTCTGATTTGCTTTCGGTGCACTCAAGAAAAACAATTTTTGGTTACAGAATGATGGTTTGGGCTATAGTGGGAATTGGTGCTTTGAGCTTTTTTGTTTGGGCACACCATATGTATGTGAGTGGAATGAATCCTTGGTTTGGCTTCTTTTTTGCAACAACGACACTCATAATTGCGGTGCCTACTGCAATAAAAGTTTATAATTGGATACTTACTTTGTGGAGAGGAAATATCCAACTATCGCTACCGATGTTATTTTCTCTTGGATTTATAGTCACTTTTTTAAATGGAGGATTGACAGGATTATTCTTAGGCAATGTAACGGTCGATGTTCCATTGTCCGATACATATTTTGTAGTGGCTCACTTCCATATGGTGATGGGTATTGCACCTATTCTTGTTATTTTTGGAGCAATTTACCACTGGTATCCATTGATAACAGGTAGGATGATGAATGAA
>CACHVP010000029.1:0-3932 GCA_902583355.1 uncultured Pelagibacteraceae bacterium
AAATCTATATTTTCCGAAAAAGTAAGAGTTATAGATTGTACTTTTAATGTTAACGAAAATTTAAAAGAAAGAATTGAAAAAATTAGAGTCGAAGCAGAGGTAGCAGTTAGAGAGGGCGCAAATCACCTTATTCTTTCAGACAGGAATATTTCAGATGAAAGAGCCGTCGTACCAATGATTTTAGCCGTTGGCGCTGTACATTCAAATTTAGTTAAACTTTGTATTAGAGGGTATGCTTCAATCAATGTTGAGACTTCCGAGGCAATGGATACCCATTCATTTGCAGTTCTAATAGGAGTTGGGGCAACTACAATTAATCCATATTTAGCCATTGATAGTATACGTCAAAGATTTGAAAAAAAATTATTTGGTAAATTAGATTTTGAGGCTTGCGTGCTCAGATTTAAGAGATCAATCAATGCCGGGCTATTAAAAATAATGTCTAAAATGGGAATATCCGTATTAAGCTCTTATAGAGGTGGATGTAATTTTGAAGCCGTTGGTTTAAGCAGAGGATTGGTTGCAGACTACTTTCCTGGCATGATATCTAGAATATCAGGGATCGGGGTTTCAGGAATTGAGAGAAAGATTAAAGAATTACATTCAAAAGCTTATCAAAAAAATGTTTTAGTGCTTCCAATTGGTGGACTTTATAAATACAGAAAAACGGGAGAGGACCACCAATTTCAAGGCAATCTTATTCATTTGTTACAGCACTCTGTAGGAAAAAATTCCTACGATGTTTTTAAAAAATACACTGATGGAATCCACAACCTAAACCCAACAAATCTTAGAGATCTTTTAGAATTTAGAACTTCAAATAAACCTATTAATATTGATGAAGTAGAGCCTGTTGAAAAAATCACACCTAGATTTGGAAGTGGAAGTATGTCTCACGGGGCTCTTTCATCTGAAGCACATGAAACTTTAGCAATAGGCATGAACAGAATTAAAGGTGCATCCTGCAGTGGAGAGGGTGGCGAGGATGAAAAAAGATTTAAGGTTTTAGAAAATGGGGACTCTGCTAACTCTAAAGTCAAACAAGTAGCTTCAGCAAGATTTGGAGTTACAGTTAAATACTTAAATAATTGTAAAGAAATTGAGATAAAAATTGCCCAAGGCGCAAAACCTGGTGAGGGTGGCCAGTTACCTGGATTTAAAGTTACAAAAGAAATTGCAAGATTACGTCATTCTACTCCCGGAGTAACTTTGATTTCTCCTCCACCTCATCATGATATTTATTCTATCGAAGATTTGGCCCAATTGATTTATGATTTAAAACAGGTAAATCCAAAAGCTAGAGTTGGAGTAAAATTAGTTGCATCCACTGGTATTGGAACAATTGCAGCTGGAGTTGCAAAAGCTAAAGCAGACATAATTTTGATTTCTGGGCATTCTGGTGGAACAGGAGCAAGTCCTCAAACTAGTGTAAAATATGCTGGTGTCCCATGGGAAATGGGATTAACAGAAGCAAATCAAATCCTCACTCTTAACCAACTTCGACACAAAGTAACACTAAGAACGGATGGTGGAATAAAAACTGGAAGAGATGTTGTGATGGCAGCTATGATGGGAGCTGAAGAATTTGGAATGGGTACATCATCGCTTATCGCTATGGGATGTATAATGGTTAGACAATGTCATTCAAACACATGTCCAGTTGGAGTTTGCTCACAAGATGAAAAACTTAGAGCAAAGTTTTCAGGAACACCAGAAAAAGTTGTCAATTTTTTTACTTTTGTAGCCATGGAGGTAAGAGAAATTTTAGCCTCTTTAGGATTTAGATCTTTAAAAGATGTCATTGGCAGAACAGATTTACTTCATCAAGTCAGTAGAGGCTCACCTAACCTTGATGATCTAGATTTAAATCCTTTATTGGTAAAAACTGACCCAGGAGAGAATGCAAGATATTCAGAAAGTGATTTAATAAACCATGTGCCTGATAACAATATTGATGAAAAAACATGGATCAAAATTAAGGATGAACTAAAGCAAAACAAAAAAATAAAATTAAATGCAGTTGCAAAGAACACAGACAGGGCAATTGGAACAAAATTAACTCATTATATTTTTAAAAAGTTTGGTGAAAATTTTACAAGCGAGGCATTGAATATCACATTAAAAGGATCTGCAGGCCAATCTTTAGGAGCTTTCTTATCCAAAAGTATTAAAATTAAGTTGTTTGGTGATGCAAACGATTATGTAGCTAAAGGATTATCTGGTGGAAAAATTGTGGTAGTGCCCTCAAAAGATAATAATTTTAAATCAAATGAAAATACAATAATTGGTAATACAGTTTTATATGGAGCCACGTCAGGAAAATTATTTGCAGCAGGTAAAGCCGGAGAAAGATTTGCGGTAAGAAATTCAGGTGCTATTTCAGTAATTGAGGGTTGTGATGCAAATGGTTGCGAGTACATGACTGGAGGTGAAGTTTACATCTTAGGTAGAGTTGGTGACAACTTTGCAGCTGGAATGACAGGAGGAATGGCATTTGTCTTTGACCCAGATAATATTTTTGAGAACTATGTAAATTCTGCAAGTGTTATTTGGCAAAAACCAGAAACAAAATATTGGAAAGAAAGGCTGAAAACTGTTTTACAGGAATATAATTTAGAAACTCAATCTGAGATATCTAAAAAAATTTTACAAAACTTTTCTGAAGAAGTTGCAAATTTTAAACAAGTTTGTCCAATAGAAATGTTGAATAAATTACAAAATCCAATTACTCTAAAGAAAAATATTTTAGAGACCGGATAATAATAAATGAAAATATTGATAACGGGTGGTTGCGGCTTTATAGGCTCAAGCCTTGCTATTTTTTTAAAAAAGAATATTAAAACTGCTCAAATTACTAGTATTGATAATTTATCTAGAAAAGGTTCGACTTTAAATAAAAACAGAATAATAGAAAATAAAATTCCTAATATAAAAATAGATATTTCTAAGTTCGGCGGCATAAAAAAATTAAAAAAATTTGATTTAGTAATACACTGCGCTGCAGAACCAGCTATAGAAACATCTAGAAAAAAGATAGAAGATGTATTTAATTCCAACTTGTTAGGGACTTTCAATATTTTAAAGAAATGTGCCAAAGATAAATCAAATATCATCTATCTATCAAGTTCTAGAGTTTATTCGATTGAAAATTTATACAAACTGAAAAAAAGAGGAACAGTTAAAGAAAACTTCAATACAAATAATCCAAAGTCCATTTACGGTTTTACAAAACTGAGTTCAGAGTTATTGATAAAGGAATATGCTTATTTACATAAAATAAAATACTTAATTAATAGAGTAGCTTTAGTATCTGGTCCATGGCAATTTGGTAAAGAAGAACAAGGTTTTGTTAGTTTATGGTTGTGGAGACATCTTAATAATCTAAAACTTAACTATATTGGTTTTGGTGGGGCCGGAAAACAAGTACGTGATGTACTTCATATCGACGATCTTTGTGAATTAATTTTTTTACAAATCAAAAAAATAAAAAAAATAAACAACAAACTTTTAAATGTTGGTGGTGGTAAGAAAAATTCAATTAATCTTTTACAACTAACTAAGCTCTCAAAAGATATAACAAGAAATAAAATTAAAATTGGAAGAGTAAAAAAAACTTCATCTTATGATGTGCCTTATTTTGTTTCAGATTTAAGTTATGTAAAAAAACTTTATAAATGGAAACCTAAAAGAAACTTAAAAAAAGTTGTTGCAGACCTTTATTTTTGGATGCTGCATAACAACTCTATTCTTAAAAAATATTTTTAACTATTCTATCTAATTCAGAGGTAATTCTTTTCAGATTTTTTTTGTTAGAGAGGCTATGATCTCCATTTTTTATAACCACAATTCTTTTTTTAGCTTTTATAAATAAATTTAAAACTTTTCTTGAAAAATAAACTGGAACTACCTCATCTTTCTGACCATGAAACATA
>CACHVP010000030.1:0-3846 GCA_902583355.1 uncultured Pelagibacteraceae bacterium
TATAAAAGTATCTTCTGAGTCGCCAGATCTATGTGATATGATTGTTTTAAATCCATTGTTATGAGCTAAATCAATAACTTCTAGAGTTTCACTTACTGTTCCAATTTGATTAGGTTTGATCAAAATTGCATTGGCAGATTTTTCTTCAATGCCTTTTTTTAATCTTGTTTTATTTGTTGCAAATAAATCATCGCCAACAATTTGAATTTGAGAATTCGTTGATAATTTTTTCCATGATGGCCAATCATCCTCTTTAAATGGATCTTCTATAGATTTTATTGGATATTTTTTAATTAATTCTAAGTAATTTTCAACAGAAAATGGTTTTTTTAATTCATTTGCTGCCACATCTAAACAAATCGAAATATCTTCACCCGGTTTAAATCCTGATTTTTCAATTGCTTTCAATATTATTTCAATTGCTTGTTGATTAGTTTCGAGATTTGGAGCAAAACCACCTTCATCTCCAACGTTTGTATCTTCTAACATGCTGCGTAAATTTTTAATTACTAAATAGCTTCGTCTTAAAGACTCGGAAAAAGAAGTAGTGCTTTCTGGTCTTATCATAAATTCTTGAATTTCAAGTTTGTTTTTTGCGTGTAATCCACCATTAATAATATTTAAGAGTGGAACTGGTATAAAAAAAACTTTTGATTTACTTAAATATTTAAATAAAGATACATTAGCCTCTATAGCAGCTAACTTGCATGAGGCTATTGATACAGCTAGAATAGCGTTAGCACCGAGCTTTTTCTTCTGTTCTGTGGCATCTAAATTTATTAATTTTTCATCTATCTTTAATTGGTCATCAACATTTATGTTTATTAAAGCATTTGAAATTGGACCTTTTATATTTTCAACAGCTTTAAAAACACTTTTGCCCAGGTATTCATGATTAGTTTTATCTCTTAACTCATATGCCTCATGACTGCCGGTAGAAGCACCAGATGGAACTATTGCTAAAGCACTTTTGTCATTATCTGAAAAAATTTCAGCTTCAATAGTTGGATTACCTCTGCTATCAAAAACCTGACGGCTTTTGATTTTTTTAATTTTTGACATTCTTTATCAATTTATCTATTTGAACTAATTGTTTTAAAAGATTTGGCATTTTAGATAAAGGAACCATATTAGGACCATCAGAAGGGGCATTTTCAGGATCTGGATGAGTTTCAATAAAAATTGCTGCAACACCTACAGCGATAGCTGCTCGAGCTAAATATTCAACAAATTCTCTTTGGCCACCACTTTTTTCTCCCATGCCTCCAGGTTGTTGTACGGAGTGAGTAGCATCAAAAACTACAGGATAACCATTCTTTGCCATTATTGGTAATGATCTCATATCAGAGACTAAAGTGTTATAACCAAAACTAGCACCACGTTCAGTGACTAAAATATTATTGTTACCTGAATTTTCTATTTTTTTTGTAACATTAACCATATCCCATGGAGCTAAAAATTGTCCTTTTTTTACATTAATAATTTTTCCAGTTTTAGCCGCAGCAATAAGTAAATCTGTCTGTCTGCATAGAAAGGCTGGTATTTGCAAAACGTCGACGTGCTTAGAAACAATCTCGCATTGTTCTACTGTGTGTATATCGGTTAAAACTGGTAATTTAAGTTCTTTTCTAATTTTATCAAAAACAGGAAGTGACTTCTCAAGTCCAGCACCTCTCTTTCCTTTTAAACTTGTTCTGTTGGCTTTATCAAATGAAGTTTTATAAATTAGACCTATTCCAACTTTATCAGTAATTTTTTTTAGTTCAGAAGCAACATCAATAGCATGTTTTTCACTCTCTAATTGACATGGACCCGCAATTAAAGTGAAAGGTGATGTATTTGAAATATTTAATGTTCCACATTTGATTAACTTATTTTCCATTAATTAGACCTCCTATTGTTAGCTGCTTTTACAAATGATGCAAATAAAGGATGTGGGGTGAATGGTCTTGATTTAAATTCTGGATGAAATTGAACGCCGACAAACCATGGATGATTTTTTAACTCTATAATCTCTGGTAATGATCCGTCAGGAGATAAGGCTGAAAAAATTAGACCTTTTTTTTCAAATTGTTCCTTGTAATCAATATTGACTTCGTATCTATGTCTATGTCTTTCCTTAATTTTTTTATCGGAGTATATTTTTGAAATAAGAGAATTATTTTTTAATATAGCGTCATATAAACCTAGCCTCATAGTTCCGCCTAAATTTTTTTCACTACCTTTCATTTTTCTTTTTCCTTTTTGCCATTCTTCCAATAAACCAACTACTGGGGTACAATTGTTTCCAAATTCGCTAGTTGAAGCATTTTTTATATTTAAAAGATTTCTAGCAGCTTCAATAATAGCCATTTGCATACCAAAACAGATTCCAAAAAAAGGTATATTATTCAATCTTGCGTATTTTATGGCGGCAATTTTGCCCTCACTCCCCCTTTTACCAAAACCTCCTGGTATTAAAACCCCAGAAACATTATGTAAAAGAGATTTTATATTCTCTGGTTTAAGGTTTTCTGAGTCTATTCTTTGTAATTTAACCTTAACATTGTTGGAAATCCCCCCGTGTATTAAAGCTTCATCCAAGGACTTATAAGCGTCTTTCAAATTTACATACTTTCCGATTATACCTATTTTTACATCCTTTTTTGGATTTAAAACTTTTGAAGTAATATTTTTCCATTTGCTGAGATCGGGTGATTTTTTATTTTTTATTTTAAAATAATTCAAAACTTGGTCATCAAGTTTTTCTTTATGAAATGATATTGGTGCTTCATATATTGTTCGAACATCGACTGTTTCAATTACATTATTAATTGGTACATTGCAAAATAAAGATATCTTTTTTCTCTCTGCTTTTGGTATCTCTCTTTCTGATCTACAAATTATAATATCAGGTTGAATTCCCAAGCTTCTTAATTCTTTGACTGAATGTTGTGTAGGTTTTGTCTTAAGTTCACCTGAGGCTTTTAAATATGGAACTAAAGTTAGGTGAATGAATAAACTATTTTTTTTTCCTGTATCATTTGAAAATTGCCTTATAGCTTCAAGAAAAGGTAAACTTTCTATATCGCCAACAGTTCCTCCAATTTCACAAATTACAAAATCTTCATTTTTAACATTATGAGAAATAAATTTTTTTATTCTATCCGTAACATGGGGTACTACCTGAACAGTACCGCCTAAAAAATCGCCTTTTCTTTCTTTTTTAATAATGTCACTATAAATTCCACCTGTTGTAATATTATCTGATTTTGTAGCTGAAATTCCTGTAAATCTTTCGTAGTGACCAATATCCAAATCAGTTTCTGCTCCGTCATCTGTAACAAATACTTCTCCATGTTGAAAAGGATTCATTGTACCAGGGTCAACATTTAAATATGGATCTAATTTTCTTACTCTAACTTTAAAACCTCTTAATTGAAGTAACGATGCAAGCGAAGCAGAAGAGAGACCTTTCCCTAGTGAGGATACCACGCCGCCAGTAACGAATACATATCGCGCCATGGAATGACAGTATATGCAATTTTTAATAAAAAATAAAGTTTATTTTGATGACTCAGGAATTTTAGGTGATTTAGAATCTTCTTCTTTCTCTATTTTATCAATAACAGACTGAGTATCGACTAAATCTCCTCTGGATAAGATGACAATAGAAATGCTAGAAATTATAAATAATGTAGCAATTATTGCTGTAGATTTAGTTAGAAAATTTCCAACCGACCGTGAAGTAGCAAAATTGTCTTGGGCAAGACCTAGGCCTAGAGCGCCCCCCTCTGATCTTTGCATCAGAATTAGCAAAATCAGAACAATTGCTAGAACTATATTAATTGCTATTAGGATTGTTTC
>CACHVP010000031.1:0-3748 GCA_902583355.1 uncultured Pelagibacteraceae bacterium
GACTTTTATTAATGACTAACGTTGAAGGAGTATACGATGATAGAAAAGCTTTGATATCAGAAATTAAACCTTATGATATGGAAAATCTAGTCAATCTTAAAATTGTTCAGGGCGGTATGATTCCGAAAATAAAAAATTGTATTGATGCAGTTGAAAATGGCGTTAGAGGAGTTGTCATTCTTGATGGTAGAAAGCCTAGATCAATATTAAAAGAAATTTTTTCAGACAAAGGTGCTGGTACTTTAATTAGAAAATGAGAGATCTGTTAAATATAAAGTACTGGCTGTTCGACCTAGATAACACGCTATATTCAGGTGATACTAAGGTTTTTGATCAAGTAGATATGCGAATGTCTAAATACATTTCAAGTAAACTAAATGTAAGTATTGAAGAGGCTAAAAAAATACAGAAAAATTATTTTCATGAATACAATACGACTTTGAACGGCATGATTAAGAACCATGAGATTGATGCAAAAGAATTTTTAGATTTTGTTCATGATATTGATTTAGAATTTCTCGAAAATGACAAGGGTTTAGAGCTAGAACTTAGCAAAATAAAAGATAAAAAAATAATATTTACAAACGGCTCCCGTGCTCACGCCGAGAATGTAACTAAAAGAATTGGAATTAATAAGCTTTTTGATGGAATTTTTGATATTGTGGATTCAGATTTTGTACCAAAACCTGCCATGGAAACTTACAAAAGATTAATTGATAAATACAAAATTGAGCCACAATATTGTATATTTATTGAAGATATTGCAAGAAATTTGAAACCTGCGCATGAATTAGGTATGAAAACTGTTTGGATTAAAAATAATGAACCGTGGGCAGCAAAATATTCAAATGAAAATTTTGTAAATTATAGAACAGCAAACTTAACGGCTTTTTTAAAGGAAATAAATGAACTTAGAAAAAATTGAAAAATCTATAAATGAAGCTTTCGAAAATAAAGCCAAAATAGATAGTTCGGATAAAGAACTAACTGAATTAGTTCGGAAAACTATTGACTTATTAGATGACGGTAAAATTAGAGTTGCTGAAAAAACAGGTGATAAATGGAAAGTCAATCAGTGGATTAAAAAAGCTATACTTTTAAGTTTTCGAGTTAATAAAATGAAAGCATCGAAAGGACCTTATTCAACTTGGTACGATAAAGTAGATGGCAAAACCCAAGGGTGGAGTGAAGAAAAAGTTAAAAAAGCTGGATTTAGATATGTGCCTAATGGCGTGATTAGAAAAGGAGCTCACATAGCAAAGAATGTTGTTCTAATGCCATCTTTTATTAATGTAGGAGCTTATGTTGACGAAGGAACAATGATAGATACTTGGGCGTCAGTCGGATCGTGTGCACAGGTAGGAAAAAACTGTCATATTTCTGGTGGCGCTGGTATTGGTGGCGTCTTAGAACCAATGCAAGCAAATCCAACTATAGTTGAGGACAATTGTTTTTTAGGTGCCAGAGCCGAAATAGCAGAGGGCGTTATAGTTGAAAAAGGATCTGTATTATCAATGGGTGTTTATATCGGTGCATCTACAAGGATAGTAGATCGTTCTACTGGTGAGATTTATTATGGAAAAGTTCCCGCATACTCAGTAGTTGTTCCAGGATCAATGCCAAGCAAAAACAATCCGAAGGGACCGTCTCTATACTGTGTAGTGATTGTGAAAAAAGTTGACGAAAAAACTCGAAGTAAAACTTCTATAAACGATTTATTAAGAGATTAAAATTAATGCAAATAAATGAATTAAAGTTAGCAAAAGATTTGATTCGTAAACCTAGCATTACGCCAAAAGATGCTGGGGCAATTAACTTATTAGTAAAAAATTTAAGATCTATAGGTTTTAGTTGTAAAATAATTAATTTCAAAAATATAAAAAATTTATATGCAAAACTTGGAAAATCTACTCCAAATTTTTGCTTTGCTGGACATACAGATGTAGTTCCTCCAGGTAATATGAAAAACTGGACTACTAATCCATTTAAGCCAATTGTTAAAAATAATAAATTAATTGGTAGAGGTGCCAATGATATGAAGGCATCAATTGCTTGTTTTGTGGCTGCTGTAAGTAAATTTATAAATCAAAATAAAAATTTTAAAGGATCAATAAGTTTATTAATTACAGGAGATGAAGAAGGGATAGCAATTAATGGAACAAAAAAAGTTGTTAAATATTTAAAAAGAAAAAAAGAAAAAATTAATTTTTGTATAGTTGGCGAACCTACTAATCCAAATAAACTTGGTGAAATGATAAAAATTGGAAGAAGAGGAAGTTTGACTGGCAGGCTTACTGTAATAGGTTCGCAAGGTCATGTTGCCTATCCACACAGAGCTAACAATCCTTCTAATGCTTTAATTAAAATTTTAAGAAGAATAAAAAATTTAAAACTAGATAGAGGAACAAAAAATTTTCAACCTTCTAATTTAGAGGTAATAAAAATTAATGTTGATAATAATGCAGATAATGTAATACCAGGATCTGCAGAAGCTGTGTTTAATATACGCTTTAATGACAAACACTCATCTAGTTCTTTAAAAAGAAAACTAAATAAAATATTTAAAGCAGTTACAAAAGCTAATAAATCTAAATTCAAAATAAATTATGAAGTTTCAGGAGAGGCATTTTTAACGAAACCAAATAAAACAACTTTCATGATTCAAAATACTGTTAAAAAAATTACTGGTATTAAACCAAAGTTATCTACTTCTGGTGGTACGTCTGACGCAAGATTTATAAAAAATATTGCACCCTGTTTAGAATTCGGTCTGGTAGGCAAAACTATGCATAAAGTAGACGAGAGTGTATCCGTTTCTGATTTAAAAAAATTAACTAAAATATATCAAAATATTTTGGTAAGTTATTTTAAGTGAAAACAGGGATTATAACTACAAGTTCTTATATTTACCATGAAACAGGACAGGGCCACCCGGAAAGGGCAGATCGAGTTTCTGTTGTGGTTGATAATTTAAAAAAAAATAAAAAGTTAGTTTGGAAAAAGCCAAGTAAGTTTAATCCTAAATATTTAAAAATTACTCATAACTCTGGTTATATAAATGAAGTGGAAAAGTCCTTTCCTAAAAAAGGTTTGCATTTTTTAGATGGTGATACAATTGTATCTCCAGGTAGTAAACAAGCTAGTTCAGATGCTGTTGCTTCAATTATAACGGCTATTGATATGGTTCAAAATAAAGAGTTAAAAAATGTATTTTGTGCTGTGCGTCCCCCTGGGCATCACGCAGAGAAAAATAAAGCAATGGGTTTTTGTATTTACAATAATGTCGCCGTAGGTGCATGTTACCTTATTGAAAAATATAAATTAAATAGAGTTGCAATAATTGATTTTGATGTTCATCACGGAAATGGAACTCAAGATATTTTTTATGAAAATGAAAAGGTTATGTATATATCAACCCATCAATATCCTTTCTACCCAGGTACTGGGGCAAATAATGAAAGAGGAAAATACAATAACGTATTGAACATACCTTTGCCAGCTGGAACAAATTCTGAGGAATATCTTAATGCATACGAACATGTTTTGAAAAAACTTAGTCAATTTAAACCTGAATTTGTTTTATTTTCAGCGGGTTTTGATGCTCACAAAAATGATCCTCTGGCTCAATTTAATTTAAATTCAAAAGATTTTTATGAAATAACAAAAAGGACGTTAAGGATTACTAACAAAAGTAGTCAGAATAAAGTTGTCTCAATACTTGAGGGAGGATACGATCTAAATGCTTTAA
>CACHVP010000032.1:0-3716 GCA_902583355.1 uncultured Pelagibacteraceae bacterium
TATAAAAAAGATATTTTTGCAGCATCAACCCTGTTAAATTTTAAGAATCTTACTCCAGTGATGATAATTCCAGATCTGCTTACCCCAGGTATTAAAGCTAAAACTTGAAAAAACCCTATCAAAATTGCATTTTTTATATTGAAGCCTCTTTTAATATTTTGGCTAGTCTTAAATTTATCTGAAATAAAAAGTAGAAAACCAAATAAAATAGTTGTCCAGCCGATAATTTCCAATGTCCTTATTTTTGAAATTAAATTGTATCTAATTAAAATTAAACCAATAACAAAAAGAGGTATTGATGAAATAATAATTTTAAGAAAACTTAAAAATTTCTTCTCTAAAGAAAAATATAACAGCAATAAGAGATCCTAAGTGTGCAGAAAAATTTATAATTAGCTCTACATCCCTATGATCGAAAATTTTTGATAAGAGATTTATGTGCGCAGAGGAACTAACGGGAATAAATTCAGTAATTCCTTGTGTAATCGATACTAAAATTATTTGTAGAAAATTTTCCATATTGGTTATTGCTTTATATTTTACTCAACCTCAGGTATCATTCAAATTATTGCATATCTGGTATGTGCCTAAAAATGATGAAATACCTTGTTTTTTGAAAAAATGGGTAAGTAACAGTGACCTAAATATCATTTAAAAAACTTATTTAATGCACTATTTTTAAATCATGTCAGAAAAAATGCTTAAGTTTGTAAACATTGATCAACAAAATCCACCTAAGAGATCTGTTGGTCAAAGAAAAAATGATTTTAAGGAAATTTATGATGAATACATTAGTAGAAAAGCAAAGGAACAATCTAGCAGATGTTCCCAATGTGGAGTTCCTTTTTGCCAAGTCCATTGCCCCTTACATAATAATATTCCAGATTGGTTGAAACTGACCGCCGAGGGAAGATTACAAGATGCATATGAACTTTCACAAAGCACAAACAACATGCCAGAAGTTTGCGGAAGAATATGTCCCCAAGATAGATTGTGTGAAGGAAATTGTGTAATAGAACAATCTGGACACGGAACAGTAACGATAGGCTCTGTAGAGAAATATATCACTGATACAGCATGGGAAAAAGGTTGGGTTAAACCTATTAAGGTTCAGAATCAAAAAAAACAATCAGTAGGAATAATTGGAGCAGGACCAGCAGGATTAGCTTGCGCTGAAGAATTAAGAAAGTCAGGCTATCAAATTACGATATATGACAGGTATGACAGACCTGGGGGGTTATTAATTTATGGTATTCCTAATTTTAAATTAGAAAAATTTGTTGTTCAGCGAAGAACAAATTTATTAAAAGATTCTGGTATTAAATTTATTCAAAACTTTGAAGTTGGTAAAGATAAATCACTAGACGAATTAAAAGAAAAACATGATGCGATATTAATTGCGACTGGCGTTTATAAACCAAGAAATGTAGATATCGAGGGAAATAATTTAGGAAATATTTTTCCAGCAATGGAATTCTTAACAGCATCAAATAAAAAAGGTTTAGGTGATAAAGTAAAATTATTTGATGACGGAACACTTAATGCCGAAAATAAAAAAATTGTAGTAGTTGGGGGTGGCGATACTGCAATGGATTGTGTCAGAACTGCAGTAAGACAAAATGCCAAATCAGTTAAATGTTTGTACAGAAGAGATCGGGAAAATATGCCTGGATCTGCTAGAGAAGTGGGTAATGCAATTGAGGAAGGGGTAGAATTTTTGTGGTTATCTAGTCCAAAAAAATTCATTGGACAAAAAAAAGTGAAAGCTGTTGAAGTTCAGAAAATGAAATTAGGTGACCCAGATTCTTCAGGAAGAAAAAAGCCAGTCATTATTGAAAACTCAAATTATGAGTTAGAAGCTGATATTGTTATAAAGGCTTTAGGTTTTGATCCTGAAAATTTACCAAAATTATTCAATTCAGAAAATTTATCCGTATCCAAATGGGGCACTATAAAGATTGATCTAACTACAATGCAAACCAATATACCTGGAGTATTTGCTGCTGGCGATATTGTAAGAGGCGCATCATTAGTTGTTTGGGCCATAAGAGATGGCAGAGACTCAGCAACTCAAATCGAAAAATATTTAAAATCAATCGAATTAAAGAAAGGTGAAGCAGCTTGAAGTTATATAAAAAAAATAAAAAACTCTTAGAAGAAAATCATTCTTATGATCCATCACTTGAGCATGATGCTTGTGGAGTAGGACTTATAACTTCACTTGATGCTAAAAAAAAGAGAGAAGTGGTTGAATATGGAATTCAGTCACTCAAAGCAGTTTGGCACAGAGGTGCAGTTGATGCCGATGGTAAATCTGGTGACGGTGCTGGTATTTGCGTTGAGATACCAAAAGAATTCTTTTTAGAAAAAATTAAAGATACAGGACACACCCATGAGGGTGAAAACCAAATATGTGTCGGAATGATTTTTTTGCCAAGAACGGAGTATTCAGAGCAAGAAAAATCTAAAACAATTATCGAGCAAGTTTTAATCGAAAACGATTTTTATATCTATGGCTGGAGACAAGTTCCTGTAAATCCATCTGTTCTAGGACAAACAGCAGATTCAAATAGACCTGAGATAACTCAGGTAATTTTTAAAAATAATAAATTGATGAAGAGAGATGATCTCGAGAGGTTACTTTATGAGTCTAGAAAAAAAATACTTAAAATTACTAGAGGCCAACAAATAAACGATCTCTATATCTGTTCATTAAGTTCTCGTTCTATTATTTATAAAGGAATGTTTTTAGCTGAAGCATTATCTGATTTTTATCCAGATCTTGACGATAAAAGGTTTATTTCAAGATATGCTATTTTTCACCAAAGATTTTCAACTAATACATTTCCTAGCTGGAAACTAGCACAACCATTTAGATGTTTAGCCCATAATGGAGAAATTAATACTCTTAAGGGAAATATAAATTGGATGAAAATTCACGAGCAAGATATGTCGAGTAAATTATTTAAAAATGTTGAAGATCTAAAACCAGTTGTTACACCTGGCAATTCCGATTCAGCTGCATTAGATAATGTTTTTGAATTATTAATACATTCTGGAAAAACAGTTCCACTCATTAAACTAATGATGATGCCAGATGCGTGGTCAAAAAGAAATAAAATTTTACCAAAATCTCACCAACAACTTTTTGATGTTCTTAACAGCACAATTGAGCCCTGGGATGGTCCCGCTGCAATCTGTGCTTCAGATAGTAAATGGGCTATAGCTGCAACAGATAGAAACGGATTAAGACCACTAAGATATTCAATTACTACGGATAATATATTCTGCGCAGGATCAGAAACAGGAATGGTAGAAATTCCAGAAAAAAAAATTATAGAGAAAGGAAGACTTGGTCCAGGCCAATTAATTGCTGTCAATTTAAAGAAAGGAAAAATTTACAAAGATAAAGAGATCAAAGACTATTTATCAAAAGATTATAAACAATTTAACAAACAAATAATTCATTTAGATAAAAAAATAACAACAGAAAAAGAGTTTGCCAATTTTTCTGAGGAAAATTTGCGAAGAAGGCAATATCTTTCAGGATACAGCATTGAAGATTTAGAATTGATACTGCATCCCATGGTCGAAGATGCTAAAGAGGCAACAGGATCAATGGGTGATGATACACCTGTGGCCGTGCTCTCAAATCATTACCGGCCGATTTCGCATTACTTTAGACAAAATTTTAGTCAGGTCACAAACCCACCGAT
>CACHVP010000033.1:0-3648 GCA_902583355.1 uncultured Pelagibacteraceae bacterium
CATTTACGCTGCTGCTTCTTTTGCCATCTTCTCTGCTTTAGAAATCGCCTCTTCTATTGTGCCGACCATATAAAATGCGGCTTCAGGCAAATGATCGTAGTCACCTTTGCAGATTGCATCAAAACCTTTAATCGTCGAGTCCAAATTAACTAGTTTTCCAGGGGTTCCTGTAAATACTTCTGCAACAAAAAAAGGTTGTGATAGAAATCTTTGTATTTTTCTTGCTCGAGCCACTGTTAATTTATCTTCCTCAGAAAGCTCGTCCATACCAAGTATAGCAATTATATCTTGGAGAGATTTATAAGTTTGTAAAATTTTTTGTACCTGTCTTGCTACTCGATAATGCTCTTCACCAACAATTCTTGGATCTAAAATTCTTGACGTAGAGTCGAGTGGATCTACTGCGGGGTAAATTCCAAGTTCAGCAATTTGTCTAGAAAGAACAGTTGTTGCATCCAAGTGAGAAAATGATGTTGCCGGCGCTGGATCTGTTAAGTCGTCAGCTGGAACATATATTGCCTGAACTGACGTAATTGAACCTTTTCCTGTAGTAGTAATTCTCTCCTGTAAATTTCCCATATCCGTAGCCAAAGTTGGCTGGTATCCAACAGCAGATGGTATCCTTCCTAATAATGCCGAAACCTCTGATCCTGCTTGAGTAAATCTAAAAATATTATCTACAAAAAATAATACATCTTGTCCTTCTTTATCTCTAAAATATTCTGCAACTGTTAATCCTGTTAGCCCTACTCTTGCTCGCGCGCCTGGAGGCTCGTTCATTTGTCCATATACAAGAGCAGCTTTTGATCCTTTTCCATCTGGTTTAATAACTCCAGACTCAATCATCTCGTGATATAAATCATTACCTTCCCTTGTTCTTTCTCCTACTCCCGCAAATACTGAAAATCCACCATGGGCTTTCGCTATGTTATTAATTAATTCCATTATGATAACTGTTTTCCCTACTCCTGCTCCACCAAATAAACCTATTTTTCCACCTTTTGAGTATGGTGCCAAAAGGTCGATAACTTTTATTCCTGTTTCTAAAATTTCTGTCTCGGTTGACTGGTCTGTAAATTTTGGGGCTTCTCTATGTATTGGCCATCTTTCTTTTGTTTTTACTTCGCCTTTTTGGTCAATTGGTTGACCTATAACATTTATTATTCTACCTAAAGTTTCTGGGCCGACAGGAACACTTATAGGGGCTCCAGTATTTTGAACTGGGTCGCCTCTTTTTAAACCTTCAGTACTGTCCATAGCTATAGTTCTCACACTATTTTCACCTAAATGCTGAGCAACTTCTAATATCAGTTTATTTCCGCCATTATCAACTTCTAAAGCTGTTAAAATTTCAGGTAGATCACCTTCGAACTGCACATCAATTACAGCTCCGATTACTTGAATAACTTTTCCATTCTTGCTCATTTATAGACTCTCAGCCCCTGATATTATTTCGATTAATTCTTTTGTAATAGCAGCTTGTCTGCTTCTATTATAGTTAATAGTCAGCTTTTCTACTAAATCTCCGGCATTTCTTGTTGCATTATCCATTGCTGTCATTCTTGAACCTTGTTCACTTGCAGAATTTTCTAGAAAACCTTTATATATTTGAGTAGAAATATTTTTTGGTAGAAGATCATCTAAAATCTCATCTTCATCTGGCTCAAATTCATAAGATAGTTTTTTCTTATCTTTAAAATTTATTTTTTTAACAATATATTTTCCATAATCCCTTTTTAATTGGTCAAGCCCTTTAGTGCCAACTGTTATAACTTTTAAACTCTTAGAATCTTTTAGGATTTTGTTAAAATAATTCTTTGCTAGCTTAACAATATTTGTATTAAACCCTCCGCAAAGACCTCTATCTGCTGTCATTACAACGCATAAATAACTTTTGTCCTCTCCGGTTCCTACTAAAAGCTTTGGAGCATTTGAAGGGTCGTTAATTGCTTTGCTTAAGTTTTGTATAATCAGATCCATTTTGTCACTGTAGGCCCTTCCTTTTTCTGCCATTTCTTGTGCTTTACGAAGCTTTGCTGCAGCTACCATCTTCATAGCCTTTGTAATCTTTTGTGTAGATTTTACACTAGCAATTCTTTTCCTTAAATCATCAAGACTTGGCATTATTTTTTCTCAAAATTTGTTTTTTTATAATTAGTAATAGTTTCCGATAAAATTTTATCTACGTCCTCTTCAATTTTCCCGCTTTTTTGAATCGCTTCTAATATTTCTGGCTTTTCATTTTTTACTAACTCTAATAAACCTTTTTCAAAAGATCCAATTTGACTTGTATCAATACTATCTAAATAACCCTTTACTCCCGCATATATTGTGATGACCTGTTCTGCTACTGTCATTGGACTATACTGATTTTGTTTTAACAACTCTGTAAGTTTTGACCCTCTATTTAAAAGTTTTTGTGTTGAAGCATCAAGGTCTGAACCAAATTGTGCGAATGCTGCCATTTCACGGTATTGAGCTAATTCAAGTTTTATCGAACCAGCTACTTTTTTCATAGCTTTAGTTTGTGCTGCTGAACCTACACGAGAAACTGACAGTCCAACATTTACAGCCGGCCTAATCCCTTGATTAAATAACTCTGTTCCTAAAAAGATTTGACCATCTGTAATTGAAATTACATTTGTTGGAATATAGGCAGATACGTCTCCTGCCTGTGTTTCAATTATAGGTAAAGCAGTTAGTGAACCACCTCCGTTATCATCATTAAGTTTCGCTGCTCTCTCCAAAAGTCTGCTGTGTAAGTAAAAAACATCTCCAGGATATGCTTCTCTGCCGGGCGGTCTTCTTAGCAACAATGACATTTGCCTATATGCTACTGCTTGTTTAGACAAATCATCATAAATAATCAGTGCATGCATTCCATTATCTCTAAAGAACTCTCCAAAAGTACACCCTGTGTATGGTGCTAAGAATTGTAGTGGAGCAGGATCTGATGCAGTAGCTGAAACAATAATAGTATAATCCATCGCTCCAGCATCTTGTAAAGTTTTTAGAATTTGTGCAACTGTCGATCTTTTTTGTCCTATAGCAACATAAATACAATATAATTTCTTTTTTTCATCATTTGATTCATTAACTTTTTTTTGATTTATTATTGTGTCAATTGCTACTGCAGTTTTTCCAGTCTGTCTGTCACCAATTATTAGTTCACGTTGACCTCTTCCTATTGGAATTAAACTATCAATAGCTTTTAATCCTGTTTGCATAGGTTCGTTTACTGATTTTCTTGGAATTATTCCTGGAGCTTTCACCTCAACTCTTTTTCTTTTGATTCCTTTTTTTAAAGCTTCCTTCCCGTCAATTGGATTTCCTAATGCATCAACCACTCTTCCCAACAATTCTTTTCCTACTGGAACATCTACAATTGCACCTGTTCTCTTAACAGTATCTCCCTCTTTGATCGCTTTATCATCGCCAAAAATAACAATTCCAACGTTGTCACTCTCTAAATTTAAAGCCATTCCTTTTGAACCATCACTAAATTCGACCATTTCACCTGCCTGAACATTATCCAGTCCATAAACTCTAGCAATACCATCGCCGACTGACAGGACCTTTCCGATTTCAGAAATCTCTGCTTTATCTCCCAAATTTTTAATTTGTTCTTTTAAAATCTTTGTTATCTCT
>CACHVP010000034.1:0-3514 GCA_902583355.1 uncultured Pelagibacteraceae bacterium
CGGCTTCAAATTTATTATCAATTGATAAGTTAGAAGATCCGGAGATAATAAATAAGTATGAGATAGCTGCTAATCAAGGTACTTTTGAAAAAAGTAAAATTTTTGAAATTTATCTATCTATCCCTTTTAATATTAATCAACTTATTAATGCAAATAAACTATATCAAGGACTTGCTGGTTATGAAGCAAGAGCATTAATATATCAAAAAATTTTGCTTTCCGACAATGTTGAAACTAAATTGGAGTTATTATTTCTTTTAAAAGATTTATTTGATAAAGATAAATTAAATAATATTTTTTCAGACTATTTAAGCGATACATTAAAAGCAATTGATCCAAGCGATGTTCCCGAAGAATTTGAAAAAAATAGTTCAAAAAAATATTATTTTGGAAAAAAATATTGAATTGGGCAAAGTAAAGTTTGATGATAAAGTTTTACATAGGTCTAAAGTAGTTAAATTATTTACAGAAGATAATCCTAATAAAGAAAAAATAAATAAAGATTTTTTAAATATCTATAAAAAAATAAGTAGAAACAAAAAATATTTTTTTTCTATAAAAGACGTTATTCTTCTTGAGACTCTAAGTTCTGATGGTATAAAAATGCCAAAAGACCTAGATATAAATAAGCTTTCACAAGACCTTACTGTACCATCAAATATAAATACATTAGTTGAGAATAAAGAAATTGGAATGCTTATGCTTAAACTAGTTGAGATAATCGGAAGCGATGAATTGCAAAATTTAGATCCTGAAACCTTATATTTTATCGTAAATCTTCTAAACAAGGCTAAAATAAAAAAAGTCAGAAATCAAATACTGAATCTCACCCTACCTTTGAGAGTATAAGTATAATATAAATTAATTATGTCATCTAAAAAAATTTTAACTATACCTGATCCAGTATTGAGAAAAAAATCTGATCCAGTAGATTTAGTTGATAAAAAAATTAAAAAATTGATGGATGATATGCTTGAGACTATGTACGATGCCCCAGGAATTGGTCTAGCCGCAATACAAATTGGTGTTGCTAAAAGAGTAGTCGTCATGGATCTTTCAAAAGAAAATGCAAAAAAAAGCCCGCTTTTTTTTATAAATCCAAAAATTACCTGGAAATCAAATGTTAAAGCCGCTTATGAAGAGGGGTGTTTATCTATTCCTAACCAATTTGCAATGATAGAAAGACCAGACAAGGTAAAAATAAAGTATTTAGATTATAGCGGTAATGAAAAAGAAATAAAAGCTGAAGGTTTATTAGCAACTTGTATTCAACATGAAATAGATCATTTAAATGGCATCTTATTTATTGACTATTTATCAAAATTAAAAAAAAGATATAATTATAAAAAAAGCTTCTAAAAACAAAAAAGAGTTAGAAAGAGTAGTAGTTTAAATTAAAAAATTTAATGTCAAAAAAAATTGTTTTTATGGGGACCCCAGGTTTTGCGGTTCCTTGTTTGGAAGCTTTAAACAATTCTAACCATAAAGTAATTTCAGTTTATTCACAGCCAGCAAGTAAAGCAAATAGGGGGCAAAAGTTAGTAAAATCAAAAATAGAAATTTTTGCTAACAAATTTTCCTTAAATATCAGAACCCCTTCAAATTTAGATAATGAAGAAGAGTATAAATTTTTATCGTCAATAAAACCTGACATAGGTGTAGTGGTAGCCTATGGAAAAATTATTCCAAAAAAAATTTTATCTATTCCCAAACATGGTTTTTTAAATGTACATGCATCTTTATTGCCTAAATGGAGAGGAGCCGCTCCAATACAAAGGTCAATAATGAATTTAGATAAAGAAACAGGTATAAGCATAATGAAAATCGTAGAGGAATTAGATGCTGGTCCAATTATGTCTCAAGATAAAATTAAAATAAATGAAAATGTTGATTCTTTTATTTTGTCTGAACTTTTATCAAAATTAGGAGCAAAATCTATTATTACAGCTATAAAAAAAATTGAAAGTAATGAAGCTAACTTTCATGAACAAAATAATAAAGAAGCAACTTATGCTAAAAAGATTTCAAAAAAGGAAGCTGAAATAAATTGGAATCAAAACGCAAAAATTATATTGGCAAAAATTAACGCGCTGAATCCTAATCCTGGCGCATGGTTTAAATACAAAAATGAAAGATACAAAGTCTGGAAAGCAAATTTGGCAAAGGGACTAGGTGAACCTGGTAAAGTTCTCGATGGTAAACTTAAAATTTGTTGTCAAGAGAATGCGATTAATATTATTAAAATCCAAAAAGAGGGTAAAAGTATTCAGGATATAGATCAGTTTTTACTTGGAAATAAAATAAAGGAAGGTGAAATATTGGTATAATGTTCACTTATCAGATGACAATAGAATATGACGGCACAAAATTTGTAGGGTGGCAAACCCAAAAGAATGGTCTTTCAATTCAAGAACTATTAGAAAAAAAACTTTCTAAGTTTTTAAAAAATAAAATTACTGTGATAGGGTCTGGACGTACCGACGCCGGTGTCCATGCAAGAGGACAGTCAGCTCATTTTAGAATTAAAAATAAAATTAAGAACAAAAAAATATTTTTAAATTCTTTAAACTTTTTTTTAAACAAACATCAAGTATCAGTTGTAAGTATAAAAGAAAAAACAAAAAAATTTCATGCCAGATATAACGCCATGTATAGAACATATAAATATTATGTTATCAATCGACATGCGACATTAGTTTTTGAAAAAAATAAAGCATGGCATGTTAAAAAAGAATTAGATATAAATATTATGAAAAAAGGAGCTAAAATCTTGCAAGGAAATAATGATTTTTCGACTTTTAGATCTTCATCTTGTGGAGCCAAATCACCAATTAAGACTCTTAAAAAAGCAAGCATTAAAAAAAGTAATAAAAAAATAATATTTACTTTTGTTTCTAAATCTTTTTTACAACACCAAGTAAGATCTATGGTTGGCTCTTTAAAATATTTAGGAGAGGGAAAATGGAGTTTAAGAGATTTTAAAAAAGCTTTTTTATCAAAAAAAAGATCTTTATGCGCTCCTCCAGCTCCTGCTTATGGACTATATTTACACAAAGTAGAATATTAAATTAATTTTATGAACAACTTACCAAAAAAGATTCCTATCTTTCCTTTACGAGGAGTAATTTTTTTCCCAGAAACGAATTTGCCCTTAAATATATTTGAAGACAGATATTTAAAAATGATAAATAACATTTTAAAAAATGATAAATATTTAGGAATGATACAATCAAAGAAAATTGACGGTGAAGTGTACCAAATAGGTTGTTTAGGAAAAATAGACGAGCATGATAGAACATCGGATGGGAGAATTTTAATAAACCTTAAAGGAATAACCAGATTTAAAATAAATCAAGAAATTGAAAATAACCAGCCTTACAGAGAATTTTTGGTAAATTATGATCTTTTTAAAGACGATTTACAATCGGAGAAAATGAAAGTAAAAAATGAGCTGCTTATCAAACTAATAAATAACTCAAAAAATTTTTTTAAAAAAAATGGAATCTTAATAAAT
>CACHVP010000035.1:0-3408 GCA_902583355.1 uncultured Pelagibacteraceae bacterium
CAACGAAATTAAAGTAAGCTGTAATAGGCTTTTTTTAGAAATTCTTTTACTATTTGATGCCATATTTTAAAAGCGAATGTATATGCAAAATTCCCAAAGGTTTAAAATAAGTTTTGTTTTTTCTAAAGTCGTCATCTGAAGCAACTAATAGACTTGTAATTTTTTTTTCATTCATAACGGACAAAGCTTTTGCGGCTGAAGCATTTTGGTTTATGTACAAGGGCTTCTTCGTCATTAAAGTATTTATTTTATTCTTTTTTGAAAAGGTCTTTGTTCCTCTTCTAATGTCTCCATCTGTAACTATTCCAATAGCTAAATTTTTTTTAATAACAATTCCAATTCCCAAGTTTTTTTTATTAATAATTTTAATTGCATTTAAAACATTAGCTTTATGATTAATTAAAGGTAGTTTTTTTCCAACTAACATAACATCATTTACCAAAAGAAGGTTTTGCCCGATACTTCCACCTGGATGAAACATTTTGAATCTTTCCTTGGAAAATTTAAATTTGTACATTAAAGCGGTACACAGACAATCGCCAAATAGTAATGTTATACTAGTGGATGTTGTTGGAACCATTCCAGTTGGGTCAGATTCTTTTACTGTTGGAATTACAATTGCTATATCACTTGCTTTTAATAAAATACTATCTTTCTTTGATGATACCCCAATAATTTTAATATTAAATCTGTTAGCGTATTTTAGCATATTTGTTAATTCTACAGTGTTACCTGAATATGAAAAAACAAGCAGAATATCTTTTTTATCAATTTGTCCCAGATCCCCATGATTTGCTTCGCTTGGATTTAAATAAAAAGAAGGGAAGCCCACAGAAGATAAAGTTGCAGAAACTTTTCTAGCAATTAAACCGCTCTTGCCAACTCCTGCAGCAATTATTTTGCCTTTGCAGTTTCCAATTAAATCAAGTGCCTTAATAAAATTTTTATCGAAAGTTTTATTGATTTTTTTTAGTTCGGAACTTTGGATAGCAGCTGCTTTTTTAGCAATTTTTATATAATTGTTATTTTTCATTAATGTTCAAATACATCAAATTTAAAACCAGACTGATCTAATTTTATTCTTGTGTCTAAAAATTCAAGACATTTTTTGTATAATTCCATTCTATTTTCTCTCTTTAACATTTTTTCTAATTCATTCTTTATTTTGTGTAAAAAGATCACGTCATTTGCAGCATATTCTAATTGTTTATCGCTGAATTCATTAAGGTCTTTATTCCAATCACTACTGCCAGCTCTTTTATCAAGATTTTTGTTACAAAATTCATAAACTAAGTTTTTTAAACCGTGTTGATCGGTATATGTCCTTACAACTTTACTCGCGATTTTTGTGTCAAAAATATTCTTTATCTTACATTTCAAAAAAAACTCTAAAGCGTTTTTATCAAATCTTAAAAAATGACCAATTTTCAAAATTTTATCATCTTCAAGTATTGATACTAAATTCGGTGCCTTGTAAGTTTTTCTATCAGGCTGAATAACGTAAACATTTCCTGATGCGTCACATAATTGAATTAAGCTTAATTTGTCTCTTTCCGGTATTTTTAAACCCGTTGCTTCAGTATCTATAGCTACGCTATCTTTGATTTTTGCGACAATTTCCTTTGGCAAATCGTTTGAAAATTTATTTATCTTCATATACTCATTCTAAATACCATGAATAATTACCCGATAGCAACAATTCTAGGTGGTGGAGGTTTTATAGGACGTTATCTTGTCAGAAATTTGACGAAGAAGAACTATAGATGCATTATTCCTACCCGTAACCCATTTACCAAGGTTTATTTGAAAACACAGGCGCCTCCGGGAGCAATAGAATTAATTAAATTTGGTCAAAATAATTTTGAAGAAATTAAAAACGCTGTAGAAAATTCAGATGTGGTTATTAATCTTTGTGGAATATTATTTGAAAATAGAAAACAAAAATTTAATAGTATTCACGGAGATATTCCTGAAAGCATCGCAAAACTTTGCGCACAATCAAAAGTAAAAAAGTTTATTCATGTTTCTGCCATTGGTGCTAGCAAAGACTCTAAATCAAAATACCAGCAATCTAAATTTTTAGGCGAAGAAAGTGCAATAAATAATTTTGATAAAACAGTCATAATAAGACCTAGTGTAGTCGTAGGTACCGAAGATAACTTCACAAATTTATTTGCTAAATTAAGTTTGTCTCCGATTATACCAGTTGTTAACACCAGTTATAAATTTGAACCAATTTTTGTGAACGATGTGGCAAAAGCAATCTTAAAGGCAATAGAGACGAAAAATAACGAAGGTAAAATTTATGAACTAGGTGGTGGCAGGGTGATTAGTTTTGGCGATATGATAAAACTAATTTTAAGCACAATTGGAAAAAAAAGAATAGTTGCTGATGTGCCGATGACTTTAGCTAAAATTCAAAGTTCGCTTTTGGGCCTTTTACCGATTGATCCAATTATAACAAAAGATCAATGTCTAATACTTTCTGAAAAAGATAATGTAGTATCTGGCGATCACTTAACTTTAAAAGATTTAAATATCAAACCGACGGATATTGAAAAAGAAATGGAAAAGTGGCTGTGGCGTTACCGATCAGGTGGAGAATTCGCAAAAGTCTAGGGTACTAACAAGTTAAAAGATTTATCACTTTTTCTAATTATTAATTTGTCTTCAAAACCAAAGTCCTCACCATCTATTTGTGAGAGAACTTTATTTTCAAGTTTATCAATTTCTAACTTATCAAGCTCTTTAGTAATAATACTTTTTGCTCTACTTAAATCCCCTTTTGATAATATTAGCCAAAGGTAATATAAAATTTTAATTCTTGAAAGATCTTCAAATATATAAGCAATAACTTTATTATCAAAAATATTTGTTTTTTTCGTAATAGAGTGTGGTCCTGCATAATATTTTGAATTTGTTACAAGTACCCAATCGGCTTTAATTATTTTTCCATCGACATTAACTTTCATCTTTTTATTTTTTAGAAATATAAAATGTTGCAGACCTTTAAGCGCAAAAATTATCTTACCTAAATATTTTTTAATTTGAGAGTCTATTGAATGCACAATCTCTGAGTCAAAACCAATCCCAGCCATAAGAAAGAAATATTTATCATTAATTTTTGCAAGATTAATTTTTTTGGTGTTTTCTGAAACAAGTACTTTATAAATTTCTTTAGCTTTTTTTTCTATTTGTGTTTCAATCTGAAGTATATTTGCTGTTCCTGCAGGTATGTAACCGATAATAGGCTTATCAATGTCTTTGTACTTATTTATGATCTGATTTATTCCAAAACATACTGAACCATCACCACCTGCAATTACGACTCTATCTGTGTTATTTTTTGATAATTCACTAAAAACTTTTTCAGCATCTTTTTCAGAGCTGGTTTTAAATAACTCTACC
>CACHVP010000036.1:0-3326 GCA_902583355.1 uncultured Pelagibacteraceae bacterium
ATTACCATTTGTTTAGGATTGTTAGAGACATTTCTTGCAGTTGCAGCAGGAATTATAAGCATACCAGTTATTAAAAGTAGTCCTACAATTTTAATTGAAATGGCAATAAGGGCTGCTGTTAAAATTGTAAAAATTGCATTGAATTTATCAGGCTTCATGCCCTCAGCTTCTGATAATTCATAATTTACAGTTGATGCAAATAATGGCTTCCAGATTAATTTTAGAATAATTAATATTAACCCTCCGCCTAGCCAAATAACTAATAAATCATTTTGATTTACAGCTAAAATATCTCCAAATAGTAAAGCCATTACATCAAATCTAATTGAAGTTAAAAAACCAATAACTACAAGTCCAACAGCTAATGAAGCGTGAGCTAATAGACCTAATAATGCATCATTTGGTAATTTTGTTTTCTTTTGTAGTTGTAATAATAAAATTGCTAAGACTGCAGAGATCATAAAGACTGAAAACGCGATATTAATTTCAAAAAATAACGCCATGGTAACACCTAATAATGCTGAATGAGCCAATGTGCCTGCAAAAAAAGACAATCTTCTCCAAACTACAAAGCATCCAAGTGGTCCGGTTACAAGAGAAATGCCGATACCTGCTATCAGTGCTCTAATAAAAAAATCATCAAACATAATTATTTTTTTGGATCTATTGATCCATCCGCTGAGTGTGAATGATCATGTTCGTGTTCATATAAAGATAATATATTTGAAGCTCTGTCCCCAAATAATTCTTTATATTTCTCATCTTTAACTACTGTGTGAGGTTTTCCTGAGCAACAAACATGCCCATTTAAACATATAACAAAATCTGTTGCTGACATTACAACATGAAGATCATGTGAAATTAAAAGAATTCCACAATTTAATTTTTCTGATATTTTTTTAATTAATTCATACAAGGCAATTTCACCTTTAAAATCGACACCTTGCACAGGTTCATCTAATACCAAAAGTTCAGGTTTTTTTGCAATGGCTCTTGCTATTAAAACTCTTTGAAATTCACCACCAGATAAATTACTTAAGCTTTTATTTTTTAAATGATCAACTCCTGTTAAGTTTAAAGCAACGTTAATTTGATCATTTTTTAAATTTTCAGTTAAAGACATAAAATCAATTACTCTTATAGGAAGCGTCCAATCAACTGAAACTTTTTGTGGTACATAGCCTATTCTTTCAGTAAATCTTCTTGCTCTACCTTCTATTTTTTTATAAATACCTAGGGCAATTTTCGCTGTGGTCGACTTGCCTGATCCGTTAGGTCCAATTAAAGTAACTATTTCACCTTGTTTTATTTCTAATGAGACTTCTTTTATTAATGCTTTATCATTTAAATAAAAGCTCGCATTTTCTACTTTTAAGAGAATTTTTTTATTTTTATTTTCCATAATAAAAACCTTGATTATCAAAATGTAATATTATAACAAACGTTATATTATAACAAATTAAGGAGCAACATGAAACGAACCCTATTTATTACATTTTTTTTATTTATATTTTCTTTTAACAGCACAGTATCTGCAGACGTTAAAGTAGTTACTTCAATTAAGCCAATACATTCTTTAGCTGCATACGTTATGGATGGTGTTGGAAAACCCAATGTAATAGTAGATGGTTATAATTCTCCACACGGTTTTAGCTTAAAACCTTCACATGCAAAAATGATTGAAAACGCTGATTTAATTATTTGGGTTGGTGAAGATTTAGAAGCGTTTCTAGAAAAACCGTTAGATTCAATTGCAAAAAAAGCAACAAAAGTTGAATTAATGGATTTAAAAGGAATTAAAAAATTAAAATTTAGAGAAAAAAATATTTTTGAAGGTCACGATGATCACGGACATAAAGAAGATAAGCACGATGATCACGGACATAAAAAAGATAAGCACGATGATCACGGACACGAAGGCCATGCTCATGGAGAACATGATCCGCATATTTGGTTAGACCCAATGAATGCTAGAGTGATTATAAAAGAAATTACAAATCAATTGGTTAAGCTTGACTCAACAAACGCTGCAAAATACAAAGCAAACTCTAAAGATGCTATTGCTGATATAGATGCATTAACAAAATCTATCAAAAAAGATTTAAATAAAAATTCAAGAGTTGTAGTATTTCATGATGCTTATCAATACTTTGAAAATAGATTTGGAATTAAAGTTTTAGGTGCATTAACTGTAAATACAGACGTATTACCTGGTGCTGAACAATTAGCTGAGATTAGAGAAGTTATTGAACATGAGAAAGTTAATTGTATTTTTTCAGAACCACAGTTTAATCCATCAATTATAAAAACAATTGCAAAGGATACAAATATTAAAACTGGTGTTTTAGATCCTCTAGGAGCAACCCTAGACAAAGGTAAAGGCATGTACTCAGAATTACTGAAAAATATGTCTTCATCTTTTAAAGGCTGCTAGTTTTTGATCCATTAGGAGCAAATCTAAATAACGGTAAAGAGTTATATTTAAATCTTATTAAAGATATCTTCTCATCATTAAAAAATGTTAATTATCAAATAATTAACTATAAAATTTTTTAATTAATTTAATTACTTTTTTAACATCCCTGAAAAGCATATTAGGATAGAGTGGTAAACTAATACATTCCCTAGCCCACTTTTCAGAATTCAGTAATTTAACTTTTTTAATTTTATTTTTTAATGCTCCAGTTTTATTTAAACTATAAGGGTAATGCAATTGAACAGGTACATTATTTTTTTGAAGATACTTCATTAATTTATCTCTATCCAAAACTCTAATAACGTATAAATGTCTTGATGAACCCGGAACGGTTTCGGTTAATTTAACTTGATTTATAAACGATAATTCCATGTCATAAAATTTAGAAACTTTTCTTCTGTAATCATTGTGTTTATGTGTCATTTTTATTTTTTCTAAAAGAATTGATGCCTGTATTGTATCAAGTCTGCTATTTAAACCTTCGTATTTATGATCATTTTTCTTTATGGTTCCTAAATTTCTCAAGATATTAATTTTTTTAAATATTTTAATATTGTCCGTAGTAATTATTCCTCCATCTCCATAGGCACCCAAATTTTTTGATGGATAAAAACTGTAACAAGAAATGTCTGCAAATTTATGATTTCTCTCTTTTTTGCAGCAAGTATCCTTGTAAGATTGGCCGCAATCGAAACAACTATATGCGAAATGCGATTGTGCGCTATCTTCAATTATAAAAATTTTATTACCGACAATTTTTCTTAATTTCTTTATATCAACCTTTTGACCATACAAGTTTACAGGGATTATAGCTTTGGTATTTTTTGACAACTTGTTTTTAACACTATCT
>CACHVP010000037.1:0-3056 GCA_902583355.1 uncultured Pelagibacteraceae bacterium
CGGCCTAATTTGAGTAATTTTTTTTAAAAGGAGTGAGTTTTTATCCAAGTCTTTAAGAAGTGATTCACCAATAAGAAAATTATTTATCTTTGTTTTTTTTACTATTTCCTCCACTTCTTTTTCAGATTTTATTCCACTTTCACAAACAATTGGCTGCCTATGATTGGCTAATGTTTCGTAGAGTTTATATGTTGTATTGATGTCAGTTTTCAAAGTTGTTAAATCTCTATTGTTTATTCCTATGATTGCTTCCTTATATTTTAAAGCTTCTTTAGCCTCTTCTTCATTATGAACTTCTACTATTGTTGTTAAATTAAGCTCGTTTGCTTTTTGATATATTTTGTCAGCTGCAGAACCGTTTAGAGCAGATAAAATTATTAAAATACAATCAGCGCCAGAAGCTTTTGCTAAATATACTTGATAATCGTCTGTAAAAAAATCTTTCATCAAAACAGGAAGTTTAACTTTTTTTTTAACCTCATCAATATGTTCTAATTTTCCTTGAAAAAAATTTTCCTCTGTTAAGATTGATAAGCATGATGCTCCATTGCTAAAATAATTTTCTGCAATTTCTGAGGGTTTATAATCATTGATTATAATTCCTGCAGAAGGACTAGCTTTCTTCATTTCTGTTATAATTGAAACTTTATTTTTTTCTTTTATTAATTTTTCTTTAAAGTTAATAAAATTATTATAAGACTTAATCTTTTCTTTAAGAAGATTGATAGGATATGTATGTTTAAGAATATTTATTCTAGATTGCTGTCCGGCAAGGATTTTTTCTAAATGATTCATTTTGTTAATCTAGTTATATGATTAATAACTTTTCCAGAAAGTATATGTTTTCTTAATTCATCATATCCTTCTTTAAAAGAGATTGACTTTTCATCTACAAGTAGACCAGCAGCAGCATTTAAACATACAGCAATTGAAAAATCATTGTCTTTTCCCTTAAATATTTCTATCATTTTTTTTGCATTATATTCTGGATCTTTTCCAACAATGCTATTAAACCCAACAGCTTTAATACCTAAATCTTTTGGACTTAAAACAGATTCTTTAACTTTTCCATCACTTAGCATTGCGATATCAGTGTTTGCATATGGAGAAATTTCGTCAAGCCCGTCCTGACTATTCACGATCAAAGCTTTCTTTAAATTCAAATTTTTAAGTGCTTCAGCAAAAACTTTAAGTAATCTTTTATCAAAAACCCCTACAACTTGTCTTTTTACTTTTGCCGGACTGCTGAGTGGTCCAATTAAATTAAATATTGTTCTTTTTCCAATCCTTTTTCTTATTGGCCCAACATATTTCATGGCCGAGTGATATCCTGGAGCAAACATAAATCCAAAATTGTTTTTATTTATACTTGTTTCTACTTGTTTAGCTCCAAGATTAATGTTGATATTTAATTTTTCTAAAACATCCGCAGACCCACATTTTGAAGAAACAGATTTGTTTCCATGTTTAGCCACTTTTGTACCAAAACTAGATAATAATAAAGCTGCACCAGTTGAAATGTTAAGAGTATTCTTTCCATCTCCCCCGGTACCACATGTATCTACAGTATTATCTGGTACATTTACTTGCGTTGCCTTATTTCGCAAAACATAAACACCTCCAGCGATTTCATCTGAAGTTTCCCCTTTAGCGGAAGAAGAAGTTAAAAAATCATGAATTTGCTCTTCTTTAACTTTGCCTGACATTATGCTTTCAAATACAGATTTGCTTTCTTCAAAACTTAAATTTTGTTTATTCTTGAGTCTTTTAATAATTTCGTCCATTTTATTTATAATTTAAAAAATTTTTGATTATTTTCATCCCATCTTTTGTACTTATGCTTTCTGGATGAAATTGCACACCATGTAAATTATATTTTTTATGCATAATTCCCATTATTAGATTATCCTTTGTTTTAGCCGTAATTATGAAATCTTTATTAAGGGTTTTGTTATCAATTATAAGACTATGATATCTAGTACCTATAAGATTATTCTTTATACCTTTAAAAATTCCTTTTTTGTTATGAAAAATTTTACTAGTTTTTCCATGCATTAGTTTTTTAGCATTTACAACTTTAGCACCAAAAGCTTGTCCAATAACTTGATGACCTAAACAAACACCGAGGATTGGAATTTTATTAGAGAGACTTTTTACTATATGTAAACAATTTCCCGCTTGGTTTGGATTTCCAGGGCCTGGAGAAATAACAATTTTCTTATATTTTTTTTTTAAAATTTCTTTAGAATTAATTTTATCATTTCTTATTACATCTACATTACAATTTAATGATTTTAGATAGTGAAAAACGTTGTAGGTAAAACTATCGTAATTATCTATCAAAAGAGTTTTCATTTAATTAATGGCTTTCATTAAAGCTTTAGCCTTATTCACTGTTTCATCATATTCATTTTTTGGATTACTATCAGCCACTATTCCTGCACCAGACTGAACATAAATTTTATTATCTTTAATTAGAGCTGTTCTTAGAGCTATACAAGTATCAAACTCATGATTAGCCGTAAAATAACCAATACCACCAGCATAGAGCATTCTTTTTGAACTTTCTAATTCGTCAATAATTTCCATAGCTCGTATCTTAGGTGCGCCGCTTACAGTCCCGGCCGGGAATCCTGACAAAAATGTTTCAAAGATAGATAAATTTTTTTGAATTTTTCCAGTAACGTTTGAAACTATATGCATTACATGCGAGTATTTTTCTACTTTAAATTTTTCAGTAACTTTTACGCTATTAGTTTTTGAAACTTTTCCAACATCATTTCTTCCAAGATCTAATAGCATTAAATGCTCTGCAAGTTCTTTAGGATCTTTAAGTAATTCTTTGGTAAATTTAATATCCTCTTTATTATTTTTTCCTCTTGGGCGTGTGCCAGCAATAGGTCTAATTGTTACATCTTTTTTTAATAATCTTACTAAAATTTCAGGACTACTGCCTAAAATTTGAAAATCTTTATAATTAAAAAGAAACATAAAAGGTGAGGGGTTTAACACTCTAAGAGAGTTATAGATTTCAATAGCCGGTTTATCTATTTTTG
>CACHVP010000038.1:0-3046 GCA_902583355.1 uncultured Pelagibacteraceae bacterium
AAGAATTAAGACATCTGATAATATTTCACAAAATCTTAAACAAATTTCATTTTCAAAGAATAAAATCTTTTTATTTGATAATAATAAAAAAAGATATCGTATTTAGACTGTTTTATTTCAATATTTTATTGACTTCTTTGCTTGAAAATAATTTTGGTATTTGACAAGACGTTTTTATATTTACTCGTTTACCTATTTTTGCTGCGTACATTATTGATTTAATTATGTCTAGTACGTGGAGCGAAAGTTCACCATTACATCTATGTTTTTTTTTATTCTTAATACAATACGCCATCTCTGCTAAACCAACTCCTCTATAATTTGCATTTATTGGTGCTTCGTTTGCCCTTAGACTTTTTTGGCGAATATTTATTTTTCCTAGCGGCATTTTATTTGTTTTATATTCCTTCCAATCACCACCTAGCTTTTTACATGTATAAACAGATCCACCAAACATATTTGGATCAGGTACTAGAATAGATCCTTTATCTCCGTACAATTCAATATGGTTCCTATGATGTGCAATAACATCAAATGAAAGGGTAAATCTTATTATTGTTTTATTTTTAAAAAATATTGTTCCAAGATAAGTAGTTGGACAAAGTACTTTGATAGATTTACCTTTTCTAGGGCCAATACCAATTATTCTTCTTTTTTTATTCCACATCAAACTTCCCCACACTTGTTTTGCAGGACCAAGTAAATTAACCAATGCTGTTAAATAATATGGACCCATATCAATAACTGGACCACCTTCCTTTTTTGCAAACCATGGTTCTGGATTTGGATGATAAGATTGAACACCAGGATAAGCAAAAATAATATTTCCTAAGTTGATTTTACCAATTTGATTTTTTTCTATTAATTCTTTTGATTTTTGATTTCCCCCGCCAAGAAAAGTATCTGGAGCATTACCAATATATAATTTTTTTCTTTTAGCGATTTTTACTAATTCTTTTCCATGTTCAACATCAATTGCCATTGGTTTTTCTGTATAAACATGTTTATTATTCAAAAGTGCTTTCTTTGATACTTCAAAATGTGCTTTTGGTATTGTAAGGTTTAATATAATTTCAATTTCTTTATCTTTAAGAATATCTTTAACACTTACTGCCTTTATTTTATAAAGAGATGCACATTTTTTTGCAGCAGAATGTTTGATATCGGCGCATTTGATAATTCTAAAATTATTAAAGTATTTGTGACCTTTGAAATAAGTTTCGGCTATATGGCCACAACCAATAAGACCGACTTTGAATACTTTTTGCATTTAGGTTAAACACCTTGTCTTTGTTTAGACTTACCTTCAAGATGTTCTTTTAGCGCTTTTTCATTTTCTTTTGTTGAGGTTTTTTGCAATGTAGGGCTTTCCCAATAAGCTGATCCTTCTAACCATTGGTAACCGTCAGTTTTAATAGAAATTACGTAAGTTGACTTAGATTTTTTTGCCCTTACAAAAGCAGCCTCAAGATCACTTACAGAACTTACATTTTCACCAGTTGCTCCTAAGCTTTCAGCATGTTTAGCAAAATCAATATTTTTCAAATTATCAACTTTGGAGCTTTCAAATAAACAATTAAATTCTTTACCACCTTTATACAGCTGCAAACGGTTAATAACAGCATGACCTCCATTGTCACAAACAACTATAATTAATTTATGATTTGTAATCACAGAACTATAAATATCAGAATTATATAAAAGATAAGAACCATCACCTACAAATGCAATTACTTCCTTTTGAGGGTTTGCCATTTTAATACCTAACGCTCCTGAAATTTCATAACTCATACAGCTAAAGCCCCATTCAGTTTCATGAGTGTTTAGTTCTCTTGGTCGCCATACTTGAAGAACTTCGCCAACTAAACCGCCTGCTGCTGTCACGGCAATGTCAGATGGATCTGATTTTCTATAAATTGCTCCAGCTACATGAGCATAAGATGGCAATTTTTGATTTGTAGGACCACTTTCCTTATCTAAATAATTATTCCAAGAATTTAAAGCTTCTCTAGATTTTTTATACCAGTCATCTGGTGCCTTCCAATTACCTAAAGCATTTGAAATATCCAGAAGTGAAACTTTCGCATCACCAACAACTGATTCTGCCATGTGTTTATTTGCATCAAATCTGGAAACATTTATTGATACTAATTTAAAATTTGGATTTTCAAAATTCGACCAAGATCCAGTTGTAAAGTCAGCCAATTTAGTTCCAACAGCTATTGCTAAATCCGTTTTTTTCATAAAATTATTTGTTGCCTTGCCTCCAAAACCACCAATAGCTCCTAAAAAGTATGGGTCATCTTTTTTCATAGTTGAATAGCCCATTACAGTCTGCGCAGTTGGAATATTATGTTTTTTTGCAAATTCACTTAATTCTTTCATTGCATCAGAATAAAAGACGCCTCCACCCGAAATAATAATTGGATTTTTAGATTTTTTAATTATCTCAACAGCTTGCTTTATTTGATAATCATCTGGCCTTGGTCTTCTTATTGTATGAACTTTTTCTTTAAAAAATTCTTCTGGATAATCAAAAACTTCACCTTGTACATCTTGAGATAAAGAAATGCACGCAGGTCCGCAATCTGCAGGATCAATCATAGTTTGAATAGCTTGCGGTAAAGTTTGTAAAATTTGTTCAGGTCTAGTTATTCTATCAAAATATCTAGTTACATATTTAAAAGCATCATTTTGAGTAATATTAGGATTGTTAAAGTGTTCAACTTGTTGCAATACTGGATCAGGCATTCTATTTGCATAAGTATCACCCGGTAAAAATAATATAGGTAGTCGATTGCTCATTGCTACTGCTGCTGCTGTTAATAAATTAGTAGATCCAGGACCAACAGAACTTGTTGCTACAAAAATTTGTTTTCTTCTTTTTGCTCTAGCATAAGCAATACCTGTAAGCGCCATATTTTGTTCATGATGACCTCTCCAGGTAGGAAGTTCATTTTTATTCTCTTCTAAAGCCTGCCCAAGACAAGCCACATTTCCATGTCCGAAAATTCCAAAAGCCCCAGCAAACAGAGGTAATTTTTTA
>CACHVP010000039.1:0-2837 GCA_902583355.1 uncultured Pelagibacteraceae bacterium
GCCGTATATCAAGTTCTTAAAATAGAGAACTAATGTCCGATAATAATTTAAATAATAATCCTAGAATAATTATTATACAAAAATTATATTCTTATTTTTTGAATAAAGACTCTGATTTAGTATATCCCAAACATAGATATAAAAAATTTATTAAAGATACAGTATCGGGCACTATCGAAAGAGAAGAACTTTTGCTTGAAAATCTCAATATGATTTTAAAGGATGAATTTAATCCCTTCAGAACTGACTTAATTTTAAAGCTCATGATCCTTTCTGCAACATTTGAGCTTATGTTTTCCCACAAAACACCAATAAATGTCATAGTTAGTGAATACGTAAAAATTTCAGACTTTTTTTTAGAAACTGCCCATAAAAGCTATCTAAACGCTATTTTGGACAAGGTTTCTAAAAATGTTAGAAAAGATAATGAATAATTTCTTGCCTTTTATTCTTTTTTTTGGCAATTATCTGTTTTTTAGAATCTTTTAGGAGAATTATCATTGGAAAATTTATATTTAATAATACTTGTTGGAATAGTTGCTGTGATTTACAGCTACTTTTTGAGTAAACAAATTATTTCATCTAATCCTGGCAATAGTAAAATGCAAGAAATTGCTCAGGCTATTCAAATTGGAGCTAAAGCATATTTAAATAGACAATATAAAACAATAGCGATTGTTGGCCTGATAGTTTTAGTGATTATAAGTTATTTTTTTAGTTTACTTGTAGGTCTTGGTTATTTTATTGGAGCTTTGTTATCAGGCGTTGCTGGTTATGTTGGAATGTTAATTTCAGTTCAAGCAAACGTTAGAACAGCGGAAGCATCCAGAACTAGTTTGCAAAAAGGTTTAACCATGGCTTTCAAATCTGGAGCTATAACTGGATTATTAGTTGCTGGTTTAGCTTTATTAGCTATTTCAATTTATTATTGGGCTTTGATATCTTTCAATGTTGATAGCAGAGAATTGATAAATGCATTAATAGCTTTAGGTTTTGGTGCATCATTAATTTCTATTTTTGCTAGACTAGGTGGTGGAATTTTTACAAAAGGTGCTGATGTTGGAGCTGATTTAGTTGGAAAAGTTGAAGCAGGAATACCAGAAGATGATCCTAGAAATCCCGCTGTAATAGCTGACAATGTTGGCGATAACGTGGGAGATTGTGCAGGTATGGCAGCAGATTTATTTGAAACTTATGCCGTAACCATAGTTGCTACAATGGTTCTTGCCTCAATATTTTTCCCGACCAATGCTAGTATGATGATTTATCCATTAGCCATTGGAGGGGGGTGTATCATTGCATCTATTATTGGAACTTTTTTTGTAAAGCTTGGAAAAAGTAAAAATATTATGGGTGCTCTCTATAAGGGATTTATTGTTACAGCAATAATTTCTTTAATATTACTTTATCCTATTACCTCAAATATTATCGGTTTGGAAAATACATTTACTGTAAATGACAAAAATTTTAGTGGTTTTGATTTATATTATTGTGGTGTAATTGGTTTAGCCGTAACAGGATTAATTATATGGGTTACAGAATATTATACAGGTACCAATTATAGACCAGTTAGAAGTGTAGCCAAATCATCAACTACAGGACACGGCACAAATGTTATACAGGGATTAGCTGTTTCTATGGAGGCTACTGCTTTACCAGCTTTAATTATAGTTGCAGGAATAATTATTACAAATGAATTAGCGGGATTATTTGGAATAGCAATAGCTGTTACAGCAATGTTAGCTCTAACAGGTATGGTTGTTGCTTTGGACGCTTATGGCCCTGTAACTGATAACGCTGGTGGTATCGCAGAAATGTCTAAATTACCTAAGAATGTTAGAAAAACTACAGATGCACTTGATGCTGTTGGCAATACAACTAAAGCTGTAACTAAAGGATACGCAATTGGTTCAGCAGGGTTAGGCGCTTTAGTTCTTTTTGCTGCTTACACTGAAGATATAAAATTTTTCTCTACAGTTTCAGGATCAGCATTAGAAGGTATCAATGTTAGTTTTGATTTATCAAACCCATTCGTAGTTATTGGATTATTAGTTGGAGGAATGTTGCCTTACTTGTTTGGATCAATGGGAATGCAAGCTGTTGGTAGAGCTGGTGGAGCTGTTGTTATAGAGGTTAGAAGACAGTTTAAAAAAATTCCCGGAATTATGAAAGGTAAAAGAAAACCAGATTATGGAAGACTAGTTGACTTATTAACTAGAGCAGCAATAAAAGAAATGATTGTGCCTTCTTTACTTCCTGTTCTTTCACCAATAATCTTATATTTTGTTATTTATTTTATTGGAGGTATGGAGGCTGCATTATCATCTGTTGGCGCTATGTTATTAGGAGTAATAGTTACAGGTTTATTCGTAGCTATTTCTATGACTGCAGGAGGAGGAGCCTGGGATAATGCAAAAAAATATATTGAGGACGGTAATTACGGCGGAAAAGGTTCCGAGTCACACAAAGCAGCAGTTACTGGAGATACTGTTGGGGATCCATACAAAGATACAGCAGGTCCAGCAGTCAATCCCATGATTAAAATAACCAATATTGTTGCATTACTATTGTTGGCAGTAATTTCGCATTAAGAATAAAACTTCTTATTTCCTTTTTTTGTTTTGTGGTGAATTGGCATACATTTTTTTTCTTAAACTTGATAAGAAAGAATTCAAAAAACTTCCTTTTTTAACGACATTATCTGTAACTTCATCAGAGAATTGATGCTTATTCATTTTTTCTTTATCATAAAATAGTTTTTCTTCTAGAATTCCATATTTGTCGAATTTAACCACTAATACATTATTATTGAGCAAAACGTCCTTCCCAAGCTTGTG
>CACHVP010000040.1:0-2306 GCA_902583355.1 uncultured Pelagibacteraceae bacterium
ATTAAACAGTCTATGATTATTTTTTTCATTAAAATTTGAAATATGTAGTATTTTTGGACCTAAATTTTTTAAAGTATTGAATTTTTTATTTAAGTTGAACTTAATAGAGTCAATAAAGTTGACTTGATCATCAAGTTTGTGAACTACGTTAGAAAAGTTTTTTCTTTGTATTGATACAAGTTTTTTTTTATTTTTTATAAGACTGGATATTGCCTTCATTAAATCTTTAACTGTTAGATTATCAATCGTAAGATCATGATTATTAAAAGTTTCAGGCAATCCTCCCCTATTACTAGTAATTGTTGCGCAGCCGTATGCGGCGGATTCCATAGCTGTTCGACCAAATGGCTCTTCCCATTTTGACGGAACTACAGAAATTGATGATTCATCATATAATTTAAGTACAGATTTATGTGGTAACCATGGATATATTTTTAATCTTGGATGTTTAAAACTGAATTTTTCTCTTGGCTCGTTACCTACAACAACAGCATTCCAATCTTTGTGATTATTTAGTATTTTAATAACAGTATTCCCAAATAAATCATATCCTTTTGATGAATTAAGTTTTCCCGCAAAAATAATTTGTTTTTTTTTATTTTTATTAAAAACTTTAATAGGTTCAATTGAAGGATATATTATTTCACAATTATTTCTTGATTTAAATGGTAGTCCCTCAAAGAATTTATCTAATGTCCATTTACTAACAAAAAAAATTTTATCTGTTTTTTCTAAAATATTTAATCTTTGTTTTACAAGTTTAGAGCCTCTAATTTCCTGTGGATTGTTATGAAAAACAAAAATTAATTTTGATTGTACATTGTTATCAATTAAATAATTCAATGTTTCTGCACGATTATGAATTTCAATAATATCAAAATTTCTTTTTTTACATTCGCTTAAAAAGTTTTCAGCATATTTTTTGCTTTTTGAAAAAATAGTTCTTTTTATTAGTAGGTTTCTAAAGTTGTCAGTTAATGGTTTTAATTTTTTATCTAGATATCCATATACAAGAGTTTTTTTTTTTAATGAAGATTTTTTTAAATAGTCTTTAACCCAAATAGATGCTGCGCCTGAAAAATTTGAAGAATAAATTTCTTTATAGGGTAATAATATCGCTGCGGTGTATTTAGATTTACTCATTAAATATATTAATAAGCTTTACTTTCTTTAGTTTTAATTTTTTTAAAGTGACTTACCGCTTCTTTCCCGCCTGAAGACATAAATCTTTGATCAGATCCAATTGTAACAAATTGAAAACCCTTTTTGATCATTTTTTCTGCATAATCAGCTTTCATATTGTGAATTCCAGCAACAATTTTATTTTTTTTTGCTATTTCTAATATTTTCATAATTACATCATACACTTTGCTTCCTTCAGGATTGTCAAAACCAGGTTCTTCACCGATTGCAAGACTTAAATCAGCGGGTCCAATATAAATACCGTTTAAACCAGGTGTAGACATAATAGGGTCTAAATTATCTAAAGCTTCTGTTGTTTCAATCATAGCAAATTTTAAAATTTCATCGTTTGCATATTTCCCATAATCAGAGCCTCCGTATATAAGACCTCTAATTGGTCCAAAACTCCTATAACCTTTAGGAGGATATAAGCATGCCTTTACAAAATTTTCTGATTGTTTTCTATTACTAACCATTGGACAAATAACACCGTATGATCCGGCATCTAAAATTTTCATTATTTGTCCTGGCTCATTCCAATTTACTCTTGCCATCGGTACGGTATCTGTGGTTGATATTGCCTGCAGCATTTGTAGAGCGTTGGGATAATCAACAACACCGTGCTGCATATCAATAGTAAGTGAATCCCATCCTTGATTTGCCATTACCTCGGCAGAAAAAGAGTTTGGTATTTGAAGCCATCCATTTATTACAGCTTTACCTTCTGAAAAAATTTTTTTAAGTTTGTTTTTACGCATTTACTAACCAGAAAGGCCTAGATGAGTATATTTGATGTTTAAATAATCTTTTATTCCAACAGTTCCGCCTTCACGACCATACCCAGTTTGTTTAATGCCTCCAAAAGGGGTTTCGGCAGTAGCAACAACCGGAGTGTTTACAGCGACTACACCAGTTTCTAATTGTTCTGAAGCTTTAAATGCTTTCTCCATTGAGTTTGTGCAAACATAACCTGCCAAACCACAATCGTGTTTATTTGCTCTCTTAATTACCTCATCAAAATTTTTAAAAGTTGTTATAGCTGTAATTGGTCCGAAAGGTTCTTCAGTCATAACAGTAAAGTTATCTTTTACATTATCAATTATAGTTGGTTCGTAAAAATAACC
>CACHVP010000041.1:0-2169 GCA_902583355.1 uncultured Pelagibacteraceae bacterium
TCAGGCACAGGAATGGCCATGTCTGCTAATAAATTCAAAAAAATAAGAGCTGCAGTTTGCTATAATAAGGCCTCTACTAGTTTGTCTAGAAAGCATAATAATGCTAATATACTTGCATTAGGATCAAGATTAATTAAAAAATCGACTGCTTTAAAATTAGTTAATATTTTTCTTAGTACCAAATTTGAGGGTGGCAGACATTTAAGAAGAGTAAAAAAAGTATAAAAAGTTTATTTATTATGTCAAAAATCAAGAGCGATATAAACGGAAGTTATCAAGATTACTTTGATAAAGATTTATCATTTAGGGATCCAGATTTATATAATTCAATAAAACTTGAACTTAAAAGACAACAAGAGCATATAGAACTTATTGCATCAGAAAATATTGTTTCAAAAGCAGTTCTAGATGCCCAAGGATCAATTTTAACAAATAAATACGCAGAAGGTTACCCTGGAAAGAGATACTATGGTGGATGTGAATTTGTAGATAAAGCAGAAGAGTTAGCTTTAGAAAGAGTTAAAAAATTATTTAATAGCAAATATGCAAATGTACAGCCCCATTCAGGCGCTCAAGCGAACGGAGCTGTATATCTAGCTTTATTAAATCCCGGAGACACAATACTTGGTATGAGTCTAAACTCAGGTGGACATTTAACCCATGGTGCAAAAGTTTCTTTATCCGGGAAGTGGCTTAAAGCTTTTCATTATGAAGTTGATAAACAAACAGGTCTTATAGATTATGATCAAATTAAAAGATTAGCTTTAGAACACAAACCAAAATTATTAATTGCTGGTGGCAGCGCATATTCAAGAGTAATAGATTTTAAAAAGTTTAGAGAAATTGCTGACAGTATCAAAGCATATCTGATGGTTGATATGGCTCATTTTTCTGGTTTGGTTGCTGGCAGAGGCTACCCAAACCCAATTGAGTATGCAGATGTTGTTACATCAACAACTCATAAAGTTTTAAGAGGAGGAAGAGGTGGTATTATTTTAACAAATAGAGAAGATTTAATTAAAAAATTTAATTCTGCTGTTTTTCCTGGTTATCAAGGCGGACCATTAATGCATGTTATTGCTGCAAAGGCGGCTGCTTTTCATGAAGCATTACAACCTAGTTTCAGAGATTATATAAAATCTGTTCTTGCCAATGCAAAAATTTTATCAGAAACACTTAAAAATAATGGTTTTAAAATTTTTTCAGGCGGAACCGATACACATTTGATGCTTGTAGATCTTAGGCCTTTTAAAGTAACAGGCAAGGCAGCTGAAATTAGTTTAGGCAAAGCAAATTTAACTTGTAACAAAAATGGTATTCCTTTTGATACAGAAAAAATGACCATAACATCAGGTATAAGGCTGGGATCTCAGGCAGCAACAACCAGGGGATTCGGATTAAATGAATTTAAAAAAGTTGGAGAACTAATAACCAAAGTAATTAAAGGCTTAGCTAAAAGCCCAGATGATAATAGCAAAACCGAGTCTGAGGTTAGAAAAGAAGTGATTGAACTTTGTTCCAAATTTCCTATATACAATCACTTGTTCAAAAAATAATCTATGCTCTGTCCCTTTTGTAGACTCCAGACCTACTGAAGATGGTACCGCTATTCGTAGAAGAAGATTCTGTACTTGCAATGGAGGAATGAGGTTCACAACTTTCGAAAGAGTTCAATTTAGAGAACTAACTGTTCTTAAAAAAAATGGAAGAAGAGCTCCTTTTGATAGAGAAAAGTTAGCAAAATCACTATTTACTGCTTTAAAAAAAAGACCAATAGATCCCGATACTATTGAAAAAGTTGTTTCGAGAATTTCAAGAGACCTTGAAGAAATGGGGCAATCTGAAATTCAATCAAGTGTAATTGGAAAAAAAGTCATGGAGACATTAAAAGAACTAGACAAAATCGCATATGTAAGATTTGCTTCAGTATACACAAATTTTAAAGAAGTGGGAGAATTTGGTGAATATATTGAGGAATTAGATGGAGATTCAAAAAAATAATTTTCAATCCAAACATTTGCATTTTTTGTTCCTTGCTTTCGAACAAGCTAAAATAAATTTAGGATCAACGTCTGATAATCCATCAGTTGGATGTGTAGTTGAAAAAAATGGTGCAATAATTTCTTCTGGTTATACTTCGTTAAATGGTAGACCACATGCTGAATATAA
>CACHVP010000042.1:0-2039 GCA_902583355.1 uncultured Pelagibacteraceae bacterium
TATTTTCATTGGTGATGTCTTCTATCCCCTCTTCTTTATCACCTGATTTTAGTTTGTCTTTTTGTCTATTTATTTCTGATTTTGCGGCTATACCTGCTCCGATGCTTTTAAAAGATACGAATATAACAAATATAGCAAGACCTGCGCCTATTAATATAAATAGTAAATCCATTAATTAATTATAGTTGAAGTAAGGTTAATTTAAAGGGGAGATATGTCCTAGTTTACTGCAGTGTTATTGATAAATATCTCTGCACATCTCTTCCAAGTAAATTGTTTAGCAAATTCTTTACAGTTGTCTCTATCTGCTTTTAAAGCTGTCAAAGCCGCTTTTTTTAAATCTTTATCAAGACAACCAATTGATTTTCCATTAGCTAATTTAAAAATATCCATTGTACCTGGGCAATCAGCGTAACCTGCTACGGGTGTTCCTGCCATCAAAGACTCTATACATACAATTCCAAATGTTTCCGTTTTTGATGGAAAAACAAAAACGTCAGCTGATGCAAAATAAGAAGCTAATTCACCGTTCGTTTTTTGACCAACAAACTTAGCATCGGGATACTCTTTTGTGAGTTTTTTTAAATGGGGGCCTGTACCAACTAATATTTTTTTACCTGGTAAATCAAGGTCTAAAAAATCTTTAATATTTTTTTCCAATGCGATCCTTCCTACATAAACAAAAATTGGTTTGTTGTAATTTAATGTCATTTTCTTTGGTTCTCCTAAATGATCTGCCCCTCTTGTCCAAACAACCATTTTGTCATTAATTACCCCTATATCGCTTAATTCTTTTTTCATCGACTCTGTAGTGACTAATACCCTTTCAGCTTTGTTGTGAAAGTTACTTAAAAATTTTTGGGATATTTTTTCGGGTATTATAGGGAGATATAATTTTAGATATTTATCAAATCTAGTGTGAAAACTTGTAGTAAATTTTATCTTATTTCTACCTAAATATCTTCTAGCTGATAGTCCTATAGGTCCCTCTGTAGCAATATGTATTCTAAACTGTTCATTATTATTTTGTGCTTCGATCATTTCTTTTTTAATTAATTTACCAACCTTCCATACATTTATGGCTAATTTGATTTCATTATATTTGGGCATTGGAACTGTGAAAAATTGAGTAGGTTTAATGTAGCTAACTTTGTGACCCATTTTTTTTAATTCAATTTCTAATCTTGAATAAGATCTGGTCACACCATTTAAAACATGTTCCGGACAAGCATCCGTAACAATTAATATTCTCATAAATGTTAAACTACCTCTTTAAGCTGAGTTCTGTAATTTACTATTTCTTGTCTAATTTCATCCCACTTAATAATTTCCATTTTTCCATCTAGATGCTCTACAAGAGCAGTGCAGTTCTCTACCCAATCACCACAATTTAAATAGTTCACTCCATCAAAATTTTGATTTGAAGCTTTATGAATATGTCCACAAATAATTCCGTCGACATTTTTCTTTTTACCGTAGCTTGATACAGTTTTTTCATAATCACCTATATATTTAACTGCATTCTTTACTTTATTTTTTAAAAATTTTGCAAGCGACCACTTCTCCTTGCCAAAAATGTTTCTAATAAAATTTACTAAATTATTTAATCTTAATAAGAAATTATAAGCGATGGCACCCACTTTAGATAACCAGGGTGCATATTTCATAACACCATCCCACTGGTCTCCATGAATTACCACATATTTTTTTTTATCAACTGTTTCATGTATACATTTGTTTATTAACTCAACATCACCAAAATTTATTGGAACAAACTTTCTAAAAATCTCATCGTGGTTTCCTGTAATATATTTTACTTTTGTACCGTGTCTTGCCTTTCTAAGAGTTTTTTGAATGACATCATTGTGTTCTTGTGGCCAAAAAAAACTTTTTTTGAGAGCCCAAATATCGAAGATGTCTCCCACCAAATAAAGATTTTCTGATCTTGTGTGTTTATAAAATTCTAAGAGTTTATTTGCTTGGCAACCAACTGTTCCTAGATGAACATCTGAGATGAATATACTTTTAAATGTAAGTAT